>JBFWMF010000026.1:0-45865 GCA_050251735.1 Desulfitobacterium sp.
TATACCAGAGGTTTAGCGATATTGGTTACGTAGAGTGTCAGCTCATTCATCTGAACAATAAGGATTAGGTTTTCAAAGAACGTTCGGGAAGGTTTTATAACCTTAACCCAATATCTATCTTACAAGGTAGGTAAATAGTAGCCATACAGTTGTTGGGCTGCTAAAGGTGATAGGTATGCTCCCCTTTTAGGAACGGATCGAGGTCGATCTTGCTGAAGTGGAGCATGCTTTTTTATATTTATGGGGACTAAAGATTTTAAATCCACAAAAATTTGGCAAGAGACTAGAAGACCAGCGGATTTTTGGGGTATAATAAGTAAAAATAGTTATCGAACGTTCGGAAAGGAAGGCATGATGAGTCAGAAACAGATCGAATTGTTCGCTTATGCCAAAATCAATCTTGCCTTAGCCATTACGGGGCACCGTCTTGATGGCTATCATGAGTTGGAAAGCGTTATGCAATCCATTGGCTTGTCTGACCGGATTCGGATCACCCTAACCGAGAGGGGTATAGATTGCTCCTGTGGTGAGTGGAGTGGGCCCGAAAACCTAGCTTATCAGGCAGCACAGGTTTTTCTGGCTGGATTGAACACAACTTCCGGTATAAGAATAGAAATAGAGAAAAATATCCCTGTTCAAGCAGGGTTAGGGGGAGGTAGCGCAGACGCCGCTACAACTCTCTATGCTCTCAATCATCTGTTTCAAGAACCATATTCCTTGGAACAGCTTAAGAGTCTGGCCACTCGCCTGGGTGCGGATGTGCCCTTTTGCTTGCAAGGTGGAACCCAATGGGCCACCGGTGTCGGTGATGTATTAAAGGATTTACCGCTAGCACCTCGAATCCATTTGCTAATAGTTAAACCGTGGCAAGGAGTGAATACAGCACAAGCCTACCGTTCCTTTGATGAGGGAAGTAAGTTTACACACTTATCCTATGAAGCGTGGCAGAAAGCGCTAGCATCAAGGGAAGCGAAAGCCCTGGCACCCATGCTTTATAACGATTTGGAGTCTGCCTCCATAAAGCTTCTTCCAGAGATTGCTCGCATTAAAGAAGCTTTACAGGAGGAAGAAGGTTGTCTAGGTGCTTTAATGTCTGGCAGCGGCTCGGCGGTATTCGGGATGTTTCAATCCTCTGAACAGGCACAAAGAGTTGCCGGTTCGTGGCAAGATATACAAGGCAAGGTTTGGGTAACGCATACTGTGGAAAGGGGACATTGTCATGGGTAGAAAACTTGTACCGGTTAAGCTTGATAGTTACAAGCCTTTACGAGAGATTGTGTTTGAATCATTAAGGGAGGCTATTATCAATGGAGTTCTTGAACCCGGTGAACGCTTAATGGAAATCCAATTAGCTGATGAGATGGGAGTCAGCCGTACTCCGGTCAGAGAAGCTATTCGAAAATTGGAATTGGAGAACTTCGTAGTTATGATCCCTCGCAAGGGGGCTTATGTAGCAGGTGTCTCCCATAAGGATGTAGCGGATGTTTTCGAGATTCGCTCAGCTTTAGAGGGCTTGGCAGCAGGGCTTGCGGCTGAGCGGGCTACCGACGAAGAGATCGAGCAGATGGAGCGGTTCCTTCTATATCATGAAGGGGAGGAAATGAGTTTAGAGCAGATCGTAACCTCTGATACCGGCTTTCATGCTTTAGTCTATAAAGCGAGCCGCAATGAGCGCTTGGTTCAAATCCTCGACAATTTAAGAGAGCAAATTCAGCGCTTTCGTGCTACTTCCCTTTCTGTCCCTGGGCGTTTAAAAGATGCTATTGATGAGCATCGCGGGATTGTTGAAGCTCTGGCTCGCCACGATGTGGAGGAAGCCCAAGCTCTAGCTAATGCGCATATCGTGACAGCAGAGAATGTTATGTTTGAAGCCTTGCGGCTTTCCCGTGAACAAGAAAAAGCTCAGGAGGCTGGTCAAGCTCCTGAGAAAGAATAGAGGTTAAGCTCGTGGATAAGATGAAACGTGCTGAGCGTATGGTCGCTGTAATGCAGGTACTCATGTCAAAACCAAATATGCTAATCCCGTTAACCTTGTTGGCGGAGCGATTTGGTGCCGCAAAATCAACCATCAGTGAGGATTTGCTGGCTTTGAAAGAGAGTATGCGTTATACAGACCAAGGACGTTTAGAGACGGTGTCCGGTGCTGCCGGTGGGGTACGCTATATTCCGGAGATCAACCCAGAGGATGCGAACGAATTCCTAGTAGGCTTAGCTGGTCGTCTAAGTTCTCCAGACCGCGTCTTAGCGGGGGGATTCTTATATATGACCGATCTTCTCTATGATCCCGCGGTCTTACGTCCCCTAGGGCTAATCTTTGCGGGAGCCTTCCGTGAGAAAAAACCGGAAGTAATAGTTACTATCGAGACAAAAGGGATTCCCTTAGCCTTGGTTACTGCTGAAGCTTTAGGCTTACCCATGATTATTATTCGACATGGCAATAAGGTGACAGAAGGAACGGCGGTGAGTATCAATTATGTCTCCGGTTCTTCAAAAAGAATTCAATCCATGTCCTTAGGGAGAAGGGCTTTGGAGCCGGGCCGGAAAGTATTGCTGATCGATGACTTTATGAAGGCTGGTGGAACTGCCTTAGGTATGATGAATCTAATGAAGGAATTTGAAGCCGATGTGGTTGGCATTGGGGTCCTCATGGAGACCCCTCGGGATAGCGAGCCAAAGCTGGTGGACCACTACTTATCCCTTCTTCAATTGCGGGAGCTCGATCCCTACAAGGGAGTAGTTCGAGTCATTCCTCAGGAGATCATTTAAGGTTAGATTTCTATTAGAAGAAGTTCTGAGAGATATCGTGTAAAAACACATTATTAAAGGGCGATTTGAAGTTTAGATTGGATTTTGCCTAAATATCGCCCCAAATGATAGAAAATAAGATTTTTTTCCTTAAAAGAAGGAGTTTTTTACCATATAGAGAATATGTTTTGTAAGATATCGTTGGTCACCGGGATGAGAAGGGTGGTGATTCATAATGAACATTACTGATGTACGTGTCCGGAAGGTGAATGTTGAAGGTAAAATGAAAGCTGTTGTTTCTGTTACTTTCGACAATTCGTTTGTCGTCCACGATGTAAAGGTTGTGGAAGGAACAAATGGACTGTTTGTTGCTATGCCAAGCAGAAAAACTCCGGAGGGAGAATTTCGTGATATAGCACACCCTATCTCATCTGCAGCCCGTGAAGTGATTCAAAATGCAGTATTAAAAGCTTATCAAGAAGCAATGTAAAGATAATCAGCCGTGGGAAGAAAGAGATCCTATCTTAGGGTCTCTTTTGCACATATGTAAAGATTATTGACCTCTTCGGTTATAGCAAGGAAGCAAGTTAAAATAAAAAGAGGAATTTGCAGCTTTTTGACGAATAAAAGTTTTTTGGGGAGTTCACTATATTATAATATATAATCAGGGTAAACTATGAGTGGAGGCGAAGATGGATGCCACATTGGGCTGCAGTGATCATGGCCGCGGGCAAAGGGACACGAATGAAGTCTAAATTGCCAAAGGTCATGCATTTGCTTGCCGGAAAACCAATGCTCCAACATGTTATAGATTGTGTACATTCTGTTCAAATACCAAGGACGATGGCGATTCTCGGCCATGGTCGGGAGCAGATTGAGGTTGCTTTGGACAGAGAGGTAGAGATCGTTGTTCAGGAGGAGCAGTTAGGAACGGGACATGCTATTATGCAAGTTATTCCTCACTGTCATGAGGTTGATCATATTATTGTTTTAAGCGGTGACCAACCTTTAATTCGCCCGGAAACCCTGCAAAAGTTGATGGAAGTTCATCTCTCAAGTCAGGCTGCTGCTACAATTTTGACGGCTTCCTTTGCGAATCCTTTTGGATTAGGACGGATTATCAAAGAGGGAGATGTATTTTTGCGGGTGGTGGAGGAAAAGGATGCTACTGCCGAGGAACGACTGATTAAAGAGATTAATACGGGAACCTATTGCTTTAATGTTGCCAAGCTTAGGGAAGCGTTAAAGAATATTACCCCCAAGAATGTTCAAGGGGAATATTATCTGACGGATGTTTTTGCCCTTTTCCATTCGCAAGGGGAAGTGGTTCAGACTTACTGCACCGAGGATGTCCATGAAGCTCTTGGCATCAATAGTCGAGCTCAGTTGGCCGTGGCCGAAGATGTGATTCGCCAACGCATTCTGACCTATTGGATGGAGGAAGGGGTGACCCTTATCGACCCATCTTCAACCTTTATCGAAGCTGGAGTTGTACTTAAGCGAGATATTGTCCTCCAGCCTTTTACTATTCTTAGAGGGAAGACCTACATTGAAGAGGATGTAGTGATCGGCCCCCATACCACCCTAACGGATTGTACTGTCGGCGTAGGATCGGAAGTGTCCCATACTGTGGGGAATCAGGCCATCATCGGCAACCATTGCACTATCGGGCCCTTTGCGTATCTTCGTCCCGGAACTATTTTAGAGGACAAAGTTAAGGTTGGGGATTTCGTAGAGATTAAGAACAGCAAGATTGGTGTAGGCTCAAAGATACCCCATCTGAGCTACGTGGGAGATTCTCTGGTTGGGGAATCTGTGAATATAGGGGCGGGAACTATTACCTGTAACTATGATGGGGTGAATAAGTCCAAGACTATCATTAGGGATAAGGCTTTTATTGGGAGCAATACTAATCTGGTAGCCCCGGTGGAAATTGGTGAAGGCGCTGTAACCGGAGCGGGATCGACGATAGCCAAGAATGTACCGCCTCATACCTTAGCGGTTGAACGCAGTACCCAAAGACATATCGAAAATTGGGTTCGAAATAAGAAATAATAGGGGGATATATGGGATGTCAGTCAAAGAGTTAAAAATCTTTTGCGGCAATGCTAACCGAGCATTAGCGGAAGAAATCGTTGATTATCTGGGGGTTCCGCTGGGTGAGGCGAAAGTGAAACGCTTTCAGGACGGAGAAACGACCATCGCCATCGATGAGAGCGTCCGAGGAGCCGATGTCTTTGTGGTACAACCTACTTGTAATCCGACCAATGATAACATCATGGAACTCTTAATCATGATTGATGCTCTCAAGAGGGCTTCAGCCAGCCGCATCACTCCGGTTATTCCTTACTATGGATATGCTCGTCAAGAACGCAAATCCAAAGCCCGGGATCCCATCACAGCGAAGCTCGTGGCCAATCTGATTACCACGGCAGGAGCTGATCGGGTGGTTACTATGGATTTGCATGCCCCGGCTATTCAAGGCTTCTTTGATATTCCGGTAGATCATCTGCCTGGTGTGCCTATCCTCGCGGAATATTTTAAGAGTAAAGGGCTGGATAATGTGGTCGTGGTTTCTCCGGACCATGGCGGGGTACAACGGGCAAGAAATCTGGCGGAACGAATCGGAGCGCCCTTGGCTATTATTGATAAACGCCGTCCGGAGCCCAATGTGTCAGAGATTATGAATGTCATTGGTGATATAGAAGGCAAGCGCGTTATTATGATCGATGATATCATCGATACGGCAGGGACCATCACCCAAGGGGCTCAAGTGCTGATGGATCGCGGGGCCATTGAAGTATATGCCTGCTGTACCCATCCGGTGTTATCCGGTCCGGCCTTTGAACGCTTGGAAAAATCAGTGATTAAAGAAGTTATTATCACGAATACTATCCCCGTGGATCCAGAAAAAATGATCCCCAAGATTAAAACGCTCTCCGTTGCCCCCTTGTTAGGAGCAGCCATCGTGCGTATTCATGAGGATCTTTCGGTAAGTAAATTATTTAGTTAAGTGAATCCAATCCAATTCCTATCCAATTCCTATCCAATTCCTATCCCCTGGGTCTTAGCCCAGGGGTTCTTTTGTGGTCGGGCCTTGATCTGCTACTTGGGTTAAATCGGGGTTGATTTCTTGGAATGTCGCCATTTCTGGGTCACTGATGCCGGGATCAGCAGAATCCGGCTCGGCTCCAAGGGAGGGCTCCATGCTTAGAGAAATCATTGAGTCATCGGCGCAAATGGGCTCCTGTAGGGACTCTGCATTCTCTTCCTCAACCGGAGCCATGGCTACACTATCGACGATATCCTTACCTTTGTTCTTCCCTTTGCTCTTACTCTTGATTTTGCTTTTTTCCTTATCTTTGCTGAAGATCTTACTGATTGTGTTGGTTGTACCCGTGGCAATGTTCGAAGTAGAGTGCAGAATGGATTTAAAAGCTTCGTTGATTCCTTTGTCAGCGACCATTAAGTTGCTTTCACAGCCTTTTTGAGCCACGATGGCATCTTGACCGATGGTAAGGACATAGTCGGCATCCAGTAAGCCTTTGCCACTGAAGAGCCCTTCAAGTTTGCCGCCGGAGATTTCCAGCTGAGTGATTTTGCCGGTTTCCGGATCGACATAGAATTCTTCCACGACCCCGAGGGTTTTGCCGCTTTGAGTGATGACGCGGGTACCGATGATGGTTAGTTTTTCCTTGATGAGGCTCAGGATCTCGGGCAAGCTGGCTGATTTTTCGACATAAACGCCCTTGTCGATGGTAATGGCATCTTCCCCCACGCTAACGACTTTGGCATAAGGAATGATGCGCTGGTCCTTGAAAAATCCCTTGGGATCGATGACTAAGGCGGCCAGGGATTTGGAATGAGAATCAATGACCAGGCTTTTTACATATCCGATATGCTGTCCTTCGCTTAGGGAGACGATCGGTAGGGATAGAAATTTTTTACTCGGTTTCAATCGTAATACCCCCTTATTTATGTGCAAGAACATAAGAATCATGCTATCATCAATGTATTCACGGGATGTCTACAATATGCTTAGAGGAGTGGGGATTCATGAAGCTCATCGTAGGTCTCGGTAATCCGGGAGGGCAGTATGCGGAAACTCGGCATAATGCGGGTTTTCTCCTGCTGGATTGCTTAGCCGAAGAATTAAAATTAGATTTTCGTCCCAAGTTTCAAGGTTTAGTAGCAGAAACCCAAATCGGTGGGGAGAAGATCTATCTACTTAAACCCCAGACCTTTATGAATCTGAGCGGCCGTTCGATTCGGGATTTGGTACAGTTCTTTAAGCTTGCGCCCCAAGATATTTTGGTAATCTATGATGATATGGACCTGGCTGTAGGTCGTCTGCGTTTAAGGAGCTCGGGAAGTGCCGGCGGACATAACGGGATTAAGTCGACAATCGCAGAGCTGGGAACGGAGGATTTTTGGCGACTGAAGGTGGGTATCGGCAGACCCCCAGCCGGCTGGGATTCGGCTCGCTATGTGCTGGCGAGCTTCACCAAGGAGGAAATTCCGGTGCTGGAGGAAGTGCTGGATAAGGGGATAAAGGCGGTAACCCTGTGGGCCAAGGGCGAAGGGGATAAGGCCATGAATGAGTATAATCGGTAAGACAATAATGCTCACCCTTTTTGTCGAGCTGCCAACTTCTCTTTAACACTCGGATAGAATTCCATATTTGTGTGAGGTAAAAAGCGGCTACCACTGTACTTATCCATAAACCTATGGCTGGCATTCATTTCAAAATAAGTGATCCTACTGGCGATTTGCTCGATTTCCCGGCGTCTCAGATTAGAAAGCAGAACCTGTCGTGCCCCTTCGCCGGAGCTGTTGCCTAGTCGCATCATCTGCTCGCGAGGAAGATCGGGGTAGAGACCGATGGTAATGGCGGATTCAAGGGGGAGATACTGACCGAAGGCGCCTGCGGCGTAAAATCTAGTAATTTCTTCCCAGCGACAGCCCACACTTTCAATCAATACTTCAAGAGCTGCGTTGACCGCTCCTTTGGTCCGCATCAGACTGTTGATGTCCTGTTGACTGATATAGAGCTCTCGGCCATCGGCGCTTTCATCTGCGGGAACAATGACAAAACCTTTGCGACCGTCGCTGAATTGTGCCGCGCGATTGATTATTCCGGCTAGGAAAAGCTCTGCCAAGGAATCGATCAACCCGGAACCGCAGATGCCTCGAGCGGGGGCATTAGCGATGGTTGTATAGCTCACCCGATAATCGGAGTCGAGGGTCACGTGGTCGACTGCCCCTTCTTCGGCTCTAATGCCACACTCGGTTACGCCCCCCTCCAAAGCCGGACCGGCTGCTCCGGCACAGGCGACGATCCATTCATTATTGCCCAAGATAAACTCCCCGTTCGTCCCGATATCCACTAGGAGAGCAAGCTCTTCCTCCTGATGCATACCGCTTACCAAGATACCCGCTAAGACATCACCGCCAATGTAACTGCCGATGCTCGGTAAACAATAAATGGGAGCGAGGGGATTGACCGCCAGGCCGATCTCCTTAGCGTAAACTATCCCCGCCTTATTAACCACCGGCTGGTAGGGTTCCCGGCAAATTGAACTAGGGTCCAAACCTAAGAGTAAATGAACCATCGTTGTATTGGCACCGATGCATACGCCGCTGATAGCCGGCGCTTGCAGGAAAGCTTCTGCACAGACTTGTCGAATAAGCTTGTTGAGCGTTTCTACAATCAGGGATTGCAGCTCTGACAAACCCTTCTCATCCCTAGCCGCCATAATGCGGCTGAGGAGATCATCTCCCAGCTTGATTTGACCATTGTAAGCGGAGGCTTTAGCAATAATATCGCCATTAACCATGTTGACAAGATAGACAACCACGGTGGTGGTGCCAATATCAATAGCGAGCCCGACATTAAAATGCGATTGATCCCCGGGTTCCAGATGGATGAGCTGATAACTTCCGGCGCTACCATTTTCATCAAGATCATTGCCGGCAGCTAGGGTGACTGTGATAGCTTCGATATCCTCGCGGCTAAGCTTGCGGAGGGTGTTCATAAGGGAGAGCGGAATCGAAACCGGGACCCCCAGCCTTTGTTGTAAGTGTTGACGGAGGGTGTCAATCAGCCCCTTATTGCTTTGGGCACGGAGTAGGGAGGCGTCGATATTTATTTTTGTTGTAAGTGGATCGAACTTAAAATCATGGCCAACTCTTTGTTCCGCTAAGATGACCGGTTGATAATTATTCATTTTTCTCACCCCTTTGGTAATTATCTCTAAAAATCATTTGCGATAATGGTGCGGTCTAAGGTGTAATTCGAATGCTTTGATCATTAATTGGACGCGAGAGGGATAATACCTTCCCAAGAGACGGAAAGTTCAGTGTAAAGATTCCTGTTTTTATATAAAGAAAAAGCTCGTGTTAAAGAACGACTAGTTCTCTGACACGAGCTTTTATCCGATGGCATTAGGCAGTTGTCTCAAAAATATAGGAAAGTATTTTTATAGCTTGGTCGATGGTTTCAACCGTCACATTGGCTTTTTGGGATAGTTCCTTTAGAGGGTGATGAAGTGATTCGGGACGAATGATAATAAGGGGTTTATTCAATGAAATCGCAGTGCTTGCATCCATTGCGGTATTCCATTGTCGATATTTATTTTCCCCGAAGAGAGCGACAACCAAATCAGATTTTCCTAAAAGAATCTGGGTTCTCAAGTTGTTAATCTTTGAAGCGGCTTCATCACGCAAAATAGTATTAGGTTGCGTACCCAGAACTTGTTCCCCGATTATATCTGAATAGTCATGATCCTGCATTGGGCCGACAAATTCAAGAGGCATATGAAGTGCAGCTGCCTTTTCTTTTAGTTCTTCACGCCATTGGGTGTGGATTTCACCGGCTAGGTAAACTACAAGGTTCATTAGATTGTACCTCCAAGGTAATTATTATTTTATATCCAACTTTAGCCTACTTCAGCTAAGAAGTAAAGTTGAGCTGAATCATTAGATGGCCAAATCCACATGCTGAAGGGTACCGACGGTGCCGTTCTCATTTAAGTAGATACCGGCCAAGGCAATAGATGAGCTTTGGATTTTCATAGGGCGACCTCCTTGTCGTTGCTTTCATCCTTAAATAACCCTTAACTATGTTATCGGTGAAATGATTGAATATATATTGTCTGGCCTTGGAGCAAACTGTTTAGCTAGATGCGTAGACGATGGGGTTGCTATTATGTCAGGAAAAATCATATAATTACATATTTTCCTTGACATAACTATACTAAGTGGATAAAAGTGGTATAATAGTCCTAGAGGTGATTTGCTTGCGGAGAAAACTTGAGGAAGAGCTCGTGCGCTGGAAGGACAAGGCCGAAGATCGAATGCCCTTACTTCTTTATGGTGCCAGACAGGTTGGCAAAACCTATCTCCTAGTTAAATTCGGTGAGAAGTATTTTGAGAACACTGTTTATGTGAATCTCGAAACGAATTTGTCTGTGGCCAGTTACTTTGCTGAAGATATCACACCTGAACGTCTGCTCCGTTTTCTTGAGACCACTGTCAATGAGGAGATCATTCCCAGCAAGACCTTGATTATTTTTGACGAGATCCAATCCTGTGAGAGGGCTTTGACCTCATTGAAATATTTCTGTGAACTGGCACCGGAGTATCATGTGGTCGCAGCGGGAAGTTTGCTGGGAGTGGCGGTTAACCGTGAACATTATTCTTTCCCGGTGGGCAAAGTGGATAGCAGGATTCTTTTTCCTTTAGATTTCGAAGAGTTTTTGTGGGCGATGGGTGAGAAACGTCTGGCGGAGGAAATCAGAAGATGTTTTAAGGTAATGGAGCCGATGGTTGAGGCTTTGCATCAAAAGGCAATTGAGCTTTATCGATATTATCTGATCGTTGGCGGCATGCCCGCCTGTGTCGATCTCTTTACTAAGTCGGGCAAGTTGATTCTTGTGCCTACGGTGCAAGCTGAGATTCTTAATAACTACGTGGCAGATATGGCGAAATACGCCAGTCCCACAGATACGGTAAAGATTCGTGCTTGTTTCAATTCCATACCCGCGCAGTTGGCTAAGGAAAATAAGAAATTTCAGTACAAGGTCGTTCAGCGCGGTGGTAGTGCTGCTTTATTTGGGGTGTCAATTGAATGGTTGAGTCAGGCAGGGATAGTCTTGAAATGTCAGAAGCTTGAGCAGGCCATAAGCCCGATTCCGGTGTACATTGACCTAGCCTCCTTTAAGCTGTATATGAGTGATGTTGGATTACTGGTCATGAAGTCCGGTGTTCCCCAACAGTCGGTGCTAACAGGTGAGGCCAATCTTTTTATGGGATCGGTCACGGAAAATTACATTGCCCAGGCTCTAGCAACAAATGGTTATAGCTTGTTTTACTGGACTAGTGAGCACTCGGCAGAGTTGGATTTTGTGTTGCAGAAAGATGCTGATATCATCGGAATTGAGGTCAAGAAGGGCACAAAGGTAAAGTCCAAAAGCCTGAGCGTTTTCATTCAAAGATACTCACCGGCCTATTCGATTCGCTTTTCCGAGAAGAACTTTGGCAAGACAGATGCGACCTGGTCCGTTCCGCTATATGCGGCATTCTGTGTTTGAGAATTTAAACTGAAGGGAGAATTGCAAATGGAATTTATATGTTATGCGCGCTGCACGACTTGTCAAAAAGCGAAGAAATGGCTGGAGGAAAAGGGGATCGCCTTTGAAATGCGAGATATAAAGGGTGATAATCCTACCCTAGAGGAGTTGCGTCGGTGGCATGCTGCAAGCGGCTTGCCTTTGAAGCGTTTCTTTAATACCAGTGGGCAGCAGTACAAAGCATTGAATCTTAAAGATCGCCTTGCCACCATGAGCGAGGACGAGCAGTTTGCTCTTCTGGCTTCTGATGGGATGTTAGTGAAGCGTCCGATCTTAGTGGATAAAGATTTTGTAAGAGTTGGTTTTAAAGAAGATGAGTGGGCTTTTTTGCAGGCATAAGCTGACTGAGATTAATTATGTTGTAATCCTATAAGGAAATTCGACCCGTTGCGAAAACGATTGCAACGGGTTTGTCCTAGCATGAGATAATAACTTTTTTAGGAGAAGTAAAGCAATGACGATAGAAACTAATCTACCTGAATTGAAGCTAAGATTTGCAGAAGAGAACGATGTCCCTTTGATCTTAAAATTTATAAAAGAATTAGCGGAGTATGAGAAGTTGTTACATGAAGTGGTGGCGACTGAAGAAATACTCAAAGAGTCCTTAGTCCTCCATTGGATTCTATAAGCGAATTGGGGCTGTTTCCATGGATGACTGGACTGTATATCGGGTTCACAATACAGCATTACATCAGTTAGCAGGGGAATTTAAGAACTAGATCGTGGCTTTACTGTAATGACGCTACAGTCATAAGGTGGCTATGATAGCTTCCGATGAATAACACTTCACCTCCTAGGCAAACCTATCCCTAGGAGGTGTTTTCATGCTGGTTATGAGAGTTTGTCAGGTCTGTGATCAAGTCTTGGGGGAGTTGGAGCTGGATGACTTGACCTCGGGACAGCAGGACTCTATAATAAATATCACTGGGAATGTAGCTTACGCTCTTTGCTCAGATTGTATGAGCGAGCTGGAAGTCGGTGAGTTCCGGCGTTTAAACTAGGCAGTTCACGAAACATCACCGAAACCGTCTAGTCCTAAGCGTAGCGTTACTACCCTACGGAGAGCGGAATCAGCCTATTTCTGCCTTTGTTTACTCTCGCACGAATGACATTAAATTAGGCACTATGGGGGTCCCCTAAGCGGACGTCCATGGTTTTGCTTTGTCCTGAAAGGAAGGATTTTTTGAGAACCCTCAGCCACTATTTGCGTTTAGGCTTCGATATTGAAGCAGTGGAAAAGGCAATTTCCTATCAGGAATGGCCGCAAATGATTTATAACTTAACAGGAAGTCAGAAGCCCGCTTTTGCTTCTCAGCTATTAAAGAAGGGTAAACCGGGCTTGATCATCACCTATTCCGAGGATCTTGCGCAAAAGTGGGTTAATGATTTGCGTACTTGGCTCCCTGAGGAATCTGTGCTTTATTTTCCGGCCACAGACTGGTTGCCCTTTGAGGTCCTTGGTAAAAGTCGTGAAACCACCATCGAGAGGATTAAGGTTTTAAATCGTTTAGCCGAGGATAATCAATGTACGGTCGTTGCCCCTGTGCTAGCGGTGGAGCAGCGGATGTTTTCATCCACCCGCTGGCAGGAGTATACCTTGGAGTTAAAGGAAGGGGTCTCCTATAACTTACAGGAGCTGACATATAATTTAATCACCGCAGGGTATGAACGCCTCGATGTGGTGGATGGCAAGGGTCAGTTTGCCATCCGGGGTGGCATCATGGATATTGCTCCTCTCGACGGGGAGCCCTTAAGGGTCGAGTTTTTCGATGACGAAGTGGATTCCATACGTGTCTTTGATCTTGAGACTCAAAAATCTACTGAAACCTTAAAAAGTGTCAAAATTGCCCCTGCTGTAGAGATGGTGATTCGCCCTGAGGAGTTCGAGAAGCTCACCTGGGAGGTTCGTGCGCAGGCTAGGAAGGCAGCAGGACGCTTGAATCGCAACGGTCGGTCTGAGGTAGCTGAGCTGGTTATGAAGCAGTCCCAGAAGATTGAAGAGCGCTTGAAGCTCGGTCACTTAGATGAATCAATCTATCCCTATCTCAGTCTCCTTGAGGAGCCTCTGCAGTCATTTTTTTCTTTGCTTTCTAAAGATTGTTATTTGATTTTAGATGAACCCTTACGACTGAAAGAACAGCTTGAGTTCCAACAGAAGGAAAGACTGGAGGAATATACGCGGGCTTTAGCAAAAGGGGAGGAGTTCTTAAGTCCGGAGGCTCAATTCGTAACCTATGAACAGCTTTTAAAGGGTGGAGAAGGGCATCCTCTCATTGTGCTTTCCACTTTGCCTCGGCAAATACCTGGGGTTACGCCGAAGCGAATCTATAACTCGACAGCTCGTCCTTTGACCGGATTCATGGGTAAAACCGGTGTTCTGGTCGATGAAATCGATCTTTGGCAAAAATCCGGTCACATCATCTCGCTGTTCGTGGGGGATGAGGAGCATGCCGAACGGATGCTACAGGGCTTAAGGGATCGAGGGGCTTTAGCTAAGAAGCAGGATCTTCAGGAAGGGGTCCAAGAAGGAGGGGTGTATGTTCATGCCTCCTCTATCGATCAGGGCTTCGAGCTCCCCTTAAGTAAGCTAATCGTCCTCAGTGAAGCAGAGATTTATAAACGGGAGCGCAAAGGGACTTCCCAACGTAAAAAGGCACCGGAGAAAACAGGGCAGCGCTTACAATTCTCCGATCTAAAGCCGGGGGACTATGTGGTTCATGTTCAACATGGTATCGGGCAGTTTATGGGTATCGAACGGATTGCAGTGGGAGGAGTCGAAAAGGATTATTTTTGCGTAAAATATGCTGGTCAAGATAAGCTTTATGTTCCTCTCGATCAGCTGAACCTTTTGCAAAAATATTTGGGTGGAGATGCGGATACCCTGCCGAAGCTTTATAAGCTGGGTGGTTCTGAGTGGAAAAGAGTCAAGGCGAAAGCTAAAAATGCTATCAAAGAGATGGCCTTTGACCTTGTCAAGCTCTACGCTCAACGAGAAGCTACTCAGGGGCATGCATTTTCTGTCGATAATGTCTGGCAGCAGGAATTTGAAGAGAAGTTCCCTTACCAAGAGACTCCCGATCAGATGCAATGTATCATTGAGGTTAAGGAAGATATGATGCGCAAACGCCCCATGGATCGCTTGCTTTGTGGGGATGTGGGTTATGGCAAGACCGAGGTGGCCTTGCGAGCGGCCTTTAAAGCCGTGATGGATAGCAAGCAGGTGGCTGTGTTGGTTCCTACGACCATCCTTGCCCAGCAACATTACAACACCTTTCTGGAGCGGTTCATGGGTTACCCAGTAAGTATTCAGATGTTGAGCCGTTTTCGCACCCCTAAGGAACAAAAGCTGATTCTGCAGGGCTTGAAGGAAGGTGCTATTGATATTGTGGTAGGGACTCATAAACTGGTCTCAGATTCCATTAAGTTTAAGGATCTGGGACTGTTGATTGTTGATGAAGAACAGAGGTTTGGGGTTGTCCATAAGGAAAAACTAAAAACCTTGAAGACCAATGTGGACGTCCTGACCTTGTCGGCTACTCCCATTCCTCGCACTTTGCATATGTCCTTGGTGGGGGTGAGGGATCTTAGTGTCATTGATACCCCGCCAGAAGATCGTTTTCCTGTGCAAACTTATGTGGCGGAATTCCGTCCGGATGTGGTACGAGAAGCCATCCGCAGGGAAATTCAACGGGGCGGTCAAGTGTTTTTCGTCCATAACCGGGTCGAAGATATGGATCAGGTCGTTCGCTTCCTAAGCCAGCTCGTACCCGAGGCTCGATATGGAATAGCTCATGGGCAGATGAGCGAAAAAGAATTAGAGCGAGAAATGATGAATTTCCTCGAGCAGGAAAGCGATGTTTTAGTATGCACCACCATCATCGAGACGGGCTTGGATATGCCCAATGTCAACACCCTGATTATTGATGAAGCAGACCGCCTTGGCCTCGGCCAGCTTTATCAGCTGCGGGGGCGGGTCGGACGTTCGAACAGAAAGGCCTATTCCTACTTTTTATATAAGCCACAAAAAGTTTTATCGGAAGTGGCGGAAAAGCGCTTGGCAGCTATTCGAGAGTTTACTGAGTTTGGTTCCGGGTTAAAAATTGCCATGCGAGATTTGGAAATCCGCGGGGCGGGTAACCTGATTGGTGCTCAACAGCACGGACATTTGGCTGCATTAGGCTTTGAGCTCTATAGCCAGATGCTTAAAGAAGCCGTTCAAGAGATCAAGGGCGAAAAAGTAGAGGAGAAGATCGAGACCAGTATAGAGGTTTCGGTGGATGCTTATTTGCCGGATAGCTATGTTGGGGAGCGTAAATTAAAGGCGGCGCTCTATCAGAGGATGATTTCCATTGATAACGAAGAGGATCTCAGCTCCATGATTGATGAATTGATTGACCGCTTCGGAGCCCCTCCACGGGAGGTTGAGAATCTCTTGAAGATTGTCCGGATTAAATGGTATGCATCCGCTCTAAAAATTGAACAAATCCAACAGGTTAAACAACAGGTTGTGTTCCGTTTCGCAGTCGATCCGGGAATTTCCGGAGAAACGCTCATGACGATGGCCACTGAATCTCCTTATCCGATCTCCTTTGGCACCTCTGCCAATAGTAATCTAGAGATAAAACTACGTCTCCGATCTGTAGTTCAGGAAGAAGTTTTGGAAGCGGTTCATAAGATATTAATGGTATTTAATGGTATTGCCTCAAAAACTGCATCCTGATATAATTGCTTTTAGTGGATACGAAAGGGTGTGTAATCATGAAGAATATCCGGAAGGGAATCATCGCCGGAGCGTTATCCTTTGCATTACTATTAACAGGTTGTTCTTCCCTAGGTGGAGAGCAATGGGTTGCTAAAGTAAATGGACAAATTATTACTCAAGAAGCGTTTGAAGCAAGAATCTCCGATGTCCAGAAGTCCTATGAAGGAATGGGTATGGACTTTAGCACTGAGCAAGGTAAAGAAGCATTAAAACAGGTAAAGGGCCAGATCCTTGAGGGGATGATTGCTTCCCAGCTAGTGATGCAGGAAGCGAAAAAGTTAAATTTAAATCCTGATGATCCTGCTATCTTAGAGCAAGAAGAGAATATCAAGAAGATGGTGGGCGATGAGGCCAAATACCAGGAGTGGCTTAAGCAACAAGCGATGACCAATGATGAAGTACGGAATTACTTTGCTCTATCTGCTGAAATCACTAAAGATGTCACCGTTACCGATGAGCAAAAGAAAACATTTTTTGATAATAATCAAGACCTCTATGGGGGGAGCGGGGAGCAAGTGCAAGCTCGTCACATCTTGGTAGATACTGAAGATGAGGCTAAAGCGATTATCGTTCAGCTGCAAGAGGGAGCGGATTTTGCAACACTGGCTAAGGAGAAATCTACGGATACAGGATCAAAGGAATCCGGTGGCTACTTAGGCTTTTTTGGACGCGGTGCGATGGTCCCAGAATTTGAAGCTGCTGCTTTCGCCCAAAAAGTCGGTACTTACACCACGACACCTGTAAAATCCGAGTTTGGTTATCATATTATTTTGGTAGAAGACCACAAAGCAGCCACCACGGCCGATTATGAGGCATCCAAGGACCAAGTTGCTAAGGATGCTTTAGCTGATGCGAAGGCCCAAAAGTTCGAGTCCTATTTTACGGAGCTGCGGGAAAAGGCCAAGGGGAATATCGAGTATACCGCAGAATTTAAACCAGCCACCTAAGAGTTGGCCAACACAGCATAATAACCCAAAAACGCTTGGAGTAAATCCAAGCGTTTTTGTATTAATTGACAGAATTCCTTTATTCAGCGATTTATCTTTTGAAACATTTTATAAACAAATTGCCCTGGGGCTTTCTTTTCTAAACTTTCTCTTATCCAGTTGAGTAACTTCATGGAAAAATATGAATAATAGAGAATGACCAGATATATACTATCTATGAAGTTAAAGACAACGCAAAATTTTCCACAGGCAGGACAGTTGTCAGAAATTCGTTACTTAAGTGTGGTCTTGCTGTGTCTGTAACGGCCCCAAGCTCGGTGGCTCGTAATGACAAAAGGAGGGAAGAGCGTCCATGAAAGCAACAGGTATTGTTAGAAGAATTGATGATCTTGGTCGTGTTGTTATTCCAAAAGAAATACGTCGGACACTTCGCATTCGAGAGGGCGATCCCTTGGAGATCTTCGTCGATCGTGAAGGAGAAGTCATTCTCAAGAAGTACTCCCCTATTGGTGAACTGGGCGATTTTGCTAAGGAATATGCTGATTCCCTCTTTGAGGCTACCGGCCATATTGCCTGTATCGCCGACCGGGATGTCATCATCGCGGTCTCAGGAGCTTCTAAAAAAGAGTACTTAAATAAACCCATTTGGCCCAGCATTGAACAAGCTATGGCTGACCGTAAGACCTTCGCACTTAAAGCTGGAGAGGGCAAGCAGGATGAGGAGGATGAGCTGAGCAGGTTGACCAGTCAAGTGGTTGCCCCAATTATCGCCGAGGGTGATCCGATTGGAGCCGTCATCTTGATGTCAAAGGATCCCAATGTCAAAATGGCTGACCTAGAGTTAAAGTTAGTAGAGACAGCTGCAGGCTTTTTAGCTAAGCAAATGGAGCAGTAGTCCCTTGTAAAGAGTTGAGATTGAAGCGGCATCGGCCGCTTCATTTTTATTGCGAGGATAGATGTGATACAATCAATAAGGAAAGTTTAGGCAAATGTTGAGTTCCGTGGCAGTCTGCCGTGGATCAACCCGGGAGGATGGTAATGGGTAAAGTATTGCATGTGGTGGGCTTAGGTCCGGCAGGGCTGGAATCTATGACCCTCGGTGATTATCGAATGATAAAGCAGGCCAAAAGGATTTTTTTTCGGACCGTAAATCACCCTTGTGCCCAAGATCTGCTTGCCGAAGGGCTTCAAGTGGAATCCTTTGATGATCTCTATGACCAAGAGGAATCCTTTGAAAAGGTCTATGAGGGAATTGTTAAACGCTTGGAGAAAGAGTGTAACATATACCCCGAAGTGGTCTATGCTGTTCCGGGTCATCCGACGGTGGCTGAGCGCAGTGTTCAGTTACTGGTGAACATGCTAGCCAACCAAGTGGAGATTCAAGTTCATCCGGCTTTGAGTTTTCTTGACCCGCTTTTTTCGGCGATTCCTATGGACCCTGTGGAAGGGTTTTTGCTGCGCAATTATGATGATCTCAAGGAAAGTGGTCTAACCGGTAGGGAATGGCTGGTTATTCCTCAGGTCTATGATGGACTCATTGCTTCGGAGGTGAAGTTGGACCTCATGGAGGTTTACGCAGATGAGGCTGAAGCTTACGTGGTTCAAGCCCTCGGGACAAAGTTGCAAAAGGTGCTGAAGTGTCAATTGTTTGAGTTAGATCACCAAACCTTTGATCATTTGACTACAGTCGTGCTACCGCCCCATCGGGCTGGCATATCGATGACCAAGCTATTAGAGATCATGAGGACTCTACGCAGCCCGGGGGGGTGCCCATGGGATCAGGAGCAGACACATACCTCCCTCAAGCCCTACCTTGTTGAAGAAAGCTATGAAGTTCTCGAAGCCATTGAAGCCCAGGATATGTATAATTTAGCTGAAGAATTGGGAGACTTATTACTACAAGTAGTATTTCATGCCCAAGTAGCTCAAGAGGCAGGCGAGTTCCAGTTTCAAGATGTTTTACGCAGTATTATTGAGAAGATGATTCGTCGCCATCCCCATGTTTTTGGGGATATTGAGGTGGAGAATTCTACTGAAGTCTTGAAAAACTGGGATCAAATCAAGCAAAAGGAAAAGGGGGAACAAGGATCAGAGGAGTTGTTTAATTTTCCTAAAGGGTTGCCGTCCTTAATGATGGCCGTGAAAACCCAAAAGAAAGTGGCCAAGCTTGGTTTTGATTGGTCTGATTTTGAAGGTCCTCTGGCCAAGGTCTACGAGGAACTGCAGGAATTAGAAGAGGCTATGGGTCACGGAAAAGGGATTGAAGAAGAATTCGGAGATACGCTCTTTGCCCTTGTCAATTTATCCCGATTTCTTAAGGTAGATCCTGAAGATGCCGTTCGTAAGACGGTAGGGAAATTCCAGAGACGTTTCTTAGAAATGGTGAAATTAGCAGAGGATCAAGGAGAGAAATTGCCGAGTTTAACCTTAGATCAGATGGACAAGTACTGGGAAATGGCCAAAAAGAGAGAAAAAAATGAAGAGATTGGCAACAATCCATAAATAAAAGCAGGAGTTTGGCTATTTATCGCGAAAATATAATGCTGAAACTCAATACATATTTGGGAGGGAATCATTTTGAATAAGGCTGATTTAGTGGCTGCGGTAGCAGAAAAAGCTGAAGTATCAAAAAAGGATGCTGAAAAGGCAGTCAGTGCTGTATTTGCTTCAATTGAGGAAGCATTAGCAAAAAATGAAAAAGTACAATTGGTCGGTTTTGGAACTTTCGAAGTGAAAGATCGTGCTGAGCGTACTGGTAGAAATCCACAAACCAAAGAAGCCATTGTTATTCCCGCTTCGAAGGTTCCTGGATTTAAAGCAGGTAAAGCCTTAAAGGACGCTGTTCAAAAATAATACTTCTCGAGATTGGTCAGGTCCTATGGGCCTGATTTTCTCTATGGCCAAGTTTTAAGGGGATTACATATGCGGATTGATAAATACTTAAAAGTTTCCCGTCTGATTAAAAGGAGAACGGTCGCCAAGGATATCTGCGAAGGGGAGAAAATACGGTTGAATGGCCGAATCGCTAAACCCTCCGCAGAAGTGAAGCCGGGCGATATTGTGACGATGGAGATGGCCCGTCATCTCTTGGAAGTGCGCGTTCTATCTACACCCAACAGTATGAAGGCCAATGAAGCTCATTTGCTTTATGAGGTTTTGAAGGACGAAAAGCGGGGGCAAGAGGAATAGAATAAAAGACTGGGAACAGTAACTTCAGGACAAGGATTTCTTACGCTTAAGTCAAGGCGGAGGAAGCACCTTGTCTTTTTGTTTTTGCTTCAAGGCAGTTCAGATTGGTATGTCTAAATTCTACTTATTGAGAATATGGTTTAAGAAGAAGAGTAAAAAGGGGGGGCTGGGAAGTATGGAAAAGACTCCATCCCATCACCGGCTAGCCATGGATAATCGTCAATTTCTTTCGATCACGGGGGTATCTAAGGTACAGTCCTTTGATCCTAAGGAGATTCTATTGGAAACGATCCAAGGTGTATTAAGCATAAAGGGAGAGAAGTTAGGGGTTAAACACCTGGATTTAAAAGCTGGGCAGGTTGAGGTTGAGGGACAAATCGATGCTATGGTCTATCCCCGTCATGGGGGATCGAGACAAAACATCTGGGCAAAAGTTTTCCGCTAAGTCTCTAACGATGAGCTGTTAGGACTAGGATAAAGGGAGGGATGAATAATTACTGACTTTGCAGCCTTAATCTGGGTCGTGGCAGCCGGAGCGGCTGTCGGCTTAGTTTTTGACTTTTATCGCTCCCTGCGCAAATGGCTTGGTTGGGGGAAGTTATTAACCATTGTCGGAGATTTAGTTTTCTCAGCAGCGGCATTGTATTTGCTTTTTAGGTTCTTCTTGAAAGCCAATCATTTAGATTTTCGATTTTATATTGTGTGGGGCAGCGTTTTAGGTCTCTTTCTTTATTCACGAATCTTAAGTCCGATAATCCTATGGCTATTTTTTAAATGCTACTGGCTAATCGAACGGTTTATGGGGCTCATTCTGAGTCTCTTAAGTATTCCTGTAAAAATCTTGAGGGTGTTAATGGGGCCACCCTACGCAATTTTACGGTGGTTTAGCCTTTTGCTATTCCGTATAAATGAGGCTTTATGGGGAGAGTCGGTGGTAAGAATTCGCAAAAAAGCGCTTATTTTTTGGAATCGACTCTTTCCGCCTAGGACTAATGGGTAAAATTAACATGGAGAGATTGATAAATGGGGCAGTCCTATGTATAATAGGAGGTGTCCACAATTTGTAGCGTCTTTGTCCCCTGTTTGTCCATATTTTGTCCACAAGTTAAGCACAGTTTGTGGATAACTTTTTGATAATGTGGATAAGGGAAACGAACTTGGATTAGTGGCAGTAGTCATCGGCAAATTCGCATAAGACAGGTGGATGCAGTGCATTTAGAGATTCGTGGTTTGGAAAAGTTGAGCTTTCGCGAGCGTCAAGCGGTTGTCTTAAAAGAAAGCGGAAAATCTCAAGAGCAAATTGCCAAGAAGTTGCATCTTAGCCAAAGCTCCGTGGCGACCTTACTCAATCGGGCCAAAGGGAAGGGCTATCAGATTGTTTGTATTATTCCAGAGGCTGAACTTGGTCTAGGAGGGTATGATTTTGACGAAGAAGAATCCGACAGCTAAAGAGTCCCGACCCAAGACCCGAAAGCATCGCCTTCGGCCTATACAGACTGCCATCATCCTGTGTATTACCCTTGCTCTTATTAGCTCCGCCTATCAGCTGTATGAACTCCGACAAGAGGTAAATCAGAGTATCGCTCAGCTGACTAGTGAGAAGGAAGATTTGCTTAAAGAGCAGAAGAAATTAGAAAAGGAAATTCTAGAGCTGAACACGCCCAGTTTTATTGAGCAATTGGCTAGGGAGCAATTAGGATTAGTTCGTAAGGGTGAAATCCGCATTGCACCAAAAATGGAATAGATGAGTAATAGAATCGATGGATTCAGTAAAAATTTGTAAGGCTACTCCTGAGTTGTTACCTTGACAGTTCTCTTCTTAGAAAGATATAATAAAAATAATGACTTAAATCATCACAAGGAGGAGTTTACTTCGTATGGCCATTGCGGTTGGCACTATAATTGAGGGTGTGGTTACGGGTATCACAAATTTTGGTGCTTTTGTGGAGTTGCCCGAGAAAGTTACAGGCCTAGTACACATCTCAGAAGTTGCAGATGCGTATGTAAAAGATGTTAGGGATTATTTAAAGGAACAAGACCGCGTAAAGGTCAAAGTAATTCACGTTGACGAAAAAGGGAAGATTGGACTATCGATTAAGCAAGCAAATCCGGCTCCGCCACCGCCACCGCGCAACAATCCGCGGGAGCGTCGTCAGCCAACCGTATCCTTTGAGGATAAGTTAGCCAAGTTTATTAAGGATAGTGATGAACGGCAACTGGAATTCCGACGTGCGACTGAATCGAAGCGCGGTGGAAGAGGATCAAGCCGTTATTAGAAGCCGAAAAATGCTATAGATAGATGACCGCCGCAGGGCGGTCATTTTGCATTTGCTTTTTGACGTCCATGCGGCTTAGGATGCGCCGTATCTGGGCTGGGTCGCTTTTAATAGGGAAGAAATGAGGGATCACGGAGAATTTTGAAGTTTGAACGGGGAGTGTAAAGGAAAAACGAGTGAATCGTAAAAAGAGTCGAAAACTAATGGGAATCACCCCCTTTCCTAGACAACCTTTGCCAAAACTATCAGTTATAATATTGGTATTATATGGTAAGAGGTGAGGTAATGGCTGAATGGGCTACATTAAAAACCAAACAAGGCTTACGGAAGGAAAGGTTGACTCTGGAAGGGCATTTTTGGCCTTTTATATTGGGGTTATTGATCGCGCGGGGCAGTATTATGGAGTTATACCCCTTTGGTATAGGTTTCGGGGCTGCATTGATGCTATATGGACGCAAAGGCACTATTATGGGATTATTGGGCGTTACAGCAGGAGTAGCTTCTTTGTTTATAGAGGATTTAGCAGCTTCCCTACAGATTTTGCTGACATTGCTTGTTTTGAGTCTCTTTGTTCCACGATTACGCGGCAGTAAGCGTGAAGGACTCTATCTAGGGTTAGTGGTAGCGCTCGTTGCAG
Source organism: Desulfitobacterium sp. (assembly GCA_050251735.1). GTDB lineage: Bacteria > Bacillota > Desulfitobacteriia > Desulfitobacteriales > Desulfitobacteriaceae > Desulfitobacterium. Next base: position 23,187 of record JBFWMF010000026.1, read on the forward strand.
GGTGTGTGGCCTTCATCGTCATGAGGATCGGTCAACCTGAAGTGATGATCGGGGCGAAGGCTGCACTATTTGGTTTGCTCAATGGTGGCTTGGCTGTGGTCTTTTGGTATGCTTGGCGTTATCAGGATGCAATCTGGCGGGGGAGCTTCACCCGGGAGCAAGGGATGGCCTGGTTATTTGTCCTGATTGGCGTTATAAGCGGTTTGCAAGGGCTAACCTTTAAGGGGGTTAATTTTTCTGTGGTTCTCCTCAGCTTCTTTATTCTTTTTGTTGCCCAGCGTTTTGGTGCGGGGACAGCAGCTGGAGTAGGGGCGCTGTTAGGGTTCCTGCCTCAGCTGGAATTTAACCCGCTGAATCTTATGACTGCGGGAATTTATGGCCTAGCAGGGTTTGGCACAGGGGCCTTTCAGAGACTGGGTAAGATCGGGCTGGGTGTCGCCTTTATAAGTATTACCTTGATGTTCACAGCCTATCTTCAGCCTGAGGTGCTCTATTCACAGCTCTTATCCGCGGGCATTGGTCTTCTGCTTTTTTTACTATTTCCTAGTTCCTCTCCCCAAAGTGATTTTTTAAAGGACAAGCCAATGCCGGAAGTGGAATCGACGGTAATGAAAGTGAAGACTGTAGCGGAGATATTTGATCAGATTGCCTACAGCGCTCAAGCGGCGGAGGCTGAAGTAGGAAAGTCCAAACCGGAAATACCGGAGCTTATGAATGTTCTGGTGGAAAGGGTTTGCAAGAATTGTCCGACCATTGACACCTGCTGGACGCGAGAATTCTATCGGACCTACCACCTTTTATTCAATTTATTTGAATGGGTTGAAAGGGAAGAAGAGGTCAACGTTCAAAATCTACCGGTGGAGTATAAACGACATTGTGGGAAGCTCAAAGAAATGCTTCTCGGCGTCCAATTCATTATGGAGCATGAGAAAAGTATTGAGTCTTGGCGGTCAAGGCTGACGACCAATCAAGAAGCCTTAGCTCGTCAGTTTCAAAGTGTATCCCAAGTAATCGGGCACCTTGCTAAAGAGCTCAACACCCGACATAATCTAGAACAGGTTAAGCCATCCAATCTTGCCAGAAGGCGTAGACAGTTTTTGGATGTAGGAGTAGCGACATTTACCAAAAAGGGGAATACCATATCCGGAGATAATTATGCTTCTTTAGCCTTTTCTCCTACCCAACATGCCTTCGTGGTCAGTGATGGGATGGGAGTGGGTGAACGGGCCGACAAAATGAGCTCCACCGCTTTGAGTCTTTTGGAGCAATTATTGACCACGGGCTTTGAACCGGAAAGTGCCATACAAGCGTTAAACTCGATTTTAGTTTTGCGTTCTCCGGAGGAGAGCTTTGTTACTTTAGATATTGGGATCATCGATTGTGAGTCGGATGGACTCAAGCTCATCAAGGTGGGAGCTTGTCCTTCCTATATTGTCGGCGAAGATGCGATTCGCAAATATGAATCCTCAAGTTTGCCTGTAGGGATACTTAATCATGTGGAAATACCGGTCATTGAAGAAAAATTGCGTTCAGAAGAGTATTTAGTGCTTGTCACTGATGGAATTCAGGATATACTAAAAGATGGAACCGATTGGGTAAAAGACTTTTTGGATAGCCAACACCCGGGTACCGCGCAAGAACTTGCGGACGCCATCATCCGCGAGGCAAGAAAAATGAGCGGCAACGAAATGTTGGATGATGGAGTTGCTATGGTTATAAAAAAGAATGTCCTTGACTAAAGATAGCAATGTGCAATTATGATGGTGATGGATGAAATAAATAAGGAGGATAGACGCTTTGTACGAAAAGCTAAAGCAGCATGTTTTGCCTAAGCACATTCCTCCTGGGTCACGGATTTTGGTAGCCGTATCAGGTGGACCGGACTCCATGGCCCTGGCTCATATCTTATGGCGTTTTATGAAAGAGAATCAGGACCAGGAGATAAGCATGGTTTTGACCCATGTCCATCATGGTGTGCGCAAGGAATCCGATGAGGAAGAGAAGATGGTGACTCGCATGGCAAGGGATTGGAAAATACCTTGTCTTATTCATCGTTTCGACTCGAAAGGTTACGCAAAATCTGTCGGTAAATCCTTTCAGACTGCAGCTCGTGAATGGCGCTATGCTCGCTGGGAAGAGGATATGCAGCAGGAAAGCTGTTCCCTTCTGGCTACAGCACATCATCTGGGGGATCAGGCGGAAACTGTGCTTTATCGTCTCCTACGCGGTAGCGGAACAGCTGGGTTAGCGGGTATTTATCCGCAAAAAGGAAAACTCATTCGTCCCCTTCTCGGAGTCACAAAAGAGGAGATTTTGGAATATTGTCGAAATGAGAATTTGCCTTATGCTATTGATTGTTCGAACGCAGACCCAATCTATACGAGGAATAAGATACGCCTAGAGCTCTTGCCCGAACTGCAAAAAGAATATAATCCTCAAATCATGGTGGCTCTAGGTCGTATGGCGGAACTGCTACGTTGGGATGAGGAATACTTGGCGGAAGAAACCGAAAAGGCCTGGCAGGGGATTGTTTTAGAAAGCACGGAACAGCGCGTAGTTTTGCATAGGAAAGCTTTTGATCTCCCCAAGGCCATTCTATCGCGTTTAATACGGAAGGCTGTCTCGCGGGTTTCGGGAGAACCTCGGGGAATAGGCTATCACTATGTAGACCAGATTATTGCCTCTCAAGGACAAGTCGGTTGGAGTCAGGATCTGCCTGGACTAAGGATAGAAATTAATTATCAGGGAGTGTGTTTTCTGGCTGTCGATCTGGGGCAGGATATACGTAGAAATATGAATGAGCTCGACCTTTCGCCATTACCTCAACAAGTTCACTGGGGAGAATGGTTATTTTGGCAGGATGCCCATGGTCAAAGATGGCAAGTCGGTCTCTTTAATTTGGAGAGCCAAGGGGATTGGCTAGAATATAATGACGAACTAAATAACAAACTTAAAAACAAAAGTGTAGACCAAGTCTTTTTTGATCTGCACACTATGCAAGACAAACCTGGCGAGCTACAATGGCGGTATCGACAAGGAGGGGATTCCCTCTGGATCGTCGGCTTGGGTCATAAATCCTTGAAAAAGGTTTTCCAGGAGGCCAAGGTTTCGGCATCCCAGCGCCAAGCCATACCATTATTAGCCTTAGGTGATGAGATTCTCTGGATTCCGGGGGTAAAGGGCGGAGAACGTTATCGGGGTCAGCGGAAAGGCTTAGTCGGACTCCTGAAGAGATGTCGGGAGGATTCTTGTGGGTGTTGAAGGGTCGAAATAGCAAGGAAGAAGAAAGGCTGGATTCGTTGTAAAAAGGCCTTTTCCGTGGTATAATATTGCATATTGTCTCGTAATATGGCTAGTTTTTCCATTTGAGAGGGGAGGACCTAACTTTTGAAGTTTTTCAAGAATTCCGCGATTTATCTTTTGATTATTTTAATTGCGATTATGTTTATCAGATTGTCCAACCCACCTGCCACGCAACCGTTGGATATGGATTATACGACGTTCTATAAGGCGGTGGTTAGTGATCAGGTTCAAGAAGTTGTAATCAATGCTGATGACAATGTGAATACCTATGAGGTCACAACCAAAGATGGTAAACAATACAAAGCCCTAGGTAATGCAGACGACGATGTACTGACTGAGCAAATGCTCAATCATAACGTAGTTATGCGTACCATTCCGCCAGCAGTAGCCCCTTGGTGGGCTGGTTTGGTTACGACGATATTACCGATTCTCTTAATCGTGGGCTTTTTCTTCTTTATGATGCAGCAGTCCCAAGGTGGGGGCAATCGCGTGATGCAGTTTGGCAAAAGTCGCGCTAAACTGGTGAGCGACGAAAAGAAGAAGGTGACCTTTGCTGATGTGGCAGGTGCCGATGAGGTAAAGGAAGAGCTAGTGGAAGTAGTAGAGTTTCTCAAGTTCCCTAAGAAGTTCAATGAGCTGGGAGCAAAGATTCCTAAAGGGGTACTTCTCTTTGGCCCTCCCGGAACCGGTAAAACATTGTTGGCGCGTGCTGTAGCCGGAGAAGCGGGTGTGCCCTTCTTCAGCATCAGTGGATCGGACTTTGTAGAGATGTTCGTTGGGGTCGGTGCCTCTCGTGTCCGTGACTTATTCGAACAGGCCAAGAAAAGTGCTCCTTGCATCGTGTTTATTGACGAGATCGATGCAGTGGGTCGTCAAAGAGGTGCCGGCGTGGGCGGCGGCCATGACGAACGGGAGCAAACCCTGAACCAATTGCTTGTCGAGATGGATGGTTTTGAGGGTAATGAGGGAATTATCATTATCGCAGCAACCAACCGTCCAGATATTTTAGACCCAGCCTTACTGCGACCAGGACGTTTTGACCGGCAAGTCGTGGTCGATGTCCCGGATGTCAAAGGCCGTGAGGAGATTCTAAAAGTCCATGTTAAAGGTAAACCCCTCAGTAGCGAAGTGGAGCTGGATGTCTTAGCTCGACGCACTCCGGGCTTCACGGGTGCTGACCTTGCCAACCTTGTTAATGAAGCTGCTCTGCTTTCCGCACGTCGGAATGAGAAGGAGATTAAAATGAATGCCCTTGAGGATTCTGTGGAGCGGGTTATTGCCGGACCGGAGAAAAAGGCTCGGGTGATTAGTGACTTTGAAAAGAAACTCGTTTCTTACCATGAAGCAGGTCATGCTTTGGTAGGAGAGCTGCTCACTCATACTGATCCTCTGCATAAGGTGTCCATTATTCCACGGGGTCGCGCGGGAGGATACACCCTCCTGTTACCCAAGGAAGATCGGAATTACATGACAAAATCACAGCTCCTCGATCAAGTCACCATGCTGTTAGGGGGACGAGTTGCTGAAGCATTAGTTCTTCATGAAATCAGCACAGGTGCTTCCAATGACTTGGAGCGTGCTACTGGTTTAGTTCGTAAGATGATTACCGAGCTAGGGATGTCTGATGAGCTTGGACCCCTTACCTTTGGACAGAAGGAAGGCCAAGTGTTCTTAGGCCGTGATATCGCTAGGGACCGTAACTATAGTGAAGCTGTAGCTTACGCTATTGATAAGGAAGCAAGACGCATTATCGATGAGTGTTATCAGAAAGCTCAGAATCTCATTAAAGAGAACATGCATAAGCTGAATGCGATTGCTGAGACCTTGATGGCGCAAGAAACGATTGATTCAAAAGAATTTGCCGCTTTGATGGCTCAATTCGATAAGCCAGCGGATATAGCACAAGATAGCTCACCTGTCCCGGAACCGTCTGAGGCACTAGCAAATGAGACACCAAGCAATATGACGAGCGGTGAAGAGCTTCAACCATCGACTCCAGAGAAGGAATTAGATGAGGTAGAGCACGCTAAAGTGACCGTGGAATTGAGTGGATCGACCTTAGAAGAAGAAAAAAATAAGATTGATTAGGGAGGACCTCTATGGAAAAGACCTTCATCATGCTCAAGCCGGACGCAGTACAGCGCGGTCTAGTAGGGCAAATCATCGGACGCTTTGAAGCGAAGGGCTGCAAATTAGTGGGAATGAAACTTATGAATGTTGACAAAGCTCTTGCTGAACAGCATTATGCTGAGCACAAGGGAAAAGGTTTCTTTGAGCCCACGGTTGCCTATATTACATCTTCTCCAGTAGTGGCCATGGTTTGGGAAGGCAAAAATGTCGTGGCGATCGCCCGTGAGCTCATGGGCGCGACCAATCCGGCTAGTGCTAACCCTGGTTCTATCCGTGGCAGCTTTGGTATGGATATCAGCCGTAATGTGATCCATGGCTCCGATTCTGTAGCTAGTGCAGAGCGAGAAATCGCCCTTTACTTTAAACAGGAAGAACTATGTGACTATCGTAAAGTGGGCGAAGAGTGGCTCAACGATTGAACGAGACTTCTAATAGGAAATTTAAAAGGACACCGACTTGGTGTCCTTTTTCCCACTATCAGACCCATGTCGCTTTGCGGCATCACTGATAAAAATATGTCGATAAAGGTCAGAGGTGTGTAAAATGGATCTGCCGAAAAACGGCAAAATGATGCTGACAGTGGCTAGCCTAATCTTAGGCATGCTTTTTGTTTCCCTGATCAAAGCCACAGGGACCACAGGTCCGGTTGCAAGAACGGATACAACTTTGGCTTCCCTTGTGCAAATTGGCCAGGAAAACGAACAGTTAAAAAATGACCTTGCGAAGCTACAAGAGGAGATGGGAAAATTCCAAGCGGGACAGAATGCCTCGAAAGTGGTATTAGAACAATTGGAGAAATCCAAACGTAACTCGGGGCTAACCAAAGTCACAGGGCCCGGAATACGGGTTACTCTCGATGATGCTTCCAATCGAGATACAAGTGAAGAGGACATTTATTATTACCTCATCCATGAGGAATATATTCGCCAGATCGTCAATTGGCTATGGAATGGTGGAGCAGAAGCTATTGCAGTGAACGGGCAACGAATTATGGGAAATACGGAAATTTTCTGCAGCGGTGCCTTTATCCAGATTAACGGAACGCGTCAGATGCCACCTTATGTGATAGAAGCTGTCGGTGATGTAAACTATTTGCAATCTGCCCTGAATTTTTACTTCTGGGACCGTTTAGGGGAGTATCAGGAGCAGTATGGAATTACCCGTAGGCTAGAAGTGCCCACTGAGCCTGTTGTCATCCCGGAAGGTAAGATTCAGCAGTTCCGCTATACAGAACCAGTAAAGGAGGCGAAGTAATGAAGAGGTCTTCTCTCGCTATTCCCTTAACTCTGGTAGCTATTGTGCTAGGTTTTTTACTCACTTTACAGATGCAAACTCAGAAAAGTGTGCTTGAGTTAGAAAAGATTCAATCGCAAAGAGCGGCGTCTGTCGTTAGTTTTCTTAAAAATGCCCAAGAGGAAAACAAAATTTTTAAAGAGCGGCATAAAGAGTTAACAGCACAACTGGAAGGTGCACGCCAAGAAGGGGGAGCTAGTCCGACTCTGCTTGCTGAATTAGACCGCTATCGCATGATGGAAGGAACTGTGGATGTCCAAGGTCAGGGGATTATGATTACTATTGATGACAGACAGCAGGAGCATAAAGTGGTATTTCCGTTGACCACCGATGATTTGTTGAGAATCATCAACATACTTAAGCTGGCCGGGGCCGAGGCGATTAGCGTCAATGGTCAGCGCATTGTTGCCTCTACCTCCATCGTTTTAAGTGGAACCTCCACCCAGCTGGTCAATCAAGTTCCCATAACGCGTACCGATGGAGTCCCTTACGAAATTTTGGCCAGCGGCAATCAGGATCAACTTTTGGATTATTTTACAAATCTCGAAGCGCCCGGCCTGAAGCAGTATGGAATGAGCGTTAGCGTCGTGCGGAAAACAGTAACCATTCCTTCATATAAGGGAGTTTCACCGCTGAAGGAGCCCGAAAGCAGATAATTCAATTATTTTTATAAAGCTTGTAAAAAATTAGCAGGGAAACTTATCTTCATGCCGAATAAAAGTAACAGGACTGGAGTAAAACCTAGATAAGGAAAAGGGCTTTTGGTACCGAGTAAAAGTGGAAAAAGGAGTGAACTTAATTGAAAACAGATATCGAGATTGCACAAGAGTCAACGATGAAGCCCATTGTTGATGTAGCACAGGGTTTGGATTTGTTAGACGATGAGATTGAGCTTTATGGAAAATATAAAGCCAAAATTAATCTCAGTGCCTGGGATCGCCTTAAGGATCAACCCGATGGGCAACTCATTTTAGTCACTGCCATTAATCCGACTCCGGCTGGAGAAGGTAAGACCACCACAACAGTTGGACTAGGGCAGGCAATGGCTAAGATTGGTAAAAAGGCCATGATTGCTTTGCGTGAACCTTCCCTTGGACCATGCTTTGGTATTAAGGGGGGAGCTGCTGGCGGAGGATACGCTCAGGTCGTGCCCATGGAAGATATCAATTTACACTTCACCGGTGATTTTCATGCTATAACCTCTACCCATAACTTACTAGCGGCACTATTAGATAACCATATCCAACAAGGCAATTTACTCAACATCGATCCGCGTCAAGTTGTGTTCCGTCGTGTTATGGATATGAATGACCGGGCCTTGCGTAAGATTATTATTGGCTTAGGGGGGCGGACAGAGGGAGTTCCCCGGGAGAACGGCTTTGATATTACAGTTGCTTCCGAGATTATGGCTATTCTCTGCTTGGCCAATGATTTGATGGACCTTAAAGAACGTTTTGGCAAGATCGTGGTTGCCTATACATATGATGGTAAGGCTGTGACTGCTCACGATTTGGAAGCAGAAGGTGCTATGACTCTACTAATGAAGGATGCCATTAAGCCGAATTTGGTACAAACCTTAGAGAATACACCGGTATTTATTCACGGTGGTCCTTTTGCCAATATTGCTCATGGTTGTAATAGCGTCGTAGCCACTAGGTTGGCTCTGAAGCTAGCTGATTATGTTATTACGGAAGCTGGATTCGGCGCAGATCTAGGTGCTGAGAAATTTTATGATCTGAAATGCCGTTTTGCTAACTTGAAGCCGGCGGCTACGGTTATTGTAGCCACGGTACGTGCTCTCAAGATGAATGGCGGAGTGGCTAAGGAAGATTTAGGTCCAGAGAATTTGGAAGCCTTAGCCCGTGGAATTGTCAACCTAGAAAAACATATCGAGAACATTGGCAAGTTTGGTGTGCCAGCTGTCGTTGCCATCAATCGTTTCCCTACCGATACGGATGCTGAACTTGAGTTTATTGCTCAACGTTGCCGTGAATTAGGTGCTGAGTTTGCTCTATCCGAGGTCTTTACTAAGGGTGGAGAAGGCGGTATTGAGCTGGCTAATGCTGTTCTCAATATTTTAGACAAGAAGGAATCGAATTTCCACGTGCTCTACGATTTGGATCAACCGATTGCCAAGAAAGTGGAAACCATTTGTAAAGAGGTCTATGGTGCAGATGGTGTGAATTTCAGCAAAGAAGCATTAACCTCCATGAAGAAATACGAGGATTTAGGCTATGGGCAATTACCTATTTGTATGGCGAAGACGCAGTACTCCTTGACAGATGACCAAAGCGTTCTGGGTCGTCCCACTGGATTCTCGATTACAGTTCGTGAACTGCGCTTATCTGCAGGAGCTGGCTTCCTAGTCGCTATTACGGGTGCAATTATGACCATGCCTGGACTACCGAAGCGTCCGGCTGCCTTAAGAATGGATATCGATGCTGAAGGGCGCATTACGGGTCTTTTCTAAAAGCGAGTTATTTGGTTATGCCCCAGAAAGATTTTTCTGGGGCTTTTCTATATTAGGTGAACGGTTAGAGACGAATTATTATTTCCGATTGGAAATGGGCAAGGTATAATCATAGATAGGAGGAATAGCAAGTATGCGCTCCATGCCCCGCGTAAATCTCATCATCCAACACCAAAGCTATGAAGATTATTGCCGGAAGAACACACAGGCAGAGGAGAACCGGATCTATTGTCGGCATGGATCGGATCATGGGCTGACGGTGTCTCGGATAGCCTATCTTTATCTATTGGAAAAACTTCTGGAAGTTGGAGTTCAGGATCGGCAAGAACAGATGCCGGAGATTGACAAAGAAATTGTCTATGCGGCGGGGTTATTACATGATATTGGACGTTGGGTAGAGTATGAAACTCAAGAAGATCACGCGCTGGTAAGTGCTAGGATAAGTTTGCCTATCTTGAGGGATTGTGGTTTTTCCTCTACGGAGATTGAGACGATCACTTTAGGGATCTTGGAACATCGTCTGTCTCCGGATAAGACAAGCAGTCCTCTCGGTCAAGCCTTAGCGCTTGCCGATGATTGGGCAAGGGATTGTAAAAACTGTCCGAGCCAAGAAACATGCTATAAGTATTCGAAATCGATGGAGGAGATAATCATTTAGGTCGGGTCGATTCTAGGCTAGGAGGATAAGGTATGAAAGATTTTCATCTGCGTTGGATTAAGCTAGATAATGAGACGGAGAGCAAGAAGGCCATGGAAATAATCGGCTCAGACCCAGGAGGGATCGCCCAGATGGCTGGTAAGCCGCTGGGGCGCGCTCTTAAAATAGAAAACGTACCCCTGCATGTGGCGCATATCCTCAAGCAGGAGATGCTTTCCCTAGGTGGCGATGCAGCCGTCCATCGGAATGTGATTGTCAATAAGATTGAAGCAACGGATATGCTTCTAGTCGGGACCGTCAAGCAGTTTCGGAAGTTAAGTCAAAAACTGTTAGCGCAACCCTTTGGCTTAAAAGACTTGGGTAAGACCTTGAAAAGTCTTCTTGAAGGCTTTGAACCTCCTCACAAAAGGGTACTTTCTTGCCGAGGTAAGGAATTGCTTCTCGGTGAGCGGACCTTGATTATGGGAATTCTCAATCTTACTCCCGATTCTTTTTCCGATGGAGGAAAATTTGTCACTTTAGATCAAGCGCTAAAGCAAGCGGAAGCGCTGGTGGAGCAGGGTGCGGATATCCTAGATATCGGAGCAGAGTCTACTCGTATAAGCCATGACCCGGTCAGTGCTAAGGAAGAGTGGGAGCGCTTGGAGGCTGTATTAAAGGCTCTCGTGCCAAGGCTATCTATTCCCATTTCCCTGGATACCTATAAAGCAGAGGTGGCGGAGCGAGCCTTGGATAGTGGCATACATATGATCAATGATGTCTGGGGATTACAAAGAGACCCTAGGATGGCTGAGGTCGTGGGGAAGTACCAAGCACCAGTCGTTGTTATGCATAATCAAAAAGGAGACAACTACCATCACGTGATCGGAGATATCATGGCTTTCTTAAAGAAAAGCATCCTCCTTGCGGAAGAGCAGGGCTTGAAGGGTGACCAGATCATCATAGATCCGGGGATCGGTGGCCCAGCCTTCGGCAAGAGTCTGGACTTGGATCTCGAGATTATGAGCCGATTAAGTGAATTCCGGTCCTTAGGTCACCCTATATTGCTAGGGACATCTCGCAAGTCGATGATTGGTCAGACTCTCAACTTGCCCCCAGATCAACGCCTCGAGGGAACTATTGCGACCAGCGTGATAGGGGTAGCGGCTGGAGTGGATATTCTACGGGTCCATGATGTTCTGCCGAACAAAAGAGCGGTGCAGATGGCCGATGCTATCTATCGGCAAAAGAGAGGGGCGAACTTTGTTGGCGCGTGATCGAATCGGTTTGCGAGGTTTAAAGTTTTATGGTTTTCATGGGGTACTGAATGAGGAAAATAGCTTGGGGCAGATCTTTATTGTGGATATTGACCTTTTTGCTGACCTGAGTATAGCGGGAAGAAGCGATCAAGTAGAAGATACGATTAGTTATGCTGAGGTCTACACGCGAATTAAAACCATTGTGAAAAAAGAAAGGTATCAATTGATTGAAAAACTAGCGGAACGTATTGCGGAGGTCGTTTTGGCTGAGTTTGCCTGTGAAGGAGTTTCGGTCACTGTCCATAAACCACAAGCTCCTATGCAGGGTATTTTTGATGATGCCTTTGTGGAAATTTATCGTGAGAAAAAATTATGAAAATCATTAAAGCATACTTAGGCTTGGGTAGCAATCTAGGGGATCGGGGAGATTATTTAGCAAAGAGCCGTCAAAAATTAATGGCTCATCCTGATATCCAGGTTCTCAAGCAATCCAGTATTTACGAGACCAAACCTTGGGGAAAGACAGATCAATCCGACTTTTGGAATCAAGTCTTGGAGATTGAGACCTCCTTAGCCCCTTTGGCGCTTTTGGATTATTGTCAGGAAGTAGAGAGCTCTTTGGGGAGAGAAAGACTTATTCATTGGGGGCCGCGAACCATTGACATTGACCTGTTAAATTACGATAATAGGGTATGGGAAGATCAACGACTTATTCTCCCGCACCCTCGTATGGAACAACGAGAGTTTGTTCTCGCTCCGTTACGGGAAATTGCTCCGGAGCTCATTCTGCCTTCGGGCCGGAGGGTTACTGAAGTCATTGGTGAGGGAGATGTATGGCGCCTGGAGGCTACTGACAATAGTTAACTTCAGACAATATCTCAAGGGAATTGTACTGTGGAAATGTTGGCAGGGTTTTAGGAACTAATCGTAGGCCATGATTATTTTGACAATAGAGCTAAGGCTTTTGAGAATACCGCTTGGATCATTTTGACCGAGACGGCGAAGGAAAGCAGACTAGGCACCTTCACGTTTGTGGGGTGCTTTTATTTATTGGAGGAGAAGCAGATGAAGTTTGGCATCATCGGAGCAGGAATCGTTGGCACGGCGATAGCTATTCGCTTGGAACAGGCGGGATATCGTCTAGTCGGCGTACATACACGAAGTGAAAAGTCCTACCAACGATTTTGTCAGCATCTCCACTGGGAGAAGCGCCCTTTGCAGGAATGGATTGCTGAGGCGGATCTTCTCTTCCTTACAACCCAAGATGGGATGATTCGGGTCGCCGCTGAGGAACTAGCACAAAGGAACCTCTATAAAGAGGGACAAATCTGGATTCACTGCTCAGGGTCCACCAGCTCCCGGGTGATGGAAGTGAATACGAATTTGCCGATTAGTTATTTATCTCTTCACCCTTTACAAGCCTTTGCAGGAATTGAGCAAGCTGTGGATCTGATTCCGGGAACACACTTTGGTATCGAGGGTGATAAGGAAGATATCGGCGTTGAGATAGTGACCCACTTAGGAGGAATTCCTCACCGGCTGGATCCTCAGCAAAAGCCCCTTTACCATGCCGGGGCAGTGGTTGCTTCGAATTATCTAGTGACCTTAGCCGGTCTGGCGGTTCGCTTGTTTGAAAAGGTAGGAATAGAAGAAAAGGAAGCCTTGGCAAGCTTGCTCCCTTTAATGAGGGGTGCTATTCAAAACTTAGAGAAGGTAGGATTGCCCCAAGCCTTGACAGGACCTATTGCCCGAGGGGATGCGGATGTGATCCGGGGGCATCTTGAACAGATGCCGGCTGACATCGATCCGGTGTATCGAGCCTTGGGGCTTTATACCTTGGAAATAGGTCGACGGAAGATGGAAATAACCGGGGGAGCTTATACGCAAGAGGCGTGGGAAGAGATGTATAGGCTATTTACCGAACAAGATAGATTACAGCGCTAGTTGGAGAAGGGAATGCATGAAGTATGATAATCTGCAAATTTATTTCGGAGGTTCGGCAAATCGTCAAAGAGCAACGGGCCAACGGAAAATGCATCGCTCTCGTACCCACGATGGGGTTTTTGCATCAAGGGCATTTAACCCTGGTAGAGGAAGCGAAGAAAAGTGGGGCCTTCGTGGTGATGAGTATTTTTGTGAACCCCTTGCAATTTGGCCCTAATGAAGATTTTGCTCGTTACCCGCGGGATTTGGAGCGGGATGCTCAAAAGGCAGCAGGCGTAGGGGTTGATGTCATATTCAATCCTGAGGTTGAAGAGATGTACCCCACGAAAAACCTAACCTATGTGGAAGTTGGTGAGCTGGGAGATAGCCTTTGTGGCGCTTCTCGTCCGGGACATTTCCGAGGAGTGACGACAGTGGTCAGCAAGCTCTTCCATTGTGTTCAACCCGATCGGGCTTATTTTGGTCAGAAGGATTATCAACAGTACCTGATTGTGCGTCAAATGGTTCAGGACCTGAATTTCCCCATAGAGGTCATCGCGGTACCTATTGTCAGAGAAGAAGATGGGCTGGCTTTGAGTTCAAGAAATGTCTACTTAACTCCGGAACAGCGGAAAGAAGCGTTGGTGCTTCAACGGAGCTTAACAGAAGCAGAAGAGTGGGTGCGCCAAGGGGAGCGAAGTGCTCAGGTTATCACCGAGCAGATTAAAGCTAAGATAACGAGTGAAACACCCGGAGAAGTGGACTATGTCGAGATTCGTTCCGCAGACGATTTGAGTGCTCTTACAACACTCCAAGGAAACGTCCTGATTGCTTTAGCCGTGCGTTTTGGTTCTACGCGCTTGATCGATAATAAGGTTTTGGAGGGGTTATAAATGTTTCGGACAATGATGAAATCCAAAATTCATCGGGCCACAGTTACAGAAGCTAATCTTAAGTATGTGGGCAGCATCACGATTGATGAGGAGCTACTCGAGGCTGCAGATATACTGCCTAATGAAAAGGTGCAGGTAGTCAACAATAACAATGGGGCCCGACTGGAGACCTATGTCATTCCCGGAGCACGTGGAGAGCGTACGATCTGTCTCAATGGTGCGGCAGCACGCTTAGTGCAAGTGGGGGATGAAGTCATTATTATTTCCTATGGCATCTTTACTGATGAAGCGGCGAAGAACTATCAGCCAAAGGTCGTTTTTGTCGACGAGAAGAATGACCCGGTGAAGATCGCCTACGAGGAGATCCATGGCAGTGAATAATAGAGATTAGATGGGGCAATTTGGCGGGGCAGGGGGATAAGGATGAGACAATTTTTGGTGCCGTGGCACTTGGCGGAAGTACGCGTACATTCAACCGGGGTATTGGTTCTGGGGAGCGGAATTGCTGGTTTATATACGGCACTTAAGGCAAGCGAGCATTTTGATGTGACAGTATTAACTAAGAAGGGCCTCCCGGAAAGCAACACCAAGCATGCCCAAGGCGGAATCGCGGTAGCTCTAGAGGAGGAGGATTCTCCTTCTTTGCATTATGATGATACCCTGTATGCCGGTGCTGGATTATGTGAACCCGATGCAGTACGAGCTTTAGTTGAAGACGGTCCGTTACGGGTTGAGGAATTGATTCAGATGGGGGCTCATTTCGATCAAAAGAACGGTCGGTTGAGCTTCACTCAGGAGGCGGCTCATAGTCGGCGGAGGATTCTCCATGCCAATGGCGACGCCACAGGGGAAGAAATTGAAAAAGCCTTAGTAGCTCAAACTCTTGGCCGAGACCGAATCCTGGTAAGAGAAGAGCAATTTTTCCTGGACCTCCTAAAAAATGATCAAGGTGAAGTTATTGGCGCCTTGAGTCTAAACGGTAGGAATCAAGAATTAGAGATCTATTTGGCAAAAGCAGTCGTCTTGGCCACAGGTGGTCTAGGGCAACTTTATTGTTATACTACAAATCCAGGAGTGGCCACAGGAGACGGCATGGCAGCAGCATATCGGGCGGGAGCACAAATGATGGATATGGAATTCGTGCAATTCCATCCCACAGCTCTCTTCATACCCGGAGCAAAGCGCTTTTTGATTTCTGAGGCCGTACGCGGAGAAGGAGCTCATCTTGTGAACGCTCATGGCGAGCGGTTTATGGAGGATGTACCGGGTAAGGAATTAGCTCCTCGGGATGTGGTGGCGCGGGCGATTTGGCGAGAACGAGCTAAGGGTCAGGTATACTTAGACTTCCGCCCTATTGGACTGGAAAAGGTGACTCAACGGTTCCCTTTGATCTACCAGACCTGCCTAGATCATGGGATAAATGTGTTAGAGGATCTGCTTCCTGTGGCTCCTGCTGCTCACTATATGATGGGCGGGGTCCGTACGGATCAACTGGGTAGGACAAGCCTCCCCTATCTGTATGCCTGTGGAGAGTGTGCCTGCAATGGCGTGCATGGGGCTAATCGCTTGGCGAGCAACTCCTTGCTGGATGGGCTGGTGTTTGGCGGACGCATCGTTGAGGATATTGTTAAGAGGGCTCAAGCTTCAGCCCGTCCCACTCCTCAAATAAGTGATGTTGTCATAGATCAAGAAGATGGGTTGGATACGCACTCTAAGGCTCATATTGAGCGGGAGAACCTCCAAGAAGTCATGTGGGAGTACGTCGGTATTATCCGGGAGAAGGAAGGTTTAGAAAAGGCTATTACTCTTCTTGAGCAATGGGATAGCACCTTTCACCCAGGGAGAGAAATCGAAGAATTAGAGCTTAAAAATCTCTTAACCATTGGAGTATGTGTCGCACGGGCCGCCGTGGCACGTCAAGAAAGCCGAGGGGGACATTATCGTTTGGATTATCCTGAAAGCTATGCACATACTCTCAATCATTCCATTCAAACAAGGGGGATTAACGATGTTGGCAGCATTCCAGTATCAAGGGCTAATTGAACAGGCCTTACAGGAGGATTTAGGGACAGGGGATTTAAGCGCAGCCATTTTTTCTGAATCAGCATGGACCAAGGCTAAGATATATGCTAAACAAAAGGGCACCCTTTGCGGTCTGGAAGTGACAAAGCAGGTCTTCAAAACCGTGGATGCGCAGTTGGATGTCAAGGTTCTCGCTAAGGATGGAGAGAAAGTAGAGCGGGGAACCGTTGTTATAGAGGTTAGCGGTCCGGTGAGATCAATTCTTAGTGCCGAGCGCACCGCTTTAAATTTTCTACAGCATCTTTCGGGTGTGGCTTCGGCTACCTATCAAGCGGTGAAAGAATGTGAAGGACTCCCTACGCGGATTACGGATACTCGAAAAACCCTTCCGGGCTTGCGCATGCTGCAAAAGTACGCTGTACGGATGGGCGGTGGACAGAACCATCGCTTCGGTCTTTATGATGCAGTAATGCTTAAGGATAATCATATTGCGGCTGCCGGAGGGATACGACCGGCAGTAGAAGCGGCTCGACGCCAAATTGGACATATGGTAAAGATTGAAGTGGAATGTGAGACCCTAGCGCAGGTGGAGGAAGCCGTAGCTTCGGGAGCCGAGGTCATTATGTTGGATAATATGGATTTGGAGAAAATGCACAAGGCGGTTGAAATGGTTAACGGCCGGGCTGTTTTAGAAGCCTCAGGTGGCATCAAAAAGGGCTCCATACGCGCAGTAGCTGAAACCGGGGTAGATGTAATTTCCATCGGGGCTATTACTCATTCTGTCAAAGCATTGGACTTTTCCTTGGATATCGGTGATATAAAGGCTCAGACGAAGGAACGCTGGGAAGATGGAGAAAATTGTGCGAAATAAGATTCTGGATCTATTGAAGCTTAAGCAAGGTGAATATGTTTCGGGAGAGAGTATTAGTGATGCTCTCAACATCACTCGGGCAGGCGTCTGGAAACAGATTCAAGGATTAAAGGAAGCCGGGTATGACATAGAGGGTCAAACCAGGCGGGGGTATCGACTCTTGAAGACTCCTTCTGCCCTAGATGAATGGGCTCTGCAACAAGAGCTTAGAACAGAGGCCTTGGGCAGGCGACTTCTTCTATTTGAAGAGTTACCTTCAACTAATGACTGGCTCAAAAATCTTACTCCACAAGATGCGGAGCATGGTACAGTGGTTATTGCGAAGCGACAGAATTTTGGTCATGGACGGATGCAGCGCCTGTGGGAGTCTCCGCAGGGAGGCCTTTGGCTGAGTATTTTGCTAAAGCCCAGACTGAGTTTGGGTGATGCAGCTAAGCTAACCTTGAGCACCGGGGTCGCCATGGCTCAAACCTTGAAGGAGCTTTATGGGATAGAGGCAGGAATTAAATGGCCCAATGATCTGGTTTGTGAAGGGAAGAAGATTGCCGGAATTCTCGGAGAAGTGGCCGGGGAATGGAATGCTGTACAAAGTCTCATTTTAGGGGTTGGGGTGAACGCCAATTTCTCCCTGCAGCAGCTTAGTCCTAAGCTACCCGCCACCACATTATTGGAGATATTGGGGAAAGAGATCAATCTCAACGGGTTGACAGCCACCTTTCTCTTTATTTTGGAGAAGGAAATTCAGTCCTTAGAACAGGGAGATGTTCAGGGTCTTATCCAACGTTGGACCTCTTTCGCGGTAGGCATCAACCAATCAGTTCAGATCAACAGAGCGGGAATTGTCTATACGGGAATCTTTAAGGGAATTCGCGAGAACGGAGAGCTGATTATTAGCCATGAGGGTCAGGAAATGGCTTTTTCTTCGGGGGAAGTGACCTTAAGAGCAGAGGGACAGTATAGTCCCAATTAACAAGCTCATAAGAGTATTTTAAGGTCCCTTCAATTGATGTCTCTTTAATTGAAGTAGATCACTCAGTTGAGTATCGTCTGAAATAATTTTTTAATTTAAGGAGAATGACGATGATTCTAGTGTTTGATGTAGGAAACACAAATATAGTCTTGGGTGTATACGCTCAGAAAGAGTTGATTCACCATTGGCGCATTTCCACGGACAAATCTCGAACTGTGGATGAGTATGCAGTAATCATTAGAAACCTTTTTGATCTGAATGGACTCAGTCTCTCGCAGATTAAAGCGGTTGTCATGTCTTCTGTCGTTCCTCCGGTGATGCCGACGCTGGAATCTTTGGCACGAAAATATTTTAGTGTGGAACCCTTGGTGATAGGACCTGGAGTAAAGACAGGCATGCCTATCGTTTACGATAATCCCCGGGAAGTGGGGGCGGACCGAATTGTCAATGCTGTTGCAGCTTACCACAAATACGGCGGTCCTTTGGTTATTGTCGATTTTGGTACGGCGACAACCTTCTGCGCGATATCGAGACGGGGTGAGTATTTGGGCGGTGCTATTGCTCCTGGAATAGGAATATCCACTGAAGCCTTGTTTCAAAGAGCGTCGAAGCTTCCCCGCATTGAAATTCTAAGGCCCAAAAATGTCATTGCCAAGAACACGGTAGCCGGAATGCAGTCGGGTATTTATTATGGTTATACCGGCCAAGTCGATCGTATCGTAGCTCTCATGAAGGAAGAATTAGGGTCTGATACTCGAGTGATTGCCACGGGGGGCTTGGCGGAACTGATCAAAGAGGATTCAGAGGAGATCGAGCAAGTCGATCCCTTCTTGACACTAGAGGGTTTATTGTTAATTTACGAAAAGAATTTTAATCAACTTCCCTGATTGGTGGATTGGAGAGCTATGCGTTTAGGAAAATTTGATTTTGAATTACCTGTATTTCTTGCTCCAATGGCAGGAGTTACAGATAAAGCCTTTCGGGAGACCGTTCGTTCTGTAGGAGGTCGTCATGTCTGGACAGAGATGATCAGTGATAAGGCCTTGACCTATCTGAATTCGCGGACCCTTGAGATGTTGGATCTCTCAGGGGAAGACTCCCCACGGATTGTTCAGCTTTTTGGCTCGGAGCCGGAGGTCATGGCGAAGGCGGCAACCTTAGCTGTGGCGAGAGATGCCGATATAATCGATATTAATATGGGGTGTCCGACACTTAAAATTGTTAAGAATGGCGAAGGCTCGGCCTTGTTGAGGGACCTTCCCTTAGCAGAACGGATCGCTGCAGCCGTTGTTGAAGCAGTGGAGGTTCCTGTAACAGTGAAAATGCGCCTGGGATGGACAGAAGATGAGATTGTGGCGCCTGAGTTGGCTAAACGCATGGAAAATGTCGGCGTTCGAATGGTCAGTGTGCATGGCCGAACCCGTGAGCAGTTTTACTCTGGAACAGCTAATCGTGGCTGGATCAAGAAGGTAAAAGAGGGTGTAAAAATCCCTGTCATCGCCAATGGGGATATTTTTTCTGCTCAGGATGCACAAAGGATCTTAAGGGAAACAGGCTGTGATGGAGTGATGGTAGGCAGAGGTGCCCTTGGGAACCCATGGCTTATCGCTCAAATAGACCATTATTTAAATAAGGGAGTCCTACAAGAAGATCCTTCTCTGGAGGAGAAAATACACGTAGCTTCTGAACATTTTGACCGGGTCTTAAAATATAAGGGAGAACGAGTTGGCCTGAATGAAATGCGCAAGCATGCTGTCTGGTACATTAAAGGAATTCGCAATGCGGCATTATTGCGTGATCAAATCATGCAAACCAAAACATCCGGCGCGATGAAGGACTTATTCCAAAGGATTTTAAAAGAAAATGTATAAGCAAAATTGTATCAGGAAGAATATTAGAACGTATTAGTCACGGCAAATCATTGGAAAGGGACTTAGCGGGAACCTTGACAATATTTTGAAGTGAACATATAATACGAGTAATGTAAATAGCTATGTTTACATATTATGGAATTAAGGCCCTAATTTTAAATGAAGCGCAAGAGAAGAAGCGCCATGCGTAGGATGAGAAAAGGGAGCGGATTATGAATGGCCGAAAAGGAAGTAATTTTAACTATTGAAGGATTGAAAAGATTAGAAGAAGAACTAGAACTTCTAAAGACTTTAAAGCGACGCGAAGTGGCAGAACGAATTAAGCAGGCCATCGAGTTTGGAGATATCAGCGAAAACTCAGAGTATGATGACGCCAAAAATGAACAAGCTTTTATTGAAGGTCGTATTATTACTCTGGAGAAAATGTTGAGAAATGCTCGAGTCATTGACGATTTAGAAGGCAGTGAAATCGTCGCTCTCGGCACAACTATAGTTTTGAGAGATAAAGATTATGGTGATGAAGAGGAATATACCATCGTCGGGTCTGCAGAAGCAGACCCGACTTCCAATAAAATTTCCAATGAATCTCCAGTAGGAAAGGCTGTTTTGGGGCAACCTAAAGGAGTTATTGTGGAAGTCAACGTTCCTGCCGGCATTCTCCATTATGAGATTGTCGATATTCGTTAATCAGGGTATTTTTCTAGTCTGAGTTTGAGAGAAGGCATTGGTTAAAGACCAATGTTTTCTAACGCGCCGAAGCATGCCTTCGGTTGATAGTATATGGCAACTTGGGTAGTCGACGTCGTCTTCAGACAATAAGTGCGAAAGCTGTACTTTCGTCACGTCAGCCAAGTTTTGTATAAAGATAAGTCGGCAAGAGCTCTTGCCGACACTTTGTTTTACCTTCCATGGCGGAGGAGTTATAACTTTTTGACTGGAAATGTTGTTTATTGTCACTTGGTTTTGGTAAAATTGTAAAAGGAATTACTGTTGGGGGTATGATTGATGGATGAAGTAAATGATCTTTGGCGGGTTCGCTTGGACAAGCTTGCTCAGTTAAGAGAATATGGGGTAGAGCCCTATGCGGATCAATATCAGAGAACACATATGGCCCAGGAAATTTTAGACGGCTTCGAGGCTCTGGAAGGTCAAGAAGTCAAAATCGCCGGCCGTATGATGTCCAAAAGGGACCAAGGTAAAGTAATATTTACGCATATACAGGATTTTAGCGGACAGATTCAAGCCTATATTCGTAAAGATGATATCGGTGAAGAGTGGTTTGAGCTAGTTACTAAATTCGACATCGGTGATATTGTCGGCGTGAAAGGGATTGTGTTTCGCACCCGTCGTGGGGAAATCTCTATTCATGCCTCAGAAGTCCAGCTTTTATCAAAGTCCATGCGTCCATTGCCGGAGAAATTCCACGGTTTAACGAATGTGGAGTTGCGATATCGTCAACGGTATTTGGATCTCATTGTGAACCCAGAAGTCAGAAATGTTTTTGTGATGAGAAGCAAAATTATTCGTTCTATGCGAAACTTCTTAGAAGGTCAAGGATTCTTGGAGGTAGAAACCCCAACCCTACACACGATTCCGGGCGGGGCAGCAGCGCGTCCGTTTATTACCCATCACAACACTTTAGATATGGATCTCTATCTGCGGATTGCTCTGGAGCTCCCTTTGAAGCGCTTAATTGTCGGCGGCTTTGATAAAGTATTTGAGATTGGTCGAAACTTCCGGAATGAAGGGATTTCCATTAAGCATAACCCTGAATTCACTATGATGGAGCTCTATCAAGCTTACGCTAACTATGAAGATATTATGGAGCTTACTGAGAACATGATTTCCTCGATCGCGAAAGAGGTTCATGGAACGACGGAAGTCACGTATCAAGAGCAAACCATTGATTTTAAAACACCTTGGCGTCGTTTGCCCATGCTTGAAGGAATCTTAGAGTATGCGGGAGTCGATTTTAGCCAGATTCTCACTGATGAAGAGGCACAACAAGCAGCTAAGGATAAGGGATTGAAGGTTGAACCGGGCAGTTCACGGGGTAAGATTATCAATGAGTTCTTTGAAGAATTTGTAGAGCCTAAACTCATTCAGCCGACCTTTGTTATTGGGCATCCGGTGGAAATCTCTCCTTTGGCTAAGAGAAATGCCGAACACCCAGAGTATACGGATCGGTTTGAAGCTTTTGCCTATGGTAGAGAATTAGGCAATGCTTTCTCGGAGTTAAATGATCCCATTGATCAAAGACAACGGTTCGAGGCGCAAGTTGCCGAGCGGGATAAAGGTGATGATGAGGCTCATATGATGGATGAGGATTTCGTCCAAGCTCTAGAGTATGGCCTTCCACCGACAGGGGGATTAGGAATCGGTATTGACCGCCTAGTCATGCTCTTAACGGATTCTCCATCAATTCGCGATGTTATTCTTTTCCCGACAATGAGACCAAGGGAAGATGACTAAAAGACGGCGAGAAAAATCGTATACTTTCTTTATAATATAGATATAGACTTCTATAGTCTTATAGGATAAAGAAAATGCCTTATAGGCTAGTTAAAAAGGGAGATGGATGGACATCTCCTTTTTTGTCTACCTTCATTAAGCAAATGAACGGCCAATGGCATCGACTAATAAGCATAAATATATATGGGTAAGTTCATGAAAGTAAGAAGATAGGAGAGGTATCTGGCGTAAAATAAGGATAAACAAAAAATATCGTAGATTGCCGATGAATTTAGCGATTGTGAAGTAATATCGCGCTGTGGTATAGTATCAAATGTTCCGCTTCACACACTGTTGTGACAGAATAAAAAGAGTAAATGATAGTTGACAATTGAAGAATTTTCGAGTATCATTTATAAATGTGGCTCAAGCCACGAAGGCTATAAATAGTGGCCTCCAAAGATGGTCTTTGAAAACTAAACAACAAGGAACAGCCAATGAATCGTTAAATGAGTAAAGACAATTTGAGCAATCAAATTTTCTTCATAAATTTTATGGAGAGTTTGATCCTGGCTCAGGACGAACG
>JBFWMF010000027.1:0-44396 GCA_050251735.1 Desulfitobacterium sp.
GTTTAACAATTTTGAGGCATGACAATCATCCTTTCTGAGTAAAATCGGGTTAACAAAAGAATGATATCATGCCTCATTATATATTTGGGGTTTCAAAAAGCCACCGCGCAGCGGTTTAGTACAACAGAGGAGTCCCGCAACTAGAGGATGATGCATGTGGTTAGGACGCTGCGGGACTCCCCCCTAGAAATGTTAACTGAAATCAGACGCAGTGAAGCGCATCCATGCGCTCCGGTTTTGAAGGAAGACTTTGTAGAGATTTGTTTTTTAAAGAAGACATTATATTTTCTGTTTATGGTAAAATTAGATATATAGTCTGTTTGGAGGTGATTACCTATGGTTTATAAAGTAACCGCCATTGTTCAGAAGGATGATGATTGGTATGTTGCAAAGTGTCTGGAAAACAGTGTAGCTTCTCAAGGAAAGACGGTTGAAGAAGCAATGGCTAATCTTAAGGAAGCACTAGAATTATATTATGAAGATATATCCTCTGATATTGTGGAACCAAGGCAGACATTTGTTACCACATTGGAGGTAACTGTTTAATGGGTTCGAAGTATCCGGTTCTTAAACCTAATGAGATTATAACTGCCTTGAATGAGTTTGGTTTTAGAGTTATTTCTCAAAAGGGGAGTCATATTAAGCTCCGTAAAGATAGTGCTGTTGTGAAAACGGTCATCGTTCCAAACCACTATGAAGTTGCACGGGGCACATTTCAAAGCATACTTGAACAAGCAGGAATAACACTTGAAGAATTTTTGACGAAGCTATAATTCAAGGGCCGCCATCCGTGGCGGCTCTCTGTATAGGGGCGTCTGACATCAGTTAACACGAGGATTCCCGCGAGGGTGCGCTTTAGAGAGTTTATGGGGTATGCCGCACCACATGTCCTCTGTCACAAGATTTGCAAATTTGGGGTTGGATAAAGAGAGCAAGTCTTGCGCCAGCCCTGAGGGGACGGACACGTCGGGAACTCCTGAACGTTACACGAAATCAGGTGTAAGACCGCGCATCCATGCGCGGATTAGTAAAAGAAGAGACTGAAAAAGGGGGTCGCTTATTATTAAGATTCTAGGCATAGTCGGAAGCAAGAGGAAAAATGGTAATACATCATCTCTCGTCCAAAAAGCGATTGAAACCGTTAGGGGGGAAGGAATAGAAACTGAGGTAATTTTTCTTGGTGATTACACGATAGCCAGTTGCACTGGTTGTGAAGGGTGTAAAGATACCTATAAATGCGTGGTTAATGACGACATGCAGAAAATATATCCACGTCTATTAGAAGCAGATGCAATTATTCTAGGTTCACCAACATATTTCTATAATGTGTCGACTGATGTAAAAGCCTTTATTGATAGGTGCTATTGCTTTGAAATGTTTTCAGAAGATGACCGTTCTGTTTGGATGGGAATCAATGAGGTGCTTGGGGGTAAATATGCAGTCGTTATCGCTGTATGCGAACAACATTCTGAAGAGGATATGGGGTACACTGCTGAAGCTATGGTAAAACCATTAGAGGCCTTAGGCTATAGGGTAATAGATATAGTAAAGGCGTTAGGTTTATTCAAGAAGGGGGAAGCGATAAAAGACGAAAAGATATTAGACCAGACAGTAAAAGCAGGAAAGAGACTTGCAAAAACATTAAAGTTAAGAAAAGAAATAAGAAGAAAATTCAATTTAACCTATCAGTAACATAATGGGTCAATATAGCTTCTTATAATTTATCACCCCATAGATTAAAAGGTCCCCCAATAATTTGAATCAAGGAGGGATGAGGCTAATGAACCGACTTGAGAATCAGAATAATAACATCGAGATATCGAGTTGTTGAGGAACAGCTGCGAGTGCTGGTCAGCACAATGAAATTAAAACTGAGAACTGCCAAATCTGCGGAGATAAGTTAGAATACTTCAGTGCGGGGCGGGAATTAATGTGTGTCCAATGTGGTAATATGGAGATTGCCAATATTTCCTGTCCAAATGGACACTATGTATGCGATGAATGCCATGGAAAAGGTCTTTTTGATACTGTCAAAGAATACGTTTTAACCAGTAAATCAGAGGACCCCTTCGAAATTGCTGAGTATCTTATGAACCAAGCTAACATCCCCATGCTGGGTTGCGAAAATGCTTGGATAGCATCAGGAGCTTTGATGACGGCACTCAGAAATGAAGGAACGATTGAGGTTACGGATGAACAAATTGTTGAAGCAATGTATCGGACGAAAAGGCAAGCTATCGGAGGATATTGTGGACTAACGGGGGTCTGTGGAATCGCTCCCGCGATGGGTGCTTGTTTTAGTGTTATCTTAGGCGGGGCATGTCCGAAAGACCAAGAAACAGCGGCAACAATGAAGGTCGTAGGTAAAATAGTTTACGCTATCGCTGACCAAACGGGTCCATGCTGTTGCAAGAACTTTGTAAGGACTTCCCTAAGTGAGGCCGTTTTATTAGCTAAGGAATATCTGAATGTATCTTTATTAACACCTAATGAACCCATTATCTGTACACATATTTCACGCCATCCTCATGGATGTCGAGAGTCTAAATGTTCCTATTTCAAATGAATGAGACCCAAGTTAAGTAGCATTCAGCGTCCCGGAATTAAAATTAACTTGAAATAGGTCTATGTATATTGCGCATTTTTCTTATCTCGCGCATCAATAAGTCTAGTGTAACAAACCTAGGGAGGGGATTAGTGATGGAATCAAAAAGGCTAAGCCAATATGTAAGATCGATCGAATTGACTAGAGATAAGGTTCCATCATTTTCTCAGTATCCTTTTAATTTACCGGCTGTGAGAAATTTAGATACCCTATCGATGCATCCAAAGGTTACCTTTTTTGTTGGGGAGAATGGTTCGGGGAAGTCGACAATTTTGGAAGCAATCGCTGTAGCCTATGGTTTTAATGCTGAGGGAGGGACTAAGAACTTCAATTTCTCATCCCGAGCGACCCATTCCGACTTGGATCACTATGTGAAAATTATTAAAGGGGTACATAAGCCGCGTACAGGTTTTTTCTTTCGAGCTGAAAGCTTCTACAACCTAGCCTCCAATATCGACGATTTGGAAGTAATCCAATCCTACGGTGGTATTTCTTTACATGAACAGTCCCATGGAGAATCCTTCTTTGCCGTATTTCTTAATAAATTCGGCCGAGAAGGTCTCTATATTTTGGATGAGCCCGAGGCTGCCTTGTCCCCATCGCGGCAGATGTCGATGCTTGCGAGGATGCATGAATTAATTGAGGAAGGGTCGCAGTTTATTATTGCCACCCATTCCCCGATCATCATGGCCTATCCGGATGCTACAATCTATCAAATACAAGATGAAATTGAACAGGTAAGCTATGAGGAAACAGAGCATTACCAAATCATGCGTACCTTTTTAAATAAACCGCAAAAGATGCTTAAACTCTTACTGGAATGATAGATATCGTTATAATCTTGTGTTGTAATGGTTAGCTCAGTTTCACCCCGTTGATTGTGTAGGACACTTCGAATTGGGTGCTTTCCTTCATGATATTGTAGACTGTGCAATACTTCTCTCCGAGCTGTGCTGCTTTGACTAGTTTTGCTTCCAGTCCTTCCTCGGCTTCAATATAATAATTCAGAATAACTTTGCTAAAGAGCTTGGGAGGTTCCGTGTCTCTCTCGGCCTCAACATCGATTTCAAGCCCTTTGATCTCTAGTCGCATTTTCTCGAGAATTTCCTGAAAAACCCCCATGCTGCAACGGACTAAGCCCGCTAACACCATATCCGTCGCTTTGGGTCCGCTTTCATCAAAAGCGATTTTAAAGTCCGGGTCAAGGGTAACTTCAACCTTTTTTCCGCCCTGCCAAATCCCTGAAACCTTTTGCATGACTTATCACCTCGTATAAAATATTTCCGTTTTACTTTAGTAGAGTAATTCAATTCAGTGCCGTCTTCACCCTCTTATTATAGCATCCTGAAGGAACGCGGGTAAATGGGGCGCTACCTTCACAATCCTCCCTTTGACTAGCTAACCTCAATATTATTTGATATACTTTTTTGGGCAGTATCTTTTAGAACTGCACCTCTATTTGGAAGCCAAGTTCATTCGATTAATGCTGCCTGGATCCCCAATCTGCGGCAGTCCTGGGTGGGTACAAAGTTCAGGGTAAAGATGCAGAAGCGGACCATGACCTGCTCGGCTACGGTGTAGAACGAGTTTCTCAATTTTTTAAAACCTATGCTCGCGTGAATGAAGCGATGGTGCAAGGTATTCAGGCCTATACTGATAAAGTAAGAAATGGGCTTTTCCCTACGGAGCGACATAGCTTTACTATGAAAGAAGAAGAGTTGAAGACTCTTTATGGTAGTAGGGAATAAACGAGTCAGAGTTAACCCAGAAGTGAATGGGATCTAATTTCTAAAGCCTAGAAGATCTTTTTTCAGGATCTCCTAGGCTTTTATTTATCACTAACAGTACTTATTTCTGATACCCTCTGATTTTTTGCCTAGAAGAAGGAGTTCACCCTATTGTATCGAATTGTAAAGTATAAGAAAGATATTTAGAGTTATTTAGAGTTATTTAGAGATAATTTGCTGATTATGGTGATTTTAGGAAGTTCTTGCAACACCTAGATAGGAAAGGTTAGATTGAATGAGCGCAAATAAATCTGTTGAAATAGCAAAAGGGATACATTGGGTGGGCGGTAATGAACAGGATGGTGGCCTTCACTGCAATCCTTATCTCATTGTGGACGAAGAGGAAGCGATTCTTATAGATCCGGGATCTGTCCTAGATTTTGAATACGTGTATGACAATGTGTGTAGTATTGTACCCTTAGAAAAAATAAAGTACGTAATTTTGCATCATCAAGATCCTGATTTCTGCTCAAGTGTACCTCTGTTTGAACAAAAAGGTGCTCATTTTAAAATTGTCACTCATTGGAGGACGCAGACCCTCGTTAAATATTATGGTATAAAGTCTGATTATTATATCGTCAATGAGAATGAATTCAGACTGGTTCTCAAGTCAGGTAGAGTGCTTGGCTTTGTGCAGACGCCCTATCTCCATTTTCCTGGTGCTATTACGACTTACGATTACAACTCAAAGATATTGTTCAGTAGTGATCTTTTTGGTGCATTCTCATATGAATGGAGCCTTTACGCAAAAGAGGACTACATGGAAAAAATGAAAACGTTTCATGAACACTATATGCCATCAAACGATATCATAAGGCCTGTCATGGAAATGTTCCTTTCTATGGATATTTCTATGATTGCACCGCAACACGGTTCAATAATAAAAGATCAACTTCGGGAGTATATAAAAGTTTTACGAGACCTGGAATGTGGTGCCCTCTTGGCTCCGATAAAGAAGGATATTGCCAAAGCAGGGGGTTATAGATTTATTTGCAGTTCTGTTTTAAAACGATATATCTCAATTTTTAAGAAGGAAGAGGTTTTAGAGGTCATTGAGGACTTAGACCTTACGCTGGATAAAGAAGCCATGGAGATATCCGACTATAACTATACAGGTAGTGTATTATGGAATCTTCTTTTTGAGCATATTTTGGTTAAGAAAGGGGTGCAGTGGCTTCTGGTGATAGAGCCTTTGGTGCAAAGGCTTTCTAAGGAATATGATATTCAGATTCCAGAAGTGTTTGAGTCGACACTTTTTAAAGCAGAAGAGGAAGCAGCCAATTTAAATAAAGAAAATGTGATGTTAAAGGAAATTAATACAAGGCTCAACTCCAGTATTAAAGAAGCTGAGGAAAAACTAACGAAATGCCCTGTGACGGGTTTGTATAACTACGATTTTTTTAAGAGCTACCTTTCAAATGAGCTTAAGGATTTGCTTTCTGAAAACTCTGAACAAAACCCTGCGCTTGTGATTATAAGTGCGGATAATATGTCGAAAATCAAATTTGCCTATGGTGATGATGAAGTTGACGAGGTGTTGAAAAACATTGTTTATACTGTCAATAGTTTAAGAGAAGGAAATGCTCTTTTTTTCAGACTCCAAGGTGCAGCATTTGCCTACTACCTTCCTCATACAACTAGGGAAGCAGCCTTGAATAGTGCTGAAAAGTTTAGAAATTCTATTAGTACATCAGAAAAGTTCATCGAGAAAATCACGGTATCCATAGGAGTAGTGTGCCTTGATGAAATTAGAGAGAAAAGTAGTTCGGTCAAAG
Source organism: Desulfitobacterium sp. (assembly GCA_050251735.1). Lineage (GTDB taxonomy): Bacteria > Bacillota > Desulfitobacteriia > Desulfitobacteriales > Desulfitobacteriaceae > Desulfitobacterium. Next base: position 6,168 of record JBFWMF010000027.1, read on the forward strand.
ACCCGGCTGAGCTGATGTACAACACGGCAATGATGAGAGTTAAGCTCGCTAAAGATATGGGTATGAATATTGTCTGCAGTAATTCAACGATAGAAGACTATCAAGAAGCGGTCGGTAAAATTTTGATCGTTGATACGGATGAAATCAGTATAGATGTCTTGAAGACCTTTCTTGAAAATCTTAAATATAGGGTATTTACTGCACATGACGGGGAAGAAGCGCTCAATATATGCAATCAGGAGGTTCCAAATTTAATTATTTCAGAAATTATGATCCCAAAGTTTGACGGATTTTTGGTGCGTGAAAAGCTATTAACACAATCAGAAACCAAAAATATTCCCTTTGTTATTGTGTCATATTTGAAGGATGAAGACTCCGTCCTGCGTGCAGCGAGACTAGAGGTTGAGCATTATTTTAAGAAGCCGTTCATGCTTTCTGAATTACTGGGGGTCATTAGAAAGAAAGTGAAAGAGGATACCTATCAATGAGCTTAAGTGTTGAAGTATATTTGATTGCAGCAGCAGTGCTTCTCTATTTTGATTTTATTATGGTATGCAGATTAATCATCAATAAGTTGAAAAATGATGAGAGTGAAGTTCGAGCAACCCAACAGAAGGGTATTCTTGGGAGTGCAATATCGGGGCTGCTCTCAGATTCCAAAAGCAAGGTTCAGGTTTCTAACTATTTTGAGATGAAGCAATCCATTCAATTGGATAAGTCGAAAAAGGAGAATGTTGAGAAATTTATTGATTTGAAAAAGTTAGAAGTAAAGCACATAGCACGGCTCAAGTCAATTTTTAAAACGGTTCGCCTCGAAGCAGCCGTTAATTTAGGGTTGCTTGGAACAGATCAGGCCAGATTAGCCCTCGAAAAATCGCTATTGAAAGAAAAGAACTATCCAGTAAAACTCTATCTGGCAAACGCGCTCGCTGATATTGGCAAAAAAGAATCAATTCCTATATTAGTTTCCTCGTTAGTCAACTCCCACCGTTGGTATCGAGATAAAGTGAATATGCTTATTGCGGACTTTGGGCAAGATTTTGACTCCTATCTGCCACAAATTATCAAAAGCGATAAAATCGAAATGATGGAACTCATTGTGGACTTTTCGTCTGTTTATTTTTCGGAAACGCTTAAATCCTATTTGGTCCAGCTGATTGATTCAAGAGAAGACACCCTAAGGAGACTGCAGACCTTATATGGGTTACCGGATATCAAGTGCTGTGCAAACTGTGTGCATGGTACAACTTTGGCGGGTGAAGACAGTCGAGTGTGTGAGTTTAAGGGTGTGATAAGCTCTAATTTCAGGTGCAATAGGTACACCTTGCTACCTGTCAGTGTGTACAGTAGTTTAAACTATAGCCGCTTAGTTTATAAAGCAGCTGATATTTTGGCGCGTTTTTATCCCAAAGTGATGGGTAATCCTAAATACCTGAATTCTGAAGATATTGAGCTCAAAAACATAGCTGTTAAAGCACTTTCTAGTTTAAGTTCAGTAGAAGGTATCATTCAATTAGTCCCCTACTTAAAAAATGCTGATACAGCAAGAAGTGCAGTAAATGCAGCATCTAGGATCATAGAAAGAAACCCAGAGTCTATAAATTTTGTTGTGAAACTATTTGATTCCGAAAAAACAATAGAAATTAAGCAAAGGTTAGCGGAAATCTTATCAGGTAGAATAGAGTATTTCATTATGAAATTAACAACAAAGAACAAAATGAGTGCCGCGACTATTATAAAACAAATTTTACTGCTTGGTAGAACAAGTGAAATTATTGGCTTTTTAAATAAAAATAAGGATATTGATCTTGAGAATGAGCTTATTGCCATTATAAAAGAGGTTATGCCTGTTTCAAATACTCTAGAAAAGGAATTCTGCAGCTATTTGAGTGATCGCTTGGTTAAAAAATGTGGGCTTATATGTCCCGAAGCGATACTTGCGGTCAAGGAAGAAAAGAAAGATGTAAAACTGCTTCGTACGCTTTATTCGTTACTGATTGTTATAGTTATGATATTCCCGGTAATATACGTGGTAAGGCATTTTGAAATACTTTTTAAGCTGCCTGTTCTAGAGCAAATTAAGATATTTGTTGTAGATTTAAATTATTATCTTGCTTTCTATTCAATCGCCATCAATTTGATTTATTTAGGACTTTTAGTGCTTTCGTTTTTGTACGCAAAGCGACAATACAAGCGATGGAAAATAAAAAACAAATCACTGCTTTTTAAGAAAAAGATGCTTCCTTCGATTTCTATTGTTGCTCCAGCGTATAACGAAGAGAAAACAATCATTGAGAGTGCAAATTCACTGCTTAATCTTAAATATCCTGACTATGAGCTAATTATTGTGAATGATGGGTCCAAGGATAGCACGTTGGAGGTTTTGATAAAATACTTTGACCTTTCCAGAGTAGACTACATCTTTGAATACAAGTTAAACACAAAGACTGTTCGAGGTATATATGTGAACCGCTCAATGCCTAAGTTGATTGTGGTTGATAAAGAAAATGGTGGAAAGGCGGATTCTTTAAACACTGGCATCAATATATCGACTAAGGAATATTTTTGTGGAATTGATGCAGATTCTCTGCTTGAAGAGGAGGCCTTGCTCAAGCTCGCTTCCCTTACTCTGGATGAAGGGCGTGAAACTCCTGCCCTAGGGGGAAATATATTTCCGATTAATGGCTGCACCGTCGAACGAGGTTTGATTAAAGATATCCAAATCCCCAAAAACAAGCTGGCACGATTTCAAACCATCGAATATATTCGCGCTTTTATGGCAGGAAGACTTGGGTGGGCGTCACTTAACAGCTTGCTTATCATTTCGGGGGCTTTTGGTTTGTTCAGAAAGGAAAGGGTTATCAGCGTAGGTGGTTATCTTACCAGCAGCGGAAAATATGCCAAAGATACGGTCGGTGAGGATATGGAGCTTGTGGTACGTATTAGTAGGCTAATGCGGGAATTAGGGCATAAATACCGAATTTGTTATGCATTTAACGCCAATTGCTGGACTGAGGTGCCTGAAGAGCTGAAAAGCCTGAAAAACCAGAGGTACCGATGGCATAGGGGACTCATCGATATCCTTACGTTTCATAAAAAAATGCTTTTCAACCCTCGATATGGTCGAACAGGTATGCTGGCTATGCCTTATTTCTTCATCTTCGAAATGGTAGGCCCATTGATAGAATTTCAAGGCTATATTATGGTTCTTGCCGCGCTCATGTTTGGATTATTAAATGCTGAAATAGCACTGCTTCTTTTTGTATCCACGGTTCTAATGGGTGTCCTTGTCTCAATTTTCTCCCTATTGATCGCGGAAACAGATCTTATATATTTTAAGCTGAAGGATATTCTGCTTCTTGTGGTGTATTCCATTCTGGAAAACTTTGGGCCAAGGCAACTATTCAGCCTTTGGCGTGTTGGTGGATATCTAAATATGCTGAAGAAGCCAAGTGGCTGGGGAAAACTCGAAAGGAAGGGCTTTGGGGCGGCTTCTAACACAGCCGCGAAGGGGTGAGATATGAACAGGAAGATAAGTATTTTTATGTTATATGCTCTAATGATCGTTGCAACTGTATCCATGGCTCGATTTGTTTTCGGGGTGGTCCAATACGATCATCAGAAGGCTCAAGAGATCAAGTTGTATGTAAAAACAACAAATAATGGGTTTCAGGTTTTGAAGGATGGAAAATGGGAGGATTTCTTTGTTAAAGGGGTAAACATCGGCGCGGCACTCCCGGGTCAATGGTTTACAGAGTTTCCAAAGGATGAGGCAATTTATACTGGTTGGTTCGAAAAGATAGCGCAAATGAATGCCAATAGCATCCGCGTCTATACCTTGTTGCCACCTGAGTTTTATAATGCCTTGGATTCCTATAATAACCAACACCCGCAGGCAATCTTATGGCTGTTGCAGGAGATTTGGCCTGAGGAAAATCCTGCAGGACAGGACTATTTGCAAAAAGCCTATGTTGACGAATATTTCAGAGAAATCGATCATGTTTTGGATGCTATTCATGGTAAGGCAGACATTCCGGAAAGGAAAGGACGGGCTTATGGCAGATACACTCGCGATGTCTCCAAATATGTTTTAGGATATCTTGTGGGTAGGGAGCTTGAGCCGGACGAAGTTATCGCAACCAATGAAAAAAACAAGGCCTTCAGTTTTAAAGGGGAGTATCTATTATCGGAACAGGGTGCCAACCCGTCTGAAGCTTGGTTGGCAATGAACTGTGATTACGTTTTTAAGTATGAAGAGGATAATTACAAAAGCCAGCATCCTGTTGCTATCGTAAGCTGGCCTACCCTAGATGTGCAGGAGCATGATTCCGAGTGGAATACTGAAGGCTCAAAAGCTCTCGAATATAATGATAAGGTTTCTATAGATATCAACCATATCGCGACCGGAACAAAAATGAAAGCAGGCTTTTTTGGAGCCTACCATATCTATCCTAACTATCCTGACTTTATGAATAATGAAGAAAACTATAATAACTATCACGATGAAACGGGAAGGTTACGTTATGGCGGCTATTTGCAAGAGTTTATAAAAGGGCATAGCAAGTATCCTGCGTTAGTAGCTGAATTTGGCTTACCGACAGGAATGGGCAATGCCCATACTAGTCCGGATGGGCTAAACCACGGAGGGCTCACGGAGCAGCAACAGGGCGAAGGCGTTGTAAGAATGATGAAGGCTATTAACAAAGAGGGCTATGCCGGAGGTTTAATCTTTGAATGGATGGATGAATGGGCAAAGAAGACATGGATAACAGAACCTTATATGATTCCGTATGACAGGCATGCTTATTGGCGTAATGCCTTGGACCCGGAGCAGAATTATGGTTTACTGGCCATGGAGTCCAAGATGCCATACGATGAGGAACTTACCCAAAAGGGAAATGGGGCAATAAAAAGTATTTCCATAAAACATGATGAGACATTTCTTTACTTGGATATCAACTTAGAAAAGGGACTTGATTTTAAAACCGAGAAGCTATTGATTGGTTTGGATACCTACGATAGAAGCAAAGGCGAATTCAAATTCGCAGCGAACATTGATGACGTACCACCTTCAGGACTTGAGTTCCTTATGGATATAACGGGAGAGCAGGACTCGAAAGTTCTGGCGCATCCGGGCTATAATACAGCGAATAATAAATATTCTTCCTATGCAAGCTCGGAAGGGAAATTTGAAGAAATGAGACTCCTCACGAGTAAAGAAAGAATTACAAAAGACGGACGTAAAATTGAAGCCATATACCAAGATATTAGCAAACTTAATTTCGGGAAGTTTGAGGATAACTCGTTTAATCACTGGTATTTCGAAGGGAATACGATTTATGTCCGAATACCATGGGGTAAACTTAACGTGACTGACCCTTCTAGCCTAACGGTACTCGATGATAACCTTACTACCGGTGACTTGTCTAGAGATAAGCTCAAAACGGTAAAAACGGATGGAATAGTGGTTTCAACGCTTTTATACAACACGGTTGAGACTAGAAAGGTTGATATATTAAGTACGGAAGAGCCATATATATGGAAACCATGGGATATACCCCAGTACAAAGAAAGGCTGAAAAAGAGCTATTATATAATTCAATCCTATTTTAGTCATATGGAATAGGGTTTGAAGTTTTTTTGAAGGAGTAGGACGTATGATAAAAGCTCTTCCTAAAAGAATAAATCCAACCCACTCGATTTTGTCTAAAATATCAATATTGGTAACCGTTTTATGTGTCATCATTATGATGTATTCCTCCTATAGGCTATATCTGGGGTGGTCAAATTATCAGCAAGCCATTGCCTTAAAAAATATTCAGGATATCACAATTCCGTATACGGATGCTCTAAAGAATTTCATGTTTGAAAGAGGCCGCATGAATGTAGTTCTATCGGCAAAAACTCCAATTACTGAAGATAACCGTTCCTTTATCAATGAACGGAGGAATGCGTCTGATAAATCCTTTGAAGCTGGATTTTCGCTAATGGAGAAGAAATATCCCGAAGAGGCAAGCTTGCTCCGTAAAGAATATGAAAAAATAAAGGTATTAAGGATTCAGATGGATGCTGAATCGATAAAGTCAATTCTGCAAAGAGATTCTACGAGTCGGACCCTATGGTATACAAGTTGTACAAACTATATTGATCTGGTCAGTTTGACGTTAAAGAATATTAACGGGAGTTCCTGGGATAACACTCTGATGAATAATTATCATCAGTTGATCATCGATACTCTTCGTTTCAGAAGTATCGTTGGCTACGAATCCTCATTTTTTGCCTCAGTCATTTCTGGCAGTAAAGCGATAAGCTCTGAAGAATATGCAAGACTTTCATCCATGAGAGGAGAGTCAAAACAGGTTTGGATAGACATAGAAAATGAAATCAAGGTGATTGACTCCGATAATATCGTAGCAGCGAAAGAAACCGTGATAGATAAATATTACAGTCAATTCAGGCCGAATCAGGACAGGCTTCTTGAACTTGCCCTAAAAGGTCAAATCTATGAAGGCGCTGATAAAGAAATTGCCCAGTATTCTGTACCGGCTCTTGATTCTGTTCTGCTTCTTGCCGATACGGCAATACACGGAATCGATGTGGAAAATCAAAAAAATATGAAAAATGGATTTGAAAGTTTTATAATAGGTTTATTGCAATTGCTTACAAGCATCCTATTCATAATATGTGTACCTATCTACCTAAAAAAGAATTTGATTCGCCCCCTCCACAACATAATAGATTTAATAAATAAACTGAGTGTTGGTAAGACTGATATTATTGTTCCGTTTTTGCAAAGAAGTGATGAAATCGGAAAGCTGGCAAATGGTGTTGAATTGCTGCAGAAAAGCATTGAAGAAGAGCAAATTCTGAAAGATGAGTTACAGCAGGCAGTTAAAAAACTGGAAGAACTCTCAATTAAGGATCCTTTAACAGGTCTATATAACCGAAGATATATTCTTGAAAGATTTAATGAAAGTGAAAGACGGTTCAAGAGAACCCAATCCGTATTTTCAATCATCATTAGCGATATCGATCACTTTAAAAGCGTTAATGATCGTTATGGGCATGAATGTGGCGATCTTGTTGTTACTGAAGTAGCCAAGTTGATGATTAGCTGTTGCAGGGAGCAGGATGTTCTGGCAAGATGGGGCGGAGAAGAGTTTTTGATCCTTTTGCCGGATACTAATGTACATGGAGCGCAAACCCTGGCCGAAAGGATTCGAAAAAAGCTGGAAGAGACAATCCTGCATTATGAAGACATCAACTTGAACATCACAATGACTTTCGGAGTGTTTGAGTATATGGAGTCACTTGGTATAGAAGGTAGCATTAAGAAGAGCGATATGGCGTTATTGTATGGTAAGGAGCAGGGACGAAATAGAGTTGTTGTCGTTTAGCCAAGGCCTTAAGCTCTTGCTCCCCCTTTGACTAGCCAACCTCAATATTATTTGATATACTCTTTTTGGGCAGTATCTTTTAGAACTGCACCTCTATCTGGAAGCCAAGTTCATTCGATTAATGCTGCCTGTATCCATGTTGGAATAGGACAGAGGGATGAAACAGTTATTAAAGTTCCTTCTGTGAAGGGACTTTTTTGTTTTATCACCTCTCCTGAAGAAGGGGGAAAATGATGAAAACAACAAAAGACTTTTCGGAAATGAAAAAACAAGGAAAAAAGATTGTCATGGTCACCGCCTACGATTATCCTTCGGCCAAGCAAGCTGAGCAAGCGAACGTGGATATGATTCTTGTCGGTGATTCCTTAGGTAATGTAGTACTGGGCTATGATTCAACCATCTATGTGACGATGGATGATATGGTTCATCACGCGAAGGCGGTTAAACGGGGTGCCAACGATACATTTATCGCTGTCGATATGCCGTTTATGAGCTGCCATCTCTCCGTCAAGGATACTCTGATTAATGGGGCAAGGATACTTCAGGAAACAGGTGCCCATGCGGTGAAAATAGAAGGTGCAGACGAAATGCTCAGCCATATCTCCGCACTTGTCAAAGCCGGGATCCCTGTTGTATCCCATCTGGGTCTGACTCCCCAATCAGCGGCAGTCTTAGGTGGGTATAAAGTTCAGGGAAAAGATGCAGAAGCTGCTAAGAAAATAGTCGAAGATGCAAAGAAATGCCAGGAGGCAGGAGCCTTTGCGATTGTCCTTGAATGTGTTCCCAAACAGCTGGCTGAAGAAATTACCTCGATACTAAACATTCCAACTATTGGGATTGGGGCAGGTGTCAATACGGATGGTCAAGTGCTGGTCTACCATGACCTGCTCGGCTACGGTGTAGAACGAGTTTCTAAATTTGTTAAAACCTATGCTCGCGTGAATGAAGCGATGGTGCAAGGGATTCAAGCCTATGCCGATGAAGTAAGAAATGGACTATTCCCTACAGAGCAACATAGCTTCACTATGAAAGAAGAAGAGTTGAAGACTCTTTATGGTAGTAGAGAATAATTGAGGTAACTCAATGGATATTCAAAATCAGCACATGAGTCGTCGTAAATTTATTGCCCTTGGGGCTGTAGCAATAGGAGGGGTTGCCTTGGCCGCAAATGTGGCATCGCTGGACGATACAACAGTTAAAACTGCAAAACCTGCAAAACCTGCATTTACTTTAACCCCGGAGAAATGGAAGGACCAAGATATTACGGTAGCGTGGCTCGGCCATGCGGGTTTTTTAATAAACTTTTACGGAACGAAAATCTTGATCGATCCAGCTTTTTATGAGCGAATCGGAATAACACCTGTGGGCAACTTCACCATCGGGATGAAACGCTATATAGCTAGTCCAATTACCCCCGAGCAGATTGGCCCTGTGGATCTTCTTATTTGTTCGCATGCTCATACGGACCATTTTGACTATCCAAGTTTAAGAGATATGCAATCCTCGAATACCTCTGTAATCACGGCCAAGGGCACCCAAGCCCTTTGGGAGGGGTTGGAATACAAAAGCATTGCCGAGATGCATTGGGGTGACGAAAAAGACTATACGGGAGGCCTCCGAGTCAAAGCCATCGAGGGTGAACATTGGGGAGCTCGTTTACCCTGGAACAAGGAAATGGAGTCTAACTCTCTTCTGTTATCGAAAAACGGCGTCAACATCTTCTTAGGTGCTGACACAGGCTATACTGAAAAGTTCCAACAACAGCTCAGGGAAGTGGATATCGAGCTAGCCATTATGGGCATAGGGGCCTATTCTCCTAAATCCTTTGAAGCCCGTCATGCCACTCCAGAGCAAGCCATTCAGATGGCAGAGGAAATAGGCGCGAAAAAGATTCTACCCATGCATTGGGGGACCTTCAAAATCTCGCAGGAGCCTATGGACGAGCCGATTAAACGTTTTAATCAGGCGATGGCGGGCAAGCTGGATAAAGTTGCTCTGCAGGAGGTTGGGGCAACTTGGGTTCGGCCTTAATCGTCCTTAAAGACAAGGTTCCACTCTGAGATGCATATTTTTAATAATCTTAATAAAAACGAGTATAAATCTGCAATATGATTTATACTCGTTTTTATGTTGAATTTGATACTGATATAATTTTGAATTTGTACTTCAGAATGGAACCTCTAAGTAAAGACTAGGATGATTTCTTGAAATAATACTTGTAACAAGCGTTACAAAATTGTAATATAGATGTAACGATTGTTACATCTGTGAAAACTCTCCAGAGTGTAACAGCGAACTAATGGCCTAGAACTTGGGTTTTTAAGACGAGGTGTGAATATGGAAAAACAAAAATGGCTTATGCTGAGCTACAATTTGCCGACCGAGCCTTCTCGATATCGTGTAGCCACGTGGCGAGGATTAAAGAAACTCGGTGCAGTGAACCTTCAGCAAGCTATATGGGTTCTGCCCCATAATGAAGAAAATCTTATTGCTTTGGAAAAAATTGCTGAGGATATCGAAACAAAGAGCGGTGAGGCTTTTTTGCTGGAAGCTCAATGTACTAATGAAAAAGCCAAAGAAAAGATTATCGCGAATTTTAATGCTATTCGTGAGGAGGAATATACTGAATTTATCACTGAATGCGAGAAATATCTTAAAGAACTAGAAAAAGAAATATCTATAGAAAAGTTTACTTTTGCGGAGTTGGAGGAGGAAGAGGAGGAACTCCTGAAGCTGATCTCTTGGTATAAAAAAATCGCGGCTCGTGATCTATTTCAAGCTGCGAATGGAGTGAGTGCTAGAGAGATTTGTGAGCAAATTCAAGTAGCCTTCGAAAAATACAGCGAATTAGTCTATAGTCATGAAGACTTGAGATAGTTGGAGGAGTTATCATGCCGGATAAAAACCTTAGCGCGGAAGATCAGGAAGTAAAGCGGGGTGAGCAAGGTAACCCCAAAGAAGAGGATGAGGAAAAAAGTAGAGGAGCAGAAAGAAAATTCTTCGGCTTAGGAAATAATATCTTTTTTGTGGGTCTTACTAGTTTTTTGATGGATACAACGACCAAAATGATCTATGCCATTATGCCTATGTTCTTGTTAAGCTTGGGGGCCAGCAAAACTGAGCTTTCCTTAATCGAAGGAATTGCGGAAAGCACGGCCTCTGTCTTGAAGGCCTTATCTGGCTGGTGGAGCGATAGAATCGGTCGTAATAAGCCATTTATGATCATCGGCTATGCCTTCACGGCATTATTGTCTCCATTATTTGCCTTTGTTACTACCCCTCTGCAAGTCCTCATCGTTAGATTTACAGAAAGAGTGGGAAAGGGAATACGAACGGCACCCAGAGATAGTTTAATCGCTGGTTCCTCGGCAGATAACGCCAAGGGGAAGAGCTTTGGCTTTCATAAAGCCATGGATAACAGCGGAGCTATTCTTGGTCCCCTTCTGGCTACAGGAATCCTGCTGCTATTCCCCAGCGATTATCGCAAAGTATTTCTATTTGCTGCTATACCAAGTTTGTTGGGGCTTTTCTCCATAATTTTCTTTGTTAAGGAAGCTAAAAAGGAAAAAACGGAGCTTCTCGGGAAGATTTCTCTGCGAGATTTTTCGCCGAAGTATTATGCGTTTCTCGGGATCGTCTTTATCTTTACCCTGGGCAACTCCACCAATGCCTTGTTGCTAATTAAAGCCAGCGACATTGGCGTTCCAGACGCCTGGATTCCCATGATTTTTTTGCTTTTCAATGCGGTAGCCGTCATTTTTTCCATTCCTGCCGGCATCATGTCGGATAAAATCGGCAGGGAGAAACTGATTATTTTTGGTTATTTACTTTATTCACTCATCTACTTTGGTTTTGGTAAGACCCATAGCATTGTTGTACTGGTTCTTCTTTTTTCCCTGTATGGCCTATATAGTGCGGCCACTGATGGCATACAAAAAGCCTTGGTATCTGACCTAATCGACAAAAATAAACGAGGAACAGGCCTTGGCCTGTATAATTGCCTAATTGGTGTCACGCTACTGCCTGCCAGTTTGATTGCAGGACTTCTCTATGACCATGTCAACAACAGTGCTCCCTTCTACTTTGGCGCCATTATGGCCTTACTTGCGACAGTGCTTATGCTGATTTTTTATTGGAGAGGAACACAGCTAAATATTAGAAATTAAAGCAAAGGCAAAACAGCTCAAAAAACAAGTCATCATTGTCTACGCTCACACAGACAAGGCTTGGAGCGTTCTCTCATATCATCCTTATAGCTTTTACAAATTCGGCCAACTCTATCTCAGTTTACAGCTACAAATTCAGCGGAGTTTTGCATCTGGATAGACTTCTTAACGGCATTTGCTATAATATCGTCTTTTGTCATCTCCTTGGCACGGCGTTTAGCTTCTTTGCGATCTTCCTTATCAAAAAGGTAAGGGAGCAGACCACTGGCGTAAAGCAAGCCGATGAGTTTTGCGGTACGCTGACTCGGTTTTTCTCCCCGGATAAGAGCCTGATGAATTCGCTCAACAATGTCTTTCTTGGCCCGGGTATCTCGAACAGGATAGCGGGTCGTCGTAAAGATGAAGAACTGCTTTTCTTCTTCTCGCACCAGAGCTTTATCTACCATTTCTTCGAGAAGTCCTTTTCGTAAGCCCTTCAAGGAGCCACTCAGTTTTCCCACCCAATGCTCGGGGGAGCGTTGGCGCTTGCTGGAATGGAGTCGACTGAGGGCTAGATCAAGCCGCGAATTATTTATCGATCTGGAATCAAGAACGCTTAGAATCTTTTTATCCACTGCAATGCGTTGATGGAGTTCTAACTCCATGAGGATAGCTCCGGAGAGGCAATAGTTTATAACCGTATTGACAGTAAAAGAAAAATTGCCTTTGTCTTCGTTGAGGGAGAGGAGAAGAATTTCTTCCATGAGGCTTAACATCAGCTATCGCCTCCTTCGTCAGGTGTTCCGGTATCTTTATCCTTATTCAGGCGTCCCGCTTTACGAGCAGATTCTCGAAGCAAAAACTCGATATGAGCATTGACGCTTCTGAATTCATCGATAGCCCATTTTTCAAGGGCATTATAAAGGTTAGGGTCAAGTCGTAAGGCGAATTGTTTTTTGGGCATGCTCATCAACACCTGTCTTATTTCAGAGATCAGAGACCAGAGGCCTGGGGTCGGAAACTAGAGGCCGGAAGCTAGTGGCAGGATGGCAGAGATAACTCTCTGAACTCTGATCTTATATTATTGTGTTTGCTTTGGGACAGGGATCGGTCCCTGTGGTTCTGCTACTACGGTTCTCTAAGGTTCATCAGTAGAGAGTACCTGTATTTATGACGGGTTGGGCGGAACGGTCAGAGACGATAGCTACCAGCAGATTATTGATCATAGCGGCTTTGCGCTCTTCATCCAGCTGCACTACGTTATCCTTTTCCAGACGTTCCACTGCCATTTGAACCATACCCATAGCCCCCTCGACAATGATCTGACGGGCATCCAGTATAGCATTCGCTTGTTGACGTTGGAGCATGGCGCCGGCAATCTCTGTAGCATAAGCCAAGTGCGTCAGACGTGCTTCCATAACTTCGACTCCTGCAACCTTGAGGCGCTCCTGGAGCTCAATAGTGAGTTGCCCTGCTACTTCTTCGGAATTGCCACGTAAGGAATAGCCATCGGAGCGAACATTGTCATAGGGGTAACGGCTGGTCACATGACGGAGTGCCGTCTCGCTTTGGATCTCGACGAACTGCTCATACTTATCCACATCAAAAATGGCTTTGGCAGTATCCACGACCTTAAAAACGATAACAGCCGCGATCTCAATGGGATTTCCCTCCACATCATTGACCTTTAGAGTTTTACTGTTGAAGTTACGGACACGCAAAGAGACGGATTTACGCATGGAAAGGGGAATAGTGAGCCAGAGACCAGGTTCGCGAATGGTCCCGGTGTAGCTACCAAAGAAAGTGACGACATAGGATTTGTTGGGCTGAACCACAACAATCCCGCTGGACAAAAGCAAGCCAATAAGAATCAGGGCGCTTCCTAGGATAAACTGAGTCTGGAATATAAGTGCGATGCCTGCGACGATTAAAGCTAAAAAGATAACCACAGCAAGATAACCATTGAGTACCCAAGCCTTTTTTTCTTTCATACTGGACAGCCTCCTTTGACTAAAATAGTCAAATATTATTTCGATATTAATATGATATCACTGTTATAATAAAATGTAAACAGTTTCGATAAGGATTTTTAGAGAATTATAGTACAGTTTGTCCATAAGACAAACTATAGTTGGAATGAAGCGTATTTACATAAAGAAAACCCGGCTTCGCCGTGCCTTTTGAATATGCATCCAGAAAGGCGAAGTCGTTGGTTGCTCTTATGCTAGAGGAAAGTATAGAACGAAGTTATACTTTCTGAAAGTACAAAAAAACCCGGCGTAGCCGGGTTCTCTTACGGTATATCAATCATAAAAGCGCGGATTGCAATATGCCGGCTTTCTGGACGTTGCTTCACTTAACCTTCATTAATAATCAGCGCCATCATAACAAGGTCGTCATCGGTAGGATTCTCAAGGCCATGGTGTTCGCCCACTTGAATCACGCAGACATCTCCGGAGCTGACTTCGGTTCTCGTCCCATCATGATCAGTAAAGATACCTTTGCCGGAAAGGATGTAGTAGGGCTCGGTGTTGCCGACATGCTGATGATAACCAATACTACTATGGGGCTTAATCGTAACCTTCGCATACACATTGGCATGCCCCATCAATTCCTCTTTACTCAAGATATGAGAGAATACCACGCTTCCCTCGCCCCCGCGAGCATTATGTACAGTTTCATCCATCGTTTTTCTGATCATTTTATATCCTCCCTCATAAGGTTATATACTTTAGAATAACCCGACATGATCTAAAAGTAAACCGAATAGTCTTTTCGAGGATATTTGTAAAGAGATGTCCATTCGTAGGGCCATGGTTTGTCTCCTATAGCTTTTCTTATATATAGAAGATAATAAAAAAGGGAATAGTGGAATGGAGAACAAATATGGTATAGTAAAATATGTGTGAATTAATTATTTTTTAAAATACCCGTACATATATGGAGGAGGTTCTTATGAGTAGACGAACGCTAAAATTTGGGGTGCTCGCCGTAAGTGCCATGGGCATGGGCGCCATGGTCACAAATCCAGTCCTAGCCGATATTATGAAGGCTTTCCCAGATATTGATCCGACAACTATTATGCTGATTTCTGGCCTGCCGTCCTTATTTGTTGTTATCTTTGCACCGATCTACGGAAAACTAACTCAATATTTACCTAAGAAAACCCTTTTTGCCATAGCGTCTCTGTGCTTTGCCGTGGGTGGAATCATGCCTGCTTTCCTGAGTAATTTCACGCTTATATTAGCTATGCGTTGTCTACTGGGAGTAGGCCTTGGCTTTCTCTTGCCCATGGCAGCAGATTTAATCTCAGACTTCTTTGACGGGCACGAAAGAGAGACTATGATGGGATTTCAATCCGCCTTTACCAGCATCGGTGGCATTATGTATCAATTGGCAGGAGGATTTCTCGGCTCCTATGGCTGGAATTATGCTTTCTATGCCTATATTATCGGTGTGATCATCTTCTTTGCCGTTCACTTAACTTTACCGGAACCGGAGCGCAAGGTTATACCTCAAGGTGAAAAGATGAAAATGCCCAGTCGTGTGTATACCAGCTTTTTTTCCTTGTTCGCCTTTCAGATTATTTTGTTTATCCTCATGAACAACGCAGCAGTCATGCTTGATGGGGAAAAGATGGGTGATGCAGCTTCCATCGGCTTAGCTTTAACCCTGATGACAGTCGGTGGTTTAATTGGCGGTTTTTTTGCTGGGAAAGTCATGCGTATTTTAAAAGAATACACCTTTTCAATACTATACCTCCTCTGCGCAGCCGGCTTTGGCATTGGCTACACCTCCCACACCCTTCTCCAGTTTTTTGTCGCAACTACGATGATCGGTCTATCTATGGGTGTTTTAGTACCTTCTTATTGGGTTAAGCTTTCGGTGTCGGTCCCACCGCCCTTGGTTGCCCTGGCCATATCGATTGGCGTTAGTGCCATGAACATTGGTGGCTTTATTCAGCCCTATGTGTATGCTGGGATCAGTAAGCTCTTCGGTCTCCAAATCGGCAGGGATTCTTTTTTAGTGGCCATTGTGGCTAGCCTATTCATGGCTGCCTTCGTTTTTATTGATGCAAAGGCTTCGCAAAAAGCCGGCACTCCAAAAGGAGTTGCCTAAAAGAAGACCATATAAGAGTAGAGTTCCTTTTATGACAAGAAGTTAGTAATGAAGAAAGAGCTGCACTATCAAGGCAGCTCTTTTGGTGTCTCAGTTCTCTATAATTTTGTTCCACACTGCGAACAATAGCTGGCACCTTCACGTGTCTTCCGACCGCAGGTTGGGCAGAAGTTCGCTGAATCCTCTGATTCTACCGGTAACGGTATGCGGGGATGAGATGGGTTATATGGGGAATCATAAGGAGATTCGGGTGAGCTATAAGGATCCTTAGGAGGAGTATAAGGATTGCTTGGGGCTGGATAGGAAGCTATAGGCACATCGGGTGCATCAGGTTTGTTGGGCGGTGATTCTGGTGTAGCACTTGAAGGTGAATCAACCGGTTTATTTCCTTCATAGGCCGGATGGTATCGTGAATCAGAGGAGACAGTAAATGGAGAGGTTTCCGGCCGGAGTACTGGAGTCGTTGGATCATCGTATAGATTTCCGATAGGCTTTTCCTCTTCCTCAAGGGTGAACACCCAAACGACGGGGAGAATCATTAAAAAGGGAGTAACAATGAAGGAGAGAATCAGCCCGACATCCGATGCGTTGTTATCAAACAAGCCAATCAGAAGTTGAATTCCCAATATGGTTAAAAAGGCTCCCCACAGGGGTCCCATATGGCGACGGTAGAAGCTCCAGCTTTCTTTAAAGGCCTGTCCAAAGGGAAGATGAAGCTGGGTTAACATTCTGTAAGGTGCAGATGTAATCCAAGGAGCCAGAAAGATTCCTAAGGCAACAAACACAAGCATATAGATGATCGCGAACGAAGCCATAGCATACTCAGACTGGAATCTCATCGCAATCACTATTCCTAAACTAAGCACAACAATGGACATCATCATGAGAATGGCGGACCAACCAAGAATTCGAGCAAAGCCCTGAAATCGGATATCCCGAAATTGGGCCTTCTCAACGTAGGCCTTTTTTGTCAAATGAAAGACTCCGGCTTGGAAGAAGGAAGCCAAAAGTATACTCAGAAAAACAAGCAAGGCAATCGACAGCAGGATGGTGGGTGCCATATTCATAAAGGGTGCCAATTCTTCAAGGTAAGGGGCTAATTCCCCAAAAGAGCCATTACCAAAGCTGGGGCCATAGCCAAAGTTCGTCATGGAGTCATAGCCAGGTGGAACTGGAACCGTGGGGTCCATATAGGGAACAGAAGGGAAAGATGAACTGAACTCACCCGAACGGAGGATAGGCATGATTGCAGCTGCGACCGATAGGGCAGCCACGATGATGCTTATAATTACAAAAATAATGTAATAGCCAAAAAGAGGGAGAGCCATTCTCTTAAAGGTTTCGATGGTTTTCTTCATACGGTCGGTCCAAGTCAAGTAAACCCCACCTTTCAGGAACGTTTTAAGTAGTTATAATTATTTTACATGGGGGATGACATTTTGAATAGTACATTTATAGAAACTTTACGCTTACCTTATGTGATTCAGAAGATGCTTATACTATAATTAAAGAGCTGGGAATATTTGAGCTGGAAGAAATATTACATTCGGAATGAAAAGTATGTTGTATTTTTATACATTATTTAGTATAATAATTCATATTGAATAAATGCTAGGAAGTAGGAGATGTTATGCCGGTTTTAGATAAGGAGCAATTTGTTGGACGAGATTTTATCTGTCTACAGGACTTTACGCCAGAAGAAATTATACATATGTTAAAGGTAGCTAAAGCGTTAAAAGAAGAGAGAAAGGCAGGTATTCCCCATCCGGTTCTGCAGGGTAAAACCCTAGCTATGATTTTTACCAAGTCATCCACACGCACACGGGTTGCCTTTGAAGCGGGTATGATTCAATTGGGAGGACATGCCTTGTTTTTGAGCAACAGGGATATTCAAATCGGACGTGGGGAACCTATCAAAGATACCGCTCGAGTCTTATCTCGAATGGTGGATGGAATCATGATTCGAACCCATAGTCATCAAGATGTCATTGAGTTAGCCCAGTATGCCCAGATCCCTATTATCAATGGGCTGAGCGATTTTCTTCATCCGACCCAAGTTCTGGCTGATTTACTCACCATCCAAGAACATAAAAATCGTCTAGAAGGTCTAAAGATGACTTACATTGGAGATGGAAACAACATGGCTCATTCTCTAATGTTTGCTGGAAAGATGGGCATGCATGTCGTGATTGCGTCACCGGCTGGCTATAAACCAGATCCCCAAGTTGTAGCGACTGCTCAAGAGCAAGCCAAGAAGAACGGTGGTCTAGTGGAATGGATCGAGGATCCCCT
Source organism: Desulfitobacterium sp. (assembly GCA_050251735.1). Taxonomy (GTDB): domain Bacteria; phylum Bacillota; class Desulfitobacteriia; order Desulfitobacteriales; family Desulfitobacteriaceae; genus Desulfitobacterium. Next base: position 24,121 of record JBFWMF010000027.1, read on the forward strand.
TGTCGCAGCTAAGGAAGCAGATGTGCTATATACGGATGTTTGGGCCAGTATGGGACAGGAAGAAGAGTCCCAAATCCGCATGAGGGATTTCCAAGGGTATCAGATTAACGGAGAAACCATGAAAACAGCAAAATCCGACGCCATCATCATGCATTGTCTTCCTGCCCATAGAGGTGAGGAAATTACCGAAGAGGTCTTAGAAGGGGCACAGTCCGTTGTTTTCGATGAAGCAGAAAACAGGCTCCATGCTCATAAAGCAATCATGGCATTATTGCTGTAAAAGGCAGGAATTTAGGATTTGGTAAAGAATTAGTATAGGTTAAGTCGATAAATACTCAGCTGGAATCTAACCTCCACTTAGAGTCAGATTCAATAGCTAGGTGTTTAATAAGTGTTTTCCATATCTGAGTAAGAGTTTGCTATATCTGAGTTATGAAAGGAAGTTATCCTCAATGAAAAAAGTAGTGCTTGCGTATTCCGGGGGATTAGATACCTCGATTATTATCCCTTGGTTAAAAGAAAATTATGGTTATGAAGTAATTGCTATGGCTGCTGATCTCGGACAAGGTGAAGAACTGGAGCCTCTCCATGAAAAAGCTATTAAGAGTGGAGCTAGTAAATTATATATCGAGAATCTCCAAGAAGAATTCGTTACTGATTTTATCTATCCGACCTTAAAAGCTGGTGCTGTCTATGAGGGAAAATATCTATTAGGTACCTCCTTTGCCCGTCCCTTAATCGCCCAGCGCTTAGTGGAGATTGCAGAGAAAGAAGGGGCTGTGGCTATCGCCCATGGTGCCACAGGAAAAGGGAATGACCAAGTTCGCTTTGAACTGGCAGTAAAGGCCCTCAACCCTGATCTGGAAATCATTGCACCTTGGCGGATCTGGGATATTAAATCCCGGGAGGATGCCATTGATTATGCGGTGGAGAGAGGGATTCCTGTCCCCGTTACAAAAGATCGTCCCTACAGCATGGATCGCAATGTCTGGCATCTCAGTCATGAAGGCGGTGACCTAGAAGATCCATGGAACGAGCCTAAGAAGGATCTCTATCTCCTTGGAGTTTCACCCGAGGATGCGCCGGATCAAGCGGAATACGTGGAGCTGGATTTTGAACAAGGTATCCCCGTCTCCCTCAACGGCGAGAAGCTAGGCCCTGTTCAGTTGTTGGAAGCCCTCAACGCGATCGGTGGCAAGCATGGCATCGGTATTGTTGATATGGTTGAAAACCGGTTGGTGGGCATGAAGTCCCGGGGTGTTTATGAGACCCCAGGTGGAACCATCCTCTACACTGCTCATCAAGCGTTGGAGCACTTGACCCTAGATCGTTTAACCCTTCACTATAAAGAACAAATTGCCCTGAAATATGCCGAACTTGTGTATGATGGCGTCTGGTATTCACCTTTGCGGGAAGCATTGGATGCGTTTGTCGATGTCACCCAGAAAAATGTCACAGGCACCGTGCGCCTGAAACTATACAAAGGCAACTGCAGCCTAGCAGGCACTAAGTCTCCTTATTCTCTCTATAGTGAGGAGTTCGCTACCTTTGGACGAGATGGCGTTTACAATCAAAAGGATGCTGAAGGCTTCATCAACCTTTTCGGCCTTCCCCTTAAAGTCAGAGCGCTTATGGAGAAAAAGTCAGGGTTGAGATAACAGAGATCAATGCAAAAAGCGCCCTCAGGGCGCTTTTTACACTTTACCAATTTCCTCATTCAAAACGAAAATAGCATTGGCAATATCACAGAAACACGGCGGAAACGTAACAGAAACATAACTGACAATACCACTGACAATATCATCAACGATGCCATAAACAATATCACTAGAAGGATGCCAATTAAGAAAGGAAGGAATACACATGAAACTTTGGGGTGGCCGTTTCGAAAAATCCACAGATGCTTTGGTGGAGGATTTCCATTCTTCCATATCCTTTGACCAGCGCTTATATAAGCAGGATATTCAGGGCAGTATAGCCCATGCACGGATGCTCGGGGAGATCGGGGTCTTGGCCTCGGAAGAAACGCAGCAGATTATCGAGGGCCTTAAAGGCATCTTAACGGATATCCAAGCTGGAAAGATCGAGTTTGAAATCGGGGCCGAGGATATTCATATGAATGTTGAAAAGCTCCTGACAGAACGGGTAGGTAACGTAGGTAAGAAGGTGCACACGGGAAGAAGTCGTAATGATCAAGTAGCTCTGGATCTGCGTCTTTTCCTCAGGGAAGAGATCGATCACACTAAGGATTTACTAGTAGCGCTTCTGCGCACCATCCTTAACCTGGCCAAGGAGCACCAAGAAACTTGGATGCCCGGTTATACTCATTTGCAAAAAGCCCAACCGATCACCTTTGCTCATCATATGATGGCTTATGCCCAAATGCTTCTAAGGGACTTGGGCCGCCTCCAGGATACCCGTAAACGCCTCAACGTATCCCCTCTAGGCTCGGGAGCTTTGGCTGGTACGACCTTTCCCCTTAAGCGAGAAATGGTAGCGGCGGAGCTGGATTTTGACGGGATTACTTGGAACTCTCTTGATGGAGTAAGCGATCGGGACTTTGCTTTGGAGTTCCTCAGTGCCGCCGCCATCATCATGATGCATCTTAGCCGCCTCTGTGAGGAGTTGGTGCTTTGGTCGACTGGAGAATTTCAATTCGTCATCATGGATGATGGCTACTCTACCGGATCGAGCATTATGCCTCAAAAGAAGAATCCTGATGTGGCAGAATTGGTCCGTGGCAAAACAGGTCGTGTCTATGGAGATTTGATGGCTCTGCTCACCGTCATGAAAGGGCTACCTCTGGCTTATAATAAAGACATGCAGGAGGATAAGGAGCAAGTCTTTGATGCAGTGGATACCTTGCAAAAGTCGCTCCTAGTAGTCGAACCCATGCTGAGAACCATGAAGGTCAATAAAGAGGCTATGGCAAAGGGTGCTAAGGGCGGTTTTACTAATGCTACCGATCTAGCTGATTACCTAGCCAAAAAGAATGTTCCCTTCCGGGAAGCTCATGAAATCGTGGGTAAGCTGGTTCTTTACTGTTCAAAGAGAGGCTGTGGATTAGAAGATCTAACCTTAGAGGAGCTTCAAGAGCAGTCTTCTGTGTTTGAGAAGGATCTCTTTACCAGCATAGGCATTGAATATTGTGTCCGCCAACGGGATATTCCTGGCGGTCCCTCCCCAACACGTGTCGCCCAAGCCATTGCTTGGACCGAAGACGCCCTAGCACAATTGACCAATAAGTGGTGAAATCAGCTAGTCTTCTGCCGCTAGCTTAAGTGAGTTGCCTATAATCAGTGGATAATGTGTATAACCTTAAAATCTGTGGATAACCTCAGAAAATACCTATACCGGGTATAGAAAAGTCTAACAAACTCCTGGAAAAGCTGGGTTACAAGTTCTAATGAGCATAAAAAACATAATTAGCCTGTGCATAGTGTGGACAACTCTGTGGATAACCTCCGAATAAGTTGCTTATTGGGGTGGGTAATTCTGTATAGTTTTTTCTTTGTTGTGGACAAACTGAGGAAAGATAGTATGACCTAAGTCGAGTTTTTAAGGGTGGGGGATCAGTAAGATAGAAGTAAGCTGGTGTTCAAGAAGGGGGAGGATTTAAGTGCGTGATGTGGCGCTACTGACGGATCTATACCAACTGACCATGATGCAGGGCTATTACCAACATGGCTATGAGGATAAGGATGCAGTTTTTGATTTGTACTTTCGCAAAATACCTAGCGGCGGCGGATATGCTATTGCTGCCGGATTAGAGCAGGTTGTGGAATATATTGAAAGTCTGCAGTTTTCCGAGGACGATCTGGATTACCTCAAGGGGTTAAATTTATTTGCTGAGGATTTTCTTAAGGTTTTACAGAATTTTCGTTTTAATGGGGATATCGATGCCGTGCCTGAAGGAACGGTAGTGTTTCCCTATGAGCCAATTCTGCGGGTGAAAGCAAGGATTTCAGAGGCTCAGTTGATCGAGACGGCACTCTTAAACATCATAAATTTCGAGACCCTAATTGCGAGCAAGGCTTCCCGGGTGGTGGCTGCTACCGGCGGGGGTAGTGTCATGGAATTTGGCCTTAGACGTGCCCAAGGACCTGATGCAGGAATAATGGGCTCGCGGGCAGCCTTTATCGGAGGTTGTCAGTCGACTTCTAATGTGTTGGCAGGAAAAAGATATGGGATACCCGTTTCCGGAACCCAAGCCCATAGCTGGATTCAATGCTTCCCAAGTGAAGTAGAGGCCTTTCGTGCCTATGCTCGCACCTTTCCGGATCAGTGCTTGCTGTTGGTCGATACCTATAATGTTCTCAAATCAGGGGTCCCCAACGCGGTTAAAGTGGGTCTGGAGCTAGAGGCAGAGGGGCATCGTTTCTTAGGAATCCGCATTGACAGCGGTGATTTAGCTTATCTATCCCGAGAAGCCCGCAAAATGCTTGATGCTGCGGGGTTGAAGCATGCTAAGATTGTGGGCTCTAATGACTTGGATGAACACACCATCACGGCTATCCGAGCTCAGGGAGCGGCTATCGATTCCTGGGGTGTGGGCACCCATCTGATTACATCAAAAGATACGCCTGCTTTGGGCGGAGTGTATAAGCTGGCTGCAGAAGGCAAAGACGGGCTATTCGAACCGCGTCTTAAGGTCTCTGAGAATATCAGCAAGATTACCAACCCGGGTATTAAGAAGATCGTGCGTTTTTACGATCAACAAGGGAAAGCCATGGCTGATCTCATTGCTTTAGAAGACGAGCAATTTAAAGAGCCCTTGACTATCTTTGATCCCCTCCAGACCTGGAAACGGAAGACCCTAACTAATTTTAAGACTCGAGAACTCCTGGTACCGGTTTTCCGAGGAGGCAAGCGGGTCTACGACCTTCCGAACCTCAAGGAGATTCAAACCTATGCTCAAGGTGAATGTGCTAGCTTGTGGGATGAAGTAAAGCGCTTGGTCAACCCACATCACTATATCGTGGACCTATCTCCCAAGCTTTTCGAGCTAAGGCAGTCCTTATTGTTAGAGATTAGCAATTCTGTGGAGAGAGTTAGCGAAACTATGAAATAGGGGCTATCAGAGAGAGCGCTATCAGGTTAACAAGTGCATCATGTCATAGAGGAGGTTAAACCTATGTGGAGCCCTGAAGAATTAGAAGCACGAATCAATATGACTGTAGAGTGGCTAAGGGAGCGTGTTCAAGAGGCTCATGCTCAAGGTCTGGTAATCGGTGTTTCCGGCGGGGTTGATTCGGCAGTGGTGGCGGGCTTATGTAAGCGTGCCTTTCCTGACAACTCCGTTGGGGTAGTATTACCTGCTGGGTCAAACCCTATGGATCGGGACGATGCCCTGCTGACAACGGAGACCTTGTCCTTGCAGACCCTGGAAGTGGATCTGACCCATGCTCATCTGGACATCCTAACCTCAGTCAAAGCAGCACTAAACGCACAAGGGTATGCATTTGAGGAAAGGTTAAGTCAGGGTAACTTAAAGGCGCGTTTGCGCATGTCCGCCTTATATACCGTAGCCAACGCTCTTAATTACCTTGTGGTCGGAACAGACAATGCTCCCGAGTCGTATACCGGGTATTTCACGAAATATGGTGATGGTGGGGTCGATATTCTCCCCCTAGCCTCCCTAACCAAGACTGAAGTGCGAGCTTGGGCAGCTCAGCTGGGACTACCGGATAAAATCGTTAATCGGGTTCCTACCGCTGGATTATGGCAAGGGCAAACCGATGAGCAAGAGATGGGAGTTACCTACGATCTCATCGATCGTTACCTCTTAGGGGAAAAGGTTCCCGAGGCTATCCAAACGAAGATTGAAGACATGCATCGTCGCAGCGAACATAAGAGAAAGCTACCACCGGCTTTAGCTTTGCCTAAACTTACGGAGCTCTAGGTTGCACAGCCGTGGTCTTGGGTATAGGCTTGTTTCCGGTGGCATATTTGCTATGATCTAAAATAGTATAGATGAAGATATGCATAAAGGAGGGGCAGGCAGTTGCGAATTGGAGTAGACATCGATGGCGTGGTTTCCGATAGTTATAGGGCTTGGGTCAGGGAGCTGAACCAGCATTTTGGAACCAATATACTAGAACTCAAGAACTACGATATGCATTTGGATTTTGGGGTGTCTTGGGAGGCTATGGGTAAGTACTTTGACGATAATGTGGCTCATCTATTTGATATACCACACCCTGTGACTGGTGCAAAGGAAGGCATCGACAAGCTCCTCAGGGAAGGCCATGAGGTGGTCTATGTCACGGCTCGCTCCACAGAGGAAGAAAAGTATACAGTGCGCTGGCTGGAAAAATACAATATTCCTTATGAACAGATTCTTTTCACCAGCTTCCAATGCAAAGTGGAATATGCATTACAATGGAAGCTGGAGATTTTCTTGGAAGATTACCTAGGTAATGCTCAAGCGATTTCTGAAGCAGGGATTCCTGTGCTCCTTTTGGATGCCAGCTATAACAAGGGAGAATTACCCTCAGGAATCACTCGCTGCCATGATTGGCATGAGATTTTAAAAGAAATCAGAAAAAGGTCCTTTTATCCTCAATCCGCCTCAATGTAATGAACAAGGGAAGCCGTTTGGCTTCCCTTTAAAATTCCCCCTATATATCGAACAGTCATTGAAGGACTCATTTTTTCATGATACACCTTATATTTATCTACAACTTTTTAGCTGATCTCCTCAGCTTTGCTCTGGGGCTTGTGTTTCTTATCGACAAGATGCTGGATGGCCATTATCGGATGCTGGAGAATCATCCTAGGTCCTGAGTAACGCATGACGTGGCGAATCTTCTCGCGCATATCCTTTTTATAGCAATGTACGGTACAATCTCCGCATACGGGTTTATCTTCCCCAAACATACAGTTCTCTGCACGTTTCAGGGAATAAGTTAAAAGCTCTTGGCAATCAGTGCAAAGTCCGGACTCTGTCTTGTGGTTGTCCTTGCAGTAGAGTTTAATCATGACCTCAACGGTCTTTTTTTCACGTTGTGAGCGGGTAGTTTGAGCCATATTAACCCCTCCTTTTTAACCCACTAGGCTTTGCCCGACCTTATAGATATCTCCGGCACCTAAGGTTAAGACAAGATCCTCAGGAGCTAGGGTTTGAGCAAGGTAGTCCCTGATTCCGTCAAGTGAGTTAATATAGCGGGCATTACCCCCTTGCTGGCAAATCAAATCAGCTAGGGAGGAAGAGGAAACAGTGTTAAGATTTTTTTCCCGCGCAGAAGCAAAGATGTCCGCAATGACTACTTCATCAGCGGCCTGGAAGGATTCGGAGAACTCCCTGAGTAGTTTTTCTGTACGACTAAAGGTATGAGGCTGGAACACAGCTCGGATACGACGGTCCGGGAAGGAGAGTCTTGCACCCTCCAAAGTGGAGCGGATCTCCGTGGGGTGATGGGCATAATCATCGACGATCAGAGCGCCCGCATTCATGCCAATCTGCTCAAAGCGGCGCTTGGTACCATTAAAGAGGCCCAAATTCTTTAATATTTGCTCAGGCGGAATTCCAATCTCCAGGCAGAGTGCGATGGCAGCCAAGGCGTTTAAAATATTGTGCTTACCACTCACGTGGAGGTGTAGATCTCCGAGGTGGGTACCATGAGCCATGATTTTCATGGAGCTTCCGCCATCATGGAATTGGATATCTTTTGCGCAGATATCCGCGTCCTCGCTGAAGCCAAAGGTTATGATGGGTGCCTGGGAGTGAATTGACTCCCGGTGGGGATCCTCATGCCAAATAAAAATTTTGCCTTGGGGTGGAATCTTCTGGGCTATTTCCGAAAAGGCCAGGATGACATCATCTAAATTATGAAAATAATCAGGGTGATCAAATTCGATATTGGTAATGATTAAGTACTCAGGAGAATAATTAAGGAAATGGCGACGATACTCACAGGATTCAGCTAGGAAAAAGTCGCCCTGACCGGAATAAGCGTTACCGCCGATGCTGGGAACATCGCTCCCCACGACAATAGTGGGATCAATTCCGGACTGAAGCAGAGTCAATCCGATCATGGCAGTGGTTGTAGTCTTACCATGAGTTCCAGAGACAGCGATGCCGCGTTTTTTAGACATGAGTCTTCCCAGAAATTGAGCATAAGAGTATACGGGGATATTCAATTCCCTAGCGCGGGAAATTTCTTCATGGTTTTCATTATAGGCAGCCGAAGCCACAACTATATCAGATTTTTCAACATTGGCGGCAGCAAAGGGAAGGACAGGAATATTAGCCCGCTCTAAGACCGCATCCGTGAAGAAGCGTTCGGAGACATCTGAACCTGTAATCTCTGCCCCTTCGATTTGAGCGGTGACTTGTGCTAAGGCACTCATACCTGTTCCTTTGATCCCAACAAAATGAATATGTAACGGCAAGATACATCTTCCCTTCTAGTTTCGAACTCTACATTCCATTATACCCAATCGTGACACAAAATGTATCATTTTATAAAGGAATTATGAACGGAAATTTTTAGGGTTTTTTCTGCTCATAGCCTGTAACCATGGACTGCAAACGACTGAGGTCTGAAGTAGTGCTTAGGTAGCGGTGGAGTAGAATTGTGGCAGTAAAGTAGATAGCCCCAGTATACTTAATCATGCGCAGGATTTGAAGTCCTCCTAAGAACTGTATAACCCAGTCAAGACGCTCATCGGCCCAGTAGGAAGCTAGGGAGATGAAGACTAGAAAAGGAAAAAGGAGAAACCAACTGCTAAAGATTATCTTTTGTCCCGGATTATACTGCCCCTGGGGAGGAAGGCTTGGACGAAGATAAAAATAGTAGGCAAGAAGACTAGGAAAAGATTTAAAATCTTGCCAGGAGGGAATAAGGGTTTTATCTTTACGCAGGATCATATCCACTAAACGAAAGCCGAAGAAGGCTGAAGCTAGCCAGCCAAAGCTCACATGCACGACAAAAACCTTACCGTAAGGTAAAGCAAGAAACGGTAAGGGTTGATGAAGAATCAGACCGGTTAGAAGAATTCCGGTCAGGGAAAGGGCAAATCCCCAATGAAAAACTCGCACAGGGACTGGAAAACCTAGGGCAAGTACATCTAATAGTTTGCCCTTTTGAAGTTCCTTAAGGACTGGCTTGCGAAGTTGGGGTTGAGGTTGACATACTTGGTGTTTTTCTTTATTCAATGACTTCACCTCCAGCCTGCTATACTCTAACGTTGAGGGTGCGGAGACGCTCGCCATCGATCAGATGGACACTGCAGGAGAAGCAGGGATCAAAGGAGCGTATGACTCTACCGGCTTCTTTTAATTCCGGATGTTCAATCTTGATCCCGCGAAGGGAAAATTCTCCGACGCTGCAATTTCCCTTTTCGTCTCGAGAACTAAAGTTCCAAGCGGATGGGGTAATGATTTGATAATGATCCACTCGCCCTTTGGTGATTTTTACCCAATGACCCAAGGATCCGCGCATGGCCTCCACGTAACCTATACCCATCCCCGATTCCTGCTCCACTTTGGTGTTTATGGTCTCCGCACCGGGAACTAAGCGTTCCAGCCAGATCATAGCTGCCTCCGCGATCTTCTTGGTCTCCATGACCCGCGACCAATGACGGCCAATGGCCCCGTAGCCGATAATTTTTTCCTTGGCCACAACGGCACGAGCTAAAGGGCCTACCTCGAGAGCATGTCCTTGATAACGAGGTGCTTTAATCCAGGTGTAACCTTGAGGTTGATTTTTGTCGGGGACAGTTTTTTCCTGCCAAGGATGAACAGGTCCGGTTTGTTTATACCAAGCGGTCGTCACTTCTTCCGTAATAAAGCGATCTTCAAAGGGGAGATGGTTATCTTGAAGGACGATCCCGTGGGGGAACAGGGTACTACCATCAGGCTGGGTGAAGCCACCCACAGAGAGGAAGTTGCCGTTTCCTTTGCCTAAATGCACGTATTCAGGATAACGCTCGGCCAAAAGATCCACATCCGGGATCATCACGTTATTGATAAACTCAAGAACGGTCATAAGATAACCGCGATAGCGATTAATTTTATCGGCATCCACGTGCATGGTGCACCCTCCGGGTACAATCCCATGTCCATGGGGAGCCTTGCCCCCGAAGACACCGAATGCCGCGTGCGCATTTCGAGCAATCTCTATGGAATTAAAGTAATGCTCAGTCAGGCGTTGATCTTCCTCGGGAGTAAGGCGGATATCTCCTTCTAAATAAGGGGTGAAAGGGGGGATATCAGGTCCTTTAAAATAATCAGGCGTGCTCATAAGATAGAAATGGCGGAGATGATTCTGGAGGAAGTCACTGCCCATAATGAGATTGCGTAGAATCAATCCGTTCGGTGGAACGGTCATGCCCAGAGCTTGTTCCACAGCATAGGAAGCCGCCATACCATGAACAGAGGAGCAAATGCCGCAGATGCGCTGGGTATAGTAAGGCATGTCAAAAGCAGATCGGCCTTCGAGAATTTGCTCAAAGCCTCGGTAAAGGGTGTCCGCAATCAGGGCATCTTGGATCACTCCGTTTTCCAGATGAGCCTCCACTAACATCGGGTTGTGGATCCGGGTGAACGGAAAAATAATCTTCTTTTCCAGGAAGTTCACTCCTCGTTTATTTAGGGTCAGGAATCAAATCATGGTTTGGATTCCTTGGGTCGATAATTGCGTAGGGTCTTGACTTTTTTTAAACGGATCTTTTTTTTACCCTTACTGGTCGATTGAATCAAGTTGCGTTGGAGGCGGCCTTTATAGATTGAAGTTAGAAAATATCCGCCAATACCTAAGGTAGCTAAGCCTAAGACGCCTCTGCCGATACGATCCGTTGTTGCCCGGCTTCCCCCGGGAAAGGGAATGTCGGGAAAATGATTTGTAAAAGGCTCCATGAGATCAGGAAAGCCAGGCTCCGTGCAGCCGATGCAGGGAGAGTTACACCCCACAGGCCAGTTGTAGCGGTCGTTCCAGCGGCGGATGGGGCAGTCGGCATAGGTGACCGGACCTTTACAGCCTACTCGGTACAGGCATTCCTTCTGACCGATATCTGTGGCAAAGATTCCTTGGTCGTAATAGCGTCGACGAGGGCAGTTGTTATGAATGGTTTCGCCATAGAACATTTTAGGGCGGCCGAATTTCTCTAGTTCAGGCTCCCCGTAAAGAGCCAAATGCAGGAGAGTACCCATAATCCAATCCGGATGGGCAGGGCAACCAGAGACATTAATCACACGACGTTCGGGTAAGATATTCTGCACACCTGTACTCTGGGTCGGGTTAGGGTAGCCTGAAGCGGGTCCCCCATAGGAAGCACAATTACCGATCGCTACGACATATTTTGCTTTTAAACCCAGCCTGCGCACCAGATCCAGTCCTGTAACTAGTTGGCCATTTTCTAGACTGACGTAATTATAATGACCTCCATCCCGCCGAATCATGGAGCCTTGTATAAGGAGGATAAATTCATGGGCCAGATTTTTTTCCGTCTCCAATAAGGCGTTATAGGCAAGCTCCCCCTGGGCTTGCATCATGGTCCAGTCATAGCGCCATTCGGTAATGTTGGTAAATATATCTGCTAGAGTGGGTGTCCAGATATTATCTAAGGAGATGCTATCTCCAGTGCAGGTTCCTGTCTCCACCATAACGATGGGAAGCTTCTTCTTAATTTCACCTTGAGCTAGGGCTTTTTCTAGTTCGGGGGTCACTAAGCTGATGAAGTTGCCCAGAAGGGCTCCTTTGACGACCAGCTTAAGAAATTCACGACGATTCAGCACAGAATACCCCCCTTGAAAGAATAGTTTCCCCAAGAATCAGGAAAAAAACCATAAAAAAGGCCGCTGCTCAATGAACTTAAGTTCACTGAGCAGCGGCCTATCCTTAACTTAGCTTATTCATCTTTTTGAACGCAGAAACCGACGGATTCGCCATAGCCCTTCGTGCCCGCAACTTTAACGACTCTTTGGCGCTCATTTCCTTTAGCACCGGGGAGTTTGAAGTTGGTATTATCCAAGCGCTCGATGGCAACTTCCTCAGGCTTATCTAACTGAGGGACGTAATCATAGGGGTAGCGATAAGCGCGGTAAACCATATTGATAGGCATTTGTTTGCCCCAGTAGGGTGAAATGTATTCCCAGACCAGTTCGTGTTCAGCGGTCACTTCCAGCAGACGCCCATCAGAACCTTCGGTAATGAAGGTGTTACCGTTAGGGAGTCTTTGGGCACTGCTGATAAAAGGGCTATAGAAGTGAGAAGCGTGGAAGGGCATGGCATGACCCATCTCGGCAGGAGTAAACTGCCAGACAATCTCCATGGTCGTGGGATCGATCTCGAGGATTCGGGAGAAATCACGGCGAATCGACTTATTCCCTGTGGAGGAGAATTGGTTCGGACTATCATAACCTGCCCAACCGCCATTATCAAAGACTAAGATATTTCCTGCGCCGGGAAGACCTTGCGGAATCATATGAGCATGGTGTTGACCGATAATGACGCCAATTTTCTTGGAAGCTTCGGTTTCATCATAGTTAGGACCGAGTTTCCAGACGATTTTTCCGGTTTCTTTGGAGATGATGGCTAAGATATTGGTTTCCCTGCCATCAATGATAAGATTGTCAGGATGAAAACGCTCATCCCCTGCATCATACCAGCGATTCGGTCCGAGGATGCTGAGGGAGTTAATATGCATCCAGTCGGCACCAGCCGGTGTCATGTTGGGATCTCTGTATAAGGCGTTTTTGGCTGCATTTGTGAAGCCAAATTCATCAAAGTGCTCATTACACTTCCATTCCCAGACAATGTTTCCTTCCCAGTCAACTTCGATGATCGTGTCATCGTGAAGCTTCTTATCGGTCATTTTTTTATTAAAGAGATTACGATGAGTAAGCATCAGGGTATTTCCACTATCGACTTTACACTCCATACCGGGCACATAATAACCGACAGGATTGCCTTCTCTTTGGTAGTCGTGGTGCTGTCTGGCCATCCATTGGGGTTCTTCATCGGGATCCTCAATAAATTCATGCTTGTCGAATTTCCAAACGATATTGCCATCCCAGTCTATTTGTACCAGGTCAGTTTGATCTTGGTAGCCGGAGATAACGTTTCTTTCCCCGAGACTGCCCATAATATAGCCGCCTTTTAGCATCTTGTTGGGAAAGCCCTGAAAGTCCTCCCAAAAGCTGACGACTCCGCCATTCATATCAATTAAGGTTGCTCCATGCTCATTAGCTGGAAAGAGAGTATAGCCATTAAAACATTTTTCCGGATTGTAAATCGTGACTCCTGTAGGATGTACGCTTGGATGTCCCATTGTGAAAACCTCCTAATATTTTTTTATATTCGCTTCAACTTCGCAGAGCATGCCATGACTCCAGCAAGGCTCTTGAAGAGAAACTTCAGGAAAACAAGGATCCCCCGCTGAACAAAGTCTCATTCAATAGAGAATTAAGCCTGTCAAGAAGCTCATGGCGATGGCGATCGCAGTTGTCACTATAACAGTGATGGAGCCATATTTATAGACGTCTTTCGGACGAATCCATTGGGTGTTGGGAAACAAGATCGTGGAGGCCGCAGAGGCAGCCGGAGTTAAGATGGCAAGGGTGCTGGCGACCATGTTCCAAGGTATCCCTTTCGCGGCCAGTGCGCCAAAGACCAGGCCAATAAGCTTGGCCAAACTCCATCGCTGATCGTCCAGCCTAATCCGGCAATCACAAAAAAGAATAAGACCTTGATGAGTTCTGTGGGTATCCTGGACTGGGGCAGGATCTGTGGGTGCTGTGTTGAGGGTTGCGAAGTAGCCATGTGTTCAACCTCCTACATTCTTATGTGATTGTGGTCACTTTCTATTATAAAAGAACCCCCTTTGATTTGTATAATATAGGTTTTGTTATACGTCCTATGTGAAAAATAAAATAAACACAAGTTTTGCAAGCTTGTGTTCCTAGGATTGCTACAGCATTCGGTGAAATATATCTATTGCTGCATGATTTCTTTAAGATGTTGCCGAACAGAAAATAGTAATTCGTTTTCAATAAGGGAGAGAGGTTCTTTGCTGGAATAGAGAATACAAAGATCATAGGGTTTAAGAAGTTCTCTGATGGGAACTGCTTGGATAAGGCCGTTTTTTACATATAGATTATTCAGGGAAAAGATCTTAGGGAAAATCGCATACCCAAAGTTTTCGCTGATGAGCATTTTCACTAGTTCAATATCTTGCACAATTATTTCTTTACCGAAGGGAGAGATGCTTTGAGGTATATGAACTCCGAGTAGTTTATTGATGTCATTCATTTCTTTAAATGCTACTGTAGAATTATCTTTGTAGGAAATCGTTATCAGGTTTTGGAGTTCTGCTAAGCTAACAGACTCTTGAAAGGCTAATGGATTATCACTACTAATAAAAAGGGTCAAATTTAAGTGATCTTCTCCTGGAATAATTTCACAGGCAATATCTCTGCTTTGGAGTTTTTCGATAAGTTCCCGTTTTTTAGAGGATCTACAGGAAACCACCCCGAAAGTATAGATCCCTTTTTCCATCATGTCAATAATTTCATAGACACGGGCTTCTTGAATATGGAGATTGACCATGGGGTGCAGGTCGCGAAAATTAAGAAGTAATTGGGAGAATATAGAATTTACAAGAGCGGCCGGGACAGCGATCTGAAGATTCCGGATTAAGGCATCATTTTCCCCCATAATCCCCTTAATCTTTGCTTCGATTTCTACAATTTTTTTAGCTAATGCCAGGACTTTTTGGCCTTGCTCGGTGGGCAGAACCCATTTATTATTGCGTTCAAATAGTTTAAAGCCAAGTTCCTCTTCAAGCTTATTGATGGAAATACTAAACGAAGGTTGGCTGATGAATAGATCTTTTGCGGCCTTGGAAAAGGAATGAAACTCTTCTATTTTTAGAATCTGCTCAAATTGCTCTAAGCGCATAAAGACCTCCTCCTCATTTAGTGTTCCTGGGTGATGTTTTGAATGGTCTCGGTAACCGTTTTAATCACTTGCTTTAATAAAAAAGACATAGGTTCATTCATAGAATAGACGAGATATATCGAGGCATTTACATTGTCAGGGATATCGCCTATTGGTCGTACTTGAAGTAAGCCTTGTTTAAAATAGATATCATTGACTGCGAAAAACGAGGGAAAGATGGTGATTCCTTGATTGGCAGATAGAATGGACTTCAGCATTTCTCGGTCATAGACGTAAAGGGATTGATTAGCTTTGGGAACAATGCCGGACATTCGTAAAAAAGCTTCATTCATACCATGATAATCGACAAACGTCACTTCTTGAAGATCGGCAAAAGTCACTAGGTTTTTTTGTGCTAGAGGATGCTTATTGCCAACAATCACTTTAAAGGTCCCATCTAGGACTTTTTGATAAGCAATGTTTTTGCTATCTAAGAGCTTGAGTTGGGTATCTTCTTGCCCCTTAGGCCAGCCAGTGATCCCCAGCATGCTGTTGCCTTCTTCCACCTCGCGGATGATGTTTTGGGCGTAGCCCTCGGTAATCGTTAGATTTACATGGGGATAGATTTGATGCATATGAGTCATTAAGGGGGATGCAAACGAATTAAAAACAGCTGGGCCGAGAGATAAACTTATATTCCCATATAAAACTGAAGTCCCTTTGGTGGATATTTTTACTTCTTCCACATAATTGAGCAGTTCAACGGCCAAGGCCAAAACTTCCTTCCCCTGACTTGTGGGGATGAGGGCGGTATTGTTTCGACGGAAAATCTTATAACCCAATTCGTTCTCAAGTTGTTTAATGGAATGGCTAAGTTGAGGTTGACTTATTAGAAAGGTTTTAGCCGCCTCTGAAATGGATTTTTTTTTAGCTACCTCAATAATGTGCTGTAATTGTTCTAAACGCATGTTGCACCTCAGTGTTCTATTTAAACCGAGTGTTGTAAGGAACCTTGCCCGATGAGCTTCTTATTATACTATTTTACTTGTGTAGAGGTAAAAAGGCTATAGGATAATTGTTTAAGGAACGAGCAAGGGAGCGCCGCTAGCTACATTTAATGTAGTGTTGCAGCACTCCCTTGCTCGTTTGGGTAACGAAGTAGACTGGTCACAAATTCCTGCGTCCAGGAATTTATTACGCAACGTCAGGGAAACGCGGCATTTCTCCTGACTATGACAAAATATCATGGAACATGTCTAATTTCAAGGAACAATTTTATCTACCATAGGAAAATAGTACCGAAATTCGACCAAGAATGAGAAAGATCTAGCTTTTTTGCCTTTTTTCTTTTTGTCTGGGGTGTTTTCCTTTTTCAGCTGCGCGTTGTTCCTCAAGGGCTTTTTCTTTCCTGTTCCTAAAGAAAATGACCTAATGATGGGTACTTTCATATAATGCTAGAGTGGTAGAAATAAGGCAAGACTATTGGATTCGATGACTTAGGAGGTTGCAGGATGAACTTTCGTTTTTTTCCTTTTGCACAAAGAATGAACTATGGCCAGCTTTTTATTGGTCTAGATACCCAAGTTCCCCTTGCTACAGGAAGTTCAATCACAGGAATTAACTTTGATAATGGGGCGACCACCCCACCGTTCCTATCTGTCTTGGAGGAAATTAATCGCTTTGCTCCTATGTATGGATCGGTACATCGAGGAGCAGGGTATAAATCTGTAGTTTCCTCTCAAATCTATGAGCAAGCCCGGACAGAAGTCCTCAAGTTTGTCGGTGGAGATCCTCGAACCGATGTAGTGATCTTCGTTAAAAATGCTTCAGAAGCATTGAACAAGTTAGCCAATCGTTTTTACCATAAGCACAAGCGAGACGTCATTTTGACGACTTGGATGGAACACCACTCTAACCTTCTGCCATGGCGGGAAAAATTCTCTGTGGACTACATAGAGGTTGATGAACAAGGCCGCTTACGCATGGACGATCTTTTGGCTAAATTAGAGCGGTACCAAGGGGCTGTCAAGCTGGTGACGGTTTCCGGAGCCTCCAATGTGACAGGCCATCGGAATCCGATTCATAAGATTGCAGAACTAGCCCATCGTTATGGAGCAAAGATTTGCGTCGATGGAGCTCAGCTAGTTCCCCATGCTCCAGTCGATATGCGTCCAAGCCATTTCCTTGAACATATTGATTTCTTAGCCTTCTCAGCCCATAAGATGTATGCGCCCTTCGGAACCGGAGTGTTGATTGGTCCACGGGCATTTTTTGAACAAGGTGCCCCAGATTATTCGGGCGGGGGAACAGCCCAACTGGTGACGCCTGACCGGATAATTTGGGAGGAGGCACCTCATAAAGAAGAAGCTGGAACGCCTAACCTGATGGGGGTCGTTGCCCTCGTTGCAGCGATCCGAACCCTAAGCGCTCTTGGTATGAAAAAGGTGCTACAGCATGAAGAAGAGTTATTGGGATACGCCTATGAACGTCTGCGCTGGATGGATAGCCTAACGTTCTATGGTGGAATCCCTCTTAATCTGCAACAGCTCTCACAAAGGATTGGAGTCATCCCTTTCAATGTAGAAGGATTATTTCATGAAGATGTGGCCGAGCTTCTCGCCCGCGAGGGGGGAGTCGCCGTGCGGAATGGTTGTTTTTGTGCCCAACCCTATGTTCAGAGACTTCTGCATATCTCTAAGCAGGAGATGGAACAGCATATGGCCAACCCCTCCTTGCCTCATCCAGGAATGGTCAGAGTGAGCCTTGGCCTTTATAACACCAAAGAAGAAATTGATGTTTTTATTGATGTATTAGGGCGAATTGTCAGCACTCGGTCAAGATCTTTACGCTCAGCGAAGATGGGATATTAGTAGAGGCCCCTATAGGAATGAGAATGGCCACAGTCACAGGTTGTGCAGCCCTGCAGGCAGTGGACATGCGAATAGATTTATTTTCAGTAATTTGTTATAACTTTTCACAAATCGTTCACAAACTAGCAACATATTGCTCACTTTTATGGGCTATTATATAATCATACCTTTTCCTTTTAGCCTCCTTTGAAGATATATATTTTCTTCCCCTGCCAGAAATGGCAGGGTCTTATTTTTTATGTACACGAGTGTATTGCACTCGTGTGTATCATTGTCTTGTGAAAATGAAAAGAATCCCCACGTCTGGGGATTCCATTGCGCAAGTCCAGAAGATAAAGCGCCAGTTATTGTATGGCTTTGATTGCTTTATTTCCTGACTCTTACAAAAAAGTATCATGGGACATGCGTAAAGTCAATGTTTTCAACAAAAATAGACATCAAAATATACGAATTTTCTCAAATAAGCAAAAATAGCGCTTATAATTGAGAATAGGTGGGTACCTGTTCAAGATGCTCAAGACATCACAGAGCAACAACACTCGGTCGTTAGAGTAAAATTATCGTAGGCAAAAGAATAAGGGAAGAGCTAAAAAACTCTTCCCAAAATCACGCACCCCTGTATTTTGTTTGTAGTTACCACACAAACAAAATACAGGGGTGCGTGACATGAATAGTTTAACCAAAGAAAAGATAACATTCAAGGATATTGAGAGAGATTTTTACAAAATAGGTTGTGAAGTTGCGAAACTTCTCCTCCAAAAGTTTCTGGAAGAAATGGATACAGAGCTTGCAGAGAGCAGGGATAAAGCAGTTCTAAGGCATAGAGGCAAAAAGACAACCTCAATGAAGACCCTGATGGGAGAAGTATCAGTCGATCGAGCAATATATAGGAAAGCCAAAGACGATGGTAGTCAAGAGTATGTTTATCTTTTGGATGAGGCTCTGGGATTGGAAACAATAGGCTTTATGTCTCCTAATCTCGTAGAGAAGATTTTAGAATATAGTTGTGCAATGTCCTACCGAGAAGTAGCACAAGCGGTTTCAACCTTAACGAATCAAACCATCAGCCACCAAGGAGTATGGAACATCGTGCAAGCTGTGGGAGAGAAACAAATTGAAGCAGAAAAGGCACTAGTGGACTCCTTTAAGAAAAATGAATTAAGCGGGAGTAAAGACGTTCCCATTCTCTTTGAGGAAGCGGATGGCCTGTGGTTATCTATGCAAGGAAAGAGCAGAGAAAAAGGGAGCTCCAAAGGCAGAAAAGAGCTTAAGATCAGCGTCGCTTATGAAGGCTGGAAGCCAAGATATCCATTATCAAAAGAGTATGAAACAGTGGGCAAAATGGCTTTTGCAGGTTACATGAAATCGGAAGAGATGAAAGAACTAAGAGATGCATCAATAGCTTAGAATTACAATGTAGATGAAATCATCTATCGAGTCCTAAATGGTGATGGAGCATCATGGATAAGACGAGATCATGATCAAGAAACAGATAAATTTCAGCTCGATCCCTTTCATCTTGCTCAAGCAGTCACTAGAAATGTATCAGACAAAAAGGCTAGAAGACCCATCCTAAAATGGCTTAAGGCTGGGGAATTTGGAAAGGTATTCGAAAAGATTGAGCAGCTCAAGTATGAAAGCGGCGGAGTGGCCAAAGAGATAGAAAAACTTGGTAGCCTAGAAAGCTACATAAGAAGCAATATTGACGGGATAGTACCCTATAAGGACAGAGAAGATATGACGTTACCCAAAGCCCCTGAGGGCTTAGAATACAGGAATTTAGGCACGATGGAAAGGCAAGTGAGGGTATTCGCTTCCCGCATGAAAGGGGCAAAAAGCTGGAGCGAAAAAGGAGCAACCCATCTCTCCAAAATAATCGCTTTAAAAATGGGAAAAGGCTTCAAGGAAAAGATAGCAGCCCTAGTTTCAGGAAAGCTCCCGGACCGGTTGACTGAGAGATTCGTAGAAACCATAACGAACAGCAAAAGCGGACTAAAGAAGGCCGTAAAGAAATCAATATACCCGGTACATAGAGGAGAGCTACCTTACACAAACTGCTCAGTAACAAACGGCAGGAAAATCGTTCGCAATATGTTCAATCTCAAAACATTTAGCGAGATGATCTACCGGTAAGTCTTAGCCCAAAAGACCCCAAATCAGACTTGACATGGGGGCGGCTGATGCTACCCTAAATCAGGGGGATCGGGCTATCCCCAAAGGAATGCATCGTTATGAGCCCCATGCCTCGACCCATGGAAGCATCTGCCGTGGGGTCCCATGTCAAGTCTACCCCAGAGCTGAACTGCATCTGGAAGCAAAAGGGATTTTATTACATATCCACAACTACGAGGAATAGAATTTTTGCCCACGTCTACTTGACACCAACCACTCGGTCAAGGTTGAATTTCAAAGTAAGTTCCACTTTATCGAGGTAAATTCCACTGAAAGTCACCCATTCTTGTTTGTAGAAAAGAAAAGGGTGACTTTTTTTCAGTTTTGGATTAAAATAGGGCCAAATCCGGTG
>JBFWMF010000028.1:0-40156 GCA_050251735.1 Desulfitobacterium sp.
AAAAGGACATAATAGGACAAAATATAATATATTTTCTACATAAAAATCAGCCCTGAACTCCGCTATCTAAACGGTTTTCAGGGCTGAGTGCTAGCAGTTTTTCGTCTTATAAGTCCTAAAGTCAGGATATAACCACTGTGCAAAAAATTAGAAAGGCATACCATCCGGAAGATTACTTCCTCATGGTATGCCTTAATGTCTAAACTATTAGGTTGACATCAACCGCATTTTGAATATCCACAATGAGTGCAGACGACGCAACCACTTTCATGATTGATTCCCATGCCGCACTCTGGGCAGGCATTGGCTTCGGCTACTGTGGAGCGGACCTTTTGACCACCGGTAAAGGAAGCACTCTTGCTTTGAACAGGCTTCTCTTCTATTTCCGGTTCGGCCTTAAAGGTGACCGAATTGATTTTTCCTTTGCCTAATTCGACATATTCCTTGATGACCCGGGCGATCGCATCGGGGCAGGAGGTGACTTTGACTCCTTCGCGACGGATACAAGCGGGACAACGGATGCCTTTGACTTGCTCGATGATGGCATCGACGGAGATACCGGAACGAAGAGCGATGGAGATCAAGCGAGCTGTCGCCTCAGACTGAGAGGAGCAACCTCCTGCCCGGCCGGTGTTGGTGAAGATCTCGCAGATTCCCTTCTCATCAGCCATGACGCTTACATAGAGATTACCGCAGCCGATACGAATCTTCTCGGTGACCCCAGTGGTAGTGGTCGGGCGGGGACGAGGTAAAACAGTGTTCACTTCCGGGATAAAAGGCACCTTGGGAACGACGAACTCATCAGAATTCTTATCCACACCAGATGATTGTCCCTTGGCTTCTGTTGCCTTCTCATCGGCCTTTTTGGCAATTCCAGTGGAGAGAACTTGCTCCTCGCGGCTGCCATCACGGTAGACAGTCAAGCCTTTGCAATTAAGCTCATAGGCCAACTCATAAGCCTTCGCTATATCCTCATGCGTAGCCTCATTGGCAAAGTTGATCGTCTTGGACACAGCATTGTCGGTGTACTTTTGGAAGGCCGCTTGGATGCGGATATGCCATTCGGGATCGATCTCCTGAGCAGTAACGAAGACCTCCTGAACCCAATTAGGAACCTCCGAGAACCCTAGGACTGTTCCCTTTTCGGCAATCTTGCGCATGAGCTCCGGAGAATCGAATCCATACTCCTCGGCGAAGCTTTGGAAGATAGGATTCACTTCGACCAAAGGAGTCCCGTCCATGACGGTCTTGGTATAAGCAACGGCAAATAGAGGCTCTACCCCACTGGACGCTCCACAGATCATGGAGATGGTCCCCGTTGGTGCGATAGTGGTCAGGGTTGCATTGCGCAGAGGACGGACACCATCATAGATGGAGCCTTTATAGTTAGGGAAGGTTCCTCTCTCTTCAGAGAGGTTTTGGGATTCTAGTCTGGCTTCAGTCTGAATGAAATTCATAATCTTCTCAGCATATTCTACGGCCTCCTCAGAAGCATAGGAAGTCTGGAGAAGAATCAGCATATCAGCAAAGCCCATTACCCCTAGGCCAATCTTCCGGTTGCCTTTCACCATCTCTTCAATTGCCGGAAGAGGATAAGTGTTGGCTTCAATAACATTATCTAAGAAGCGGGTCGCCGTGCGCGTGATTGTGCTTAAGCGCTCCCAATCCACTACGACTTTACCATCTTTTTCAGTCACCATAAGCTTAAGGTTAATGGAGCCTAAATTGCAGGCCTCATTGGGGAGCAGGGGCTGCTCACCACAGGGATTGGTGGCTTCAATCTCTCCTAGCTGAGGGGTAGGATTATCCCGATTGAGGCGATCGATAAAGATGATTCCTGGCTCGCCATTTCTCCAGGCACGATCCACGATCATCTTGAACACGTCAGGTGCGTAGAGCTGTCCTACCGCCTCCTTGGAGTGGGGATCGATTAGGTCATAGTGAGCCTTTTCTTGAACGGCTTTCATAAATGCTTCAGTAATTCCTACGGAAATATTGAAGTTGGTGATTTCTTTGTTGTCTTCTTTACAGGTGATGAATTCCAGGATATCCGGATGGTCTACCCGCAGGATTCCCATATTTGCCCCACGGCGGGTTCCCCCCTGCTTCACCGCTTCTGTAGCAGCATTAAAGACCTTCATAAAGGATACCGGACCAGAGGCTACCCCACCGGTGGAACGGACGGTGCTATTTTTAGGGCGTAACCGGGAAAAGCTGAAGCCTGTCCCTCCACCCGATTTATGAATAATCGCTGCGTTTTTAATGGCATCGAAAATCTCTTCCATACTGTCGTCGATTGGCAACACAAAGCAGGCACTGAGTTGACCTAGATCACGTCCTGCATTCATCAAGGTTGGGGAGTTGGGCATAAATTCTAGCTTGGCCATCATCTCATAGAAAGATTTCGTCAGCTCTTTGACTTCTTTTTTCCCTTTGCCGAACTTCTCTTCGACTTGGGCGATGACAGAAGCCACCCGGTAAAGCATTTCCTCCGGGCTCTCAGCTACTTTCCCATTCTCTTGCTTGAGGTAACGTTTTTCTAAAATAACCCGGGCATTCGGTGTCAGGTTGGCTCTGAGCCAAGTTTTTGGTAATGATTCTACGAAACTCAACATTAATCCCCAACTTTCTCTCAAAAACTCTTCTCTTCTATTTTGTCTGAAATTCCGTACTTTTAGGATAGGTCTCAGGGCCTAATTTCTCCAGTCTTAGGGACTAAAAATGGGCACTTTTCCCAATTGCCCTGCATCACTAATAAACTTAAATCTTCCCAAAGATTAAGCCTGGAATTAGTTATTTCCCTTTTTTTCTACTAGCTCGTGGAGCTCCTCTAAGAAGCGTTGGACATCCTTAAATTCGCGGTAAACTGACGCAAAGCGTATGTAGGCTACTTCATCAAGATGGACCAAGTTATTCATGACCGCTTCGCCTATGCTCTTGCTGGGTACTTCGCGATCGTGGCCGTTGCGAAGATTCTTTTCAATCTCGTAAGCCATAGTCTCAATTTGTTCAACAGAAACCGGCCGCTTCTCACAAGCTCTTAAGATTCCTGCTTTCAGCTTTCCTCGAGAAAATTCCTCGCGCCTTCCGTCCTTCTTAACTACAACCAAGGGCATATCTTCGTACTTTTCAAAGGTAGTAAACCGACGTGAACAACCATCACATTCCCGGCGCCGACGGACAGCTGTTCCTTCTTCTACTTGACGGGATTCTAGGACCTTCGTCTCATCGTTCCCACAAAATGGGCAATGCAAGTCATAACCCCCTATATATAGTGTCTAACTCATATTATCAACACTAGATATGGATGTCAAAACGAATTTTCCCCCTTTTTCCCCATTACTCTCTTTTTATGTCCCTCGTTCCTCTTCGCACGCTTTCGTATGGCCTTGTCCATAAATCGTTCGACAAAATATGATCTAAGAAATGAAAAAAGAAAGGCGATTAGCCCTTCTTTTTATCCGTTTCTACTTTGGTATTTCTAATTCTAAAAGCTCTCCGTAGAGCTCCTTGCGGCGGTCGGCTAAGAAAAACGTTTGCTTCATGGAGACCCGCTCGGCACTGCGTAAAGCGTTAATCTTCGTCGCCGAAAGATCCGCCATAAGAATTTCCTCAGTAAAGTCATCCTCAGGAGTATGAAAGCTTTCAGCCAAAATCTCTCCCTTGGGACCGAAGGCCAAGGCTCCACCGCTGAATACCTTGCCGCGGTCGTTCGGACCGATAAGGTTGCAAGCTCCCAGATACGTGGAGTTATCATAGGCTCGCGTGCCCAGATAGCGCTTCCAGATTTCTTTTCGATCACCTGCTACCACAGGCGATGCGTGAGGTGCAAAAAGCAGCTCGGCACCCTTCAAGGAATAAATGGTCGCCATCTCGGGGAAATGCCAATCCCAGCAGATGCCTACTGCAAAACAGACTCCCTTACCCATAAATACAGGGAATTGAGAACCGGGCGTAAAATAATTCTGTTCACTCCGGCCAAGATGCACCTTGCGATAGACGGCCTCTTCCTGATCTGGAAAAAGGATGAGATGAGATAAGTATGGATTTTGGCCCTTACCTATCTGCTCGACCATGCCCACCAGCAAAATGAGATTGAGGTCTTCTGCACATTCTTTAAGCTCCTTAAGCCTTGGACTATCCAGTGAATCGCCAATCTCACTTGAATCAGCGGGTGAATAACCATGAAGGGCACTTTCCGGAAAGCACAAGAGTTCAATTTCTTGCCGAGACGCTTTTTCCGCACATTTTATAATCCTCTTAAGATTCGAGCGGGTTTCCCCCACTCGGGCTTCCATCTGAACTAAGCCGATTCGCTTATCTTCCTGCATCATTACCTCACTTATCACAAGCTGTCCTAGCAACATCTATATAACGCATTCCTTCAGCACAATAGTTTTGCGTCAGAATTTCCGTAAGGAGCTTATGGTTGTGCAAGAAATTGATAAAGGTCCGTTCATATTTCGTCTGAGAAGATTTCGCCAAGGTGAGAATATTCAAGGGGCGATAGACGGGATCATCTTGGATGCGCAGGGCCTTTAGGATTCCCTGGTCACATTCTTTACGAACGGTCAGGGCCGAGATAATCGTGATCCCCAGTCCGGCACATACCACCTG
The DNA here is from genome assembly GCA_050251735.1 of Desulfitobacterium sp. GTDB lineage: Bacteria > Bacillota > Desulfitobacteriia > Desulfitobacteriales > Desulfitobacteriaceae > Desulfitobacterium. The sequence continues at coordinate 4,618 of JBFWMF010000028.1, forward strand.
CTTAATGGCCTGGGTACTGCCCAGCTCCATAGCGATATTTAGTTTCGCCGGATCGAGACCGCGTTCCACTAAAGCCATCTCCATGGTTTTTCTGGTGCCGGACCCAACTTCCCGCGTCACAAAGCGCTCATAGGGCAATTCGGACAATTGAATGGTATCATATTCTGCCCAGGGATGAAAATGGGGTACGACGACCACTAGCTCATCTTCCCAAAATTTATCCACGATAACCCCTTTGCCCTTTGGCTCGGGGCCTTCAATTAAACCGATGTGAACTTTCCCCTCGATGACATCTTGGTCGATGACCTCCGTATTGGCTATCTTGACTTTAAAATCGACATCAGGCAATTTTGACGATAAATAAGCAAGGATATTGGGGAGCACATACTCGCCGATGGTTAAAGTGGCGCCCAGGTGTATTTCGCCGCGCCGCTCCTCATCCAACTCGCTTACTTGATGTTGAGCCTTGTCAAGTATGTCCAGTATCTCACAAACATGGCTATAAAAGACCTCTCCTGCCCTCGTGAGACTGACTCCCTTATTCGTCCGATTAAAAAACCGCGTGTTGTACTGACCCTCAAGATTTTGAATCTGGAGACTGATGCTAGGTTGACTCATATGAAGTCTCTTTGCTGCAAGGGTAATGTTCTTTGTGTCAGCTACTTCTTTGAAAACAATGAACTGCTGCTCGAACATAAAGATTTTCTCCTTTCACCTAAAGAACTCCCTCGAACGAGTAGTATCGATAAGTTAATATTATTTCAAGCTTATTCAAGCCCATGTTTCATTATAGCAAAATTTTATAGTAAATGATAATATAAATAGTTACCAATAAATAAAAAGCAGCAGTAATAAACCAGATAGAGAACTTAAAAAGCAATATCTAAGTGCTGACACCTATTTATGCCAATTGATATTTACTCATTCGGGTGAGCCTAGGTTTAGGCAAGCTAGTGACTTTCGCAGGTTTGTGATAGTCGTGAGCCATAATTAGCATTTGCTCAGCCCACTGAGGACAACCTATAGCATGAATATGATTATAGGCTGCAAACACATTCTTATAGCAAATACCTTCATTCTCTCCATCAATACCATGTCCGCGTTCAACTTTAAAGCCAAAGTTGATCTTACTTTCATCCAGATTGATCACCTTTGAGTTATGGAACTCATGTCCACGAACTACACTTTGCTTAAACCAAAGGTTTTCCTCAGATCCCCTAAGCACGGTATAGCCATGCCCTTGGGGTTTCTTTTGCATTTGTGTATCTAGGGGAAGGAGCCCCACCATGTCATACTGGCTTTCGCCTGTATAAATGCTGCGGCCGAGATACATCAAGCCTCCGCATTCGGCGTAGATAGGCATGCCATCTTCTCCGGCTCTCCGAATATCTTCACGTAAAGTCACATTTTGAGTTAATTGCTCCGCAAAGACTTCTGGGAATCCTCCACCAATGTAGAGTGCATCAATATTCTGTGGCAAAGCCTCTTGGGTAAGCGCGCTAAAATAAACCAGCTCTGCTCCCTTGGACTCCAGCATCTCTAAATTTTCCGGGTAGTAAAAGCTGAAGGCTGCATCACGAATCACGCCAATGCGTGGACTAGGGAGGCTTTTGGCTTTCAGGCTATATCCAGATAAGCTAAAATACTCAGCCTGAGGAAAAACTTCAAAAGATGGCGCGGCTTGAGCAATACTGAGTATCCTCGCCAAGTCCACATTTTCACGAATAACGTCGCCAATATGATTGAGTAATCGTTCCGTCTCTGCCATTTCCTCATTCATAACAAGACCTAAGTGCCGATCCGGTATAGAAATCTGCGCATCCTTAGGGATCGCCCCGAGGACAGGAATCTGACAATAGGTTTCGATGGCTTCCCGAGCAACCTTCTCATGACGTGCGCGAGCAACTTTGTTGAGGATGACGCCGGCAATATTGATTTCCGGGTCAAAATGTTGACACCCCATCACAATGGCAGCGGCGCTACGAGTAATTCTCGTCGCATCCAAAACCAGGAGAAGGGGGGATCGGGTTATTTTGGCGATTTCTGCTGTGGAGGTGCTACCTTGGATATCTGAGCCATCATAAAGACCCATAGATCCCTCAATAACACTGACCTCGCAATCTGAAGAATGTAGTGCTACTGAACGGCAAATATCTTCCTTACTCATAAGAAAAGGGTCGAGGTTCCGCGACACCCTCTCCGCTGCTGCTGTATGCCAGCTTGGGTCGATAAAGTCCAGCCCTTTCTTGTAGGGCTGGACTTTGTGTCCACTTCGCCTTAGGGCTCTTAAGAGCCCTAAGGTAAAGGTTGTCTTGCCACTGCGCCCCTGAGGGGCCCCAATAACGATACGCGGGATATGGAGATTATTTAGTTGTTGTATATCTTGATCCTTGATGTTAGACATAATCCCACCACACCTTTCTCTATTGGGGCCCCTATGGACGACTATGAATCAAACGCAACCGGTTGGTTTGGGAAGTCCTGCAATTTTACAGGCACCCTTTCCAGGGCCTGTAGGGAACAGTTCATAAATGGTCTTTTGAGTGTACCCGGTGTCTTTAAGGAGTTTACGAACCATGGGGGCAACTCCGAATTGATCATAGTAATCACGAAGGTAGTTGATCATTTTCCAATGCTCTTCTGTGAGCTCCGGAACATCCTCGTTAGGAGCTAAAGCTCTCGCTACATCCTCGTTCCATACAGAAGCATCTTCTAGGAAGCCATCCTCATCTAATTCGTAGGACACTCCATTAACAACTAAATCTGCCATTTTAAAATTCCTCCTTGTTCTTTATTGTGAGTTTTTGTGATAACATTTATATCTCTTCTCTGACACCGATCACAGCTTTATAGAAGATCGTGATAAGCAGGGCACCGATAGCATATACCATCATGGTAACGCCAAACTCTGTGAGCGTCGGGTAATATTCCACAACATGTTCTAATGGTGTGGGAACAAAACCGCCGATGACCAACCCTAACCCCTTATCGATCCAAGCTGCAATGAAGACAGAGATAAGAGCAAACGGTAAGATTTTTTCATTCCGCCGATATTTCGGGACCAGTAAGAGGAAGATCCCGACGAAGGCCAGAATGGTGGCTACCCACATAAAGGGTACCAAATTATTGTAACCCTCTAAACCGACGAAGAGGTACTGTAAGGGATGCATGTGACCAGGAATATTGCTATAGAAAGCAGTGAAGAACTCTAGAATGTAGAAGAATACATTAGCAATCATAGCATAAGTCACGATTTTAGCTAAGGATTGTATAGCTTCTTTGCCGGGGTCAAAGGTGCTTACCTTCCGGACAATCAGGCAAAGCAAAATGAGTAGGGCAGGTCCGGCGGCAAAAGCGGAGGCTAAGAAGCGTGCGGCCATGATGGCGGTGAGCCAGAGATGTCTGCCCGGCATGCCGGCGTAAAGAAATGCTGTGACAGTGTGAATACTAACGGCCCAAGGTATGGAGAGATAGATTAAGGGCTTCACCCAAGCCGGCGGTGGAAATCCTTTACGTTCTGCGCCTAAAGCGGTCCAACCGATGACTAGGTTAAGAAGTAAATACCCCATTAGTACACACATATCCCAGAACATAACGGAATTAGGGGTGGGATGTAAGATTACATTCATAATTCTGTCAGGGCGTCCCAAGTCGACAAAAATAAACAGGATGCACATAATGACAGAAGGAACAGCTAGAAATTCACCGAGAATAACGATTTTGCCAAACTTTTTATAGTTGTGAAGGTAATAGGGAATGGCCACCATAACTGCCGAAGCCGCGACACCTACCAAGAAGGTAAACTGGGAAATATAAATCCCCCAGGATACGTCTCTGCTCATGCCGGTGACACCTAGGCCCTCCTGATATTGTCTTAGATAGGCTAGGAAGCCTATGAAAATCACGGCTAGTAAGAAGCCGATCCACAGCCAATATCGTTTACTGCCGGATAAAGCTTTCTCAAGCACGCTCCTCACCCCCGATCAAGTAATAGACGCTGGGCTGAGTGCCTAGTTCAGGCTTACGGCGAATGGAAAAATTGCTACTTAATAACTTTCTTACTGCGGAATCAGGATCTGACAAGTTACCAAAGACAATTGCTCCTTTAGATTTTTCCACACAGGCAGGTTCTAGGCCCTGGTCGATGCGGTCCATGCAAAGGTTGCATTTCTCCACGACTCCTTTGGAACGGCGGGGATAGTCCGGATTGATTTCCTTAATATAAGGTGTTGGATCCCAGTAGTTAAAGCTCCGCGCTCCATAGGGGCAGGCCGCCATACAGAAGCGGCAACCGATGCAACGGTGCATATCCATGCCGACGACGCCATCTTCCCGTCTGAAAGTTGCTTTAGTAGGACATACCCGTACACAGGGTGGTTTATCACAGTGATTACAAAGGGTTAAAAACGGCATCTTCTCGGTAGTTTCATCCAAGTAATGGTTTTCAATACCGGGGAAGACATGTTCATACGTATCGGTCCAAATCCACTTGATCTCATCCTTCGGATTCCCCATATCAGGAACATTGTGGAGATCATGGCAGCTAGCGATAACTTCAGCGATATCGGTCTGGGTTAACTTACTCATATCAATGACTAGTGCCCAACGTTTGCCGGTTAGATCCTCAGGACTAGTAAAATCTGCTGCTTTGAGGGGTTCTAAGACCTCAAAGGCATCCAAAACTATCGCGCCTCCCAAACCTAGGGCGGTAATCACTCCTGCTTTTTTCAGAAAATCCCTTCGATTGATGCTCATTTCACTGCCTCCCTTGGCCCAGCATGGCAACTCCAACAGTCAGGTTCCACGGATGCATAATCATGGCATGAGTAGCAAAATTGGTTATCACCTTGATTAGCAGTTTCAGCGGTATAGTAGACTGTTTGGGGCGTATCGTTATGACAGCTCAGGCAAGATCCCTGGAGGCTCATCTCAAATTCTTTTCCTTGGTTATTGATGTAGGTCGTTTTGCCATCACGAACCACAGCATCTCGCCATTCCAGCAAGAGTTGCATATGATTTTCTCTCATGTATTCTGTAGATTCGATACATTCGGTTGCGCCCAATTCTTGAATTTTAGGAGTATCCGTATCAATCACAGGCTTGGCATCTGCCTTTCCCATGTTATAAAGGAAGGGCATGATGGCGATAACTAAAAAGATTAGAAGGCCACCGATTGTTTTGCCGCCTTTACTCATCGGACGTTACCCCCTTTTCGGGTAAATCTTCGCCGCGCAGATCCGTTGTTCTTTCCTTTTCACCCGTCATGACCAGGGCATTGGCTAACAGCTCATGAACTCCAGTCACTCCTACGCCAGGTGTCCAGTAATCCATAAGTGCTGGGAAAGAAGCTCTGTCCACTGCGCAGATGTTAGCTAACATATTGACGCCATATTTGTCCTGAACATGCTTTACGGCATTTGATCGAGCGAAACCACCTGTCATACGCTCTGCCATGTTCTCCGAGGCGTTCAGTCCGGAACCACCGCCGCAGCAGAAGGTTTTTTCGCGAATGGTATTTTCCGGCATCTCGTAGAAGTTATTGCAGACGTTCTTAATGATATAACGAGGCTCTTCCAGCAGTCCCATGCCGCGGGAGGTATTGCAAGAATCGTGATACGTCACCTTAAGGTGATCGTTACGGGAAGGATCTAGTTTTAATTTACCATGTTTTATCAAATCCGCAGTAAACTCTGCAATATGAATCATCTTGGTGGAGGCGGCATTTTCAAAGCGAGTTCCGGTAATCGGTGATACAGGAACTTCAAGGAAATCAGCTGGTTCCTGCCATGTACCCATGTACTGATTGATGACCCGCCACATATGGCCGCATTCGCCGCCGATGATATATTTAACGCCTAAGCGTTTTGCTTCGGCATAAATCTTGGAATTCAAGCGTTTAGCCATCTCATTGGAAGTAAAGAAACCAAAGTTTCCGCCTTCCGAGGCATAGGTGCTCCAAGTATAATCCAGACCTAATTCGTGGAAGAGCATGAGATAGCCCATACAGGTATAGATACCTGGGTCGCCCATCAAGTCCCCGGAGGGAGTGACGAAGAGGATCTCCGCACCTTTACGGTTAAAGCTCGGCTCGATACGAATGCCGGTGATGTCTTCAATGTCATCACACATCATTTCAATATTGCCAGTGATGGCATGGGGTTCTAAGCCTAAGTGGTTACCCTTCATGTAACAGTTGGCCACTGGATTAGAAATCCAATGGATATTCAGCCCTAGAAGGTTGAGTAATTCACGACCAATGATGGTAATCTCCGCTTGATCAATTCCATAAGGACAAAAGACCGAACAGCGACGACATTCTGTACATTGATAGAAGTAATACCACCATTCCTTGATGACTTCCGGGGTCAAATCTCGCGCGCCTGCCAAGCGGCCCAGGAACTTACCTGATTTGGTAAAGTACCTGCGATAGACAGAACGTATTAATTCCGCCCTAAGCACCGGCATGTTTTTAGGATCTCCTGTACCAATATAGAAGTGACATTTGTCTGCACAGGCTCCGCAACGAACACAGATGTCCATCATGATCTTGAAGGAACGATATTTGTTCAGTCTCTCACCGATTCCTTCGATGATCGTCGTCTGCCAATTCTCCGGGAGCTGCCAATCTTCATCGACAGGAGACCAATCCCGGGCATTAGGAAAGCCTACGATTTCTAAGTCCTTTCCTTTTGCACCCCAGCAGAAGGTACCCGGTTCAAAGGTCGTAGGGGTATCTAACCATTCTGTGGAGCTTGGTGTATAATCAATATTTGCTAGCTCTTCGGCACTAGGTAGTTTAAATTTTGCCATCTGTCTCACCTCACTCCTTTTCTACCGGTATGCCCGCCTTTATCATTTTTTCTCTAAAATCATCTTCATACTCTTCATAGGTGTGGACTTTAACAGGATAGTTCCAGGGATTGATATGTCTGACCATACGATTGTTGGCCTTCATGTTTCGAGTCGGACTCATGAAGACACCGCCCATATGCATCAGCTTACTCAACGGGAAGTAGGCGAATAAGCAACTGACTAAGAATAAATGCACATAGAAGATGGTGCCGATTCCCTCAGGGATATGAGGGGTGAAGGTGAGTAAACCGACGGTGAATTCCTTGATTGTGGCAATATCTACTCTGTAAATATAGCGCATAAGCATTCCTGTACCGGCAATTCCCATCAGCATGAAGAGAGGAAAGTAATCTGCAGGCAAACTGATGTACTTTATTTGTGGCACAACAACTCTCCGCAAGAAGAGATAGGTTAGGGCCAAGACAATCAAAATATCGGTAATGTAGAGAGCTGGTAAGCCAATCTGGAAGAAGCTATCCAGCTGATCGAGGGAACTTATAAAGGCTGGAACCGGCTCCAAAAATAATCTCAAGTGACGAATCAAGACGATAAGCAGGGACCAATGAAACATGAGGCCAAAGAGCCAGAGCCATTTGCTGGACCCATAAGCTACTTTCGGGCCATTCTCACCATTTCTAAGCTCAGTCTTGGAGTTTCTGAACAGGGAGCGGAAGAACAAAACTTCCAAGGCCATTCTGACGATGACCCCCCAGTTCGTGGTCGGGTTTTCAATCTTATTCTGTTTGATCCAATCAAAGGATTTCTCTTGACCAATGGTGGTTGGGATTCTAAAAGGTACTGGAGAACGTGCCCAACCCATAATTCGATAAATGAATCCCGCTAAGAAAGCGGCTAGGGCCAGATATGGAAGAATAATGCCGAATAGAAACTGTAAATTTGCAAATTCCACTCCAACTAATGGGATCAATATTAGTATTGAGAAAGCGATTAAAGAAAATAAGGCTTTCACTTTACACCCTCTTTTCTCTTGGTTTTGACCACAAACTGCTCGTATGCGCTACCTTCTGGTACTTTTAGCTCAGAGTTGTCTACGTCGGGACGCTCCGTCACCAGATTGGCTTGCTGCAGCAGCCGATAGGTCATATTTTTTAATTCCATAGCCTTTAAGTCTGCTAGCTTATCGCGACATGCGGAATATATATCAAAAGAAGCGAGTGCCAACTGGTCAATTTCAACATCAAGCTCTAGCAGGGCTTTAGAAATGTGTTCATCTTCAGCCACCTTGCCCAGCTCTTCTCGAATTATCTTTTTTAATAAGAAAACAAAATTCACAGCCTGTGAAGGGGTAAAGGTCTGTACAGCTCGTACCTTAAGGATATCCTTCAGAAATGAATGCACTTCAATAGATTCATCATCTTGAAGCAGCGCTGTAAAGGTTTGTTCAATGCCTTGGGTCATGGTATTCCCTACCGGGTTGGCGAATACATCATTTTGTTCCTTTAAGAATCTTGCTGTGTCTTTGGGATAGCTATTTAAAATCTCATGTTGCCATTTCCGGATGATATTTGACTTTTTTTCCATGAGGAGATTTTTTAAGGCTTTGTCCATTTAAGCCAGCTCCTTGATGTTTATTAGGTAAAGGAGTCTCACCGATGCAGGAGGAGTACTCCTGCATCGGCATTCGCTGTGTGTTTCGTACGGTAAGGTTTAGCTCGGCTCTTTGACCTTGCCTTTGAGGGCGATGAAGGTGGTGGTGATGTAAAGATATTCGACCAAGTCCTCCATGGCTAGCTCTTTGACCGCATTATCGACTTCGGATTTCTTTTCACCGATTGCCGCTGCAATCTCTTTGCTTTTAGCCTTCTCAACGGTATCTAAGTAAGCCAAGACCTTTTCTTTGATAACGGGGTCGGCAGCTCCTTTTTGCATATCCTATTCCCCCTTTAATTAATTTGAAATTTTAACATCTTCACACTATGCTTACCGCGCCTACTCGTATTTGAATGCAGCTCCGGTACGGAAAGTTTCTCTGGAGAAGATAAAGTCATCGATGAGTTTATCGGAGAACTCAATACCGGTTAAGGTAAAGAATCTCTCCCAACCGACTCTTTCAATCCATTCGCCCATCTTTTCGCCTTTGCGAGCATTAGCTGCCCAAGTCTCAACGATGTTGCGGACTGCGCTGGTGACTTCCGGCCAACGAGGTGGGTTGTTTTCGATAAATGGAATGACCATCCGAGAGAACATCGGATTCGTACGTGCATTAGCTACTTTACCACCAACAAGAATGGCAATACCGTCATTTTGAGCATCGATGATTTCCATTCCTGGATTCATGGTATAGCAGTTTCCGCAATACATACATTTTGCTTCGTTGACAAGAACGCTCTTCTCTTTAGGGTTCGGACGAATAGCGCCAGTGGGGCAACAAGCTACGAGACTAGGAATCTCTGTGCCTTTACGAATTTTTTCATGATCGATACGGGGAGGTGTTCTGTGAACGCCAACGATCGCCAAGTCACTGCAGTGAGCAGCTCCGCACATGTTAAGGCAGCAAGCGAGGCTCATTTTTAATTGGGCTGGCAGTTTCATATCAACAAAGTATTCATAGAGATCGTCCATGACGGCTTTCACGACGCCGGAAGCATCGGTAGCCGGGGTATGGCAGTGAACCCAACCTTGAGTATGAACGATGTTGCTGATGGAAGCACCTGTACCACCGACAGGGAGACCGATAGCACCGAGTGCGGCGATAAGAGGCTCAACCTTAGCAGCATCAGATACTAGAAATTCGACATTATGACGAGTTGTGAAACGAAGGTAGCCATCGCAGTATTCATCAGCCAGTTTGCAGATATCACGGACAAAATCAATACTGACAAGGCGAGGAGAGCCTGCGCGAATACTATAAAGCTCTGCACCGGTTTCAGAAACGTGCTTTAAGACGCCAGCTTTCGGGGTTTCATGGTAACGCCATTTTCCATAATTATCGACGATAATCGGCGGAATGTTCTCTTTATAATTGAGAGGTCCCTGATCTAATATAGCCATTATTATTCACCTCTATCTGATTATTTTATTTTTTGATTTCGTCTTCAGGCCAGAAGACATATGGGTTAGCACGTGGACGATAGACCATTTGAGGTACTGCAGGCAAGCCAACTTCGCTGAGGAATTTGCTCATGCCAAGACGATAGATGGTCTCCCCAATTCTCTCACGTGTCTTACCATTTTCATCCCACCACTCCCAGATGCGGGTGATTACGTCTTTGAACTCTTCGAAATCGTCTGCTTCGTCCATTTTCATGAAAGGAACGATGACCCAACCCATGAAGGCTGATTGAACGATGGTGGATTTACCACCGATCAGAATGGTAGCTCCTCTGTCTTTGCCGGGAGTAATAGCTTTTGGCATTCTGTTGATGCAATGCATACAACGGGAACAATCTTTAGCGATTACACTCAGCTCTTGGGTTTCAGCATTGTACTTCAAGGCACTGGTAGGACAACCGTCGCAAACATGTTGGATATTCATACCGCTGGCTGCATACTTTTTGACTTCTACTGGATCAATGATGAGGGAATCTCTCCAGGTTCCGATGACCGCGCAGTCTGCACGCGCGATGGAAGCAGTACAATCATTAGCGCAACCAGAAAATTTGATTTTAGATTTATAGGGCCACATGGGGCGATGCAACTCATCTTGGAAGGCATTGGTGATGTTGTAGCAAGCTTCTAAGGTGTCATAGCAGGCATGCTCGCAACGTGCAGGTCCCACACAGCAGCTGGGGGATCTTAAGTCTGAACCCGAACCACCAAGGTCAAATCCTTCTTCACTTAATTCGTCAAAGATGGGTTGAAGCTGATCTGTCGTTGTACCTAATAAAATAGCGTCTCCGGTCGCTCCGTGAAGGTTCATAAGTCCACTTCCACGTCTTTCCCAGATATCACAAATTTTGCGCAAAGAGTCTGTGCTGTAGAACCAACCACTGGGTGCGTTAATCCGCACGGTGTGAAATGCTTGCAAATGAGGATAATCCTCGGGCAGGTCGGTATAACGACCAATAACGCCGCCACCATATCCTTTTACACCGACGATACCACCATGTTTCCAGTGTCCGCGCTTTTCCTCGTAGGATCTTTCCAAGAGGTGAAGAAGATCCTTCGAGGCTTCATTCTTCACGGCGGCTCTTTTAATTTCTGTTACAAAGCTGGGCCATTGTCCATTTTGTAGCTCGTCCAATTGAGGGGTTTTCTTTTCAGCCATGACCTTACCTCCAATACAAAGATTTTAGATTTTTACATTTCGGTTATCGTAACAGCACCTGTTGGGCATATGGTAATGCAACTTTCACAACCCATACATTCTGTCTCATCACCGACAACTTCGGTCTTGCCATCAACAAACTTGAGAAGGTGCGCCGGACAGCTATCTGCACACGCATCGCAACCTGAACATGTATCTGGATCAACAGCAACAATATACATCTTCCCTCACCACCTTTAGTTGATTTGATTATTCTTGTGTGAACTTACACTATCTAATTCTATTTAACTACAATTTACGAGTAGTGTACAATACATAATTGCAATCGCACGATTCAAAATTCTCATTGTATATTATTGAACAATGTACTCAAGCAATTGGTAGCGTAGAGCTTCCCAAATAGACATCCCCCCCTCCAGAAAACTCACATCCTTAAAGCCTTTTCCCTTAAGAAAGCATGCTGCCTCGTAACTTCTAATGCCGAGTTGACATACAGAAATCACATCGCCCTCCTTAGAGATTTCTTGGTAGCGATCCCTAAGTTCTCCTAAGGGGATCTCCCTCAGATTAGAGCCTGTAAAAGGGGCTGCCTTGACCTCCTCATCCTCGCGAACATCAACTAGGTGGAATTGTTCTCCTTGTTTAACTCGCTCTAGGAGTTCAAGGGGTGTAATGGTTTTGACCAATCCCAGCTGCTTATTTTCAAAAGTATTTGCCGCATGAATAAGCACATCAATCGCTGTAGCGAAGGGGGGGGCATAACCTAAATCCAAGTTGCTAATATCACTCACCGTGCCATTGAAGTGAAGGATCGTGGCCAAGACGTCCAAGCGCTTAATGCTTTCCCCCTGACCACAGACTTGAGCTCCCAGTAAGCGTCCCGTAGACTCCTCAGCAATCAGCTTGATGGTGACGGAATCATGAACCGGATAATAGTGTGTAGCATCCAATCCGGTGCTTAGGCTTGTCATCACGTCGTAGCCCAGTTGCTTTGCTTCCCATTCCCCAAGTCCTGTCCGGCCAATATTCAAATCAAAGGCCTGCAAGACGGAGGTCCCACAAATCGCCGGAAACTCTGTCTTACGCCCCGCGATATTGTCGGCAATGACTCGACCTTGCTTGTTCGCTGTGGAAGCTAAAGGCACGTAGGTTTTACTGCCTGTCACATGCTGGATCTGCTCGGCACAGTCGCCACCGGCAAAAATGAAAGGATCGTCTGTTTGCAGATGCTGATTGACCCGTATCGCTCCGGTCACGCCGATGGCGAGGCCCGCCTGTCTGGCTAAGCTGACTTCTGGTCTGACCCCTACGGCGATAACGACCAGCTCTGTTTCAATCTCGCCATTTTCTAACACGACTCGGTTGACGTTGCTCTCATCATCTTTTTTGAGAGCCTTCACTGGGGAACCTAAGTGCAGATCAATGCCGCGGTCTCGCATCCTACTTTCAAGGAGAATGGCCATGTCCGGATCAAGTAGCTTCGGAAGCACCGTGGATTGACTCTCACATAGGGAAACCTTGGTTTGACGACTGAGGATGGCGTCTGCTGTCTCAATACCAATCAAACCGGACCCAATCACTGTGACGTGCTTGATTTTTTTCTCCCGGATCAGTGATCTTATTTGAACTGCAGCATCGGGGTGGTGCAAGGTGTACACATTCTTTGCCTCAATACCGGGTAAGGGGGGTACAACCTCTGTTGCACCCGTAGCCAGGACTAAATAATCATAGTCCAGCTCCCTTTCCTCCCCGGTGGTAAGATCACGAAGCTTTACATTTTTATGCAGGCGATCGATCGCTATAGCCTCAGTCTCGGTGAAGATATTAACTCCCTTTTGGTCCTTAAAAAACTGAGGATCACGGATTAATCCTGCTGTGGTCTTCAATAGATCATCGATTTCGGGTACTGAGTTACCCACATAAAAGGGTAACCCACAGGATCCATAGGAAACAAGTTTACCTTTTTCAATAATAGTTATCTCGGCTTCGATGGAAAGTCGTCGCAGGCGTGCAGCTACCTTCGGGCCGGCTGCCACGCCACCGATGATGACCACTTTCACGCTACCACCTCTTTACCTTCTTCACAGACTTATTCTTCTTCTCTTAAGAACTCAAAAAATGGTTTTTTGAGATCTACCATGGCATTGACGACCAACTCAATCAGACCGCTGTATTGGACATTATATTTTTCTGTAGCTTCGTAGTATTCCAAGATGTCGCGGATGGTCCCTTTACAGTTTGAGCAAGGGGCACAGACGTATTTGACAATGCTAGGATCTTCCATGGTATCTGGGAAGGCATTGAGAATTTGGGCGAACTTTTTGCGAGCGCTGATTTTATTACGAAAATCACCAAAGTTAAAGCTATGCATAATCGCAAAACCGCTACCGCCTCCGCAACAGTAATTATCCACACCATGAGGGGTCATTTCGCGGAATTGGGGAGCAAGCTTGTGCAGTACTTCCCGTTGGGGCATCACAATTCCCATTTGCCTTACGACATTACAGGGATCATGAAGGGTTACTGGGAAATTATTGCGGCTCGGATCAAACTTAATCGCCCCTGACATGACAATATCTCTCAACATTGGGAAGAAGCTCTCGACGGGAACCCTGTTTGAGCCCGGGACCATACGGTCTGCAGCAAGTGCACCCGCTTTATGGGCATGTCCACATTCACCTTGAACGATACGGCGGACTCCAAGATCGTTTGCTGCTTTGATCTGACCTAGGGCAATCTTTTTAGCCTGAGCATCATCGTACCAAATGCCATAGTTCACGCTATCGTAGCCCATCATTTCGCTACTGAGGGTCCAGTTGACTCCCGCTGCTTCAAAGAGGATGGCAAAGGCCATGGGGTTTTCCGGCCAAGCATTATATTCACCGGCATTGTGAATCAGAAGAACATCGGCACCTTTTTTATCGATGGGGAATTTGATTTTTATACCATAGTTTTCTTCGATTTCTTCTTCGAGGAATTGAATATTGTCTAGGAAAACCGGTTTGGTCATGCCTGTGGATGAACCGGTTTTGAGCTGATTTTCTGTGCCCTTTTTGTGAATTGGACTCGGAGCAATCCCCATCTCCATGCTGAATATTTTTCGAATCTCTTTGGCCATAATGCCATTATCCAAACCTAGGGGGCAGGTTTGCGCGCAACGACGGCAAAGGTTACAGCGATAGGCTGATTCGCCAAGGCGAGCGATACTTTCCCAAGTAGCCTCAAGATCTGCACCTACAAAACCACCCAGAAGCTTACCGCTGGTTGTAAAGTACTTCTTATAGAGCTTTCGAAGAGCCTCGATACGGAAAATAGGCCGATAAAGCTCATTGTTGCCTGAGCCTTCATAGATGTGGCAGGCAGCGGAGCAGGTATCACACTTGGCACAGTACTCCATGGTCAGATTTAAGGGTTGGAGCATACCGCTGTTCGCATCGGAAAATAGCTTTTCTAAGCCGCTCAAGAATTTGCGAACAAACTCTTCTTCTTCCTCTTTGGATTGGGGGCGAGTCAAGGTATCGATACCCACAAATCCATCTAAAGAAGTACAGTATTTTTCACGCCAAGCATCTTTAACCGGGACAAAGTCGGGTTCCATGCCAGGTTTATCATAAGGAGCCGGCAAGGGCATTAGTTCTTCATTGGTAAACACAACCAGTTGCTCATCCGCTCTCCCCAAATCACTGGGTTTTAAATCTTTCGAATCGATCATGATGTCATACTCCTTTCTTCAATCTCATTATCCTTGTGCAGAGGTTTTCTCTGCTGGTGCTGCAACTTGACCGGAAATATGGGGTGCACCCCATTTGGTTTTTGGAGCGTTCTGAGCATTAGCCTTAATTTTTTCTTCAATTTTACTTCCTGGAAGATTGGGATCGTTTTCCCAATTAACCATATGAAAACTGAAGAATTTACCCACATAATGGCTCATTTTGCTCATGGGGATATAGACAAGCATGAAGCCGGCTAAAACTATATGCACAATCATTAAGGAACTAGCATTCAAGGGTTGTAAGGATAGCACATTTGCCATAGCTTGACGCGCGGTGCTCATGCTCAGATCTCCACCCCAAACGACAATACCCGTAGCGGTTACGGCAAATAAGAGCAATAAATTAAAGTATTCCTGAGGAGTTGTGTATTTCTTTAGGGTGGAATCCATCAGACGGCGGAAAACCAAGGTCAGGGCACCGAAGGCTGCCAAGGCGAATCCTGCCCATCCCACTAAAGGAGTTAAGTAATAAAGCAGCATTCCCCAAGCCGAGCCACTGGCCGCAACTGTTCCCCCGGCAAATTCAGTAGCAGCACCGGCAACTAAAAGCACTGTCCAAGCGATGATCAGATAAATGCCAAGGTGTAGGGAGTAGGATAACCACCAAAGGGACCTTTGGTTTTGGAAGAGTTTTTTAATAAAGAGGATTTCTTTGAGCATATCAATTATTTCAGAGGCTAGTGAAGTTTCATGGGGCTTGCTCCACCATTCTTGTTGCTCGTAATAAGATCCCCCGTAGGCATGCCCTTTTTCTTTTGGAACTGGATATAAATCCAACCTCCCATGCATAGGCATTTTAGTATACACATAGGCTTTGTAAACTGAGATACCTAAAAATAAAACCATGGCTAATATTGCGTAAAAAACTAAAAACATATTTCCGCCTCCCATTGTATTGAGATTGTCCATATTATCACTTATAATTCTAGGGTATTTTCTCCCTCTTGTAAAATTCTCTTTTGTAATTGTGATAATTAGTAATTGTGATCATTAGCGTAGATAGATCAAAATTCTTCCATAAGTTTTTTAAATGGCCTTCATACTAAAAATATATTTCACATATTTTCAGAAAAGTTCTATAATGAACTTAGTTAGTGAATGTGCGTTTTTTCTCATCTTTTGTCGAAAAGGAGGTGAGTCTCAATCTGCTTTCCGCTTCTGTTCACATTCACAAACCAGCACTAATGGGGAGGTGTGGCTGCGCATTAATGGTTAAATTCTATTTCGATACCTATTGATTAGAAAACCATCTTATTTACCCTACGAACGTGAGTTACGTAAGAAGTTCTTTTAAGACCTAATCATCAAGTCTATATTTGAATTTCCAAATTAATTATCACAATCTCAGGGAGGTGCAAAAATGTCCACAGTAAACACATATGCGAAAAAGAAAGCTCTCCAAAATGAAGACTGGTGGGCGGCCTGGTTAGGGCTATTAATCTTCGCTTTAGGCTTAGGACCATTTTTCGGCATGGACGTACTCGGTTGGGTAACAAAAGCAAGTGTCTGGATTGATCCTGCCAAAGCCTTTGCTCCAGTGACCAAAGGCGTCGGAATCAGTGGTTTCGCTTCATTAGTCCTTACTTACCTCTTCATCTTGGTCCTTATCGGTGTCGCGTCAAAATTCATCGGCGCTAATATGAAAAAGTTCTTTGTTGGCTTTACCTTCATATTTTGGATGACCGTAGGCTGCCTGATGCTCGGCAATATTGCCTACATCGGTGCTACACCTGATAAGACTGCCAACTATGGTATTGCTTGGTCACTGGGCTTAGGCGAGATGGGTTACATCATCGCCATGATTATCGGCCTTATCATCGGTAACTTCTTCTTAAAATTCGCTGATTATCTAAAAGAAGCAGCGAAACCAGAGTTGTTTATTAAGATTGGTATCGTTGTACTTGGTGGATCTATTGCGCTTAAATCCTTGGATGCTTTCGGTCTCGCTACCACAGTTATTATCCGGGGTATCTGCGCGGTTGTTGAAGCCTACTTAATCTACTGGCCAGTCGTTTACTTAATTGCTCGTAAATTCTTCAAGTTTACACCAGAATGGGCAGCTCCCCTAGCCTCCGGTATTTCTATCTGCGGTGTTTCTGCAGCTATCGCCACCGGTAGTGCTATTCGTGCCCGTCCTGTTATTCCGATTATTCTTTCCGCTGTTATTATTGTTTTCGTTGCCGTTGAGCTCTTATTATTACCTTGGTTAGCTCAAGCCTTCCTTTTTAAAGATCCTATGGTGGCTGGTGCTTGGATGGGTCTGGCAGTTAAGAGTGATGGCGGCGCCATCGCCGCTGGTGCCATTACCGATTCCTTAATCCGCGGTCGTGCCCTGAGTGAGCTCGGCGTGAACTGGGAAGAGGGCTGGATCTTGATGGTCGCTACTACAACCAAAGTCTTTATCGACATCTTTATTGGTGTGTGGGCCTTCATTCTTGCGGTAATTTGGTCGGTATTCCCGATTGATAAAAATTCTGCAGTCGCCCAAACTGGCGAAAAAGGCAAAGTTAATCCCGCCGAGATCTGGAATCGCTTCCCGAAATTCATCATCGGCTTTGTCTTAACCTTTGTTATTCTCTTCCTTGTTGGTGTAGTTAGTCCTGACGACGTTTCTAAACTGAAGCCTGGGGTTAGTGAGGCCAACGCCTTACGGACATTCTTCTTTGGAATGTGCTTCTTCTCCATCGGCTTAGTCACTAATGTGCGTAAGCTTTGGGATGAAGGTATGGGACGTATCGTTGCCGTCTATGGTATTGCGCTCTTTGGTTTCATCCTTTGGGTCGGACTATTCATCTCCTGGCTGTTCTACCATGGAATCACACCTCCGACAGTATAAATAATTGAGTAAGGGGGAAATACAAATGTCAATCAAAACTGAACAACCTGTTGCTCAGCACAAGAAGAAGGCTTATGAAGATGAGTGGTATGACTTACTTCCTATTGAAAAAAAGTTAATTGGCTATTCCTTAGGACTGGGAATTTCACTATTGATCGTATTCGTGATCATCTTCAAATTCTAATGATGCCATAGTGTCCTTGCATAGAGAAGTGCCGCCGAACACCCTTGATAAAGATGTTCGGCGGCACTTCCACTTTTAATGCTTTTATTAATGGATATCTTCAATTAGGCTATGGCACTTTTAAGTTCTTGAAGGGTAAAGCTGGTTCCATCAGCTAAGTTAAACGTTTCATCATCAAAACACAGAATTAATTGGTCAAGAAGCTCTTCTTTTCTCTTCAATAATAAGTCATCCATATATTGCTCTTCATCGATGTGCCTTATGGCAAGAATAGCTAGCCCTATTCTTTTTTTATCGCGCTCTACCGTTTTCTCTAAATCATGTTTATCTACTTTGCCAAACATGAGAACATCGTTATCTGTTGACGACTTTCTGACCATAATAACGTATTTATCAGAATCACCTAAGACATGGAAGCTCTCGTCTTCAATCTTTACTGATAAAGACCTCAGGGCGTATAAGGTATCCACATCAGCCATAAACTCCCAGGCAACTTTCTGAACCGCCTTTCTGTGGTGAAGAATAACCTGTTTGATAGCATGATTAGTATCCATAGCTAGCTCCCTTCAATTAGTATGATATTAAGATATTGTTTTTGTAACCACTTTCACAGAGATGAGTAATTACTAGCTACGTATAGCGATAACTAGCTGTACGTTGCTACTTTTATTATTTATCTACCTCTATTATTACCTTTAGTCAAGGAAAGTTCAAGTGACTTGAAAATCAGCTTTTCTAATTGATACTATTTAAGAAACTCATGATTATTCTATCAACGGGTAAAATAAGGAGAAGAAAGGATGGTAGTGCATATGGTGGAAAAGAAATTCCCAAACCGACCGGCAAACCCTGATACAAAGCCTTCACAAAACCATAAACCCGATAAAGCTCCTAGTATGGATTCTCGGGACGGACATGGTCTGTCTTTAGACGAAGCACTCAAAGGCAAGGTATAGATTATCAGAACCATTTCATTTTCGATGATCTAAAAGACTCACCCCCCTATAGTAAAGGAGAGGATTTAGCGAATTATTGTTTGCCTTAAATCCTCTCTTCTTTCTTGTATAGTTTGTTGTGCACATTTACGGATTCGCTTCGTTCACCGAGCCATAAACCGATATTTCCTATCTGATTTACGCTAATGGTTAAACTGACTCGCTTGTGGGATCAGCATCTTGTACATCTCCGGTGGGATACTAGTTTCCCAATGCCCCGTAAGCTTTGCCAACCCGACAACCATAAACCATATTACAGTAATAACAATAGCCGCTCTTTGAGGATCGAAGATAAATCTTTGTCCATGAGAGGCGGGCGAACTGAATTCTAAGGTCCCTTTGACTGGACAGCTCTTGACACAGTTCAGACATCCCGAACATTCCGGTGACCAAACATTTTTAGCTTCAGCCACTTTGAGTTGATTAGGGCAGACTGCCGTACATTTTTGGCAGGAGATGCAGGTGTCCGCATTTCGACGAATCTTCCAAGGGCTAAGGATGCTGAGTAGGCTCATCAGTGCTCCGTAAGGGCAAAGGTACCTACACCAGAAGTTCTGGAATAGCAGCGAAAACAAAACGAGTACTGCAATAACAGTGATCCCGACTCCTGTCAGATTCTTAAAGAAGTCCAGCATTTTTACATCCGCGATCATATTATAAGGAGTTTGTAAGAAACCGTAGGCGCTCGCTCCATCCATAAAGATGAGGATAAAGACGATGAAAAAGCTAAGCAAAATATACTTTATAGAACGCATAGGGTAGTCAAGCCACCGTGGCATAACAAAGTTCTTGCCGAAGAGCTTTCTACCGACGACAGCTAATCCCTCGGATAATGTACCGATGGGACAGATCCATGAGCAGAAGCTCCGCTTGAATACCAACGAAAGAGCCATAGCTAATAATAAGATAACAAGTCCCGCAGGGTGGACTGTATCAAATATCCCGGTAACCAGCCAAGATTTCAGGGCAACTAAGGCACTGATCGGAAGAAAGGCCTCTACCCCTGCCGGCCGTGGGATTAGTACTGTAGCATTTGGATCGGCATAGGAGTTAACAAAGCCCATGAATTGAATGCCAATATACAGGATAATCAATGCAAAAAGTAGCTGCACCGCTCTCCGCTCTATAGGTGCTCTATCCTTTTTAAGGAACTTAAAACCAATTCTTTTATGCTTTTTTACATTCACACTAACCACCCTTATCCGTTAAACGCAACACATTACGGTTTGGCATATCTATTATGTTTTTTACACACATTTATGTTTATGGTGCTTAATATTTATTGCACGTCTTATTGTACTTTAAAATCTGTCCCTAGAGTGTGATTGTAATCACTAAATAGATTCCAAAGATGAAATTCAGTTTAATATAGAATAAGCAAACAAAAGTAGGCTTCTCCGTTGGGGATAAGCCTATCTTCATTATATAGCGCTATTTAAGGTGTTGACACAGTTACTTCTTTCGTAAACTGATTCGTCCTCCCCATTTTATAGGCAAGCTTAATCATCTCTTGTTCCTCTTCGGATATCTTTCGAGCATACATCTTTTCAAATTGTCGGAGCAGCTGATCGAAGTCGATGACCCGTTTTGCTAGCCTTGGCCGAATCGTCTTCTGGGATGGATCGTAGAGCTTTGGTTGCATCGATGCCTTATATACTCTTTTAAATACCTCAGCCGTGTAGTATGCATCATTAAGTGCATTGTGAAACGGATGGGTTATCGGAATATTGAAGAGTTCTACGGCATGTTGAAGTCGCAGACGGTTTTTCCTAGGGCGGTTAAATTGCTCGGAAACATAGAACTGGAGGTCGATCACTCTTCTCGGTAAACGCGTTTGATCTAACCCATGGTACTTAACATTTCTGAAGAGCTCTGTTATATCCGACATACCCCATGTACATAATATCGAATCAGTTTCATCAATAAAGGTTGTGTAGGCCTGATATATCTCAGAAAATGGTTCTCCTGCTAAGAGCTGTTCTATGGTTATGCCAGTCAATTCGCTAACCAATGGATTCATTCTAGCATAGAAGGTTGGCTTTATATAACGGTTAAACTTACCCTGGGTGTTCAATTCCGTATCTAACTTAATGGCCCCGATCTGAATGATTTCAAAGGGATAGCGGACCCGTTCCCTGTCAAAATTCTGCAGGGTAGAAATATCCTGATTAAATTCTAAGTCAAATATAATGAAGGCCATGGATAGACTCCTTAAGCATAATCATTACTTTTATAAAATACTCTTCTTCAATTCATAGTAATCCCTAGTTAAAGTCACTTCGAAACCACAGGAAAGGTAGATATCTAAACCCGAAAGAGCCTCCACTTCTCATAAACATCCAGCAAGTAAACAAAGGTTCCGTCCAACCATCTTATGTAATTCTCTCTCTCGTCAGACTCTACTTGAAACACATTGATACCCTTACTGGCCGCATTTCTTGTCATTTCCACACAATCGATGATAAATATTAGCTCCAAAAGACTTATACTAAAGATATATTCTTCATCAGTGTGAAGCTTAAGCGCTTCATACTGAATCCTATCTAGCAATTGGTTCACTTTTTCAAGATCACTCTGTGGCTGGTCGTCCTCGTCGGCAATGCTCTCAATTTCAAGCCTGAAGTACTCACGTCCTAAACGCAGACAATAGATAATCATTTCAGCATCTTTTTGGGATAACTGCAATTTCGCCCGAAAATCACTTTCTTCTCTGTTTTCTTCTGCAGCAGAAATAGCTTCATCAATTCCACGAATTTCCCGTTTTTCTTTGTATTGCTGAAAATCAACAACCTTTCCTTTATCTCCTGGCAAATTCATCTCTCCCTAGAACAACGCTTTAAAAAGCGCATTGCTACTAAATTAATAATAGATTTATTGTATCATTTCCTTAATAAAAAATCCTTGTATATGCAGGAAATATTCGTATGGGGTTTAATAATACAGTGACGAGGTAATGAAATCAAGAAAGAGGTTTGTCATGAATAGCAAATATACTGAAATAAATTCTAAGTTCTTTGATAAATGGGTTGAGGAAGGTTGGGAATGGGGAAAACCCATAAGCCATGAAATCTATGACAAAGCCAAAAATAATGATTGGGATGTCGTGTTAACACCGACAAAGCCTGTCCCCAAAGAATGGTTCTGCACCATGCAAAATGCCAAAATCTTGGGCTTAGCTTCCGGTGGCGGTCAACAAATGCCTATATTCTCAGCATTAGGGGCTGAGTGCACTGTCATTGATTATTCCGCTAAGCAACTGCAAAGCGAAAAAGAGGTCGCTGCAAGAGAAAATTATGCTATCGAGATTGTGCAAGGTGATATTACGAATCCTTTACCCTTTGCCGATGAATCCTTTGACTTGATTTTTCATCCAGTCTCAAACTGCTACATCGAAGATATTCTGCCCGTTTGGCAAGAGTGTTATCGCGTATTGAAAAAGGGCGGAATCTTGTTAGCGGGATTTGATAACGGCTTTAATTATCTTTTTGATGACGATGAAACAACTATTACGACGAAGTTGCCATTTAATCCTTTAAAGGATCCCCACTTATATGAAAGGTCGATCGAAAAAGATTGGGGAATTCAATTTTCACATACGATCGAAGAACAAATCGGTGGACAGCTTAAGGCTGGCTTGGTGCTTACGGATATCTATGAAGATACCAACGGTCAAGGCAAACTCCGTGAATTCAATGTGCCAACGTTTTACGCTACGAGATCTTTTAAGAAGTAAAACCCACGAGATCTTTGGTGCAGCGAGCATCCTGGATAGATACAAAGGACTGCTCTAGGGACCATGCAAGCAGATAGGTAAAGTTAAGAAGCGCAACAGGACTGTTCTACGTAACAACCCTGTAGCGCTTCTTATTATTTACCTTACTGATCCAAACAATATTTACCAGGCACCTAAAGTAACTTGGCCCATCCATCTACACTTTTATTCAGAAAGAACTCCTAATGCATCATCTAACGCCTGCTGATATTCAGGAGGCAAGTCCGTAATCGATTCACGGATTTGCTTAAAAGCCTTGCGATGAGCTTCCAAAGCTTGGGCATTCTGTGGGTAACAGGAGTCTACTAAACTGGCCAGAGCCTCAGCCTCTTCAGATTTACCATGTTGACTCAGATAATCATGAAGAGGTAGGGCAAATTTGAAAACATCACTTTTGGATTTAATTGTAAAAGACATATATATTCCCTCCTAAATAAATTTTACATAGGGCTCAAATTAATCTCTACGATCTGAAGCAGTTTGGTGAATTTTACTCTGATTTCTTCATTTCAATAAGGATGTAGTGGGATTTCTCGGAAGCTTTCAATTCGATGACTTCTTCAGTGATTTCTAGAGCATCTCGTTTCTCTAATGGGATATTACTAACGAGGGCAGCTCCTTCGATTTGAACCATATAAGCCTGCCTGTCCTTGCCCACCGGAAAATCTATCTCTTTCCCGGCCTCTAGCTCCAAAACATAAATGTTTACATCCTGATTTATTTTGATTATAGCATCACCTTTTTTGTCGGAAACAATGTGCAGCCACTTGTTTTTCCGATCATCCCAATTAAATTTGAAATCTCCATAATTGGGGGTGTGCCCCTTTTTATCAGGAATCACCCAAATCTGCAGGAATCTTAGCAGCGAATCTCCTAAGTTATGCTCGCTATGGTAAACCCCAGTTCCTGCACTCATATACTGAACATGTCCCCTCGTGAGGGTGTTTTTATTGCCCATACTGTCCCCATGAGTTAACGAACCCTCTACTACATAAGAGATAATCTCCATATCCCTATGTGAATGTGTGTCAAAGCCTGTTTTAGCCTCAACCAAATCATCATTGACCACTCGCAAAACCCCAAAATTCATATTGTCGGGATTATAGTATTCAGCAAAGGAAAAATGAAATTTGCTCTTCAACCACCCCAGATCGCTCTTGCCCATATTCTGATTTTCAATTTTTCTTAACATCATAACTCGATTCCTCCTTTAGATTGCCATAAAGCAAAGCATTTAAGTAACGCATCTAAATTGATGCTCTTAGTTCAAGTAAACTTTTCAATAAGTTCTTTTTCATATCTTCATCTATACCTGCTAACAGGTTATCAATAAATTGCTGGTGCTTCGGAAATAAGTCCTCAATCACTTCTTCACCTTTCGGGGTTAGACCAACATAATAAACTCTCCTATCCTTCTCACATTTCTTCCGTTCCACCAGACCGGTTTTCTGCAGCTTATCAATAATATAGGTGATGGTGCCACTTGTGACTAGGATCTTCTCGGCGATCTTTTGCACCGGCTGCTCCCCATTGTGCCATAAGAATTCGAGGACGCCGAATTCACTGATATTGAAACCGTATTCTTGCACGTTTTTTTCAATATGCGAAAACAGCTTGTTATAGCTTCTTGCCATTGCGATTACCAAGTTCAGATTCAAGCTATTCATATCTTATCGCATCCTCGTTTGTATATCTTGATTTCAAGATTAATATACACTATTTAATATCTTAAAGTCAAGACTATTTTATAATAATATCAAATTTACAAATAATTTAAGCTGATCTTCAGTGATCATGAAACTACTTAACAAAAAGACGAGTGACAACAACTTTTTGTGAGTTATCGCCATTCGCCTTACCATCCGTCTTTTGTCTGTGATTCCTAGGATATTTGCTATCTAAATGAAATTATTCCAGAGTTCTCTCCATTTCCTTGGCCTTTTATAGAGAACATACTCTCCAGGTCCAGTTAAGAAGATTCCCAACGTAGCAGCAATAATAGCTAAGCTGTATTCGTAACCACCTTTTGTGATATCATAGCCATTTTTAAAGGTAACTCTCACAATCGCCACAATCATGGTTCCAATGATCAGGAGCGATGCTAAAGGCATAAACACACCCGCTGCAAAGAGGAGCCCACCCAAAAGCTCACCTAAACCTGCCATAACAACAAAGGGCAATGCAGGTTTAAAACCAATCGATTCAAAGAATTGGCTAGTACCCTTAATCCCATGGCCTCCGAACCAACCGAAAAGCTTTTGACAACCATGAATAGCAATAGATATTCCAAATGCTAGGCGAATGAGTAATAAACCCAAATCTAGCGTCCTTTTAATACTCCTTACATTTAACATTCTCATACCTCCCTTGTATGTTTCTATTATTCCTAAATCGTTTAGACTCATACAAGTTTTAAAGTGAGACTTGACATTATTCAATACAAATTGCCAACCTCTTATATTAATGCTATAGAACTGATGATCGGCGAACATATTTGCTAGTTGATTACATAAAGGGAAACTTTTACCACCAGTTTTATGATCTAGAGGTTCTGAAGTAGATAGATGCATTCTGGAATAAACACATTAGAAAGAGCAAGAGGCTCCTTCGGTAAAAGGGAGTCTACTTGCTCTTTTTCGCCATCTATTCTTTCCGCTAACTATGATTTCCCTATCTCTTAGTGGCATTTCCATGGAGGCAAATCCATTCCGGTCTATTTCTCGTTCATATAAAGCGAGCTCAAATCAAATCCATAAAAAATCCGATCGGCTTTGGGGTCTAGATTCATCTCGATACGATTGAATACGAGCAGCACGGTCACTTCCGGAGTATCAAGCTGCAAGCTCATATCTTCGAGTCCGACCTGAGCAGGGCGTCCATCATTAGGTGGGTATGACGCTGAAATCCGCTTTACGTAATCATCCATGTTTTGCTCGAGAATCACCTGATCATTGAGCTCAATTCGTAAGGTCGGCATATTCGTTTTCGGATCCATTGTCCAATTAATACGATAGGTGCCTTGAGTACCGTCTAGGGTGGCTGATGATTGTTCTTTCATGTAGGCGTAGCCCTGTAGGTTTAGAGCCCAGCGATAGTCACTGATGTCAATGGCCTCGGAACTTAGCTCGAGAATGGTTACCAAGGACTGAGTGCTATTCCCATAAGGATCCTCGAATTTGGGCCAAACTTGCTCGAAGCCCAGCTTGGTCTTAAAAGTGCCGCTTTCAGCCAAGCGTTTATCAAACCAAGTCGGTAGCTTCGCATTCTCTGCGTAGGCAAGGTAAGTCACGGCATCGGTAATCGACTCTCGTACCGTCAGATCAGGTGGAGTAGCTGCTGGGATCAACTGATCATTCTCCAGCATACCTTGGTTGATCAGTAGCTTCTCAAGACGGTTGACTTGAGCAGAAACCGGCAAGGCTTGGTAGCCCACCGCAGGGAGGACGGCCAAAACAGCCATGACACAGGTTAGCAGTGCAATCGCCGGATGAGCGTCGTTCTTTCTTAAGAGCAGGAGAATTGCCGAGATCAAAGCAATAATCCAAATGACAATAAAGAAATATTCGGTAGTTTTAAGACCTGATTTCTGCAGTTGAATCACGAAGGCCCAGGCCTCAAAGGCAAGAATCACCAAAGCGGCCAGCGGATAAACCCGGCGATAAAATCTTGCTAACCCTGTTGCAGAGTGGGTGACGATGATATGAAGCAGGATTCCGCCGATGGTATACGCAGTCGCAATCCCATAAAGTCTCAGGAAGGAAGCCTCCATACCACTTAAGATCGTTCTACCCGCCCAAAGCAGCAGAACAAGAGTCAAGGCTAGCACAATCGGAATGAGGATGTATTCGAAAAGAACTTGGATAAAGCGTGGCTGCTTCTGAGCCACCTCGCGGTGAGGATCCCTTTCACCCCGCCGAAAGTCCGGAAAATAACCGACAAAAATCGTAAAAGCTATAAACCCGGATAAAGTTCCGAGGTACATATAAACTTTCTCGCTCATCCCCTCATATAGCAAAGCCTCAATGGCACCGGCAACACCTGATGTTCCAGCCATAATGACCAGCCCATAGATCATGGCAATAAAATAAGCCTTAAGGGCCATGAAAAAGGAACGAGCAAAGTCCGACTGGTCCTTTGGGTATCCGGCTAGGTAGATAAAAGCAATAAGACTAATCAGGATAGCTACACCAACACGGGCTTCAGCCAGAGTGGAGATGGTAGCAAAGCTTGATTTTACCAAGTCAGGGTAGGTTCCGCCAAAGAAGTAAAGCACCAAAAATGTCACTACAACTGCAACTACTCCAAGCAAATTGGCTGTAAGAAAGGCTTTTTTGTGATTATAGCGGCTATATGCTCCGGTAATCACGGCCAGACTGAACACTCCACCCAGCGCAAAGGACCAATGTAGACAGTTAAACAAGAAATTATAGGGTTCTTGCGCAGGCCAATCGAGCTGAATTCTAATCATGGTTACGATGGCAAAACCTAGGGCACTAGCTATCGAAGCCGGGAACCTTTGGAAGGCTTTGATTGCACCTCTAAAACTATGCAATGTTGACTGAATGAAGACACTCATCACTCGCACCTCCTTAACTCATGATTGAATAGTTTATGCTTATTACTATTTTATTACTCTTTATTATAATGGCTTAAGGCAATAAAGAGAAATTATTTGTCAGAATCAGCTAGGCAATGCATTAGAATGAAAGTATCAATAATTGTATTCCGTTCTTTGTCATGATATATTCCAGTTATCCCTCATCTGGACCACCCGCAAATTATGCTAAGGAGATGCACACCGTTGAAAAACAAGAAACACTCCGCAATTATGGCAGCGATTTTTGCCGCGATACTCTTTGGCATCAGCACACCCATCTCAAAAATATTGCTTGTAAAGATTCCGCCAACCTTGATGGCAGCCCTACTCTACTTGGGTGCAGGTTTAGGAATGGCTATACTTAGTTTAATCAAACGCCTCTCCGGTCAAAAACACCGCGAAGCTAAGATGGACAGGAATGACCTACCCTTTGTCTTAGCCATGATTGCTCTGGATATTGCTGCTCCAGTATTTTTAATGATTGGCTTAACCATGAGTTCCTCTGCCAATGCTGCCCTCTTGGGCAATTTTGAAATCGTAGCGACATCTTTAATCGCATTACTGCTTTTTAAAGAATCCATCGGTCGACGCTTATGGGGTGCAATCGTCCTAATTACCTTTGCCAGTATCATTCTATCCGTAGAGAATTTAAGCAGCTTCACCTTCTCTTTGGGCTCAATATTTGTATTACTTTCCTGCCTATGCTGGGGCTTTGAAAATAATTGCACCCGCATGCTCTCCATCAAGGACCCCATGGATGTTGTTATCGTTAAGGGATTTGGGTCAGGCTTTGGGGCTTTATTGCTGACTTTTCTTCTGAAAGAACCGCTAAATAACCTGAGTGTAGCCTATATCCTGTTTGCCCTTTTCCTGGGCTTCTTCGCCTATGGGCTCAGCATTTTCTTCTATGTTTCAGCTCAGAGGGAGCTTGGTGCGGCCAGAACCAGTACTTATTATGCAATCGCCCCCTTTATTGGGGTAGGTCTATCTTTTGCGATTTTCAGGGTACCCCCGACTTTTTCTTTCCTAATCGCTCTACTGATTATGATCGCCGGCGCTTATTTTGCCACCAATGAAAAACATCAGCATCCGCATACACACCCTGCCTTGGTCCACGAACATCGACATTGCCATACTGACGCTCACCATAATCACACCCATAACGAACCTACCCATCAAGAGCACAGCCATGTGCACACTCATGAGCTTCTTAATCACGTACATAACCACACTCCGGATATTCACCATAGCCATGTGCACTGAAACCCAAAACATTATCCACTATGACCTTTAACGATAACAAACTCATAAAACAGATGGCCTTTTAAATCCACTCTTAGCCTTAATCGTGCGAGTTACCAAGGAGAATCTGTCAAAAATATAACAAAGCCCTTAACGTTATATTGATCGTTGAGAGCTTTATATGTCTAGGATATAATTTTTCAATTCATACTATAACCAACCATGTTACTCGATCTCACGAATAAACCGTCGAATAACATCTGACACATTCATTTGGGGACTCTGGCTGGCTGCATAGGCTTCGATTTTTACTTTTTCGGATGGAGTTACTCTAGTATGCAGAACCTCGCTGGCAGTCTCCTCACTTTTCTCTAATCCATAAAGCCTGTACATAAAAGCTGGCAACGGTTGCCCTTTTACTTTTCGAGGATGAATTCCTGCATACGACAACAGATCAGACTCTTTGATTTCCCGGTAAGGGTTAATTAAATAGTAACCAAGGGTCCCATCTCTAAGCTCTACGATAATATGTGTTGGCATACTATCGATATACCAAGCTCCATTGACTTCCAGGCACTTATAATGTAACAACCTTACTCGTTCTTCAAGGTCCTCCAAGGCGTAAATCTGGATAGTATTAAAATATACAACTTCCACGCAATATTTGTCACCCAAAGCCTCTATTATTGCCTCTTTAGCACCCTTATCGTTACCTGTTACCATTGCGTAATAACCGCTTACCGTAACTTCCTGCTTATGTCTGGAGAGTTCAGCGATGTCAGCATCAGCCAAAGTAATAAATTTGCCTTCTCTTATCGATGGATGAGTACGAATATCGGCCTCTTTAACCTCAGTTACCTCAAAACAAGCAGGTCCTTCCCCGCCTTTTAATCCCATTATTCTTTGCATCATGATTTCTACCTTTCTGTGCTTATCGCTGCACTGCGTTCTTTGATTTCTCACTTGCATTGTATCACAAATGTGATACAATGCAAGTGTCCTTTATTTATCCTTTCATGTATGGTCACAGATGTGATTGTTATTAAATGTGCGTTATTCAGTTAAGTGCATCACATCAACTTCATTTTTATTCATTCTCTTATAAATCGTCCTGCGGGTGATTCCTAACAGCTCCGCTGCAGCACTTATGTTTCCATTGACAGCCTTCAGCACCCGCTCAATTAATATATTTTCTGCTTGCGCAAGCATACCTTGCTCCTTAGGGCTTTGTTCCATAACTTCATCCAAGACGCCATTGATTATATTCTTTTTATACTCCTCGCATATGGTTTCTGAGAGGTGTTCTGGTAAGAGTTTAGAACCATTGCGCAGAGTAATTACCGCTCGCTCCATAGCATGTTCTAATTCCCTTACATTTCCCCGCCAGTGATATCCCAATAGTGCGTTCCTAAAAGTGGAATCCATAGCGATTCGGTGGCGATGGTACTTATCTTGGAGCCTATGAACAAACTCTTCAGCTAGTAGGATAATATCTCCCTGACGGTCTCTCAGGGGCGGAAGTTTAACGATAAAGGTGCTGATCCGATAGAATAAATCTTCTCGAAATGACCCTTCATCGGCTTGCTTGAGAAGATCAGTCTTCGTGGCCGATATCAAGCGCACATCGATTTCGATCTCTTTGTTACTCCCTATCTTCTGAACCCTACCCGTTGACAAAACCCTTAATAACTTAATTTGATCTTTAAGAGGCATGCTCTCAATCTCATCTAAGAATAGCGTCCCTCCTGAAGCTGCCTCTAACTTTCCTACTTTTCCGCCTTTCAAGGCGCCAGTGAAGGAACCCTCTTCATAACCAAATAATTCACTTTCCACCAATTCTCCAGGAAGGGCACCACAGTTAATGGCGATAAAAGGTCCATTCCTTCGAGAGCTTGCACTGTGGATGGCTTGGGCAAACATTTCCTTACCGGTTCCGCTCTCTCCATAGAGCAAAACAGGAACAGAAGTCTCAGCTACATTCGCGGCCGTATCTTTTGCTTTTTTTATTGCCACGCTCTCTCCTATAATTCGATCAAAAGTAAATAATTGATCCGCTCGTGCCCGCTCCGAGGCTCCTTCCTTCATTGACTCTTTTGTTTTTAGCTGAATAAGTTTGAACTTGCGCTCATTAATTACATGCTTAATTACATCGCATTGATGCTTATAGCTAAATCCCACCCCCACTTTAGGAAGGTACTTATTTAATTCCAGCTCGGCATTCTGTTTCTTTTTAATTCCTAACAGTTCCACGATTTTATCATTATAGAAACGCACTGTATTTTGTTCATTGAGCAAAGCAATCCCTTGAGGCAAGCAAGTTAGAATTTCTTGAATCTCCTTTTCATGTCCTGTAATCACCGGCAAATAAAGGGTATCGAAAACTTTAGCTATTAAAGTAATGAGATAGTGAGCTTGAACCGTTCTCTCTAAATCGTAGTACCCTAAACCCAAAACTCCGATCACTTGATTTTTGTTATCGCGAATGGGCGCCTGAACCCCATGCAGGTCTCCAAACATTTTTTGCATATAGGATTGGCGATAATAGAAGGGCTGCAACATAATGGTTGGTTGATTTGCAAAAAGAGTAATAGAACTCCCCGTCGTCCCCACAATACTCTCCGAAAGATATGCTAAAGAAGTTGGCAAAGTGTTTCCCGTTTGATTGGACACGATCTTTGTAATGCCATCCACGGATATAAAAGAAAATACATACTGATTGAAATCAAACATCTTTGATATAGTCTGGAAAAAGAAATCATAGTTTTGCAAAACGCTATGCGGGTTATCTTTGCTTACTTTTCGAGTTGAGTCGAGCAGATGGTAATCTTGATCATTAGGGTCAACTGCAAAGGATTTGCTCCGTAGCCAAGAGTCAATAATCTCCTGAGGAACGATTTGATTATTCACTTGTTTCCCTTCATGAAAACGTTCCAGTTCATCTTTTACCAAAGAAAGATATTTGGCATCGATCTCGTTTCTTTTAAATATTGCTAGCAAATCGTTTATATTCATAAGATCTTATCCCCCCATAAATTAGGACAGTGATTACATAGAAGCATCAATCACGACAAAAACGTTGTGAATGTGAATATGATAACATCTTTTCGGGAAATTGTATATTCGGTATCCAGTTAAAAACCTTGGTTCACGTTGATCTATAATCACTGAACTTCGAAAAACCCTAGCTTTATGCGGAATATTTCACTTGGCACGAAACTTGCTATATTTAATATTTAATATCGTCACCGTCTATATCTCTTCAAAGACATGTTAAGGAGGTAAGGAAGCGAAAGAAAACATGGGTTTACTCACTTATACGACTCGGATGTCTCTAAAATCAACATGTGAAAGTTTACCAAAAGGAGGTTGTTTTTAATGGATAAGAAAAATAATACGAATCCAGCTCAAGAAGGAAAAAACGGGTTGTCCCGAAGAGGATTCCTTAAAGGTGCAGCAGCTAGTGCTATTGGTGCCGCAGCAGTAGGTTTTATGGGAGGATGCGCTAGCAATACAACAGCTAATTCAGGTCCCACCTCGACAGCGAATCCTAACGTGCTCTCACCAGATGGTATTGCTAATTATGAAGTCATTAATACAGATCTACTCGTTATTGGCGCAGGTTTTGGTGGACTGTCCGCTGCTTTTGAAGCGATCAAAAAAGGCCTTCAAGTCACCATTATCGACAAAGGACCTTTCCGTCATGGCGGTGGAGCAGGCTTTAACTGGGATGTTATCTCCACTTGGGAGACTGTATATGGTAAAGAGTCCCGCCTGAAAAACATTGTTAACCAGAACATCTATTACAATGCCAGCACCACAGATCCTAATGCCAATATGGCCCTCACTTTGCTTAATAGAGGAGAATGCTTTCCTGACCGGAATCCAGACGGCTCAGTCCATTGGTATATTAATTACCCCATCGTTAAAGGGGTCGAGGGAACCTTCCCCCGCAACCACCACGATGCCATTTACTCCTCTCCTAACGTAACTGTCTATGATCGCACCATGATTACTGACATCCTAATTAATGACGGAGTATGCCTCGGTGCTATGGGCCTTTACCTGCCTACTGGAGAATTTAAGGTTTTCCGCTCCCCTGCTACCATTCTCTCCACAGGAGGCAGCTGCTGGTTCTACGGTTGGAACAGCGTTTCCTGCGATAGCATCAACTCTGCTGATAATACCGGGGATGTGGATATGGCTGCCTTCCGCCATGGCCTGGGTATTGGAGATTCTGAATATGGACAGTACGACTTTGCCTCCACCTATCCTCAAGGGCTGGCTTTTGGCTGGAGCACCATGCTAAATCCGGATGCCAATGAATATTGGACCATCTGCGATCGCGATGGAAACAAACTCGTCACTAAGGAAAATGGCGTGGATCTTGAAAGGATTCTCTATGACCGTGTATACTTCAACCAAACAGTCGCTAGATTGCTTAATGACGGCAAGGCTACTGATGAAGGCGGTATTTTGATTGATGTCAAAGGTGTCAAACTCCGCCCACCCATTCAACGTAACATTCCCGTCTTTGAATCCTTCGGTATCGATGTCGAAAGTCAACTGATCTCCGGCAAAGCTGAAATGTACGAACATGGGGGTACCCCATTGATTGATGACAATATGATGGCCGAAGTGAAGGGATTATTCTGTGTCCGCGGTGCCGGTGTATTTGGAGCAGGCGGAGGATCTTGTGTTTCCGTTAATCATCGTATGGGTTCTTATGCTACCCGTTGTGCCATTGAATATATGAAAACTGCGACACCTGTCTCTAAAATAGATTGGACGCCTGCAGAAAAAGAATATGCTAGACTACATGAAATTCGGACCCGTAAGGCCGATGGAGGTTTACGTCCACATGTGGTGCGTCAAAAGATCCAAAAAACCTCCGGTACTTGTATGGGTATCGTTCGTGAAACAGAAAAACTCGAAGCTGCCAAAGTAGAACTCGCCAGAATTCGTAAGGAAGATATTCCAAAGATGGTTGTCTCTGACCAATCACCTACATTCAACAATGAATGGAAGGATGCCATCGAAGCATACAACCTCCTCGATCTGGCAGAGTTATCCGTGAATGCTACACTGGAGCGCAAAGAGACCCGTGGCCAGTATCTGCGTCCAGACTTCCCGGAAAAAGATGACGCCAACTTCAAGTGCATGCTTGTCGCTTATCAGAAGGACGGCCAATTAACATTCGAAAAGAAGACAATGCCCGAAGTAACCCAATGGTAAGCCAATCACCGTGATTTGAAAGGAGCAGTAATATGAAAATCAAAATTTTTAAATACGATCCCGCTGTGGATGCAGCCCCAAGATTCATTGAACATGAAGTCCCTTATAAGGAAAAAATGACCATGCTAGAAGCCATAGTATGGGTTCATGAAAATAAAGAAATGGTGGCTTACGATTACAGCTGTCACGGCAGAATGTGCGGTCGTTGCGCTATGATGTTAGACGGCGTTCCCACCCTGGCCTGCTGTACACCAATTGACGACAAAGCCCATACCATCGAGCCCCTCAAAGGAATGACCGTCATTCGTGACCTTATCGTCGATAAAAGCAGTTTTAGCAATAGGGTTTCCGTGAAATACCAACGAATTCGTACTGAACCCATCAAAGAAGATGAAATTGACAAATTTGATAAGGCTGCCGGCGATACCCTTTATGACATGGTCAACTGCACCCGCTGCGGTTGCTGTGACGCAGGATGCCCCGTTGTCCAATCAGCACCCGGTGAATATGCCGGTCCTGCAATCATGCTGGCCATCGCACACCGTCACCTGGACTCCTATGATCAAGCTGACCGCGTCCTCGAAGCTGTCGGTGAAGGTCTTTATAAATGCATCATGTGCGGTAACTGCGATAGAGTATGCCGGCGCTATGAGATTAAACACGTTGAAGCTTGGCAGACGCTGAGAGAGGCTGCAGAAAAGAGAGGCCTCAAGCCCAGTTACGCTAAATAGTAAGCCCATAAAAAAATTGCCTTTCCAACCAAAAAATATATCGAAAGGCTGTTGGTTTCTTGACCAACAGCCTTTCAGCACTAGAGGTGAATTCAATGGCAACTTTCGCTGTAATTACGCCTACGATTGCTGTAATCATCCTTGTAATCGCCTTAATTATTTTTGGCCCCGGCAAGCTACCCCAACTCGGTAAAGGCCTCGGCAAAACGATTAAGGACTTTAAAGAAGAAATCGATATTGACTCCGATGACAGTTTAGATACTTCTGGAAGATAGTTGAGGAACAACCCAATTGAATCCATTATTAGACTCGAAAAAACAATCGTCAACTCCTTCGAGGGTTGGCGACGGTTTTCTCTTTTTGGAGTTATCGCCTGAAACTTGGTTAAAACCATAACTATTTTGCTTTTTCAAGAGCACTCTTTGTGGCTTCTTTTATTGCAGCTGACGAATATGATGCGCCTGCCACAGCATCTATCTCTGTTGATTGCGCTTTAACAATTGCATCTGGTAATTGGTCGACAGCTTTAGTTCCAACATCTTGTGTCTCACTGTGTTCAGTTACCGTTATTCTTACAATTTTTTTGTCTCCCACTTCCACTTCTACCTTGACGTCTCCACCAAATCCTTTGCCTACACCTTCGTAGGTACCGTCTTTATATGTTGAGGTTACGGTTTCCTTAGATGTCTCTGTTGAAGTTGGTGTCTCCGTGGTAGTTGGTGTTTCCTTTGGCGTCTGAGAGGAATTCTCATTTGAAGTACTACAACCTGCGCTCATAAAGGTAATAAATAATAGGATACTAAAAGCTACCATTGTCTTCATCGTTCTATTTTTCATTTCTTTCCTCCTTGTAAGTTTTTAATAAGCCATGGTGTTTTCAACAATGCTAATGTACTTACTACAATTTCTCTTTTTTATAACCTGGGCGTATTTACGCCCAGGTTTCTTGCTGAATTCTCGGACTTTCTTACAACGTAAATTCCGCAGGGATTTACCATATACAAAAAAGCAAAAAGACACCAAGGGCATGAGATTCCGGCCTAACCAATCTCAAACCCTGGTGTCTTCATTTTTCGCCATTGAGTCATATCGGTAAAA
>JBFWMF010000029.1:0-38834 GCA_050251735.1 Desulfitobacterium sp.
TTCCCTCATACCTCGATTTGGTCATTGTTCGGATTTTTCAATGGCTTGGTTTTCTATACCCTTTTTTCTTGGACCTTGAAACTAACTTTTTTTACATTACACCTTGACTTTAATTAGCTGGTCTTAAATATTATCGACTTTAAAACAATTTATTTATCAGTAGCTTCTATGCCTTGTTTTATACTGCGTACATATTCAGAGACATGCTCAACACTGTTTTTGCCGTGCTCGGCAATCAGTTTGACAATTGCACTGCCAACTATTGCCCCATCGGATAGCTTTGCCATGCTGCCGGCCTGTTCAGGTGTCGAAATTCCAAAGCCGATTGCGCAGGGAACATCGGTAACTCCCCGAACCTTTTGTACCATTTTAGCAATATCAGTTGTGATCTGGGAGCGCACACCGGTTACTCCAAGAGAAGATACACAATATATAAAGCCCTTGGCTTCTTTGGCGATTAAGGTGATCCGCTCTTCCGAGGATGGGGCAATCATCGAAATTAAGTCGATGTTGTTGCTTTCGCAAACTTCAGCCAATTCATCTTTTTCGTCAAAGGGCATATCAGGAACGATTATACCGTCGATCCCACATTCGGCGCACCGTCTAATAAATTTCTCTTTTCCATAGGTATAGACAGGGTTGAGATAAGTCATAAAAAGCAGCGGAACATCGTTTGTTTTTCGTATTCTCGTAACCATGTCAAACAACTTGTCAGTGGTGCAGCCGCCCTTTAGGGCGCGTTCATCTGCCTCCTGAATGACGATGCCTTCCGCGACAGGGTCTGAAAACGGTATGCCTATTTCGATCAGGTCGGCGCCTGCTTTTGCCATAGCGGGAATCAGCTTCTCCGTGGTCTCTATATCGGGATCGCCGCCCGTGATGAAGGCGATGAAGGCTTTGTGGTTTTTAAAGGCTTCTGTGATTCTACTCATAAAGTGCTACCCCCTTATATCTTGCGATTGCCGCCACATCCTTGTCGCCCCGACCGGATATATTGACGACGATGAGCTTATCCTTTGCCATTGTGGGTGCCAGCTTCATTGCATAGGAAACAGCGTGGGCGCTTTCAATAGCAGGAATAATTCCCTCAGTTTTGGAAAGATATTCAAATGCATTGACGGCTTCATCATCTGTAACCGGTACGTACTGCGCTCTGCCTGTATCGGCAAGGTTTGCATGTTCAGGTCCGATTCCCGGGTAGTCAAGTCCTGCCGAGATCGAGTAAACCGGTGCAATCTGACCGAATTCATTTTGGCAGAAGTAAGATTTCATACCATGGAATATGCCGACTGTTCCGTTGGCAATCGTTGCCGCATTTTTGGGGTTGTCTACACCAAGCCCGGCAGCTTCACAGCCTATGAGCTTTACCGATGGGTTTTGAATGAACTCATAGAATGCACCGATGGCATTGCTGCCGCCGCCGACACAGGCGATGACCGCATCTGGTAGTTTTCCCTCGATCTTCATAAGCTGGTCTTTTATTTCCTTGCCTATGACCTTCTGAAAATCCCGTACAATAGTGGGAAAAGGGTGTGGCCCCATGACAGAACCCAGAACATACAGCGTATCATCCATACGCGTTGTCCACTCGCGCATGGTTTCATTGACGGCGTCTTTCAGTGTCATCGTTCCGGCAGTCACCGGGTGAACCTTGGCACCCAACAGTTCCATACGAAAAACATTTAACGCCTGTCGTTCGGTGTCCTCCTTACCCATAAAGACTTCACATTCCATATCCATTAGGGCTGCTGCCGTCGCAACAGCAACGCCATGCTGTCCTGCGCCCGTCTCTGCGATTACGCGAGTTTTCCCAATTCGTTTAGCCAGTAAAACCTGACCCAGAACATTGTTTATTTTATGAGAACCTGTATGATTAAGGTCTTCTCTTTTGAGGTATATTTTTGCACCACCAAGATCTCGTGTCATTTTATCTGCATAATACAGAAGCGATGGTCTTCCTGCGTAATTTTTCAGCAGACTGTCCAATTCATTTTGAAAATCGGCATCTTTGCTGTAAAACTCGTATGCCTCTTCAAGTTCCTGAACCGCTTTCATTAACGTCTCTGGCATATATTGCCCGCCATAATCGCCAAATCTTCCTTTTTTCATATTGCACCTCTCTTTTAATTGTTGAAATTGTTGTATGGTATTAAAGCAAAAAAAGCCCTTGTCCTATATTCTTATAGGACAAAAGCTTTAAACTTCTGCGGTACCACCTAAATTGATGCAAATGCATCCTCTCATATACGTACTATCATACGCATTCCATTGATAACGGGCGGAAATCCCGTTGGGCATTACTTAGTCAAAGACCTTTCTTCCCACCTTTATGAGTCCATTCCATACCGAATCGTTTATTGCAATCCCACCACATGCAACTCTCTGAAAAACAATTAGAGTATGTACTCTTCTCAATCAACAGTTTATTATATAAATTTAGAATCAATCTATCGTACTTTAGAATAATTGTCAAGTTCTTTTTTTATGTGTTATATGTAAAGTTTCCTTCCGTTTAGTAATTTTAAACACCGGACAAATACCAAACGCTTTTTATATGCCCCGAAAGTGGCTTTTTTTCGGCTTTTATCGATTATCGGTGTTTATGTTTTCCAATGAAGTAAAGACCACACTAAAGGTTTTATCCTTCGGTGTGGTCTTTACTTGTGGCACCCGCTTGAAGAGAGTCGGTTAAAATTTACTTGTTCATGATAATCCCTAAGCTAAACTCCCTTTTGCCGACGTTCTTATAACGGAACCTGATAGATCATGTTACTCATGATACCTATAATTCTGTGCCTTCAGTACTATTTTCTTCTGTAGATATCATTTTCGATAAAGTATGAATAATATCTCCTCGACTCATGACCCCTATCACCCTGCCTGCTCCATTCACTACAGGAATCTTTTTAATCTTCTATATATGTAACTAGATATGCTAAATATATTCTATCTTTATGTGGGGAAAGAAAACGAACGATATCCCCATCTGAAACAATGCCAACTAAATTGCCTTGACTATCAACCATTCATGGGTTATTGTCTTTTTTATATCTTCCATGCATAATGGTTATATCACTAATAATCCTCTGTATGCTTATATATAAGAAAACCTTATTCACTGAGCCTTAGCCCCTTTGAATAAGGTTTTCCTTGGTACTTTCTAATATATGGTTGTTTACTCAGCAAATATTAAGCGCAATCAATGCATTCGTAACAATCGCACGGCTTCTGAATCATGGGTTTTCCCTTTTTAGTTATAAAATTGTAAATAGCCCCAATCAGCGAAAAAGATCTCATATTTTCTATCGCACAATCATACATGCACTGGTATTCGGATTTCGGAAACATCTCATCGAGTATTTGATTATAGTCCTTACCTTCTTGCATTCCAGCAACAATTATCTTGATTTCTTCTTTAGAATAATACATATCATCGTCCCCCTCTTAACTCTTCTCTATAGTCCCGCGTCTAAGCTTTCCTTTGACTAAATTATATTCAAAATACGATGATAAGTACAATACGGATAACAAATAAATCGGATAGGATTTGTTAATGCATTTATTATTATTTTGCATTAATCTTCCTATAGGTTGCTAATGCAATTTTTCTCTAATTGTGCTTTGGAATCCATGGGTTTAAAAACCTTCGGCTTTGCCGGCAGCCGCGAGGATGTTTTGCTTTTGGATTGCTTTCGCTTTAAGGTAGGCTTTTAATACCTGAACAGGGTTTTTGCCCAGTTCCCTGCCCACCTTCATGAAGCCTTTCCATTCACTTTCTTGATTAGCCACATCAACGTTGTAACTAAGCAGGTTAATATCTTTAAAGGTATTTTTGACGATATCGTAGAGAGCATTGAACTTCGTGCATACTTCTTCATTTTCGCCAATGCCGACGTTCTTATAACAAAACCACATTCATCATATTACTCATGATTTTCCATCACCGGTCTGCCTAATTCCCGGTCCATGCTTAAGAAAAACTCCTCCTGGGATAGGAATTTGCCTTTAGCAATATCCTCTTCTCCTTGAATATGGCCCGCTGGGTCAAAGATTTCTTGCCGAGACGGCTAATGGTACAAGGTGAAAAGTTATACTTGCAAAAACTATTGACAAAATAGTAAAGAATACAGTCTAATTGTTTTATTATTCTGAAATGAGGGGACTGCTGAGATGGCTGTTGCAAAGTTATTGATTGTATTCGTAATAATGATGATTCTACTTTGGCGAAAGATACCTTTAGTTTACGTTGTCATCGGAGCTTCTGCGGTTTTAGCGTTTCTTTTCGGCACTGATTTGCCTGGATTTGCAAAAATCGTTTGGGATGCAACGAAGGATCCATCCACCATAGAAATTGAAGTAATTTTGGCCTTAATCATGATTCTCGAGCTTATATTACGTAGACAGGGTTATCTAGAACGCATGCTCAATGCTCTAACATCCTTAATAAAGGACCGTCGAATTGTCATGGCTATCATTCCTGCCTTTATCGGGCTCATGCCCAGTGCCGGAGGTGCTCTTTTTTCAGCACCCTTAGTCGAACAGGCCGTTGGCAAAAGCGTCTCTGCTGTAAACAAAACCTTTATCAATTTTTATTACCGTCATATTTGGGAGTACTTTCTCCCTATTTATACAGGGGTACTTCTTGTCTCTAATATTACGGGCATTCCGCTTCCTCGTGTACTTATGGGGCTTATGCCTTTTGGTCTCTTGGTGATTCTTCTTGGACTTCCCTTTCTCTTCAGTATCAAGGTAGATGAGGAATTAGCTGAGGTTACAGAACCACCTAATGCGACAACCCTTCAAAATGGTGCCAAGGGTAATCGGCAGAAATTGATCAAGGATGTATTCTTTAGCACTCTGCCTGTCCTAGCAGTGGTTGGCCTTGTTATGGCAAAGGCACCTATTACTTTAGCTATAGCTTCTGTACTAGTAGTACTCATTCTAAAGCATCGTTTCACTTTATCTGAGCTTCTCGAAATAGCTCGCAAAGCAATCGTTATTAAAACTTTGGTTATGATTTGGGGAATTATGCTTTTCAAGCAGGTCATGGAAACAGTCGGTTCCTTCGATGAATTGCCGACCTTATTAGGCACTCTTCCTGTGCCGGAATTTCTCATCTTCGCCTTAATTGCCTTTCTCATCGCTTTTCTAACCGGGCAAACAGGCTCTTATATCGGTATCGCTTTTCCGGTTGTGATGGCTGCCGCCGGAGGACAGGTTAGCCTACCGCTGGTAACTTTAGTATTTATGGCTGGTTCAGCAGGAACAATGTTAAGCCCAATGCACCTTTGCCTATCCCTGACAGTTGATTATTTCAAATCCGACTTAAGCAAAGTTTTACGTATGCTGATTATTCCTGAGTCCATTATTGTCGGAGTGGCTGTTCTCGCCTATCTCTTCTTATCTTAAAAGATTAAAGACGGTCAATTAGCTGAACTCTTACGCACGAACCCACGAACCCATGAACCCATGAAATCTCAAAAGCGAGACTCTGTATATTCAGAATATTGTCCAAAATTATTATATTGACATCTACTTGTACGGACAGTTACAATGTAGGTAATATGATTCATTCCTAATGAAATCATTCGAATGAAGCCCTTATAAGCTTATTGTAATAATTTACAAAAAAAGCCTAGTTCTTTGTAATTTTCTACAAAAGACTGGGCTTTTTCTTTCGTTATAAAGCATCCTATTTGTTTAATGTTGCTGGAATATATTCTTTTAATATTGCTGGAAGATTTTCGCCTAAGCCAACTAAAGGATCTTTGTCCCCTTCGGCGGATAATAAAAAGTGGAGGGTCTAGTGAGGCGCAAGGTAGGCATGGGAGCAGTTAGGCGTAAAAGCTTATCGGTTGGATTGCCATAAATCTCCCGTAGCTGTATTGCCCCGGTCACACAGGCCTGAACACAATGGGGCAGATTTCCCCGATCGATCTGCTCATAGCAGAGCTGGCACTTGCCAGCCTTTTCAGTCTGGGGATTGATCTGGGGCGCACTAAAAGGGCAAGAGGCTACGCAGGATTTACAGGAAATGCATTTATCAGGATAATGCAGTACGATTCCATCCCGCCGCTTGGCATAGGCACCAGAAGGGCAAACCCTCATGCACTCGGGGTTCGCGCAGTGATTACACGCTGTGGAGAGGAAAAAACGCGAAATCTGACTCTGGTCAACTTTTGCTTCCATTTGCCATAATTTGCGCCAAGTTAAGGGGCTAGGCAAACGGTTAGCACTGGCGCAGGCTTTGATGCAAGTTCCACAACCCAAGCATCGATTCACATCCAGGAAAAAACCCAATTGCTTTGCCATATCTCCCCTCCTTTATCAGCGCTTTCTAATTAGTTAAAAACCCTTCAAGTTGGCTTAAAACCTTTTTAATATATCATGATGACCTACTGCCCGTAAGACTATAGTATCACTGGTTCTTTCAAAAATAATCCGAATATCTTCATCAGCGTACGCCTCGATAAATACAGTCCCTTCAATTTTATGAGTCTGTAGAGAGGGGTGCCTAGGGTTATCGGCAAGAAAGCGCAAAGCTTTTAATACTTGTTTTTGTTCTTCATTGCTAAGCAAAAGGAAGTCTAAATCAAATGGTTTGGTTCTTATTACTACTGGCATCAGCAAGTTCCTCCAAATCTTTGATTGCATCTTCCATTCTTTCAAAAGTCTGGTACTCACCTTTTTCCAGTGCCTCTTCACTGAGTTTCATTTTATCTTGCCAAGGCTGGGTCCAAAAATACTTTTGGCTTTTATCAATCCATTCAACAGGTCTCAAAAAAATTCCATCATCTTTTTTCTCAATGAGGATATAATCCCCTTCGTTCAAGTTAACTTCTTTGGCTATTTGAGCGAGGCTCACAAGCATTCTTTTTTGGACTTGTTGAATGTTATTCATATATTTGCACCCCTTCAGTTGTACTGTAATTACAGTTTAGCACGCCTTTTTAGAAATGCAAATAAGTCAGCTATGCTTACTGAGTATATCACTTATCCTTTGATCTTCTATGCCTTACGAATCCCCACAAAGGTGTCGTTTAGGGCTAATCTATAGGCCCCTGTGGTATAGTTTCCCATATCCGTTAGGGCGCCGAGGTTGAGAAGGTTTGGATGTGGGGCTTTTAAATCAGAGAGATTCTCTTGATAGATAATCACAACTCCCGCCGCGATACCCTGCTCTATTTCTATGGTTACTGGTAATGTTCCCCCATGATTCCACAAGACTGCCCTATCCCCGCTCTTTAAAGCATACATCCCCGCAGTTCCAGGATTAAGCCTCGCTATCAATGGTGGCTTCTTTTCGGCAGTGCTTCCCTCGGTGTCCAAGCGATAGGCTTGAGAGTTCAACCCCGAGCCATGATGGGGGGTAAGAAGTCGTAGAGGAGCTTCTTGAGGAGGCTTGCGAGGTAGTCGGCAAACGGGCAGAGCCGGTAATCCTTGCTCTCTTGCCTTTTCAGAGTAAAACTCATACTTCCCGGAGGGAGTCCGGAACTTCCGCTCCTGCCAAGCAGTAGCCGGAAAGTTTACTCTTAGGGGACCATTTAGCAATTCCTCAGGGGATTTGAGGTCAAGCATTTCGAGCATCTCTGCCCCTAGCGCTTGAAGTACAACCTCTTTTTCTGAGCCCCCTGTAGGAAAAGCCGAGCTTCCTGGGGAAAGCTGGTTAAGCCGCTTGGATAAATCCCAAGCGATTTGCAGATCGGAATGGGCTTCTCCTACGGGTTCGATGGCGATCCTGGGGATGGCCACATCGGGCATGGGATAAGGGGCCGGAAAAGCGCCAAGTTTCCATTTGCCCGTACTGGACTCCACCACCCGAACAGCCAACATTCCCGGTTAAGGCACCGAGAGCATCGATGGCCCGTAGGTTTTGTCCTCCGTTGGCATAACGCTGGAGCCCAAAGCCCACCCAGATGCAAGCAGGCTTAGTGGCACCATATTCTAAAGCCAATTCTTCAAGCGTGCTTAGTGGGACCCCCGTGATTCGAGAACATTCCTTTAAGTCTATTTCTCGGTTAAGGTAATCGATAAACTCCTTATATCCCAAGGAGTACTCCGTCAATGACGGATCAAGGAGATTATGGTCAGCCAAGATCTTGGCCATGCCTAAAGCCAACAGTCCGTCCGTTCCGGGATTGACCTGAACAAACCGGTCACTCCGAGCTACGGTGGCTGTGAAATGGGTGTCAAAGCAAACGACCTTGGCCCCTTTGTCCATCGCTCGAAAAATAATAGGCATCTGATGGACGGCGTTCCAAGCTGGATTTGCCCCCCAGATCCAAATCAGTTTGGCTTGTTCCATATCCAAAGGATCCGAGCAAAAAAAGGCACCAAAGTCAAAGGCTTGGGCATCTACTCCTGCCGACCAGCAGGGTGAACCTACGGCTCGAGTTGTAGGACCAAGACCTGTCATAAAGGCTTCAAGAGCATTATGCATGACTCCAAAATTACCGGAGTATTTATTATGGGCAATGGGAAGAGTCGTCCCATAGTTTTCTTTGATGGAGAGAATCTGC
Organism: Desulfitobacterium sp.; assembly: GCA_050251735.1. Lineage (GTDB taxonomy): Bacteria > Bacillota > Desulfitobacteriia > Desulfitobacteriales > Desulfitobacteriaceae > Desulfitobacterium. The sequence goes on from JBFWMF010000029.1 coordinate 8,520, forward strand.
TGACTAATGGTATCTAAAGCTTCCTCCCAGCTAATCCGCTCCCATTGGCCGGAATACCTCTTGCGTTGTCGCAAGGGGTATTTGACTCGATGAGGGCTATAGACTTTCTGAACTTCATCCATAACCTTTGAGCAAAGCTTTCCACGGGTATAGCCCTGGGAAGGGTTTCCCTCGATGGATACTAACCGACCATTGCGGGTTGTACTAAGGATACTGCAGGTATCGTAACAATTTCGGGGACAAATATGATGGTGTAAAAAGTCCATGCTGAATCCCCCCTATATGGAGACGCCATACCTTATTTCTTCGTTAGCATTTCCCTTAGCATCCCATTGACGGTACCTGGATTGGCCTGCCCCTTGGTGGCTTTCATGACTTGACCCACCAAAAAGCCAATGGCTTGCTCCTTGCCGGATTGAAAATCCTCCACCGACTTAGGGTTCTTGGCGATTACCTCGGCAAGAATCTCAGTTAACTGTCCCTCGTCGGAGATTTGAACTAGACCCTTCTCCTTGACGATTTCCTCCGGCTCTTTCCCATCCTCAAACATCAGTTCAAAGACCTCTTTGCCGATTTTATTGCTAATGGTCCCCTTCTTAATCAGCTCAAGAAGCTTAGCTAATCGATCAGGGGTAACCTTAGCCTCACTCAGCTCCAAATCGTGGGCCTTCAACAAGCGTAAAAGCTCTCCCATAATCCAGTTGCTGATTAATTTGGCATCTGGTAATTGGGCCAATGTAGCATCAAAGAATTCGGCCAAATCCAGCGAGCTGGTAATGACGACCGCATCATAAGCCGGCAGCCCGTACTCTTCAACCAGTCTTTTCTGGCGAGCGTCGGGTAATTCCGGAAGGGAGGCTTTCACCCCTTCGATCCACTCTGGTGTCAGCTTGATATGGGTGAGCTCGGCATCAATGAAGCATCGATAGTCCGGGTTTTCCTTATTGCGCATGGATAAGGTGATACCTTTATTCTCATCCCAACCTCGGGTCTCTTGAATCACGGCCTCCCCATCTTCCACTACAGCAATCTGTCTGTCTACTTCATACTCGATAGCCCGCTGAACTGCTCGGAAGGAGTTCATATTTTTAATCTCCGTTTTTGTGCCTAGAGTCGTGGTTCCCACCGGGCGAATGGAAACATTCGCATCGCAGCGTAGGGACCCCTGTTCCATCTTCACATCGGAAACCCCAGTATATTCTAAGATGGCCTTCAGCTTCTCGAGATAAGCTTTAGCCTCAGCACCTGAACGGATTTCCGGTTCAGAGACGATTTCTACGAGAGGGATTCCTGAGCGGTTATAGTCCGCACAAGAAGAATGGGAAGTGGTGATCGAGGCCCCGGAATGAACCAGCTTACCAGGATCTTCTTCGATATGAGCTCGGGTTATGTTAATCCGCTTCTGCTCATCCTCTACCTCAATATCCAAGTATCCCTTATAGGCAATGGGCCGGAAGACCTGGGAAACCTGATAGCCCTTAGGCAAATCGGGATAATAGTAGTTTTTGCGATCAAACCAGGTATGGGTGCCTATTTCGCAATTTAACGCTAGTCCGGCCTTGGTAGCTAGCTCTACAACCTTTTTATTTAAAACCCCCACACTACCGGGCAACCCAAGGCAAACCGGACACACTTGCGTATTGGGCTCTTTGCCAAATTCAGTAGAGCAGCCACAAAACAACTTAGACTGGGTTTTTAACTCTACATGAACCTCTAAACCAATAACTGCTTCATATGTACTCATTTTGACCCCCTATTAATAATTATCCTGAAAATCCACTGAATTAGCCACGGGCTAAGTTAGGTTTAAGTCGAGTTTGATCTGAATTTTTCTCCAAAGCATACCCTACCCTCAGCAAGGTCTTATCTTCAAAGTGGCGAGCAATCAGCTGCAAGCCCACAGGCATTTGATCGACTAAGCCAAAAGGTAGAGACATGGCCGGCAAACCAGCCAGACTAGCAGGTAGCGCACAAATATCAGACCGATACATAGCCAAGGGATCTCCTGTCATTTCACCACATTTATAGGCCGTTGTAAGGGTAGCAGGTGTCAAAAGACAGTCTACTTTTTCAAAAGCTTGTGCAAAATCATCTTTGTTTAGGGTCCGAACTTTAAGAGCTTCAGTATAATACTCATCATACTGGGCAGTGCTTAAGACATGAGTACCCAGTAGGATTCTTCTTTTTACTTCTTCGCCAAAGCCTTGGCCGCGGGTCTTCATAAGCATGCTCAGGACATCTTCCCCCTCAACCCTTTGGCCATACCGCACTCCGTCATAGCGTGCTAGGTTAGAGCTAGCTTCGGCACAGGAAATGATGTAATGAGCAGTTACGGCGTATTCGGTATGGGGTAAAGAAACCTCCACAAAGCTGGCTCCCAATGACTCCAGTTTCTTGATGGCTTCTTGAAGCTTAGCCGCCACCTTAGGATCCACACCTGCTGCAAAATACTCCTTAGGCAAACCTATTTTTAAGCCTTTTACATCATTGATGAGACTGTTTCGGAAATCAGGCACATCCACCACAGCTGATGTTGAATCATAAGCATCATGGCCGCAGATTGTGTTTAGAATCAGAGCCATATCCGCCATATCTCGAGAAAAGGCTCCCAGCTGATCCAGAGAAGATGCCGAAGAGATCAGACCGGTTTTTGGCACATAACCGAAAGTGGGCTTAAAGCCTATCACGCCGCAAAAAGCCGCGGGCTGGCGGATATCCCCTCCCAGGTCTGAACCTAAGGCAAAAGCAGCTTCCCCAGCCGCTACTGCAGCTGCCGAACCGCCACCGGCTCCCCCGGATACATATGTAGAATCATAAGGATTCTTGGTAGTAAAAAAAGCTGAATTCTCCGTTGAAGAACCCATACCAAACTCATCCAGATTGGTTTTTCCAATTATGATCGAGCCGGCTTTCTTTAAGCGATCAATGACTGTAGCATCGGTGGGAGGAATATAATTATTGAGTATTTTTGATGCACAAGTCGTTTTAACCCCACCTGTGCAGATATTGTCTTGAACGGCCATCGGTATACCCGCCAAAGAAGATAGTTCTTCCCCCCGGGCCCGCTTCTCATCTATAAGCTTAGCCTGAGCTAAAGCCGCCGCTTCTGTAAGGGTTACAAAAGCATGCAGATCATTGTCAATTCTTTTAATTCGATTCAAATAATCCTGGGTTATTTCAAGACTGCTGACTTCCTTCTTCTCCAGAAGTTCACTCAGCTGTTGAACTGTTAATGTATTGAGTTCCATGAAAAGCCTCCTGTCTAGATAATACGGGGTACTTTAAAAGTTCCCTCTTCTTCCTCCGGGGCATTAGCAAAAACCAGTTCCTTGTCCATGCCGGCTTGTGGTACATCCTCTCGAAACACGTTAGTTATGGGAAGTACCAGGGAGGCCGGCTCTGTGGTCGCTAGATCCAGTTCTTTCAAGCTATCCATATAATCCAAGCTTTCCTCAAGGGACTTAGTGTAAGCAGCTTTCTCCTCGGGAGTCAGCTCTAGGCGGCTCTGCAGAGACAAACGCTCCATATCTTTTTCTGTAATGTTCATGGGTTCACTCCTTTACAAGCAAAATCACACTTAACAATCATACTAAATAATGAATTGCACTATTTTTCCATTAATTTATAGCATAACACAGGATTTTCGCCAATATTCACATTTCAACAAATTACAGATTAAATCCTTCTCTGATAAGCAAATTTCACTCCAAGAATAAACAAAACTTGGCTGGCACCAGGTCAGCACTGCTTTCGCACTTGTTGTCCTTAGACGACGACGGCTGCTGCCCTCCAACTATTTTCCTTGCAATGTATGCGCCGCTCTTAGATTAGCTCTCCGCAAAAAGAAGATCCGCGAAATCGAATAGACTGCTAAGGCAACCCAAATAAATCCGAAGCTCCAAGCATGTGTGGCCGTAAATTCTTCATGATACACGAAAACACCAAGTAAGAGGTTTATAGTAGGTGATACGTATTGGATGAAGCCAATCGTTGCAAAAGGAACACTCTTAGCCGCATTGGCAAACCAGAGCAGGGGAAAAGCAGTGATGATTCCTGTTCCCATTAATAACAGCATAGTACTCATCCCAGAACCGCCAACTACAGTGCCGCCGATTACACCTCCACCGTTTACCCCTACCAAAAGATAAATTAGTGCAATAGGCGTAACAACAGCCGTCTCTAAGGCTAAGCCAAGTAAGGAATCCACATTCACCAGCCGTTTTGCCAAACCATATAAAGCGAAGGTTACTGCCAGCCCCAAGGAAATCCAGGGAATTTTCCCGTATTCTAGGGTGAGGATAATAACCCCTATGGTAGCTAAAATAAGCGATACGATTTGCCAGCGATCGATTCGTTCTCCCAAGACAATAATACCCATCAAAACCACGAGCAAAGGGTTAAAATAATAGCCAAGGCTTGCTTCAACAACTTTGTTGATGTTCACTGCCCAAATATAGATATACCAATTGGCAGTGATTAATAAAGCACTTAACAAAAGACCAAACAATTTTGAGCGATCTCGGAGCACAATGCCAATTCTACCCCATTGCTTTTTCAATAGTATTAAGATAGCGACAAAAGCAAAGGACCATACGATCCGGTGAGCTAAAATTTCACGCGCCGGGACACCTTGCAAAGTCTTCCAATAGATAGGCAGCAGTCCCCAGGCAATGTAAGCCGCAAAGGCGTAAAGCACCCCAGTTTTTGACGATTTTACTTCCATTTTAACCTCACATATTTCTTCTAATCATTGGAGCACCAGATAACAATGCCCGATACCACATTATACACTCTTTTTTGGGACAAGCGTCAAAATGTTGATACTTACATTTTTTCCCTTACAAACATCTTGTTTGCTCCTTACTTATGATATAATATTCTTAAAGCTTGTAGTTACGGATAGGAGTGTTAAAAATGCCCTTACCTAAGCAAAAGACCGGCTATTCATTTGCTGATTACTTAACCTGGGACGAGACTGAAAGATGGGAAATAATCGATGGTTCACCTTATATGCAATCTGCGCCGTCGAGAATACATCAAGAAATATCCCTTGGTCTATTAATGCAATTTGGCAACTATTTGAAAGATAAGCGATGCAAAATTTATCATGCTCCCTTCTGTGTAAGATTAGATGTCGAGGAAGATGATAGTGCAGTAAAAAATGTGGTCGAGCCTGATATTACAATTATCTGCGATAGTTCTAAGCTTGATGAAAAGGGCTGCAAGGGTTCACCTGATATGATTATCGAAATCCTATCCCCTTCGACCGCCAAGACCGATAAAGTAATTAAATTCAACAAGTATGAAAAGGCGGGAGTTAAGGAGTATTGGATCTTAGAACCTGACCAAAAACTCGTGAGCGTATTTTTGTTACAGGTAAACAATCGCTATGGCAGACCTGAAATGTATACCGACGAAGATACCATTAGGGTATCAATTTTCTCGGATCTAGAAATCAACTTGAAATCAGTCTTCGTTTAAAAGTATACACCCCTGCTTCACCACGAAGACATTGTACTTGAGCCTAAATTCATGTCCCTGCAATGAAAAATCGTCATTAAAAAAATGCACCAAGGCAATAAAGTGCCTAGGTGCATTTTTTAATATTTGTATGCGTTAGGATTTTAATACTCTTTTTATCATGTTACATCAAATCATCATGTTACATCAAATCATCATGTTACATCAAAGCCGTAATATGCATTCCCACAGCACTGACATAGAAGAGTCCTCGGCCCAAGAGTTCTCCCGCTACACCACAGGTAAGAGCGAAAAGAATGATTTGGGGTTGGGGATTTTCCTTTTTGAGCACAGCATTGATGAGGAAAATAGGAATTATCCAGCCAATTGCTGCTCTGAGCAAAAAGACGGGACTTGTCAGGAGGTACTGGGCTGTGGCCGCGCCTTCCGGTGTAGCCTGCAGAAGAGAAAAGTACAGGAGATAGAGGATAGCACTAACCATAACACTACCTAAGGCGATATTGAGTAGCTGCTTCATTTCAGCGGAGGCCAAGACCTTGCGACCTAAGAAGGCCGTAACCAGTGTACCTAAGATGATGCTCGTCATCAGGAAGAAGGTTACCGATCCTAGGTTGTTCCAAGCAGGAACTCGAGGAAGGGTATAGATCAAGGCACTGCTGATAATCCCTAGGAAGCCAAGGCCTGAAGTCAGAGATGCGGATAAGGTCTCAACAAAACTGGGGAGCCATACAACCAAGTGCTCACGATAAAATGCGTTGTATTTATCTTTATAGATTTTTGCCTGTTGGGGTTGGTCCTTCCGATACTGCTCGATGGCCTTGGACAGGAGATAAGCCGCAAATTCCAATTCAGTGGCGATATAATCATCAGGTTCGTTGCTTCGACCTGCTAGAGATAAGCCTTCCGAACGATACCACTGACGAACATCAAGGGTGGATTCTTGAGCTCTGTCATTAGAACCCTCCTTTGCTTGCTAGTAAGGTCTCCTCCAGATGAAGATTGTTTTCTTGATCGAACTTAAGCAAAGGACCTAACACCTCATTGCGAAAATCCTCCAGCTCCTGCTGCTCGAGCTTGAGTAAAAGCCGCATTACCCCAAGATCCTGAAACAAAACGACCCGCTCTTGGAGATTAAACAATTGCCCCAGCTCCAAAGCTGACTTGGCCTCTTGAAAACTGCGATGGATAAAACGCGTGGAATCATAAAGATTGCCCACGCCAAACATCATGGACCGTTCCTCATGGTGGCCTCCAGGCAAGGTCATAAGAGGGCTGAGGAGTCTTTTAGTCGTAGCTTCCCATTGGCTTAAGGGCATCATACCTTCCAAGGGGTAGAGGAGCACAATCTGATCGTTGCGTTCTAAGAAGATGGTCCGAGGCTGGTTCCGAAGAATCATAGCCACTGTATCTAAAAGCTCTTGAAAAGCCACCCGATCTGCCGAATCTGGATCATAACCCGGAATTTCGCCAACGATCACCATATGAGGTTTGGTCAGATCCATTCCCCAAAGCTTACCCCGTGACTGCACCACTTCCAGTGAATCAAAGTTATTATAGAGAAGATCAAAAAGAAAATCCCGATAATGCTGGCGTTCCGTATCCTCGACGGATTGAGCTTTAGCCAGCTCAAAATAAAGCAAGATCGCTGTCTTATAGAGGAATAACCTTCCCACAGGATTGAGCTCCTCATGATCTATCCCTAAACCTATATATCCCAAAACTCCTTGTTGTCCTGCCAAAGGATATCGTTTGAATCGGTAGAGCCAGCATCTCCTCCTGAAAGAGCGCATCCTCCCGGAGAGGTTCAATCCTCTGCTCTTCAAGAAAACGCCCTAGGGTCACTGCCACGGGCAACATATGATCCAAGCTTCTCACCTCCCCATGACGTATTAGTCCTTCTTACATCCTATTAAACAAGCGGATGGGTTCACTGATAAAACTCTGGAAAAATATCCTTGGGCAGTTCTTCCCCATAGTGGACATAGCTCAGAGTAAGTCCTCGCGGAGCTGCCGTGGGTCCCCCACGTTTCCGTTCCCCCCGTTCGAGAATACCAGGGATCGCTTCCGGTGGAATGCGTTTTCTTCCTACATAAATAAGGGTGCCGGCAATAATGCGCACCATATTATACAGAAACCCATCGCCGATACAGGTAATCCGGATAAGTCCTTGATGCTCGGTTACTTGGCAAACATAAAGGGTGCGTTCAAAGGTCTTACTGTTTCCACCCACTGAGGAGAAGGCCTTAAAATTATGCCGTCCCACCATCAATTGAGCGGCCTGCTGCATCTTTTGCCAGTCTAGGGGGACCGGTACATGCACTGCGTAAAGGCGGTTAAAGACATCCGCTATCTTATGGTTATCTATCTGATAATCATAGCGTTTCCAGCGGGCTGAAAAACGGGCATGGAAGCTTTCAGCCACTTCCTCAGCTTCGACGACCCGAATGTCTCGGGGCAACAAGCTATTCATGGCCTTAGGGATTTTATCCACAGGAATGCGGGTTGCAGTCGGAAAATTAACGACTTGCCCCGTTGCATGGACCCCTTTGTCAGTTCGACCTGCCATATTCAGGGTGACTACTTCTTCCACCAGCTCGGCCCATACTGACTCCAAAGACCCTTGCACAGTGGGGCCATGAAACTCCGGCTGACGTTGAAATCCGTGATAATGGGTTCCATCATAGGCTACTTTCAAGGCGATATTGCGTTGGTTCATTTCTGTTGTTATTTCATTCAAGGAAGTACTCCTTCATCTATTACCATTATTATCATTACAGTTACTTTGCTTTTATCTAACTATCCATATTTGGGGACAAAACTTTTATAACTTTTCGGTTTTCATCGACTTTAACACCGATTATGTGCGTTTTACCTAGTTTTGCCCCTCTCGTACATATTAAAACGACCGTTCAATCGCGTCAAGACGCCTTTGACCCAGCAAATTTCCACCGTTCCCGTTACCCTGTGAAAATCGACCATTCGCCCGACCTGAATTTCCATCTTACAACTTGTGAAACGGATAACCTGTCAGAAATCTCCGTTAATCTCCATTCTTTGGTTTTCTACCCTGATTCCGTGTTCTTCCTGCGGTTCCTTTGATAGAATGCAGTAAATTAAAGGAACTAGAGAGATAATTGCGGGATGATAGAGGGAGGAATATCTATGTTGGAAAGTAATCTTGAGGCTCTACTCAACGAAAATCGAGAATTCACACCTCATGAAGCATTTCGAAAAAGCGCTGTGATTCAAAGCGATGCAATATATGACCAAGGTCATAATCATTTAGCTTTTTGGGAAGAACAAGCGAATACCCTTAATTGGTTTAGCCCTTGGGAAAAAACTCTCGAGTGGAATGCTCCTTATGCCAAGTGGTTTGTCGACGGCAAACTCAATGCATCCTATAACTGTCTGGATCGCCATCTTAGTGATTGGCATCGCAATAAAGCAGCCCTCGTCTTTGAGGGGGAAAACGGGGATAGCCGCGTTCTTACCTATCAGGACCTTCATCGAGAAGTCTGCAAATTCGCTAATGTTTTAAAGGCGAATGGTATTGAAAAGGGAGACCGCGTCACAATCTATCTGCCAATGATCCCCGAAGCCGTGATTTCCATGCTGGCCTGCGCCCGCATCGGGGCTCCCCACAGTGTGGTCTTTGGCGGTTTTAGCTACGACTCCCTGCGCGATCGCGTGATTGATGCCCAAGCGAAAGCCATCATCACCTCAGATGGTAGCTTCCGCCGTGGTAACACGATCCCCCTCAAGGACAATGCGGACGCAGCACTGGAAGGGGTAGACTGTGTCGATCACGTCTTCGTTATCCAGCGTACCCACCAACCCGTTCAGATGAAAGAGGGTCGGGATCTCTGGTATCACGAGGAAATGAAAAAAGCCTCCGCCGTCTGCCCGGCTGAGCCTATGGATGCCGAAGATATGTTATTTATTCTTTACACCAGCGGAACCACCGGCAAACCCAAAGGTGTCGTTCATACCACCGGTGGTTACATGGTCGGTGTCTCCTCCACCCATCGCATGGTTTTTGACCTGAAAGAAGAAGATGTTTACTGGTGCACAGCAGACGTAGGCTGGGTCACCGGACATTCCTATATCGTCTACGGTCCCCTTGCTAATGGTGCTACAGTCGTCATGTATGAAGGAAGTCCTGATTATCCACAGCGCGATCGTTTCTGGGAAATCGTTGAAAAATACAGAGTCTCTATTCTCTATACTGCACCTACCGCCATTCGAACCTTTATGAAGTGGGGACCACAGCATCCCCAAAGTCGAGATCTTTCCAGCCTACGCCTCCTTGGTACGGTGGGCGAGCCCATCAACCCCGAGGCCTGGATGTGGTATTACAAATACATTGGTGGAGAAAGATGCCCCATCGTGGATACCTGGTGGCAAACCGAAACCGGTATGATCATGATGACTCCCCTCCCCGGCATCACCTCCCTAAAGCCCGGCTCCTGTACGACACCCTTCCCCGGTGTCAAGATCGAGGTAGTCGATAGCGACGGTCACTCTGTTCCCAAAGGGAGCGGGGGCTACTTGGCCATCAAAGAACCGTGGCCCGCTATGCTTCGTGGAGTTTACGGCGACAATGATCGCTTTGAAAAGACCTATTTTGGCAACTGGCCGGGCATCTATTTCCCCGGCGACGGTGCAAAATGGGATAAGGACGGCTACTTCTGGATTATGGGTCGCGTCGACGATGTCATTAATGTCTCCGGACATCGGATTGGTACGATGGAAGTGGAAAGCGCTTTGGTCGATCATCCCTCCGTTGCCGAAGCTGCTTGTATCGGCAAACACCATGAGATCAAAGGGCAAGCCCTTGCTGCCTTTGTCACCTTAAAGGAAGGTATCGAGGTTAGCCCACAGTTTGTCAATATCCTTAAAATGCATGTGGCCCAAAAAATTGGTGCCCTAGCCCGTCCTGATGATATCTTCTTTACTGCTGAACTGCCCAAGACACGAAGCGGTAAAATCATGCGTCGCCTCTTAAGGGATATTGCCGAGGGTCGTGCCATTGGTGATACCACCACCTTATCGGATGTTTCTGTCATCAATATGCTTAAAGCCAGCTATCAGGATTAAGCCAGGCTTATAGCAAGGATTTTGAGAGTGCTTTGAAGGCTCTGAAGAACACTGAAGGACTTTGAAAGGACTTACGAATTAAAAGGCTAGGGTTTTCCCCTAGCCTTTCTCTGACTCTATCGCGAGTTACTTCCTTGGAATTTCGGGGGTTAATCTCATAGTCTCTTACTAACATTATTCCCCTTCTAAGGAAAAGTGAATCCCTCACGTTGAAGCAGGTAGTAAGTACAAAGATTAGTATAAATACTACAGAATAATTAAATGACCAATTCACTGTGCGGCGCTCCCCTTATGCTACAAAGGGGGAGCGTTATTCTGTGCCTATAGTCACCGTTATCGACGATTTACTTATCTAAGTTCTAAAAATAAGGAGGAATATTAGGAACAGGTGTCGAATTACACTTTCTGGTAATGCAGCTAAGCTTTAGGAGGAAATTATGTCTGATATGGTCTGGACACCTTATGAAAATGCAATCAACATGATCCGTTCTATCATCTCCTCTCGCATCAAGGGCAATGAAGCAAACGAGATTGAAGAGATTCACGTCATTGCCGATTCACAACGCAATCCTAAGCAAATCGTGCGGGATATTGAATCGATATTGGCTGCTCAATTCTCTCTAGAAATAGATCATAAGATCGTCAGTATTGTTCAGCTAGAACAAGAAGAGTGCGGAAAAAAAACCTTTTCAAGCATACCGGCCAAAATGGCACCCATGCGACCCAAACTGGTCAGTATCTCTTTACGTTCAGTGAATACCCAGTCAGAGGTCAAAGTTGAGCTATCAAGGGGCGATGAAATTGTGGAAGGAGTGGCTTCAGGAATTTCCACAGCCCATAATAAACTGCGTCTCTGTGTGGAAGCGACAATCCAAGCTTTAGCCAGTTCATTCATGGGCAAGCTCGTTTTTGCCACGGAAGATGTTATCATTAACCGGCTAGGTAAACATCAAATTGCTCAAGTAGCCATTAGCTTAATTACACCGGTCGGCGAGCAAACCTTGGTGGGTTGCGCCCTGGTGCAAAGCGACGAGCGCGAGGCCGTCGTCAAGGCAGCTTTGGATGCTGTGAATAGGAAGTTAGAATTATAGATACAAGAAGATTTTTGGCCGACTTTACTGCACACTAGATTGAAAAGGCCCTATTTTTCTTTTTGAGCGAAGCGGAAAAAGAGCGAAGCGGTAAAACCTGATCACATGATGTAAGGGGGGTTACCGTATGAGCAAACTGTTCAAGGCTATTTCAGTACTTGTAACACTTGTTATCGCTGGAGGCGCTAACTTCAAAATCTAAGTGACTTTAAAGTCGGCCAATTAAAGATATGAGGGATATTATGGAAAACGTACCTGTAAAGTTTAGACGCTTTTTCTTTATCACGAGTCTTATGGCTTTTTCGACTTTAAGTATTGTTGTTTTGCAAACGGATTGGACACAGACTCTTTTGTTGGACTTACTCGTTTTTGGGATTTTGGCTATCGCCAGTGAATCACTCCCGGTTGCTTTACCCATCGGTGGATATGTTACTGTGGGATTCGCCGTTTTTTTCTCCTCTATTATCTCCGTAGAACCTGGAGTATCTCTACTCGTTGCCGCTTTTGCAGGTTTATTTGTCATCTCCTCGGAAAAATTAGATGCACCTTGGTGGAAGCGTGTTTTTAATGCCTCTCAATTCATCTTGTCTGTAGCTGTTGCCACCGGATTTCTATACTTATACGGAATTCACAAATTCAGTTTAGATCTTAAATCGATCTTATTTTATCTTTCTATTGCTGCTATCTATGTTTTTACCAATGTAACTATTGTCTCCATTGCATTGGGAATATTATATAAGAGGTCACCTTTTTCTATCTGGACAAGCAATATCCGTAGCTTAATACCTAACTTTCTAGCCCTAGCTCCCTTGGGCCTTCTCATGACGATGATCTATCAAAGTTATGGGGTAGTCGGCCTCATCCTCCTATTTGTCCCCTTGCTCCTTGCTCGACATTCCTTTCAACTATATGGATATGCGGAAGAATTACCTCGACACGGTCGAAGCGCTGGTCCAAGCCTTAGAAGCCAAAGACTCCTATACAAGTGGCCATTCCAGCCGTGTCGCCCAATGGTCAGTAAAATTAGCCGAGGAATTGGACCTGCCGGAAGCTCGTCTTGAGTTTATCAAGTATGCGAGCGTTCTTCACGATGTGGGTAAAATCGGGGTCAGCGAAGCTATATTGACCAAGAAGGGCCAGCTAGATCATTCCGAGTGGGAAATAATCCGCAATCATCCAATCATCGGGCAACAAATTGTGCAGAGCATCAATTCGCTTTTTGATGTTGGATCAGTAGTGAGATATCATCATGAGCGCATTGATGGTGCTGGCTATCCTGACGGGTTGAAAGGAACTGATATCCCCCTTGAAAGCCGGATTATCGCAGTAGCTGATGCTTATGATGCTATGACCTCTACCCGAAGCTACCGTGAACCTTTCACTACCAGTGCAGCATTAGCGGAATTGCGACGTGTTGCAGGCACACAATTAGATTCGGAAATTGTCGAAGCCTTTTGCCGCATTATTCAAAATGAATATCCACAGACGGAACCTGCATCTATAAAAAATGAACAGATAGTTAACTGCTAAGAAGAGAGCATTAAGGGGAGACACACATCAATGCTGATTGAATCGGTTATTTTGGCAATCATTATTGGCTTTTTAGCCGGGGGAAGACTCAATTCTCTTGTTGATATAAACCTTAAACGATTAGAGCTCTTATTTTTAGGGGCTCTTTTGCAAATCTTTGCCTTTTGGTCCGTAAAGTTCAATCTTGGCTGGTCAAGCCACTGGATTATTCCTCTTACTCACTCGCTCTCTTACCTTTTCTTGATGGGTTTTACATGGACTAATCGAGCTTTTCGGGGCTTTAGTGTGGTTACTCTAGGAATCGCCTTAAATGCCGCAGTGATTATTCTCAATGGTGGGCTAATGCCCGTCGATCCAACCTTTGTCCCGGAATCAAGCCGGCAGCTTCTCGAGACAGGAACGGGCACTCATGGAATCCTTACAGAAGCAACTCGGTTAGGCTTTCTAGCTGATATTTTTTATGCTAATATTCCTATTTTCGGAAAACAGCTTTTCAGCTTAGGGGATGTTCTTATCGACCTAGGCATGGTAGTTTTTATAGTCAAGCAAATGCGCCGACCAACAGCATATAATGCTGTAAAGGAGGGCGATGCTCATGTCAAATCAGGGGTTTTTAAGCCATAATCATGGCAGCGTAACCCATACCTCATGCGAGAATGGACACTCTCATCAGTGCTTAGATATAACAGGACCAGCAATACCCACTGCTGATGGTAGTCACATTCATCAATCCGAAAGCTGGGTCATGTATGAACATGGTCATTCTCACTATTACAAGTCCGTCTCTGGCCCAGCATTGAATATCCCGGGAGGGTACCACGTACATAATTGGGACTTTTACACCACTTATGATGCTGGCCATCACCATCATATTGCAGGCCCAGATATGCCAGCATACAATAACTAAGTAATAAGTAGTCCAGACAATAGAAAATGCGACAGTTATGTGACTAAGGGATTGGGAGATTATTCAAGAACTCTTAGAATCGGATACACCCAAATACAACATGTAGCTTTTTAAGGGCAGAAAGGATGAACCTTAACGCATAAGCTTCAGGACTTAAACTAGATTCATCATTCAATAAAAACTGATAAATATCGGAGAAGTTAATTCTTTACTTCTATTCGAAAAGAATGTGCAGAATTATGTGTATCATTCCATTTACCGATGATTTCGTAAACATAAATACCTGGTACTGAAGGGACAGTAAATATATTGCTTTTTATAATTGCTGTGGATACTATTTTTCCATTTTTCCATTGTAAAATTTCAACCATTTTGGGACGGAATTTTGTATCAAATCCTATTGTTATATTACTATTAGGTTCTACCAATATTGGGAGTAACTCTTTTGTGTTTTCTTCTGGAGGAAGGCTTAGTCGACTATTTCCACCAGTCTTTTCATCAAACCAATTATTCATTGATTCAACGGTTGGAATTGATAAATTATTATATTTAATAATTGCAAGTGGTGCTTTACTTGGAATATAGTTTGTTAATACCAAAAAAGTGATTATTCCAATCATTAGTATTGCTAAGGAACATAGTATCGCCTTCTTAAACAACAATTATCACCTCACTTTATCATATTCAATGAGCGAATATGTTACAATGAATTATTCATGCTGTTAATTTATTACGAATTACCTACTTTCAACTTTATGATAGCAGGTAATTCGTAATATCTACTCTTCACTTCTATTTTCAATAAAACTTTAAAGCTACCAAACAAGTCCAAAGTCATCAGTTAAACTTGCCATATCTCTAACTGATATCCAGTATAATCCAGGAAAGCTCGAATGCGAATCACTAAACAATATTTTTTTATTTACATCATCATAGCCGCAAATTACCACATAATGGTACGTATCTTTATTATTATACCAATCAGTAGCATAGTTGGAACTTAGATTAGTTGAACTCGCTCCGATATGTTGCTTTGTGTCAGCTATAACAGGATACCCTTTGTCAATTGTCCATATAACACTGTTTAAAAACGTACTTTCCCAATTACTACCATAATTACTTGCAAGCATTCTGGCATAATTATTTCCAGGAGCCCATCCATTCATGGTAGATGTCCAATTCGAACCAAAAGTAGTTTGCCCACCACTTGAGACAGTCTTAAGCCACGTATCTGAGGCTAAGGTAGCTTGACTTAATGGGTTGCCTAAATAGTCTACTGTAATTGCTCCTACATACTTGATAGCATTAAATGCGGCGGCTGGACCACACCAAGTACTTTGTTCTTGTGCATATGCCGGAAAACTATATGATAATACTTTGCTTGAACCATAAGAATAAGGGATAATATTCCCAGTTGATTGTTGATTCTTTCTCTTATTAGCAACGTATTTTTTTGCCTCGTTTAGTTTTTTCTCAGATTCTTGTTCTTCAATTTTAGTTAACGGCTCTATAATATGTTGAGTACTTAAATCAATTGATACGTTTGAATTTCCGTCAATAGCTACTGCCGAATTTGTAATTGAGAATGTTAAAAATACACTCAAACCTAGGACTATACTTACTAAACGACTAAATTTCTTTGCCATTTTCCAGAAAACTCCTTATTTTAATTGCAATTCTAGGGATTATCTATTCCTCCTTCCTTTTTTAAGTTAGGCATTGCAATTTAATTTAATTATATAAGTAAAAATTTCAAAAGTCTTGAATATTTTGGTAATAAAAGTCGAAAAAGTTAGCCGTTTTTCAACGAAAAGAATGTGGAATCTGAATTATACTTTAAACATTGTTTAGAAAGTAGAAGGTGTAGTATATTGGATTGATATCCAAGAAAAAAGTAATAGCGCCTGGAAAAATGACAAGTTAAAAAAGTGGCAGATTTAAAAGCGATTGCGAATAATACTATATATGCATGAAAAAAAGATGATGTTTCAATACTTCTGGAATTACGAGTTGCTACGCATTATTCTTATTAAGCGACATAAGGTGGTTCAACCAACTCGAAGTGTAATTAGCCACGATTTATTAAACCAAATCGTGGCTAATTTTCTGCTAAAATCTTGCGATTTTAGATGTGAATAATATGCTAGAAATCTGCTATTATCCCTGCGATTTTTCGTTTTCAACTCCAAAATGGAACCCCTTAGTTATGTGACGGTCGCGCTTTTGATATTTCGGTTACTCCTCTTCTTTAATCCGTCTTATATACTCCACAAGATCATTGAGGTATCTGAAGCGATAGACATCCTCATCATGAATCGTGACTCGAAATGTCCGCTCACATTCGATAATCAGCTTAGCAAGGTCCACCGGCTTGATTCCGTATTCACGGTTCAACTCTGTGTTGGAGGTGATATCCTCATCATCAATGCCGATGATCTCAGCCAAAATCGCAGCTATCTTTTGAAAAACCAAGCGCCTCACTCCTTAACTCAAACTTTCGTCGTTGCTGTCTGCATTACCAATCAATATATTTAGTCTTTTCTTCAGAAATATTCTTCGCATTATACTATCAGCTGTGAAAGCTACTCGGCTGAAAGCAAGGGGCTGATATCCCCGGTGTAAAACAAATTTAGGCGGTGAAGCGCTCTGGTACAGGCGATGTATAAAAGACTTCTATCATCGTCACTGTGAAAATGTTCCTCATCTACATCGCAGATCAGTACCGCATCAAATTCCAAGCCTTTGGACAGGTATACGGGGATGGTGAATACACCTTTTAAGTCCACTTCAGTATCACTATTCATCAATTGAAGGGATATCTTATCCTTCAGGCGTCCATATAAAGCATTAGCGTCTTTCTCTGCTTTGCAGATTATCCCGATGGATTGATAATTATTTCCCAGACAGATATTAACCTCGTTGAGAATTACCTGATCAAGAGCCGCTTGGCTTGGAGCAGTGAAGACCTCCGGTACATCTCCCTTTCTGCTAAAACTGTTGAGGGTAGAACCCGGACTAAGAAACTGAGCGCTGTACTCCAATATGTCCTGGGTACAGCGAAAACTTTTAGCCAAGGTGACCAGGGTCGATTTTTCTTTAGCTAAGATTTTTGCGACCCTGTCATAGAGCGTTATATCCTCCTGTTTGCCGATGGTTTGATTGATATCGCCCAATACGGTATAGCGAGCTTTGGGAAACAGTTCTTTAAGAATTTCAAAATGGATGGGATGATAATCCTGCGCTTCATCGATGACCACCTGTTTTATAGCTTTAGAATCAGCTTTACTCTTGGTTTTTAACTGCAAGAAAGCCAGGGCTAAAGCATCATCATGCTGCAATTCCTTGTTTTGCAGGTTTTTGCGCGTCAGGCTAAGGATTTCCTCTATACAAGCCGGCAATTCCAAACCTTTGGCTAAGCAGTAAAAATAGTTTATGTCACTGAAAAGCTTCCTGTAGAGTTCAAAGTAATCCAATTCAGTAAACTTGCGGATGGTCTTAATCAGGACTGTGCTCTCTTGTATAGATAACATTCGGGCCACTTCTTCTACTTCAAACTCATGCTCAGGCTTTTCAGCAACATAGCTTCTTAGCTTTTCCAGGCGCTCTTCGCGCTGTTTATGAACGGATTTTAATATCGATTTTTCCAAGTGCTGCAAGCGAACGCTCAATGGAAGCTCTGGGTTTCTTTTTAATAGCTCGATTTTTAGTAATTGGCGGCTGGCCAATACTTTCCCATCATAATAAATATCGGTAAACTGAATCCAGTGCGTGGGCAAATCCACGATGAAACGTCTTAATATCTCTACAAACTGGCTGGACCCTTTGAATTTCATGGCGTTCTTAAGGATTGTTCCGCCTCCTTGACTATCGGAGGTGAGCACAGATTCCAAAAATTGATTCCTAGTCTGGATATCCTCTCGCTGTAAAAGGTTACTCAGTATATCATCAAACAAAAGGGAATTGACTTGGTTCTCCCCCAGCTCCGGCAAGACATTGGCAATGTATCGTTCAAAAAGTCGGTTGGGTGAGATCACCACGATATTGTTATGGGTCAATTTTTCGGTCAGTCCCTGATACATTAGATAGGCTGCCCGGTGCAAGGCCACTGAAGTCTTGCCGCTTCCGGCTGCCCCTTGGACCATCATTAGATCTACTTCCATATCCCGGATAATCATATCCTGTTCTTTTTGAATGGTTTCCACGATGGTTTTCATCTGGGAGGAAGCATTTTGGGAAAGGAGTTTTCTAAGAAATTCATCAATAATCTGAACATCAGCATCAAAATAGTATTCCAGTTGGCCCCATTTGATTTCATACTGTCGCTTTAGATTCACTTGGCCGGTGATCCTGCCGCTCGGGGATTCATAAAACGCTTCTCCTAGGGTAAAACGGTAAAAGACGCTGGAGATTGGAGAGCGCCAGTCATAGACAATCATTTCATAGCTTTGCTCATCTTGGAGGGATGATCGCCCAATATAGATCTTTTCGAAGTCCGCCTCGCCGTCGAACTTAAAATCAATCCTGGCAAAATAGGGCGAATCGATCAATTTCTCTAAAGCCAACATTTTCTTGGCTTGCAGATCATACTCCGAGAGCTTGTCTGATACCTGGTTCGCAAATTGACTTAAATTGACAAGGTCGAGAAAGTCATCCTTTGACCAAAGATTCGCGATTGAATGGGAGGTATCGTCTCTCAGTTCTTTTTTGGCTGCGATAATATTCGCCTTATTCTCTTCATTTTTCCGCCTTATGGCTGCTAATTGTTCTCTGGCTATGGCTATCGTATCCTCTAGGTGATTACTTTCAAAAACTTGCTCTGGCTGTCTCTTCTCCAATATTCAAGCCCCCTCTAGCTTTACCTTGTTCCTTCTGCTAAGTATCATACACACTCTGGACTGGAATTATAAGGCTAATATTTTCGATAAAATAGTGGTATAATATAAGTGAGGAAAAGATCTCCTCAAGGGTTATAGTATTTCGAAAGTATAAGGAGTTGTCTCTCTACTTTGTGTAGAGTGACAACTCCTTTTTTGGCATATCAGACTCCCATGCCGCTTTACGGCACCCCATGGCTTTATTGTGCGCTTTGTTCGCTGTAGGAATCAAATCTTCTTCCCTAGTCAAATAGATGGCAAGAGACCCAGTGTCCGGGCGTAATTTCCTTGAGCTCCGGTGTCAGGCTCTTACACTGCTCCATTTCCCTAAAGCAACGAGAGCTGAAACGGCAGCCGTCAGGAGGGTTAATGGGGCTGGGCACATCTCCCTCTAAGATGATCCGCTGCTTTTTCTTCTCCGGATCAATGATGGGTATTGCAGAGAGTAAAGCCTGCGTATAGGGATGTAAAGGATTGGCATATAACTCCTTCTTAGGGGCGATTTCTACTAACTTACCTAGATACATTACCCCGACCCGGTCACTGATGTGCTTAACCACGTTCAAACCATGGGCAATGAAGAGGTAGGTCAGTCCAAATTCATCCTTTAAGTCGGCCAAGAGATTCAACACCTGGGCCTGAATAGATACATCCAAAGCAGAGACCGGTTCATCGCAGACGATCAGCTTGGGCTCCACAGCTAGGGCTCGGGCAATTCCAACCCGTTGGCGCTGACCCCCTGAGAATTCGTGGGGGTAGCGATTTCTTTGGTGCTGGGCGAGGCCTACACAGTTTAACAGATAGGTAACTCGTTCCTCCACCTTATTAGCCGGTAGCAGCTTATTGATGATGATGGGCTCAGCAATAATGTCTCCGACAGTCATGCGTGGATTAAGTGAGGCATAGGGATCCTGAAAGATCATCTGGATATCTTTGCAATGAACTCTCCGCTCGTTTTCCTTCAGGGCGGTAAGATCTTTTCCCTCAAAAATCATTTTCCCGCTCGTCGGACTATGAAGATTGACAATGACTTTTCCAAGGGTGGTTTTACCACAACCGGATTCACCCACTAAGCCAAAGGCCTCACCCTTTTGGATGGTGAAAGAAACCCCATCTACTGCCTTAAGTAAAGACACCGTCTTGCCAAAAAAACTGGTTCCCACAGGAAAGTGCTTGGAAAGGTTTTGAATATCTATCAATACTTCGCTCATTCGGCATTCAATTCCCCTTCCTTAGTTTCGTCATACAAAAAGCAACGCACCTTATGCCCGTCGACCTCGCGAAGCTCCGGCATTTCTTTAGTGCAGCGCTCCATCGAACGATCACAACGATCGGAAAAAGAGCATCCTGAAGGCATATTTAAGGGATTGGGAACCATGCCTTTGATCATATACAGACGCTCATCACTATCATCATCAATCTGGGGAATGGAGTTGAGCAATCCAACCGTATAGGGATGAAGAGGGTTTTTGAATAGCGACTTGACATCGGCCTCTTCTACGATCTTGCCGCAGTACATGACAATAACCCGGTCGGCTGCTTCCGAAACGACACCAAGGTCGTGAGTAATCAACAAGACTGCCATATTGAACTTCTCGCGCATGTGATAGAGCAGGTCAAGAATCTGGGCCTGAATCGTCACGTCAAGAGCTGTGGTCGGTTCGTCAGCAATTAAAAGCTGAGGTTCGCAGGACAAAGCCATGGCAATCATAACTCTCTGGCGCATCCCCCCGCTCATTTGGTGAGGATAGTCATTGGCTCGTTCGGCTGCCGAGGGTATGCCCACCATGTCCAACAGCTCAATCGCCCTGGTCAGTGCTTGCTTTTTATCCATATTCTTGTGGATCATGAGACTTTCCATGATCTGATCCTTGATGCGCCAGACCGGATTCAAAGATGTCATGGGCTCTTGAAAGATCATGGAGATTTTGTTGCCCCGGATATCTCGCAATTCTTTTTGGCTCATCTGGGCTAAATTCTGTCCTTCAAACAGAATTTCACCATCGGCGATGCGGCCAGGTTTCTGTAAAAGCCCCATAACTGAAAGTGAAGTGACGCTTTTACCCGAGCCGGATTCGCCGACAATAGCCAGTATTTCACCTTTATCGACTGAAAAACTAATATCATCGACTGCTCTGACCGTACCACGTTTCAGTTTGAATTCTGTTTTTAAGTTGTTTACTTCCAATAACATCGTACTCATACCCCTACTTTATTCTGGATTTCGGATCAAGAGCATCGCGAAGCCCGTCGCCCAGTAAGTTAAAGGCCAAAACGGTAGTCGTAATCGCAACACCTGGGAAAATCAAGGTATAGGGTGCGGTAAAAATAAAACCTCTTGCCCTTCCTAACATATCGCCCCACTCAGCAAAAGGCGGTTGGACACCGAGACCTAAAAAGCCAAGAGCTGCTGTATCGAGTACCGCGGTGGAAATTCCCAAAGTGGCCCGAACAACAATCAAGGAGATGATATTCGGTAAAATATGCTTAAAGATAATACGGCTGTCCTTGTTACCGATGACTTTAGCCGCTTGCACATAATCGCTTTCTTTGATGGATAGAATGCTGCCCCTGACGATACGGGCATACTCCGGAATGGACACCAGCCCGATAGCAATGACCGCTTTATCTATGCCCTTACCCAAAGCAGCCATGAAGGCAATCGCTAACAAGATGGAAGGAATCGCTAAAATCATATCCATAAACCGCATAATGATCGTATCTGTGCGGCCACCGCGATACCCAGCGATAGCACCTAGGATGACACCGATGGTGAGAGAAATAGAGACCGCCGCTACCCCAACAGAGAGAGAAATCTTCGTTCCGTCAAGAACCCTGCTGAACATATCTCTTCCTAATTGATCTGTACCAAACCAATGTTCTGAGTTCGGTGGGGTGAAGCTTTTCGACATATCCGAGTAATTAGGATCATAAGGCAAAACCTGGATCCCTAGTAGTTCACTTACCCAGACCACGAGGGCGATGAGAAACAATATAGTTATGATACACAATCCGACGACTGCGGCCTTATTCTGCTTCAGGGTATCCCACATTTCCTTGAGCTGCGACTCTGGTTTTTCCACGTATTCAGCAGCCTGCATCAGATTAACATCTGAACCTGAACTCGTATCCTTTTTCATACAAGCAACCTCCTACTTGGAATATTTAATACGTGGATCTAAAAAGGCATAGATCACGTCTACTAGCAAATTCATGAGCACAAATATTGTGGCAATAAGCAGGACAACTCCCTGTACTACCGGAAAATCGGACTTCAGAATGCAGGCAACCGTATAAGAACCAATGCCCGGCCAAGAGAAGACGGTTTCCGTCAAGACAGCTCCACCGAGCAGACTCCCCAACTGGAGGCCAATTACCGTCACAATCGGAATCAAGCCGTTGCGAAAGGCGTGCTTGCGAACCACATTCCCCTCGGAAACCCCTTTAGCTCGTGCTGTCCGAATATAATCCTGCTGCAAGGTCTCTAACATGCTGGAGCGAGTCATCCGGGTAATAATGGCCATCGAATACATGGCTAGGGCGACTCCCGGCAAGATCAGATGCTGGAACGCATCCGCAAAGGCCTCCATATCTCCTGCAATCAAGCTATCAATAAGATAAAATCCTGTAACATCCATAGGCCTTAACAAGGGATCGATTCTCCCGCTGGAGGGAAGCCAATGAAGTGTGCCTGAGAAAAAAATAATCAGCAAAATACCCAGCCAAAAGATGGGCATAGATACGCCAACTAAGGCTAGAAGCATACCCGCGTTATCAAATAAGGAATTCTTTTTTACCGCGGAAATAATTCCAATGATAATTCCAAACCCAGAAGCCAAAATAATAGCAAACATCGCTAACTCGATAGTGGCTGGGAAACGTGCCATAATTTCATCAATGACGGGGGCCTTCGTATAGTAGGAGGTGCCTAAATCGCCTTGGATAGCGCCGACAATAAAGTTCAGATATTGAAGAGGAATAGGATCGTTTAATCCATTAGCCTGTCTCCAAACATCAACCGCTTCTTGAGTCGCATGTTGACCTAAAACAATCGGGGCCGGATCAGGTGATAAAACGCGCATAATTAGGAAAACAATAATGGATACACCTATTAGTACAGGAATCAACATCAAGATTCTATTAACGATATACTTTAACATCTCCAACACCCTTCGGCTCTTAAGATATAGAAAACACGGCGGAAGATTCTAATGAAAAAGCAAAACCGGGAACCGGCACAAAGACCGGTTCTCGGCACCCAGCTTCTTTCTTTTTACCTTATTATTGTTTGGATACTCCAGCAAATGGGGTAACACCAGTCATATGGTACAAAAAGTTTTGAACTTTGGGGCTATAAGCTGCAAGGGTCTGAGCATGGGAAATGGGAAGCCAAGCAGCATCTTCAGCAACTATTTTCTCAAGGTTGGTATAGATAGCGTTGCGATCTGCGCCTGCAGGAGCTTTAATGCCTTCTGCGATCAAAGCATTGAATTCTGGGTTCTTATAACGAGCTACATTCATAGTAGGATCTTCATGGGCTAACAGATACATGAAGTTGTCTGGGTCTCCGTTGTCACCGATCCAGCCATAGAAGCAGATGTCATAGTCACCGGCTTTGACTTTCTCTTTATAGGTTGTCCAGTCATAAGAGTCGATAGTAGCGGTTACGCCAACTTTGGAAAGATAGCCTTGGATAGCCTCCGCAAGGGCTTGACCGTTAGCGGCATTATAAGGTCTTGGATTAGTGTAAGTAATGATGTGAACGTTGGTTAAACCAGCTGCTTTGAGAGCCTCTGTAGCAGCGGCGGGATCATAAGCGACCTGAGCAACACTTGCGTCATAGCCTTCCATGAAGGTTGGTAGTACGGAAGTTGCGGGTTCAGAATAACCTTGATAGAGGCTTTGTACTAACTCAGGAACGTTGATAGCCTGAGAAACAGCTCTGCGGACCTTTGCATCATTAAAAGGTGCTTTAGAGGTGTTATAAGCCAAATAGTTGATGTTCATACCAGGAGCTTGGAATACTTTATTTCCTGCACCGGTAATTTGATCAACGACTGTAGCATCTATTCCATCGATCATATCGGCTTCACCGTTATTTAGGGCAACGACACGAGCGGAGTTATCTTTGATGAATTTAAAGATAACATTCTTCGTCAGAGCTTTCTCGCCCCAATATTCTTCATAGCGTTCTAAAACTATGTTCTCATCTTTTGCCCAACTCACAAATTTGTAAGGGCCTGTTCCCACGGGTGCTTGGTTAAGATTGTTACTTTTTTCTTGCAAAGCTTTAGGACTAACCATAGGAGCAGCCATAACCATAGCCAGGTTATTGAGGAAAGGGGTGCTAGGAGCAGTCAGATTGATCTTAACAGTATTCGTATCTACTACCTCTACATCCTTAACTGATCCATAAACAAAAGAGCCATAAGCCATGTCTGGCGTAGCTTGCGGTGGGATTTGACGATCAATGTTGATCTTTACAGCTTCAGCGTTAAAGTCAGTACCATCGTGGAACTTGACGCCTTCTTGAAGCTTGAAGGTATAGCTAAGACCATCCGGGCTTACTTCCCAACTTTTTGCCAGTGAAGGTTCAACTTTAGTTGAATCATCAGCATACTTTAAGAGTCCCTCATAGATGTTGATCATAACCTTAGCAGATTCGCCATCGTCGACGAGGGCTGGATCGAGTCCTCTTGGCTCGGCGCCTTGAGCGTAGATTAGGGTCTCTTTAGCCTTATCTACTTTGTCTCCAGTGTTTGTACTGCCAGCTTTACTTCCTCCGCAACCGGTTAATGATACGCCGACCAAAAGCATGGTTAGGGCAAGAGCAATAATCCTTTTTCCTTTTTTCACATTCTTCTCTCCTTTTTATATATAATAGACAACCTACGATTTATTTTATCATTCCATAGTACTGTGTCAATAACTCCGGGCAAGAAAATAAGTACACTTGTCCTCCTGGCGTGCACATGGGGTTAGGATGTAAGTCGTTCACTCTTGTAAGTTAAAATCCTTGATTATGCTCTCTATTGAGACAGAGGGACAAGTTCCTTGTCTCCAGCTTTAACGCACATAAGAACCGACCACCTAGTGATCGGTCCTTATGTGAAACTTTATGTCTTATCATTCTTTATAGCCTCCCCAAAGGAATTGCATATTTTTGGGGTAGGAAGATGATATTACCTTGTTTCTCATAATTAAAATGTGCGGTTCTCTTCACTATCCTTGCCTTCGTAGCCGGAGGAACCGAGGGAGGCGGTGGATAGGGTAAACACGTTACTGATCTTACAGGGACGGATAATTCTTTTAGATCCATGGCATTCTTTGTTATTTCCACTGTGATGTCAGCGTGTAGTTGGTGACCAAAGAAATAATCGTTTAAGGTATCCTCGCTCATCGCAGCTAAACTTTGCGAGATATGCTTTTCCGTCAACTCGAGAATTTCTTTGCGAAATTCCTGGTAACTTGGATAGTATCTCAAAAAACCCTCGAACACTTCATTGATTTTCTGGCTCAAACCCGCATAAGGCATCATTGACCCTGCCTCCTTCTCTATCCATTTCACTTTAAACATAATAGGAGATCGTTAACGGCAGACTGGTTACCTTGCCCTGCTTGTCATAGGTAGTATAGGCCTTAGTCTCCATAGACTCTGGCAGTGACTTGAAGTGCATTGCTGCCTTAGTAAGCTCTACTGTAATATCAACGCCGAGCTGATACTCAACAAGTTGTTGATCTAGGGTGCACCTGTCCATGTGGTATTCTCTTTGAGCCATCCGTTTTTCAGTAAGTCCAAGGATTTCTTTTTGATATTCCCGATACATCGGATAGAGTTGAAGAAAATTCGTCAAAGAATTATTTATCTTTTGGCTTAAACTAACATAATGCATCTTTAGCCCTTACCTCCAATGACTTTAGCTTGTTAGTTTATTATCCAATTTTTTCTAATTACTTTCTTCGACCCAGAGAATACCCTTTTGCACCTCCAATTAGGTAAAATTTATGGTACTTATGGATAACTATGTACCTCCATGGAGGTATATGCATAAAACCGATTCACCTTGACCTGTGAATCGGTTTTATAGATTTCTTATCATACACATAAGCTATTTGAGGGAATGTATTTTTTCCATCACTTGTTCACTCACGGCGCCTTCCCCGCCAAATACGTAGGGAATGCGAATGGACCCTTTATGCTTAGTTAAAAATTTTACAATTTGGGGGTTAGCGAGAGTTCTATCCACTAACAGAATATTGCTATCAGTTTTAACTGCGAAGGCTGCACCGACTAGAGCATCAGGGAAATTCCTTCCAGTAGCCAAGCAGAGACTGTAGTTACCACCGACAAGATTCTCAAGTATCTCGATATTGGTCTGATAACGATTAGTACCTCCGTATCGAACCATCCCACGAAGATTATTGGCAACCTCATCACTGATTACACTTACTCCCCCAATAACTATGGTTTCCTGGATATTGAGATCCTCTAGGGCTGCTGCAGTGACTGGGGAAAGATATCGATTCTGTGTCAATAAAATGGGAACAGAATTAGCGGCTGCCCAAGGTGAAATCGCTAAGGTATCAGGAAAATCATATCCATACGTAAGCACCGCTATTCCCTGGGCATTTATTTGTCTAGCAATCAGTGCCGCCGTTGCAAATCGATCCACCCCACCAATGCGGATAACTTCGAGTCCTTTATTAACTAACTTATCCTGGATGCCTTGGGACACTGCACCCGTCCCACCAAGAATATAGATTGTTTTTGCCTTAAGTCGCTCGATCTCAGTTTCTGTCCCAGGGCTTAGTATATTCTTATTGGTGAGTAGGATCGGCGCGTCTAGTTTTCGTGACAAGGGGACACCAGCAAGTGCATCCGGAAAATCATCATCTCGTGCTAATATTACAGCCACTGCACCGTTAGTCCAGCCTTGTTGACTAATCTTGATAGCAGTATCGGTTCGATCATTACCGTCGATGCGGTCAGTGCCATCGCCTGGGTCATCGCCTGGGTCATCGCCTGGGTCATCGCCTGGGTCATCATCTCCAGAACCTCCGGCAGCTGTGATATTAAACCGGAAGGAAGTGCTTAAGGCTTGATAGGAATTGTCGACATCAACAGGTAGTTCTAATGTAAAATCAAAAGTCTTACTTCCTCCGGGTCTAATCGCCCCCAGATCAAAGTCCTTTAAACTACCGAGGCTCCCACTGTAAATTGCTGTTCCTTGATCATTAATAATATTTAACTTTAAGATATTATAAAGACGAGACTCTCCGCTGCTTAACTCAGAGGAAATTATGCCTTGTAAATCTGCTGTTCCCGTGTTTTTAATTTTTAGTGGTCTCTTTGATTCCGCTGGGGGGTGCCCAGGATACAGATTTTCTATGTTGAAAAGCTCAGCTTGATCAATCGTTATTCCCGATTGAGTTGCACTGAGTTCAACTGCATAAGTTAGCCCTGTATAGGCGTTGAAAACGAAATAGAGAGTTAGGATAAACAATGCTAATCCTGTCGTTCTTTGTAAAAACCTCTTCTTTTTTTCACTTCTCATTATCCCCACACTCCTATATTCACTTTAAAACTATACCTACCTATCCCCCTCTATTATATTTTTAGAATACTGAACTTAAATCCTAAAATGTGTTATCTTTTAGTATCCTTAAGTCTATTAAGTTATGGTACCTAGAAACATGTGGATAAATAAAGGGAAGAACCAAATCATAAATTGATTGGTTCTTCCCTTTATCACTGAACTAATCCGCCCTAAAACCCCTGCCTCTATAGGCGACGGGTGCTAAAGGACGGTTAAGTCCAATCTCTAGGCAATCGGATCAAACATTCTGCCAAGTCAATACTGTTGGTTCTTTACTTTCATTGGAAATCTTATGATCTAACGAACTTGTCGTAGCAATCTCCTTCTCACTATTCTCTGTCATGATAAGATTCTCTGCATTTTTTCTAGCGGCTGATATCCTCACCTTTTCCTTTAGGGAAAGGCTGGGCCCAATCATCTCTTTTACATCGAATAAATAATATCTTTGATCATCTATAACCCAAAATCTTAAACTCTCTTTGGAGTTGTCACTGTACTTATAAATGATGGGTTTACCTAACTCATCGCTAATCCTTACTAAATCCTCTATGGATCGAACCCGACTCTGCTGCTCGATTGTGGCAGCGATTTCTGATTCTAAAGCAACTAAGCGCGTCCCATGCTTCTTAAAGATCTTCTTTAGTTCTTTTGAGAAAGGATCGATTTCCGCTTTTTGTGTTCCAAATGAAAGAACGAATAGGGCTATCAATAACACACCGATTCCGATGCCATATCCGATGAGAAGATTTTTGTTTAGGGGCAATGGCACAGACTGAATCTCTTCAATGGCTTCTGGTTTGCCTTCACTCTGCACCTTAATTATTTTGAAGTATCCAGCATTGAGTGGAGCCTCTAGCGATGAGCTAGCCTTTTTTTCTATTACCCCTTTATCTGTCTTAGCTGTTAATTCAACATTCATGAAGGTCGTTATTTTCGCTTGGGTAATGACTTTTGATTCTTCTTTGATTCTCTCTGCAAAAGCATTGTAATCGCTGAGCTTCAGTGGAATGTTCTTTGTTATAGAATACTTCTTATCCTTAGCTTCAAAATTAGTCTTTGCTATAAGAGGGAATTGCTTCTTCCAAAGGGTTGTGAGCTTATCCCCTTCTCCTGTATACCCCTCAACGACTGTAATTATTTCATAACTTCCTTTAATTTCAGCCTCTCGTTCCCCATTAAACTCGTAATTATAGACGGTATCAACATAATCGACCAAATTCGCTAAGTAAACTTGCTCCTCACCTAAACTCTTCGTATCATACAACGAATTGGGCTTCAGGAAAACCTGGTAATTAATATTGCCTTTACTTTCATAACTATAAAGAGGAACCTTCTTTTCCTCAACACCTGGGTTCTTATACTGAAGGAAGGAAAGTGTTGCCAAGACGCCTATAAGTGCAACACAAATTATTATAATGGCTAACTTCAAATCTTTTCTCAGCTGAATTTTCCTCATCAACAACACTCCTAGAAATTTATATACTTTAAATTCTATAAATACCATTATATTCCTTCATAGGTTTGGTAATTATTTCTATACATGGGACTTTAAAAACTTGCTATAAATAACATTAAGCACCTTATTGCTTGTTGCATTAAAATGCTTATTATTTTTTGTCAAATCCTGAAAGGATCCTGAAAGAATTTTAAAAGGGTACGACCCCGTAGAGGAAAAGAAGACCCCCGAAGACAAACTTCGAATGCCTTTCCCGTCCCGAGTGCTGAACGAGGCAGCTTGATGTAGAATAACCGTTCTACTCAAGCTGCCCGTTTATTTAGTATTTATTTTTGTAGGTCGCCATCTCCGCCATAGCCAGGTAAATCTACGCCTTTATCATATGGATTTGCATCTGGATCAGTAGCCCATTGTTCCCAGTTAAATTTTATCTGGAATTTTACAGATTGGTTTTGAAATTCATTTCCTACGTCGGGATTTAATTTAAATTTAATACAACCGTCCTCTGTACCGTCACCCAGTGCGAACCAACCATTTGGCTCAATAACTAGATTTCTTTGATCAGTGCTTGCAATTAATTGATTCACTTCTTCAGACAAGCTATCCCATGTTTTCCATCCGTCTACGTGATCCCAAGCATCTTGAGATCCATCTCCATTGATATCAGCTTTCCAAGAGCTCTGAGCCAATAGATTATTATATACTGCCCTATTTCCTTCTAAGTATTTAACTTCTACACTCTTTAATTTAGCGGGAATGCTCCCCTTATTCACTTGTGTCAAATCTACTTGAACCATTCCACCGGGATACAAATCTTTAAATTCGACTACCGCTGTATTAGCATCAAACCAAACTTGACCTGAATGTGTCCAATCATAAGAATGCCAATCATGTGCTTCGTTTTGGGCTTGATTATCACCAGTACGTGTACTAGCCTTAGAAATTTGCATATCGAAATTACCAGTACGTACTGTGGACTCTAATACTGTGCTATCTGTCCATGCGGCATACCCTGCACCTGTTAACATAACCGCTGAAGCCATAGCAATAGCCAAAAATTTCTTTTTCAATTTCGCCACTCCTTTTAATATTCTTTAGCCTAGATAAATTGCCGGCAACTCATTTATCTGACCTGATAATACGAATTATACTGTTTCATCCTCCTTGTAAGATAGATATTGGGTTAAGGTTATAAAACCTTCCCGAACGTTCTTTGAAAACCTAATCCTTATTGTTCAGATGAATGAGCTGACACTCTACGTAACCAATATCGCTAAACCTC
>JBFWMF010000030.1:0-38358 GCA_050251735.1 Desulfitobacterium sp.
GAATACAGTAGTTCGAGCATCGAACTTCGTGCCTCGAATATCGATTAACGTCGCGGGATGGAGCAGCGGTAGCTCGTCGGGCTCATAACCCGAAGGTCGTCGGTTCAAATCCGGCTCCCGCAACCAAGTAGACTAAGGGCTTTCGGAGAATTCCGGAAGCCGTTTTTAGATGGCGGACATATCTCAAAGCCTGTTTAGAGGAAACAATGGATCGTGGTGAGTTGATATGAAAAGAAGAAAAATAATGTCTGTTGGATTTATTTGCTTGCTCGCACTGTTGGCGGCAATCGCAGATATTGATTGGATTCCAGAAAAAGATGCGAAAACAACACTTTCGGAAACGATTTCGGAGGCCCTGATTAGAGGACCCTATACTGTGGAACGGGTGGTTGACGGGGATACAATCATACTGAGAATGGATGGGCAAAGAGAAAGAGTAAGGCTTATCGGTATCAATACCCCTGAATCCGTTCCCAACAACCCAGATCGTGTTGTGCCCTATGGGAAAGTGTCAGCAGAGTTTACTCGGGGCTTACTGGAAGGTAAAAAGGTAGAGATTGAACTGGATGTGGAAGAACGGGATCAGTATGATAGGCTTCTCGCTTATGTTTATCTGAATGGAGAAATGGTCAACAAAGTCCTTCTTCGCGAGGGACATGCGACGGTAACCACCTATCCACCCAATGTGAAATATGTTGAAGATTTTACGGCGCTGCAGAAAGAAGCTCAAAGGCAGCGAAAAGGGATCTGGGAATAAAATCTTGACATGCTAATTTTCATATGATAATGTATTATGAGCATGGATTGAATGCGGATTTTTTAGTCGTGCCCAGGGAGGTGTTCGTAAATGCGTGTTGGCATTACTTTAGCTTGTACCGAATGTAAAAACAGAAATTATGCTTCTATAAAGAATAAGAAAAACAACCCGGATCGTTTAGAAGTTAAAAAGTATTGTAAGTTTTGCAAGTCCCACACATCTCACAAAGAAACCAAGTAAGAAGGTTTCTACATCGATTGATTGTATAACGCAACTAAGGCAGCCGCCAAGTTTTATTTATCGTATCTGCCAAATGTCTGTACGCCGGGCTGCGTTGTCAGTATTGGTGACTCAGAGTTGTAAGGAAGTGATTGGATGGGCGCAGTTAAAAAGCAAACGAATGCTCCTGGAAAAGAGAAGTCATCAGAGTACCTCAGAGGAGTATGGAGTGAACTTAAGAAAGTACACTGGCCAGACCGTAAACAGCTTTTGACTTATACTGGAGTGGTTCTCGTCGCTGTCGCTTTCGTAGCTGTCTTGCTATGGGTTGTAGACAGTGGATTTAGTATTTTAGTGACCAAGATTCTCGGATAGGTTCTCAAACAGGTTGCCCAAATGCTTTTGGCAAGTTGTTTTGGGGCCTTGTATTGGAGGTTCCTGTTCGAAATATGACAAAGAACTGGTATGTTATTCACACTTACTCTGGCTACGAGAATAAGGTGAAGACTAATCTTGAAAAACGCGTAGAGTCTATGAATATGGAAGATAAAATCTTCCGCGTTCTTGTTCCTATGGAAGATGAGATCGAAATCAAAAATGGGAAGAAGAAAGTCGCCAAGCGTAAGGTTTTCCCAGGCTATGTTCTGGTGGAAATGGATATGACGGACGATTCATGGTATGTGGTGCGCAATACTCCGGGCGTGACCGGCTTTGTCGGAACCGGTGCCAAGCCAATACCTTTATTAGATCATGAAGTTCAAGCCATCTTACGTCAAATGGGTGTGGAAGAAATTCGTACGAGAGTGGATTATTCTGTAGGTCAAAGCGTACGTGTTACCTCAGGTCCTTTTAAGGATTTTGTCGCTATTGTTGGTGAAATCCTTGGAGATAAAGGAAAGCTCCGGGTTTCCGTTTCAATGTTTGGACGGGAGACACCGGTAGAACTTGATTTTGCACAAGTCGAGAAAGTCGACTAAGCTAAGTAGTAATTACCCTATTAAGGAGGTGTAACTATGGCAAAGAAAGTCGTTGGTTTGGTAAAACTAGCTATCAACGCAGGTAAAGCAAATCCGGCACCTCCGGTTGGTCCGGCTCTTGGTCAGCACGGGGTCAACATTATGGCCTTCTGCAAAGAATACAACGAGCGCACAAAGGATCAAGCGGGACTGATTATTCCGGTTGAGATTACCGTTTATGAAGACCGATCCTTTACCTTTATTACCAAAACTCCCCCTGCATCTATTTTATTAAAGAAGGCAGCCAACATTGAGTCGGGTTCTGCTGAGCCTAACCGCAAAAAGGTAGCTCAAGTCAGCAAGACCAAGGTTCGCGAAATCGCCGAAACCAAGATGAAGGATCTCAATGCAGCAAGTGTTGAAGCAGCTATGAGCATGATTGAAGGCACTGCGCGCAGCATGGGAATCACTATTGTTGAAGGTTAAATATTTAAGTGGGAGGGCTAGTCCCGAAGAACCACTAGGAGGTTAAAGAATGGCCAAAGTAGGAAAAAACTATCAAGAAGCAGTTAAAGCTTTTGACCGCGCAGCTCTTCATGAGCCAGCAGAAGCGATAGCTATCGTTAAAAAGGTTGCTAAAGCAAAGTTTGACGAAACTGTCGAAGTAGCATTCAAGCTCGGTATTGATACACGTCATGCCGATCAACAAATCCGTGGAGCTATTGTGCTTCCGAATGGAACTGGTAAAACTCGTAGCGTCTTAGTTTTCGCTAAAGGCGAAAAAGCTAAAGAAGCGGAGGCTGCTGGTGCAGATTTTGTTGGTGCTGAAGACATGATCGCCAAAATTGAGCAAGGCTGGTTTGATTTTGAGGTCGTTGTAGCAACACCCGATATGATGGGTATGGTCGGGAAGCTGGGTCGTGTGCTTGGTCCTAAAGGACTTATGCCAAACCCTAAGACCGGTACTGTAACCTTTGATGTCGAAAAAGCTGTCAAAGAGATCAAAGCAGGTAAGATTGAATATCGTGCTGACAAAGCCGGTATCATTCATGCTCCAATCGGCAAAGTATCTTTTAGCGAAGAGCAACTTTTCGAGAACTATAAAGTTCTGGCAGAGACCTTGCTTAAAGCAAAGCCTGCTGCTGCTAAGGGTCAATATGTCCGCAGTGCTACAGTGTCCTCTACCATGGGACCTGGAGTTCGGATTAACCCGGTCAAAGCATTTTAATCTGAATCTCACATAATGTCGGGAAAGTTTCTTGACAGGTTTGCATAGATGAGATATACTCTAGACGAATTGAATAGCCTTCCACTGTAGACAGCAGGGGCTCTTGTAGCTTAATATCCTGCCGAGGTTGAAGAGATAGCCTTAAATTATTGGGCCTTCTTAACCTCTGCAGTCAAGCGGAGGTTTTTTAATGAATGTGAGTCGTATCGTTCGGAAGGAGGTGGACTTAAATGCCAAATATCGAAGAAAAAGCACTGGTGGTTGCTGAGATTAAGGAAAAGTTCCAAAACTCAACAGGGGTTGTTCTCGCCGATTATCGCGGTTTGACCGTTGCCCAAGTCACCCAATTACGTGCTCAATTGCGTGAAGCTGGTGTAGACTACCGCGTCTTAAAAAACACCATGGTGCGCCGTGCAGCTCATGAAGTCGGTATTGAAGGTTTAGATGGATATCTTGAAGGACCTACAGCCGTTGCGTTCAGTGCTGATCCGGTGGCTCCTGCTAAAGTATTAGCTGAATTTCTTAAGGCGACAAAGGTTAAGACATTCGCTATTAAAGCGGGTGTGGTTGAAGGAAAAGTCATTGATGAAGCAGGTGTGAAAGCTTTAGCTGAACTGCCTTCTCGCGAAGTTCTCCTTGCCCAAGTCCTACGAGGAATGCAAGCACCCCTCGTTGGCATGGCCAATGTACTTCAAGGACCGATCCGCAAAATGGGTTATGCCTTGGAAGAAGTGCGTAAGCTTAAAGAAGCCCAAGCATAAGCAAGATTCGAAGTACGAGAATCGATGTTCGACCATCGATGTGCGCATTTTGATGTACGATGTTCTGGTTAGGATGCCGGGCACTGCCCAAACGGCATCGTAGCTGAATAATAATGGATTCTATAATGATTCAAAAACAAAAAATAATTTGAAGTGATATTAGGGAGGAAAATTTCAATGTCTAAAACTGCTGAAATTCTCGAAGCCGTAAAAGGCTTAACTGTACTCGAGCTTGCTGAGCTCGTCAAAGCTTTCGAAGAAGAATTTGGTGTAAGTGCTGCTGCTCCTGTTGCTGTAGCTGCTGCTCCTGGCGCTGCTGCTGCTCCTGCTGCTGAAGAGCAAACCGAATTCGATGTTATCCTCATGAATGCTGGCGCTAGCAAAATCAACGTCATCAAAGTTGTTCGTGAAATCACCGGTCTTGGCTTGAAAGAAGCTAAAGAACTCGTTGACGGCGCTCCAAAGCCTGTTAAAGAAAAAGTCAGCAAAGACGATGCTGAAGCTGTCAAAGCTAAGCTTGTTGAAGCTGGTGCTACTGTCGAAGTTAAATAATTTAGCCATAGACAAAAAAGAGCCCTCCTCTGTGGAGGGCTTCTTTTTTTAGTAAATGTTTATTGCCCTTGTAATACTCTTGCCACGAAAAGTATTACTCTAATAGTGTTACTAGATGAAAATCTTCCCACCAAAGAAGTCTGATAAGAAAGTGGAGCAAGCTGTTATATTGAATTAGTCAATAGATATAGGTATAATTAAAGAATAAATTCGGAACGCGGACCAAAATGTAGCAAAAAATGAATGAAATCCCCTTGACATTGAGGAATAATATTGGTATCCTTAATAATTGTTACTGTACATAAAATGGTCTATTTATCCATTCACTTCCAGACAGTAACGTTCCGATGGGCAAAATTCCATTGGATAGTAAATAAAGGTGACGATGGGGAGATTGTCATTTGATTGATACTATCACGCAAAAGGGATCTCCATAGACAGTGAAGCGAGGTTTTACAAATGAGGCCTTGCTTTTGGCTGTTTATGTCACAATATTGTCTGATGGAGTCATACTACTCCATCAGCAGTAAGTTTCCTATTATCCTCGGGCGAGGACATCACACTTGAGGGGTGAAGCGTACATGTTCTATCCTGTTAAGGTAGGGACGCGGGAACGCTGGAGCTATTCCAGAATTCGAGAAGTTCTCGACATGCCAAATCTAA
The DNA here is from genome assembly GCA_050251735.1 of Desulfitobacterium sp. Lineage (GTDB taxonomy): Bacteria > Bacillota > Desulfitobacteriia > Desulfitobacteriales > Desulfitobacteriaceae > Desulfitobacterium. The sequence continues at coordinate 5,137 of JBFWMF010000030.1, forward strand.
TCGAAATTCAACAAAACTCTTACCAGTGGTTTCTTGATGAGGGTTTGAGGGAGATGTTTCGAGACATTTCTCCGATTCAAGATTTCACGGGGAATCTCGTACTAGAATTTATTGACTACAGCTTGGGAGAGCCTAAATACGAGGTGGAAGAGTGTAAGGAACGCGATGTAACCTATGCTGCACCACTGCGTGTTAAAGTTCGTCTCATTAATAAAGAGACAGGAGAAGTGAAGGAGCAAGAGGTCTTTATGGGGGATTTTCCCTTGATGACCACCAAGGGAACCTTCATCATTAATGGAGCTGAGCGGGTTATCGTTAGCCAGCTGGTTCGTTCTCCTGGAGTTTATTACGCCGAAAGCATCGATCCCAGCGGTAAGAAGCTCTATGGTGCCACTGTCATTCCCAACCGCGGGGCTTGGTTAGAATTTGAGACCGACGTCAATGATAATATCTTTGTACGTGTGGACAGAACTCGTAAGCTTCCGGCCACCGTCCTGATTCGGGCCTTGGGCTATGCTACCAATGGGCAGATCACTGAGCTATTTGATGATAACGAGCATATTCGCATTACTCTAGAACGGGATAATACGGAATCTACCGAGGAAGCGCTAGTTGAGATTTACAAGCGTCTGCGCCCAGGCGAGCCTCCGACCGTGGATAGTGCGCGCTCTCTCTTAGAAGCTTTATTCTTTGATGCTAAACGATATGACCTAGCGAAGGTTGGTCGCTATAAGTTAAATAAGAAATTGGATCTAGACATTCCTAAAGAGGTCCATCATTTGACTAAGGAAGATATTATCGCTTCCTTGCGTCGCATGCTGAATCTAATGGCTGGAGAAGGTCACAAGGATGATATCGATCATCTCGGTAATCGTCGACTACGCTCAGTCGGGGAACTACTCCAAAACCAGTTCCGTATTGGCTTATCCCGGATGGAGCGAGTGGTTCGGGAACGGATGACGATTCAAGATGTGGATGTCATCACGCCTCAAGTTCTTATCAACATACGTCCAGTTGTTGCTGCTATAAAAGAATTCTTTGGTAGTAGCCAGCTGTCTCAGTTTATGGATCAGACCAACCCGTTGGCTGAATTGACACATAAACGCCGTCTCAGTGCCTTGGGCCCCGGGGGCTTAAGCCGTGAACGTGCCGGCTTCGAAGTACGTGACGTTCACTTCTCCCACTACGGCCGGATGTGTCCGATCGAGACCCCTGAAGGTCCTAACATCGGCTTGATTGGTTCTTTGAGTACCTATGGGCGGATTAACCCATACGGCTTTGTCGAAGCACCTTATCGCAAGGTTATCAATAGTCGAGTCACCGATCAGATTGACTATTTGACAGCTGATGAGGAAGAAAAATTTGTTGTGGCTCAGGCCAATTCGCCCTTAACTGAGGATGGCACCTTTATTGAAGAAAAGATTGATGGTCGTCATGGTCCTGATTTCGTCCTTGTGCCACCCGATCGAATTGACTATATGGATGTATCTCCGAAGCAAATGGTTTCTATAGGGACCGCGTTGATTCCCTTCTTAGAGCATGATGATGCTAACCGTGCCTTGATGGGTGCCAACATGCAGCGGCAGGCCGTACCTCTTTTGCGCACCGACTCTCCTTATGTCGGAACAGGAATGGAGTATAAGGCAGCTAAGGATTCCGGAGTCTGTGTCATAGCCACTAAGGATGGTACTATTGAGCGTGCCACTGCCGAGGAAATCATCATTCGTCACGATGGTGGAACCTTAGAAAAACATAAATTGTCGAAATACCTGCGCTCTAACCAAGGAACCTGTATTAATCAACGTCCTATCGTTCTCAAGGGCGAGCGGGTAGAAGCTGGTCAGATCATCGCCGATGGACCTTCTACGGATCATGGTGAACTGGCCCTCGGTCGTAACGTGCTTATCGCCTTTATGACTTGGGAAGGTTATAACTACGAGGATGCTATCTTGATCAGCGAAAAGCTGGTTAAGGAAGATTATTATACTTCCATTCATATAGAAGAATATGAAGCTGATGCTCGGGATACCAAGCTAGGACCTGAGGAAATCACCCGGGATATTCCTAACGTCGGTGAAGACGTTCTGAAAGACCTGGATGAGCGTGGTATTATCCGCATCGGTGCGGAGGTTCGTCCCGGGGATATCTTAGTCGGTAAGGTTACCCCGAAGGGTGAAACTGAGCTGACTGCCGAGGAGCGCCTCCTGAGAGCGATCTTTGGAGAAAAAGCTCGTGAAGTTCGGGATACTTCTCTCCGTGTACCTCACGGTGAGGCCGGTAAGATCGTCGATGTTAAAGTCTTTACCCGTGAAAACGGCGATGAACTGGCTCCCGGGGTCAACGAATTGGTTCGTGTCTATATCGCTCAAAAGCGTAAGATCTCCGTTGGGGATAAGATGGCCGGACGCCACGGAAATAAAGGGGTTATCTCCCGCATTATGAGGCAAGAGGATATGCCCTTCTTGCCAGATGGCACTCCTGTAGAAATCGTCTTGAACCCGTTGGGCGTTCCTTCCCGGATGAACATCGGTCAGGTTATGGAGACTCACTTGGGTCGGGCTGCTAAAGCCCTTGGACTCCGTCTTGCTACCCCTGTTTTTGACGGGGCTACGGAAGCCGATGTGTTTGAGACTTTGAAAAAGGCCGGACTGCCCGAAGATGGTAAATCCGTTCTTTATGACGGTAGAACCGGGGATCCCTTCGATAATAAGATTACCGTTGGGTATATGTACTTCTTGAAACTGCACCATTTGGTTGACGATAAGATCCATGCTCGTTCCACCGGACCTTACAGCTTGGTTACTCAGCAGCCTTTGGGCGGTAAAGCTCAATTCGGTGGTCAACGTTTCGGGGAGATGGAGGTTTGGGCTCTGGAAGCTTATGGAGCGGCCTATACCCTGCAAGAGATTCTTACAGTCAAGTCCGATGACGTGGTTGGTCGGGTTAAGACCTATGAGGCCATCGTCAAAGGTGAAAATATCCCTGAACCGGGTGTTCCAGAATCCTTTAAGGTTCTCATTAAAGAATTGCAGAGCTTATGCTTGGATGTTCGTGTTCTCTCTGAAGATGATGAAGAGATCGAAATTCGCGAGATCGAAGAAGATGTCACCGAGACAGCGAAAGAGCTAGGCATCGATCTTCACGAAGACCTCCCGGCTCCCGCAGCTCATAGTGCTCGTGAAGGAGATGAAGAGGAACTCCTTGAAGAAGAGGACGAAGTGGTCGAAGACGAAGCTCTGAGCTTTGATGACGACGAAGACTTGGAATAGAACCGGGTGAAAGGAGCGAGAACCGTGCTAGACGTCAACAACTTTGACCGGATGCGTATTGGTCTGGCTTCACCGGAGATGATCGAAGAGTGGTCTCATGGTGAAGTTAAGAAACCTGAAACAATCAATTATCGAACCCTAAAACCGGAACGCGAAGGGCTTTTTTGCGAAAAAATCTTTGGGCCAACCCGTGACTGGGAGTGCCATTGCGGAAAATATAAACGTGTTCGCTATAAAGGAATTGTCTGTGACCGCTGCGGCGTAGAAGTCACTCGTTCCAAGGTGCGGAGGGAACGGATGGGCCATATTAAATTAGCAGCTCCCGTCTCCCACATCTGGTATTTCAAAGGTATCCCCAGCCGGATGGGGCTTCTCTTGGACATGTCTCCCCGCTCCCTGGAAAAGGTTCTCTATTTTGTTTCCTATATCGTTACAGATGCAGGCAATACTTCCTTAATGAAGAAACAACTCCTCACGGAGACTGAATATCGGGAGTACCGGGACAAATACGGCGATGAGTTCAAAGCGGGCATGGGTGCAGAGGCTATTAAATCCCTTCTCGTCGAGATGGACTTAGACAAGCTCAATGAGGAATTGAGAACCGAACTGAAGGAAGTCTCGGGCCAACGGAAAATTCGTGCCATTCGTCGTTTGGAAGTGGTGGAAGCCTTCAAGGAATCAGGCAATCAGCCAAGCTGGATGATTATGGATGTTGTTCCGGTCATTCCACCAGAGCTTCGCCCCATGGTGCAGCTTGATGGTGGACGTTTTGCTACCTCTGATCTCAATGACCTCTATCGTCGGGTCATCAACCGGAATAATCGCCTTAAGCGTCTCCTAGATCTGGGAGCACCGGATATTATTGTTCGCAATGAAAAGCGGATGCTGCAAGAAGCTGTAGACGCCTTGATTGATAATGGTCGTCGGGGTCGCCCTGTGACCGGACCGGGCAATCGCCCTTTGAAATCCTTAAGCGATATGCTAAAAGGAAAGCAAGGACGCTTTCGCCAGAACCTCTTAGGAAAACGGGTTGACTATTCCGGTCGTTCTGTTATCGTAGTCGGACCGAATTTGAGACTCCATCAATGTGGTCTGCCCAAAGAAATGGCCTTGGAGCTTTTCAAACCCTTTGTGATGAAGAAGCTTGTAAAAGAAGGCCATGCCCATAATATTAAGAGCGCGAAACGCATGGTGGAACGGGTACGCCCTGAGGTTTGGGATGTCTTGGAAGAAGTCATCACAGAACATCCTGTTCTCCTCAACCGGGCTCCGACCCTTCACCGTCTAGGTATTCAGGCCTTCGAACCCGTACTTGTGGAAGGACGTGCCTTGCAGATTCACCCTCTTGTTTGTACCGCCTACAACGCGGACTTCGATGGTGACCAAATGGCTGTACACGTTCCTCTATCTGCTGAAGCTCAAGCAGAAGCGCGACTATTGATGCTTTCTGCTCACAATATTTTGAATCCAAAGGATGGTCGTCCGGTTGCTTCGCCAACTCAGGATATGGTTTTAGGTTCCTACTACTTGACCATGGAACGTCCCGGTGCTCTTGGCGAAGGGAAGATCTTCAAGGATAGGGATGAAGCTGTGCTGGCTTATGAAATGAAAGAAGTCAATCTGCAGGCACAGATAAAAGTTCGTCAGCCTAATGGGGAGCTTTTGGAAACCACCATTGGTCGCTTGATCTTTAACTCGGTTATCCCTTCTGAAGTAGGCTACATCAATGAAGTTGCTGGGAAAAAGACTCTGAACAATATTGTTGCCAAATGCTACCGCGTCGGCGGCTATAAAGCAACTGCTGATTTGCTCGATGGTATTAAAACCTTAGGCTTTAAATACTCCACACGGGCCGGGATGACCGTTGGTCTTGCCGACATTACCGTTCCGGAAGAGAAGAAACAGATTCTCGCGGATGCGGACGGTTTGGTCAATAAGACGGAGCAGCAGTTCCGTCGTGGTTTGATTACGGATGAAGAACGCTACGAAAAAGTCATTGAGATTTGGACGAAAGCGACCGACACCGTAACGAAAGCCCTGATGAACACTCTGGATAAATTTAATCCTGTCTACATGATGGCTACCTCCGGTGCTCGGGGTAACATCCAACAGCTCCGCCAGTTAGCAGGTATGCGGGGACTTATGGCTGATCCTTCCGGACGGACCATCGAGTTGCCCATTAAAGCAAACTTCCGTGAAGGCCTGACAGTTTTAGAATACTTCATCTCATCCCACGGAGCTCGGAAGGGTTTGGCTGATACCGCACTGCGGACCGCCGACTCGGGTTATCTAACCCGTCGTCTCGTCGACGTATCTCAAGATGTGATCGTTCGGGATGAAGACTGCGGCACCACCGTAGGTATTATGGTGGATGACGTCAAAGACGGTCCAGAGGTCATTGAAAAATTGGAAGAACGCCTAGTCGGTCGCTTCCTGCTAGAAGATCTGAAGCATCCGGAGACAGGAGAAATCTTGGCCACCGCTGACGAAGAGATTACCGAAGAACAAGCCCATGCCATTGCTGAAGTATACGATAAAGTCATCATTCGCTCCGTGCTCACTTGTAAGACACGTTATGGCGTCTGCCGCAAGTGTTATGGACGCAACCTGGCAACCGGACATCACGTGGAGATGGGAGAAGCTGTTGGTATCATCGCTGCTCAATCCATCGGTGAGCCAGGAACACAGTTGACCATGCGTACCTTCCACACCGGTGGTGTGGCTGGGGACGATATCACCCAAGGTTTGCCGCGTGTTGAGGAACTCTTCGAAGCTCGTAAACCAAAGGGTCAAGCTATTATCTCAGAAAATGAAGGGGTAGTGACCATTCGCGAGGTCAAAGGACGTCGTGAAGTGGAAGTTCTGAGTGACAACGAAGAGCGCATGTCTTACACTATTCCCTACGGTTCTCGGTTAAAAGTTCGCGAAGGCGATAGCATCGAGGCTGGAGATGAGCTAACTGAAGGAAGCATCAATCCACATGATATGCTTAAAGTTAAAGGAATCCGTGGGGTTCAAGTCTATCTTTTAGGAGAAGTTCAACGGGTATACCGCCTCCAAGGGGTGGATATTAACGATAAGCACATCGAGGTCATGGTTAGACAAATGCTCCGCAAGGTTAAAGTTGAGGAGGCTGGGGATACATCACTCTTACCCGGCGGTCTTATTGACGTCTTTGACTTTGAAGAAGAGAATACGAAAGTTATAGAAGCTGGTGGCGAACCTGCCGTAGCACGTCCGGTACTTCTCGGAATCACCAAGGCCTCCTTAGCCACCGATTCCTTCCTCTCTGCAGCATCTTTCCAGGAAACTACCCGTGTGCTTACCGAGGCAGCTATTAAAGGCAAGGTAGACCCGCTTTTGGGGCTCAAAGAAAACGTCATTATCGGTAAGCTCATTCCGGCGGGCACAGGCATGTCTCGTTATCGAAATGTAAAAGTTTTGGACATGGAAGAGAAAGAGATTGAAAATCTTGACACTGTAAAGACCTAATGATAAAATACTGTGTGTGATTTAACGATTTGTGCGAAAGTAGATATTTTCCTGCTGAACTATCGTTAAACATAAGGAGGAAAGCATTTTCATGCTTGATGAAGCCTTAAAAAAGCCCAACCGAAGAACCGTGGGAGTCAAGCAAACTCTACGGGCTCTGGAAAAAGGGAGCGCACTTCGCGTTTATGTGGCTAAGGATGCTGAGGGTCATGTGGTTCGTCCCATCCTCGACCAATGTCGGAATCATGGCATTGATGTGCAAGATGTCCAGACTATGGTTGACTTAGGTAAGGCCTGTGGGATTGAAGTGGGTGCTGCAGTGGCAGCACTTCTCACCGAATAGACGAGGCAGCTCCGGAATCTTATGTTAGTTTTGGGGATTGCTTGCTTTATGCTGAAGCAAGCAATTCCTTTGATATGTTCTCATGTTAGGAAGGAGGTGTAGTTATGCCGACGATTAATCAATTGATTCGTCATGGTCGTTCCAAGTTAGCGAAGAAATCAACAGCTCCTGCTATGCAATGGGGCTATAACTCTTTACAACGTAAGCAATTCGCATCTGGAGGATCTCCGCAAAAACGCGGGGTATGTACTAGGGTTTACACCACAACTCCGAAGAAGCCGAACTCTGCTCTTCGTAAAGTTGCCCGTGTACGTTTAACCAATGCGATTGAAGTATCTTCATACATCCCAGGTATTGGACACAACCTGCAAGAGCATAGTGTTGTCCTTGTTCGTGGTGGTCGTGTGAAAGACCTTCCGGGTGTTCGTTACCATATCGTTCGTGGAGCCCTTGATACACAAGGTGTTCAAAAACGGATGCAAGCTCGTTCTAAGTACGGCGCTAAACGTCCTAAAAAAGGGAAGTAAGCCGTCTGAACCGAGGGAAATACGAATCGCGTAGTAAAGGAGGGAAATGATTTGCCACGTAAAGGATATATCGCTAAACGTGAGATTCTGCCTGATCCGATTTATAAGAACCGGACGCTGACCAAATTTGTTAACCAAATTATGTTGGATGGCAAAAAAGGCACTGCAGAGTCCATTTGCTATAATGCATTTGACATCATTCAAGAGAAGACCGGTAAAGATCCTATTGAAGTGTTCGAAACCGCTCTCAAGAATGTTATGCCTGTCTTGGAAGTAAAAGCACGCCGTGTCGGTGGTGCTAACTACCAAGTGCCCATCGAAGTTCGCACGGATCGTCGTCAAACCTTAGGACTACGCTGGCTTGTGGCTTATGCCCGCAAACGCAGTGAAAAGACTATGGAAGAGAAGATTGCCGGTGAACTGATGGATGCTGCCAATAATACTGGCGGTTCTATTAAGAAAAAAGAAGACACTCATAAGATGGCCGAAGCCAATAAGGCTTTTGCGCATTTCCGTTGGTAGGATGATCAAAGCTTATGCTTAAAATCATCACATCTGGGAATGACTATGGCAGAAAGGGGGATTATCAGTGGCAAGGCAAGTACCATTAGAAAAAACCCGGAATATCGGAATTATGGCCCATATTGACGCGGGCAAAACAACCACGACTGAGCGCATATTGTTCTACACAGGACGTGTGCATAAGATTGGGGAAGTTCATGATGGCGCAGCAACCATGGACTGGATGGTTCAAGAACAGGAGCGTGGTATTACCATTACTTCTGCGGCAACCACAGCCTATTGGAAAAATCATCGCATTAACATCATTGATACACCAGGGCACGTGGACTTCACTGTAGAGGTAGAACGCAGCTTGCGTGTACTTGACGGTGCTGTGGCAGTATTCTGTTCTGTCGGCGGTGTTGAGCCTCAATCTGAAACGGTTTGGCGCCAGGCGGATAAGTACGGAGTACCCCGTATGGCGTATATCAACAAAATGGACCGTATGGGTGCAGATTTCTTCCGGGGAGTAAAAATGATTGCTGACCGGTTAGGTGCTAACCCAGTTCCGATTCAAATTCCGATTGGTGCCGAGGATAAATTTAAGGGAATCATTGATCTCGTAACCATGAAGGCTATGATTTATACGGACGATTTAGGCACCACCAGTGACGTTGCCGATATCCCCGGAGACTTAGTCGACAAAGCCAACGAATATCGTGAGAAACTCCTTGAAGCAGTTGCTGATACGGATGAAGAGCTCATGATGAAATATCTCGAAGGTGAAGAACTGACTGAACACGAGATTCGGACTGGAATCCGTAGTGGAACTATCGGACTTAAGTTCATCCCTGTGGTCTGTGGGTCTTCATTCAAGAACAAAGGGGTACAACCACTGCTTGATGCGGTTGTAGACTATATGCCATCCCCTCTTGATGTAGCTGCTATTAAAGGGGTACATCCAGAGACCGGCGAGCCTGATGAGCGTCACTCCAGTGATGCAGAACCATTCTCAGCCTTGGCCTTTAAGATTATGGCTGACCCTTACGTAGGCAAATTGGCATTTTTCCGGGTATACTCGGGAGTCCTGGGTTCAGGATCCTATGTTTATAATTCAACCAAGGGTAAAAGAGAGAGAATCGGTCGGATTCTCCAAATGCATGCGAATCACAGGGAAGAAATTTCCGAGGTTTATGCAGGAGATATTGCGGCAGCAGTCGGTTTAAAAGATACCAGCACAGGGGATACCCTCTGTGATGATAAAGCTCCGATTATTCTCGAGTCTATGACTTTCCCTGATCCTGTTATCAACGTGGCCATTGAGCCCAAGACGAAACAAGACCAGGAGAAGATGGGTACAGCTCTAGCTCGTTTGGCTGAAGAGGATCCTACCTTTAGAATGCATACAGACCAAGATAGCGGACAAACGATCATCGAAGGAATGGGTGAGCTTCACCTTGAGATCATCGTGGACCGTTTGCAACGTGAATTCAAGGTCGAGTGCAATGTTGGACGTCCTCAAGTTGCTTATAAAGAGACGATTCGTCGTGCAGTTAAATCCGAAGGTAAATTCGTGCGTCAATCTGGTGGACGTGGACAATACGGACACTGTTGGATTGAGCTTGAACCTTTGGAGCAAGGTACTGGTTTCGAATTTGTCAACAAAATTGTGGGTGGCGTTATTCCGAAGGAATACATTGCCCCCATCGGACAAGGGATCGAAGAAGCGTTGCAAAACGGTATCCAAGCGGGCTACCCTGTTCTGGATATCAGAGCGACAGTCTATGACGGTTCCTACCATGATGTGGACTCATCCGAAATGGCGTTTAAGATTGCCGGATCCATGGCCTTTAAAGCTGGAGCAGCCAAAGCGGATCCTGCAATTATCGAACCTGTCATGAAGGTTGAAGTCACGGTACCTGAAGAGTATATGGGTGATGTCATCGGCGATATTAACTCTCGCCGCGGACGGATTGAAGGAATGGAAGCTACAGGAAACGCTCAAATTGTACGTGGATTCGTTCCACTCTCAGAGATGTTTGGCTATGCTACCGACCTTCGCTCCAAGACTCAAGGCCGTGGAGTTTACGTCATGATGTTCGACCACTACGAAGAAGTGCCCAAGAATATCGCGGAAGGCATTGTTGCTAAACGCGCTGGCGCTTAATCGAATTTCGAGGATAGAGATTCGAAGTTTGAGAGACGATTGTTCTCGATGCGAGGCTCAAATACAGAGATACCTTTGGAGGAGAGCCTCGCCGAAATAAAAGGAACTTCTATTCCTACTTATTATTTAGAAGGAGTGAAAATTTAAAATGGCAAAGCAAAAATTCGAACGTACAAAACCCCACGTTAACGTTGGAACCATCGGACACGTTGACCATGGTAAAACAACCTCTACAGCTGCTATCACCGCTGTTCTTTCCAAAGCTGGTGGTGCAGTAGCACAAGCCTTCGATCAAATCGACAAGGCACCTGAAGAAAGAGAACGTGGAATCACTATCTCTACTTCCCACGTTGAGTATGAAACTGCTGCTCGCCACTATGCTCACGTTGACTGCCCAGGCCACGCCGACTATGTTAAAAACATGATTACCGGTGCTGCGCAAATGGACGGAGCGATCCTCGTTGTATCTGCTGCTGATGGCCCTATGCCACAAACTCGTGAGCACATCCTGCTTGCTCGTCAAGTAGGTGTTCCTTATATCGTTGTATGGCTTAATAAAGCTGACATGGTTGATGATCCGGAACTTATGGAACTCGTTGAAATGGAAATTCGTGAACTCCTTAGTGAGTATGAATTCCCTGGCGACGATATCCCCATCGTTCCTGGTTCAGGCCTCAAAGCTCTCCAATGCAGTTGCGGACAACGCGATTGCGAATGGTGCGGTAAGATCTGGAACCTCATGGATGCTGTTGATTCCTATATTCCTAACCCAGAGCGTGCTACTGACAAGCCTTTCCTCATGCCTGTAGAGGACGTGTTCACGATCACTGGTCGTGGAACTGTTGCTACCGGTCGTGTAGAGCGTGGTGTGGTTAAAGTCGGTGACGAAGTTGAAATCGTTGGTTTGACTGAAGCTCCTCGTAAGAGCGTTTGTACAGGTGTTGAAATGTTCCGTAAGCTTCTTGACCAAGCTCAAGCTGGGGACAACATCGGAGCTCTTCTTCGTGGTGTAGACCGTAAAGATATCGAACGCGGACAAGTGTTGGCTAAACCCGGTTCTATCAAACCTCACACCAAATTTACCGGCGAGGTTTTTATCCTCAGTAAAGAAGAAGGTGGACGTCATACTCCATTCTTCAACAACTATCGCCCACAATTCTACTTCCGTACAACCGACGTTACCGGTGTAGTAACCCTTCCTGAAGGAACAGAAATGGTTATGCCTGGTGACCGTGTGACTATCTCTTGCGAACTCATCACTCCCATCGCTATGGAAGAAGGACTTCGTTTCGCTATCCGCGAAGGTGGTCGTACCGTAGGCGCTGGCGTTGTAGTAAGCATCATTGCATAAGAATAGTTTGATAGTGTAGGCAGAGACTTTGAAGTCTAAATTAGATGATAGTCTAAGTGAGAAGGATGCCACAGTCCTACTGTGGCATCCTGACTTTTGCCTTAAGGTCCAAACTAATCCATGCTGGATTGAGGTTAAGGTCATAGCTGCAAGAGGTTTCTGACTTCTAGCAACTGATCTACGACCTCTGGTCTCGAAGGTTGCCGTTGAGAGGTACTCCGCTGATCATCGGGGAATTTCAAGACCCAATACCCGTGCAACGGGACAAAAAATAGGAGGTTTTTTAAATGAGTAGTCAAAAAATTCGTATCCGTCTTAAAGCGTTCGACCACAAGATTTTAGATCAATCTGCTGAGAAGATTGTTGAAACGGCCAAGAGAACTGGCGCCCGTGTCAGTGGACCTATTCCCCTTCCCACTGATAAAAGCATTTATACCATTCTTCGTTCTCCCCACGTCAATAAGGATTCTCGTGAGCAGTTTGAAATGCGGACTCATAAGCGTCTGATTGATATTCTCGAACCCACTGCTAAGACTGTTGATGCTTTAATGCGTCTTGATCTACCTGCAGGTGTTGATATCGAGATTAAAACCTGATTTCAGTCGAAACAATCTTGTTTTGTCATAAGCTCTTCATAAGAAACGCTGGTTGAGTAGGGAGTTTTGAAAGTTTAAAGATTCAGACATCCGAAAAAACTAGCGTTCGCTTAGAGTTTATGATATAATACTTTTTGTTTGTAGCGCGAAACACCCGGTGGTGTGGACCAAAAATCCGGGGGTTCAAGCTTCAAAATAAACAATTTAAATTTGGGACACTCTCGTGCTCCGGCTTAGGGCTGGCGCACTTCAAAGTGTTCAGGAGGTGGCAATCGTGTCGAAAGGAATTTTGGGTAAAAAAGTCGGAATGACCCAGGTATTTGAGGAAGATGGACATCTAATTCCCGTAACTGTGGTCGAAGCAGGTCCTTGCTTTGTCGTCCAAAAGAAAACCGTTGCAACAGATGGTTACAACGCAATTCAAGTTGGATTTGGCGCTTTGCGGGAAAGACTCGCAAACAAGCCGCAAAAGGGACATGTTGCAAAAGCTTCTGTGAAGCCAATGCGCTGGATTCGTGAGTTCCGCGTGGACAATGTGGATGCCTACGAAATCGGTCAAGAAATCACAGCTGATGTGTTTGCTGCAGGAGATGCAGTAGATGTTGTCGGAATCTCTAAAGGTAAAGGCTTCGCAGGGATGATCAAACGTCATGGTGCAAGCCGTGGACCCATGAAGCATGGTTCTAAGTATCATCGCCGTACCGGTTCCCTCGGCGCGAAAGGCCCGGCTCGTGTATTTAAGGGCCGTAACCTGCCAGGACGTATGGGCGGAGAACGGGTCACTGTTCAAAACCTGAAGATCGTTCGGGTGGATGCGGATAAGAATATGATTCTTGTTAAAGGTGCCGTACCCGGTGCTAAAAAGTCATTGCTCATTCTGAAGCCTTCTGTTAAGGCGAAGTAACTTGTAAGAAAGGAGGAATAAGCAATGCCAAAGGTTCAAGTAGTTAATATGCAAGGTTCTCCTGTTGGAGAGCTCGAGCTGAATGAATATGTATTTGGGATTGAGCCCAATGTCCATGTCCTTCACCAAGCCGTAATAGGCCAACTAGCGAGTCAAAGACGTGGTACCCACTCTACATTACTCCGTGGCGAAGTACGCGGAGGCGGTCGTAAACCCTGGCGTCAAAAAGGCACAGGTCGCGCCCGTGCTGGTAGCATTCGTTCTCCACTATGGAGAGGTGGTGCAGTCCTCTTCGGACCTAAACCACGCAAATATGGTTTCAGCCTTCCTAAGAAGGTACGCCGCTTGGCTTTGCGGTCAGCCCTTTCTTCCAAGGTTAACGAACAGCAATTGATCGTATTGGAAGATTTGAGCTTGAACGAAGCAAAGACCCGTGAAATGGTTAAAGTTCTTAAAGCTTTAAATGTTAGCAAAAAGGCTTTACTTGTCACTGACCAATTTATTGAAGCAATCGATCGTTCTGCCCGTAATATTGTAGGCGTTAAAGCCACTGCGGTTGAAGGTATGAATGTATACGATCTTCTCAATGCCGATGTCATCGTGATGACGAAGGCAGCGGTAACGAAAACGGAGGAGGTGTTAGCGTAATGCGCGATGCTCGTGATGTACTCAAGCGTCCAGTAGTTTCCGAGAAGTCAGTTGGACTTATTGAGGAAAACAAGTACTCCTTCTGGGTGGACAAAGCTGCCAACAAGATTGAGATCAAAGCAGCTGTGGAAAAGATGTTCAAGGTGAAAGTCCTTGATGTTCGGACACTCAACGTTGATGGTAAAAAGAAACGTGTTGGCAAATACGTAGGTAAAACAGCAGACCGTAAAAAGGCGATTGTTACGCTTAAAGCTGGAGATCGCATTGAAGGATTTGCTGGCCTGTAAGTTTGATGCAAAGGAGGGAAACCCATGCCAGTAAAAGGATTTAAACCGACTTCTCCTAGTCGTCGTCAAATGACGGTATCGACTTTTGAAGAAATTACAAAAACTACACCAGAGCGCTCTTTGCTCGCGCCGTTAACGATCAAAGCCGGTCGCAATAACCAAGGTAAGATTACTGTTCGTCACCAAGGCGGCGGTCACAAGCGTAAATATCGCTTGATCGACTTTAAACGCATTAAGGATAACGTGCCAGCTAAAATAGCGGCTATTGAATATGATCCAAATCGTTCGGCAAATATTGCCTTGCTCCATTACTTGGATGGTCATAAAGCTTATATCTTAGCTCCCAATGGCCTAAAAGTTGGTCAAATGATCGTCTCCGGACCGGATTCCGATATTAAAGTTGGGAATGCACTGCCCATCAAAAACATTCCTGTGGGCACCTTGCTCCACAATATCGAAATGAAGCCAGGCAAAGGAGCTCAACTTGTCCGTTCAGCGGGTGGTTCGGCTCAGCTCATGGCTAAAGAAGGTAAGTATGCAACCTTGAGACTTCCTTCCGGTGAAATGCGGATGGTTCATATCGACTGCCGAGCTACTATCGGTCAAGTCGGCAATCTTGAACATGAGAACATTAACATCGGTAAAGCTGGTCGTACACGCTGGTTAGGAATTCGTCCTACCGTACGTGGTGCCGTAATGAACCCGAATGATCACCCACACGGTGGTGGTGAAGGACGGAACCCGATCGGACGGAACCCTGTTACACCTTGGGGTAAACCAGCCCTTGGAGCGAAGACCCGTAAGAAGAAACATCCTTCTAATCGCTTCATCGTAAAACGACGCGGCAAGAAGTAATCGAAAGGAGGCCAATTAAATGAGTAGATCTCTGAAAAAAGGGCCTTATGTAGAAGGACGCTTGTTCGCACGTGTGGAAGGAATGAATGCCTCCGGTGAGAAGCGGGTCCTGAAAACTTGGTCCAGAAGCTCAACAATATTTCCGCAAATGGTTGGACATACCATTGCGGTTCATGATGGACGGAAACATGTTCCTGTCTATATTACGGAAGACATGGTAGGACATAAGCTCGGTGAGTTTGCTCCTACACGCACCTACAAAGGGCATGCTGGTAGTGAAAAGTCCAGCGGCCTACGCTAAAAGGAGGAGTTGAAAAAATGCAACAAGCCAAAGCGATCGCAAGATACGTACGGATCTCTCCTCGTAAGGTGCGCCAAGTAGTCGATCTTATTCGCGGTAAGGCCGTTAAAGATGCTCTCGCGATTCTTCAATTCACCCCCAAGGGTTCTACAGAGTCTGTAACCAAAGTTCTGAAGTCTGCAGTTGCTAACGCAGAACATAACTACGAAATGGATACAGATGCTCTATATGTCAAAGAAATCTATGTGGATGAAGGACCGACCTTGAAGCGCATTAAACCTCGGGCTATGGGACGTGCTGATCAGATTCATAAGCGGTCCAGTCACATCACCGTAGTTGTTGGAGAAAAGAAGGAGGGTTAAAACGTGGGTCAAAAGGTAAATCCTAAAGGTCTCCGAGTTGGAGTCATTCGTGACTGGGAAGGCCGTTGGTTTGCAGATAAAAACTACTCGGAACTCCTTCATGAAGATTTGAAGGTCCGTAAATTTGTGAAGAACAAGTTACACCAAGCAGGTGTCCCTAAAGTAGAGATTGAACGGGCTGCTAACCGTGTCAAGGTTTCGATTCATGCGGCTAAGCCGGGAATCGTCATCGGTCGTGGTGGTACCGAAGTAGAAAATCTCCGCAAACAATTAGAAGCTATGACCGGAAAGCAAGTGGCTGTCAACATTGTTGAAGTGAAGAAGCCTGAGCAAGATGCCCAACTCGTTGCTGAGAGTATTGCTCAACAGCTGGAAAAACGGGTATCCTTCCGTCGAGCTATGAAACAAACTGTTCAGCGTTCTATGCGTCAAGGTGCTCAAGGAATCAAAATTTCCTGTGGCGGACGTTTAGGCGGCGCTGAAATTGCACGGACCGAATGGTATAGCGAAGGGAAAGTTCCCCTCCATACTCTTCGTGCTGACATTGATTATGGATTTGCTGAAGCAAATACCACCTATGGAAAGATTGGCGTAAAAGTTTGGATATATAAAGGAGAGGTTCTTCCCGCCAAGAAGGTCGCTCAGGTGGAAGGAGGAAAATAAATGCTAGTCCCAACACGAGTAAAGCACCGGAAACAACACCGTGGCCGGATGCATGGAAAAGCAACTCGCGGTAATACAATTACTTTCGGCGAGTATGGATTAGTGGCTTTGGAGCCAGCATGGATTACTAATCGCCAAATTGAAGCTGCCCGTATCGCGATGACACGTTACATCAAACGTGGTGGTAAGGTTTGGATTAAGATTTTCCCGGATAAGCCGATTACGGCGAAGCCTGCTGAAACCCGTATGGGTAGTGGTAAAGGTTCCCCGGAATACTGGGTTGCCGTGGTTAAACCCGGTCGTGTAATGTTTGAATTGGCTGGTGTGCCTGAAGATATTGCCAAAGAAGCACTTCGACTCGCTATGCATAAGCTTCCGATTCGGTGTAAGATTGTTCGTCGCGAAGAAGTAGAAGGAGGTGACGCAAATGAAAACTAAGAATTTCCGTGATATGACCGATGAAGAACTCCTTAAGGAGATTGATGGCTTCAAAACGGAACTGTTCAATTTGCGTTTCCAACTGGCTACCGGACAACTGGACAATCCTTCCAGAATCCGGGAAGTTAGGAAAGGGATTGCCCGCGGCAAGACCATTCTCCGTGAGCGCGAATTAAAAATTAACCGTGCTTAAGGTTGGAAAGGAGACTTTTTAACATGGAAAGAGCCCAACGTAAAGTTAGAACCGGTAAAGTTGTCAGCGATAAGATGGAAAAAACAGTCGTAGTTGCTGTCGAAATGAAAGTTCGCCATCCGCTGTACCATAGAACGATTACTCAAACCAAGAAATTTAAAGCTCATGATGAAAACAACGAAGCCAAGACTGGCGATACCGTTGTCATCATGGAGACTCGCCCTCTTAGCAAGGACAAACGCTGGCGTGTAGTTGAGATTACACAAAGAGCTGTCGCTCTCTAAGAACTGACTTTTAATTCGGAAGGAGGGTCAACAGATGATCCAAGTTCAAACTCGCCTCAGAGTTGGAGACAATTCAGGAGCAAAAGAACTGATGTGCATCAAGGTGCTCGGTGGCTCAATGCGCCGTTATGCATCGATTGGAGATATCATTGTTGCTTCAGTTAAAGAAGCAACACCAGGCGGCGTTGTCAAAAAAGGAGATGTCGTCAAAGCGGTTGTGGTTCGCACAAAAAAAGAGATCAAACGCAAAGACGGCAGCTATATTCGTTTCAGTGAAAACGCTGCGGTAGTTATTAAAGATGATAGAAGTCCGCGGGGAACTCGTATTTTCGGACCCGTAGCCCGGGAATTGCGCGATAAAGATTTCATGAAAATCATTTCTCTCGCACCGGAAGTAATCTAAGACCCCATACCAGTGGAGGTGAATGAAGTGGCTGCTGTAAAGCAAAAGATACACGTTAAAAAAGGCGATATGGTTATGGTGATCACTGGAAAAGATGCCGGATCTAAAGGCAAAGTCTTGGAAGTTTTACCGAAAAAGGGTCGCGTGGTTGTGGAGAAGGTTAATATCGTAAAGCGCCACACCAAACCCACTCAAAGCATGCCCCAAGGTGGAATCTTTGAGAAAGAAGCACCGATCGCCAGCTCAAATGTCATGCTGTACTGCACCGAGTGCAATAGCGTAACTCGGGTCAGCGTGAAGGAAACTGAGGCTGGAAAAGTCCGCGTTTGTAAAAAATGCGGCGTGAACCTGCCCGATAAAAAGTAATCGAGAAGGGAGGGACCTTAGTTGGCTCGTCTAAAAGATAAGTTCACCAGTGAAATAGCTCCTGCTTTACAGCAGAAGTTCAACTATAAGAATGTGATGGAAATTCCCAAACTCGAAAAAGTAGTTATCAATGTGGGCGTGGGTGAAGCCATCCAAAACTCTAAAGCAATCGACGCTGCCGTGGGCGATTTGATGAAGATCACCGGACAAAAGCCTGTTGTAACCAAGGCGAAAAAGTCCATCGCTGCTTTCAAACTTCGTGCAGGAATGCCGATCGGAACGAAAGTAACTTTACGCGGCGATCGTATGTATGAGTTTGTTGATCGTTTAATGAATGTTGCGTTACCTCGTGTTCGTGACTTCCATGGTGTATCCGATAAAGCATTTGATGGACGCGGTAACTATACTCTCGGAGTTAAAGAGCAGCTTATCTTCCCGGAAATCGAGTATGATAAGATCGATAAGCTCCGTGGTATGGATATCATTTTCGTCACAACGGCGGGAACCGATGAGGAAGCTCGTGAATTACTCGGAATGCTCGGAATGCCATTCCGTAAGTAGAAAAAGGAGGGTCCTAGAGCGTGGCTAAAAAGTCAATGATCGTGCGCAATGACCGTGAACAAAAATATACAGTTCGCTACCATAACCGTTGCAAACTCTGTGGCCGTCCCCACGCATATCTCCGCAAGTTCGGAATATGCAGGATTTGCTTCAGGGAATTAGCTTACAAAGGCGAACTTCCTGGCGTGAAGAAGGCCAGTTGGTAAGGCGTAAGGAAGGGGGAAGACTCAAGTGGCAATGTCAGATCCAATTGCAGATTTCTTGACCCGCATTCGTAATGCAGGCACAGTTTATCATGATAAAGTTGAAGTACCTGCTTCCAATGTCAAGAAAGCGATTGCTGAAATCCTAAAAGAAGAGGGTTTCATCAAAGATTTTGAATACATTTCCGATAATAAACAAGGAGTAATCCGTTGTTATCTGAAATACGGCCAGAATCGTGAGCGCGTTATCACCGGGCTGAAACGGATTAGCCGTCCCGGACTGCGCGTTTATGCGAAAAAAGATGACGTACCGAAGGTCTTGGGAGGCTTAGGTGTGGCAATTATCTCCACATCCAAAGGTCTCATGACCGACAAGCGGGCTCGTCAAGAAGGTCTTGGCGGAGAAGTGCTCTGCTACATTTGGTAATCACATACTACGGAGGTGCAGAGAATGTCTAGAATTGGCAAGCGGCCCATTGGTATTCCTAGTGGCGTCGACGTCAAAATAGAAGGCAGTGTTGTCACCGTTAAAGGACCTAAGGGAACTTTAACTAAAGAAATGCATTCGCATATCAACATTGCTCTAGAAGATCAACAAATCGTCGTGACACGTCCTGACGATGAGCCTCTCAGCCGCTCCCTGCATGGTTTAACCCGTACTCTAATCGCTAATATGGTTGAAGGAGTTACGAATGGTTTTACCAAGAGCTTGGATATGGTTGGAGTTGGCTACCGTGCTGCAAAGCAAGGTAACAAATTAGTTCTCTCGGTTGGTAAATCTCATCCTGTTGAGCTGATTCCTTTTGATGGAATCGATTTCGAAGTTCCTGCTCAGAACAAGATTATTGTTATGGGTATGGATAAAGAGCTTGTCGGTGATTTTGCCGCTGAGATCCGTA
This sequence comes from Desulfitobacterium sp., assembly GCA_050251735.1. Classification (GTDB taxonomy): domain Bacteria; phylum Bacillota; class Desulfitobacteriia; order Desulfitobacteriales; family Desulfitobacteriaceae; genus Desulfitobacterium. The sequence continues at coordinate 24,750 of JBFWMF010000030.1, forward strand.
AAGAACGTCCTCCTGAGCCTTACAAAGGTAAAGGAATCAAGTATTCAAACGAAATCGTCCGTCGTAAAGCTGGTAAAGCCGGCGCTAAAAAGGGCGCTAAGAAGTAAGATCTAAAGCAAGGGCAAAAACTCTTGCAGCAATGAAAGGAGTGAGTTTCCTTTGATCACACAAATTGACCGTAAAGCAATTCGTAAGAACAAGCATAAGCGCGTTCGGAAAAGCGTATTCGGCACAGCGTCACGTCCGCGTTTGGCCGTATTCCGAAGCCTCAACCATATTTACGCTCAAGTTATCAACGACGAGCTAGGAGTGACTTTAGTGGCTGCTTCTTCTTTAGACCCAGAGTTTAAAGCTGCAAATCTTGCAGGAGGCAACATTGAGGGAGCACAAAAAGTTGGCGAGTTGGTTGGTAAACGAGCACTAGAAAAGGGAGTTTCCAAAGTGGTTTTTGACCGTGGCGGAAACATCTACCACGGACGGATTGCGGCTGTCGCACAAGCAGCTCGTGAGGCCGGTCTAGACTTCTAAGACACGGTAAAGGAGGGAAATTCATTGGCGAATATCGATGCAAGTAAAGAGTTGACTGAAAAAGTCGTTCATATTGCCCGCGTGGCAAAAGTTGTCAAAGGGGGACGCCGTTTCAGCTTCAGCGCACTCGTCGTCGTCGGCGATGGCCACGGCAATGTCGGAGCTGGACTCGGTAAAGCCGGAGAGGTACCTGAAGCCATTCGCAAAGGCATTGAAGATGCCAAAAAGAATATGGTTTCGGTACCAATGATTAGCACCACAATTCCGCATCCAATCGTCGGCAACTATGGTGCGGGTTCAGTACTTCTGAAACCGGCTCACAAAGGTACCGGCGTTATCGCCGGCGGTGCAGTTCGTGCTGTACTTGAAGCAGCTGGCGTAAAGGACATTCTCACCAAGTCTTTAGGATCCGCAAATCCTCACAACATGGTGAATGCTACGATGACTGCCTTAAAATCTCTGAAGCGGGCGGAAGATGTTGCTAAACTCCGCGGTAAAACCGTAGAAGAAATTCTGGGTTAGGGAGGGTTAGCAGTGAAAATAATAGTAACACTCGTAAAAAGCCCGATTGGGTATTCAGAGAACCAACACAAAATCCTCAAAGCCCTCGGCTTAGGGAAGCTGGGTTCAAGTGTAGTTCATGACGATACACCCAGTATCCAAGGGATGGTTCGCAAATGCGCACACTTGGTTGCGGTAGAAAACGTCGCAGAATAGAAGGAGGTGTTGACGAGCATGAAATTGCATGAACTTAAGCCTGCAGAAGGTTCGACTAAAGCTCCTAAGCGTCTAGGCCGTGGAATCGGTTCTGGAACGGGTAAAACCTCTGGTAAAGGTCATAAAGGTCAAAAAGCCCGTTCTGGTGGCGGTGTACGTCCTGGATTCGAGGGTGGCCAACAACCTCTGGCCCGCCGGATGCCAAAACGTGGCTTTACAAATATCTTCAAAAAAGAATTTGTTGTATTGAATGTCCGCGACTTAGAGCGCTTTGAAAATGGCGCAGTTGTGAACTACGAGAGCCTTTTCGAAGTGGGCCTCATTAAGACAGTCAAAGATGGGGTGAAGATACTGGGAACAGGAGAACTGACCAAAGCCCTGACTGTACAAGTTGACAAAGTCAGCCCATCCGCAGCGGAGAAGATTGTCGCTGCCGGTGGAAAAGTCGAGGTGGAATAAGATGATTGTCGATTCCCTGAAAAATGCCTGGAATGTGCCAGAGCTCAGGAAGAAAATCGGATTCACCTTAATGATGTTCCTTGTTTTCCGCATTGGTGCTCATATTCCGATTCCCTTCATCAACCATGACGTTCTGTCACAGATGTTGGGATCGGGCACTTTATATGATTTCTTAGATACTTTTTCTGGTGGATCGTTTAGAAGGTTCTCGGTCTTTGCACTAAGCATTACCCCCTATATCACAGCCTCGATTATTCTTCAGCTCTTGACGATTGTCATTCCTTATCTGGAGCGTTTAGCTAAAGAAGGGGAATACGGGCGGAAGAAAATCACTCAGTATACTCGTTATGGAACCGTTATTCTTGGCTTTGTCCAAGGTTTCGGTATGACCTTCGGTCTCCGGGGAGCCCTCGTCATTCCTCAACCGGGAATGGAATGGGCTATCTATCTCCTCGTAGCTCTAATCCTTACCGCTGGAACAGCCTTCCTAATGTGGTTAGGAGAACGGATTACGGAGAATGGGATCGGTAACGGGATATCCTTGATTATCTTCGCTGGGATTGTGGCTGGTGTGCCTGATGCGATTAAGTACATTGCCGGACTCCTCAAGGTTGGCGAAATCAATGCCCTTTCCGTTCTCGGACTGGTTGTCATCGGCGCAGCGATTATCGCTGGAGTTGTTTTCATCCAAGAAGGACAACGGAGAATCCAAGTTCAATACGCTAAACGTGTGGTCGGCCGTCGGACATATGGAGGTCAAACCTCACATATTCCTATGAAGGTCAACCAAGCCGGGGTTATCCCCATCATCTTTGCAATCTCCTTGCTCGCATTCCCGAGCACGATTGCAACCTGGATGCCGGCAACCTCAGGTTATGTTCAGTTCGTGAACAAGTGGATGGTCATGAATGGCTCGCTGACTTCGATTCCCTATCTGTTCATGTATGCGATACTGATCATCTTCTTCACCTACTTCTACACCGCGGTATCCTTTAATCCTGTGGATGTGGCAGATAATCTGAAGAAGTATGGCGGGTTTATACCTGGACTTCGCCCCGGTCGTGCTACGGCCGATTATCTTTCCAAGATTTTAAGCCGCCTCACTCTGGCTGGCGGAACCTTTCTCGCCTTGATTGCAGTTCTTCCGAGTTTAATTATCGGACTGACTGGAATTCAAAACATTTCATTAGGTGGTACCTCACTCTTGATTGTTGTGAGCGTAGCACTTGAGACCATGAAACAATTGGAGTCCATGCTTATGCAGCGGCACTACCAAGGTTTCATGAAATAAGGAGGTAAACTATGAGAGCAATCCTCATGGGACCACCTGGGGCCGGAAAAGGAACACAAGCTGCCGATTTAATTACGAGGTATCAAATTCCTCATATTTCTACCGGGGATATGTTCCGAGCTGCAATTAAAGCAGGGACTGCCCTAGGCATCAAAGCAAAAGAGTATATGGATGCCGGTTCCCTCGTTCCAGACGAGGTAACCATCGGGATTGTCGCTGAGCGATTAGCCGAACCCGATTGTAGCAAAGGATTTTTGTTAGATGGTTTTCCACGGACAGTCGCTCAAGCAGATGCCTTAGATAAGATCATCAATGATCTGAAGCTGAACCTCGATGGCGTTATCAATATCGAAGTTCCTGAAGCTAAGCTTCTTGAGCGTCTGACGGGACGCCGGATTTGCCGGCAGTGTGGAGCAACCTATCATATGGTATTTAATCCATCCGCTAATGCAGCAGTTTGCGACAAATGCGGTGGAGAACTCTACCAAAGAAGCGATGACTCCTTGGAAACCGCGAAAAACCGATTGCAGGTCTATAACGATCAAACGCAACCTCTCATTGACTACTATCGAGGCAAGGGACTTTTGCGGGAGATTAACGGGGACCAAGACATTGCGCTAGTATTGCAAGACATTGTTGAGACCTTGGAGCACAATCATGATTGAGCTGAAAAACCCTTCTCAGATCGAACGGATGAAAAAAGCAGGGAAGATTGTGGCAGATACTCTCCAGCTGATGCGTGAAAACGTACAGCCAGGGATCACCACAGGGGAGTTAGATCGAATCGCCGAGGAGTATATCCGAAAATGCGGTGCGATACCTGCCTTCAAAGGCTATAATGGATTTCCCTCATCCCTTTGTACTTCCGTAAATGAGCAAGTGGTTCACGGTTTCCCCGGTTTAAGGACTTTGCAATCTGGAGATATTATCAGTATTGACTGTGGTGCGGTTTTTGATGGATATGTGGGCGACTCAGCGATCACCTTGCCGGTAGGCGAGATATCTGAAGAACGGCAGATGCTGTTGCGAGTTACTGAAGAAGCCTTAATGCTTGGAATTCCCCAAGCAATCAAAGGCAATCGCCTCCAGGATATATCGCATGCTATACAAACCCATGTAGAAGCCCACGGCTTATCCGTTGTACGAGACTATGTCGGTCATGGAATTGGCCGGGCGATGCATGAGGATCCGCAGATTCCTAACTACGGTAAGCCAGGCCGAGGGCCACGACTCGAAATCGGGATGGTTTTGGCTATCGAACCCATGGTTAACTTGGGAGCTTACGAAGTGAAAGTCCTAAGTGACCATTGGACTGTCGTGACGAAGGACGGTAAAGCATCTGCCCATTTCGAACACACTGTAGCCATTACGGAAAATGGCCCTGAGATATTAACTCGGAGTTAAATACACCCGATGGAGTGCCGGAGGAGGGCTGAACATGTCAAAAGAAGACGTTATTGAAGTTGAAGGAAAGGTCCTGGAACCGCTGCCAAATGCTATGTTTTTAGTGGAGTTGTCCAATGGACACAAAGTGTTAGCACATGTATCTGGGAAGATCCGGATGAATTTTATACGCATTCTGCCGGGAGACCGGGTTACTGTGGAGCTTTCTCCCTATGACTTGTCTCGCGGGCGGATTGTATATCGGTTTAAGTAAGGACCAAAGGGAGGGGATTACGGTGAAAGTAAGGCCTTCTGTGAAAAAGATCTGTGAAAAATGCAAGGTCATTAAGCGCCATGGCAAAGTCATGGTGATTTGTGAAAACCCGAAACACAAACAAAGGCAAGGATAAGACGTAGGAGACTCACCGTTGCGCGGCTGGTTGGAACTAGCACTAGATCCAATGTAGCGGGAGCTGTCTACTTGCTTAACTAGAGTTTGTTGCGGATGGTTTGTTTGGTTAATAATAACAACCATGGGATTTGAGTCCTATTGGTGTAACAGCTTATGGGGGTGTAAAGTTTAGATGGCACGTATCGCTGGAGTAGATTTACCGCGGGAAAAACGTGTTGAAGTGGGTCTCACCTATATCTATGGCATAGGTCTTCCCACCGCACACAAAATCCTTGCCCAAACCGGCGTCAACCCGGATACTCGTATTCGTGACTTGTCCGAAGAGGAAGTGAATAGCCTCCGGGAAGTTATCGATAAAGAAATTAAAGTTGAAGGTGACTTGCGTCGGGAAGTATCCCTTAATATTAAGCGTCTGATGGAAATCGGTTGCTATCGTGGATTACGTCATCGTCGTGGGCTTCCTGTACGTGGACAACGTACGAAGACGAATGCTCGTACCCGTAAAGGTCCAATCAGAGCTATTGGAGCAAAACGCAAAAAGTAGTAAGGGGGGATTACTGAGATGGCGCGTAAAGTTGTACGCACAAAACGTCGGGAGCGCAAAAACATTGCTACAGGCGTTGCCCATATTAAGTCAACGTTTAACAATAGCATGGTCACGATTGCCGATACAAATGGTAATGTGATCTCCTGGTCTAGTGCAGGCTCACTTGGCTTCAAAGGATCTCGTAAGAGCACTCCTTATGCTGCTCAAATGGCTGCAGAGACCGCTGCTAAAGCTGCTATGGAACATGGCTTGAAAGAAGTCGAATGCTTCGTCAAAGGACCGGGAGCTGGCCGTGAGGCTGCTATTCGTGCCCTTCAAGCCGCTGGTTTAGAGGTTAATATGATTAAAGACGTGACGCCGATTCCGCATAACGGTTGTCGGCCTCCGAAACGTAGAAGAGTATAAGGAGGTGTCATCATGGCAAGATATACAGGCCCTGTTTGTCGTTTATGTCGTCGGGAGGGTATGAAGCTCTTCCTTAAAGGAGATCGTTGTTATACAGGCAAATGCGCGATTGATCGTCGTGCCTATGCTCCTGGCCAACACGGTCAAAGCCGTGGCAAAAAGCCAACTGAATACGGCATTCAGTTGCGTGAAAAACAAAAAGTACGTCGTATTTATGGCGTTATGGAAAAACAATTCCGCAGCTACTATGATAAGGCTAATCGCCAAAAAGGGATCGTCGGGGAAAACCTCCTTCGTCTCTTAGAGCGTCGTCTTGACAACGTTGTATTCCAACTTGGCTTTGCAACGTCTCGTCCGGAAGCTCGCCAACTGGTTCGCCATGGTCACTTTACGGTGAATGGCAGCCGTGTTGATATTCCTTCCTTCCTTGTTCGTGTAGGGGATGTAGTTGGCGTCAAAGAGGCCAGCAAATCTTCACCGCGTTTGAAGGAAATCCTGTCCGATTTGGACCGGACTCCACCGAAATGGATGAGCTTGGATGCTACAGCTGCTACAGGAACAATCATTGAACTACCTGCTCGAGACGATATTCAAATGCCCATCCAAGAACATCTTATTGTTGAGAAATACTCCCGTTAACACTGGACTAACCCGCACTAAGGCCTCCGTCACGATCGGATGCCTAAGAGCGGCTAAGACCAGTATGGACTCGACTAACATTCAGCGGGGATTTAATCCCGCTCTGAATGAAGTCTCGTTCAATCATGAGCTTAGGATGGCTTGTTGATATCAAGTTCCCGAGAAAGAAGGTGCATTCCGATGTTAGAAATCGAGAAGCCCAAGATTGAATGTGTCGAACGAACTGACGATAATTCATATGCTAAATTTGTCGTTGAGCCTCTCGAAAGAGGGTATGGGATTACTCTAGGCAACTCCTTGAGAAGAATTCTCTTATCCTCTCTTCCGGGGACTGCAGTCACATCTGTAAAGATCGAAGGGGTACTCCACGAGTTTTCTACTGTACCGGGGGTTTTAGAGGATGTCACAGACATTATTCTGAATCTCAAGAGCCTTGCTTTAAAAGGGCATACGGATGAAATCAAAGTTCTCCGTCTTGAAGCCGAAGGAGAAGGAGTCATCAAGGCCGGTGATATCATCACCGATGCTGACATTGAAATTCTCAATCCGGACTTGAAGATCGCAACTTTGGATAAGGACGGTCGTCTCTTCATGGAGATGACTGCCGAAAGAGGACGGGGCTATGTTCCGGCTGATAAAAACAAGAAGCCAGACCAAGCCATCGGAATCATTCCCATTGACTCCATCTTTGCACCCATCTATAAGGTCAATTACACGGTTGAAGATACTCGCGTCGGTATGGTCACAGACTATGATAAGCTAACCCTTGAAGTCTGGTCCAACGGCAGTATCACACCGGAAGAAGCGACCAGCTTGGCTGCGAAGATTCTTAGCGAGCATCTGCGCCTCTTCATCGGACTCACTGATAAGCTCAACAATGTTGAGATCATGGTCGAGAAAGAAGAAGAAGCGAAGGACAAAATCCTGGAGATGACGATTGAAGATCTTGACCTATCAGTCCGCTCTTACAATTGTCTGAAACGGGCCGGTATTAACTCCGTAGAGGAACTGACCCAAAAGACGGAAGAGGACATGATCAAGGTGCGTAACCTCGGTCGCAAGTCCTTGGAAGAAGTGGAGTCTAAGTTGAAAGACCTCGGCTTGGGGTTCCGCAAAGCTGAGGACTAATTCGGTGCAAAAGGAGGGGAACAACATTGGCTTACCGTAAATTGGGAAGAAACATGGGTCATAGAGGCGCAATGCTTCGCAACCTAGCAACCTCCCTTTTAAAACACGAGCGCATTGAAACCACAGAAGCCCGTGCTAAAGAGGTAAATGCTATTGCTGAGAAGATGATTACTCTCGGCAAACAAGGCGATCTCGCAGCACGTCGTCATGCTATGAGTTATCTGATGGAAGAAGATGTGGTCACCAAATTATTTGAAACCATCGCTCCAAAGTATGCTGATCGCCAAGGTGGATATACCCGGATCATGAAGGTTGGGTATCGCCGCGGAGATGCAGCAGAAATGGTTCTTATTGAACTCGTTTAATTACACACGTTCGTAACGCATTCTTGGTCTATACTAAGAAGTGAGGCCAGGTTGTCAAAGACAGCCTGGCTTTTTTTTTATTTATGAATTATGAGCATAAATCGAGTTCATGAATCATATATATACGTGAATAAAAGTGAATAAGCAATTGTAAAGGTCAAATCTTGTCCATTGAACTCATCATGGATGGGAAAAATGTAAAAAAAGTCCTCCAAAGAGTGTTTGAAGTGTAAATATCTAAGAAGACTGGCGAATTTGGATGGAAATATATGGTTGAATATTGATGTGGTTCAAAAGTATAATATGTATGAAACGTGTGATGCGATGACCCGCAACTTGATCTTGGTCACCAGCGGTTGCGGCAGCTAGTGGTGAAACCGGCACACCCTGAACTTAGGTGTGTTTTTTTGCATGCAAATGTATCTGGTGACTACAAGTCGTAAAGCTTCCATCCTCGATAAGTGGCATATATCGGCTAAAGAAGAGGTGTATATGAATGCCTGCGAGTCTGCGTTATTTAATAAGGCAGGGCGTATTCTTTCTAAATCCGCCGAGGGATTTGGATGCGAAACAAAAAGTGCTAACGGCCTATCGTTATATTTCCTGGTTCATTACCTCCCTATTTTATATGATGGGTCCCCCCCGTAACAGCTATATGTACAAATTAGTCGTTGTTATTGCTCTATTTGTTTTTAGCACAATAATCTTAGACTATTACATCAGTAGTAAAGATGTAAGTTCAATACGGTTTGTAGCTGCCATTGAGACACTGGGCTTAACGCTACTTTTGGTACCTACAGGTGGGCTTGATAGTCCCTTCATATGGTACGCTCTAAACCCCGTGTTAATTGCCTTATTCTATCTCAGAGGAGTATACTGCATAATCAATCTTGCTTTCTATCTTATTGCTTCAGTCGTTATAAGCTTAGAGCTTTTTAGTAGTGAAGGGATGACCGTTCTTGAGCTCATCAGAGAAAAGTCTTATATCATCTTGGTCTATATCCTCGTGACTGTAGCTATGAGATTATTAGCTTCTCTGGTGAAGCAACTGGATCAGCAAGCCGAAGAGTTACAAAGGCAAAAGCAAGCTCTTTGGAGTATAAACGAAGAACTCCACGAAGCAAATTCCCTTGCTAATCGTTCCTTGGGCCATATCATGTCTCTCTACCATATCCTTGAAACCTTCTCTTCAAGAGAGGAGACACACTCCATCCTCGAACAAATGGTTTACTCTACAGCCCAAATATTGGAGAGTAGGGCCTCTTTTATCTGGATTAGTCCCCATCAGGCTAAACCGATGAGTATATTAGGTCAAGGACTCACCTCCCGGCAAATGGATACACTGAGTAACTATCTAGATAAGTTAACAAAAGAAGAGGAAGAAAAACGCGAAAAACGGAGTGTTATCCATCTTAAGGACTCAAGCTATCGAATTGTACCCATAAAGTCCTCCGCGCGCTTTTATGGATATATTGGAATAGAGGGCGTATCGGTTCAATTCAAGACAAGCCAAAAGGAAAGTCAATGGAATAATGAGCTTAAACTACTAAATTTTCTAGGGGATTTGGTAGCCATAATTCTCGAGAGACATGAACTTGAGAAATTATCCTCCAAGCTTCTCATCCTCGAAGAACAGAACCGCATAGGTAATGAGATACACGACAGTGTTTCACAGCGTTTGTTTAGTATACTCTGTGGTGTCCACACCTTGCATGTTTCTTGGGATAGTTTAGACGAAGTAACAATCAATCAACAGTTGGACCTAATCGAGCAGTCCACAAAAGAAACAAGCAAAGAACTGAGATCCTCGATTTATCAGCTTAGCACGACTAAAAATGGAGTGAAGCCATTTAAGGATAATTTAGAGAGTTATCTACATGATTTTGCTAGTCTAAACACTATTGAAGTTAATTTTGATTATAGGGTTGCCGAAGAACGCATCTCTTCATCATTAAAACAAGCACTATACCGAATTATTCGAGAGGCGGCGGGGAATGCAGTAAGACATGGACACTGCAACAAGCTAGATATCCGACTATGGATTAATGAGGCATCTTTAGAACTTACAGTGACGGATAACGGGAGTGGGTTTAACACAGCCCTGATTCTTCAGAATGAAGAAGGCCGAGGGTTGGGCCTCAAGAATATGCAGGTCCTTACTCAAACCTTTAGCGGGCTATTTGAACTATCAAGCAGCGAGGGAGTTGGAACAACACTTCAAATAAAGTTTCCCTTAGGCTGTGAAACTGAGTATTCGATAAAGCGGCGTGGAGGTGCAGCATGAATATTGTCATTGTCGATGATCATCCGTTAGTTCGTCAGGGATTGACAGCTGTAATTACTGTCGAAGGAGATATGAATTTAGTCGGAGAAGCGTCCACTGGAGACGAAGCAGTCCGCCTTGTTGCCAAGGTTAATCCAGATGTTGCCCTAATCGATCTCAGATTGTCAGAAATCTCCGGACTCGAAATTATAGAGAAGTGCAAGGAAAAAGCTCCTGTATGTAAATACATCATCCTAACCTCCTCTGTAGCTAGAGAGGATTTCCAAAGGGCTCGTGAGCTTGGGGTAGATGGTTATGTACTTAAAGAGGCTTTTCCAGAGGAAGTTGTAACGGCCATTCGTTTGGTTTATAGGGGCCGAAAATACTATGATCCGGCTATGATCGATTGCATGATGAGTAAAGATGAAAGTGATGGACATGTGGAACAGTTAACACCTCGCGAAATGGAAGTGTTGGTAGCTTTAGGTGAAGGGTTATGCAATAAGGATATTGGGAAAAAGTTATTTATCACTGAATACACTGTAAAGAAACATGTCAGTCAAGTCCTGGCAAAGCTAGAATTAGCAGATCGGACGCAAGCGGCGCTTTATGCGCGGGAGAAGAGGATTACAGCATAGGAATGATTTCAATTAAGTTTGTAAAGGACTGTTCTAGATTGGGCAAATATTAAATATAGAAATTATTGTGCGTGAAGAATAATCCCAATGAAAGGGGATTGGATATAATGTCAAAAATTAAAAAGAAGGGGCATAAAGGGAGATATATGATCATTGTATCTGCAATTATTGCCTTGAACGCAATGGGAATTACATATGCTTACTGGGACGACCAGTTAGTAATTCACACAAAACTAGAGACTGGGAATATAGGTTCAGCCTTTTGCGATGAAAACTACTGGATTAATATTGTCAAGGACGGTAGCGAGCAGGGGAATCGCCCAAGTTGGGATGACAGTAAAAAAGGAATCAATGAAAGTAAGATAAGTAGTTTAGACATCACGTTTGATGAGAAGAGACAAACCATGAATATCAATGGAACACTCGAAGATGGGCATAAAGCGTTTATTCATTATTGCGTTGTTAACAACGGAACTGTGCCAATAAAATATATGAAAAATGAGGATAGCGATGCTCAAAACCAGAAACTTGTGATGGATGATGGCCTTATAGTGCAGGTTCAACAACAAGCGAAGATTCTTGAACCACAGGAAAAACTATTGGCAGCTAATGGCAATGGTAATCCCAAGTTAGAAATCCAAGCACCGAACCAGTCAAAGGGCAAGGGGCAACCTCAAAAGAGTGAACAATTTCAAGGGACGGGTCAAACGCAAGTTGAATTAGGAACCTACTCCTTTGCAATCGACTTGCCCTTTAAACAATGGACTGTGGATAATTCCTCTTGGGGGTATGGGGATGAAGATTAAGGGTAATGTAGTAATTATATTAATCAGTTTAGCCACAGCCTCAGTCTTTATCTCTGGGGGCTATGGCTATTGGCAGAAGGAATTAATGATCAAAGGGGATATCACGGTAGTCAAGCCGGTGCCCGTCGTGACTATGCCACTGTTAGGGCAGCAAGTGCCATTAGTTCCTAATGCCCTGTCAATAGTGGGAAAAGAATTGCCATTAGATCCTAATGGACTACCAGTTGTGGAGGAACAACTGCCGAATGCTCCGAATAGTAAACCGCTAGTGGAAGAACAATTACCAACTGCCCCAGTAAATAGCGAGGCGGATATCCTGAATCCAAGGCAACCTGAACAGCCGCTACTGAGTCAACAGGCAGTTCCAATCGAGCCAATCAATCAAAAGGATAAGGAAGAGCCAATAGCCCAAGTTAAAAAACCTATGCAACCTCAAGTTGAAGAACCTATGCAACCAGAACTGTCCCAACCTGAACAGACCCAGCCGAGCCAACAGGGAGACCCAATAGAGCCAATAAATGAACAGAGTCCCACTAATCAGCCTCAAGGGAGCGTGGGGGATGAAAATAATGCAGCCAACTAGATTCATCAAATCCAGATATGCCCTCTTGGTAGGGCTTATTCTTTTTGGATATTGCTTGGACAACCCCATTGTTAAAAAAATCACTAGAAGCCCATCCTTTGTTAATACTGTTCAGGAACCCTTACTATGGGTAGGTATAGGAGCATTAGTTTGGTTCTTTCCAGCAGTCCGAGCAGCAGGTAAGCTCAAAACGCGAGGATCCTTTTATTTTTGGTCCTTTTGCTTTGCTTTTATAATGATTGTCGTCCAAGTACTCGCGGGGCTAGTTGATGGATTAGGGAAAAGTCCCTATGATCATTCAGTGCCCGGGATGCTTAGCAATATTCAAATAGTCGGATCGGTATTAGTTGGACGTGAATTAGCTAGGCACTATTTAGTGAATAGCATAACCCATGAAGAGAGTTATCGAGTATTTATTGGAGTAGCATTACTTATGACTCTAGTCACTTTTCCCATCGCAAAGTATACTGGTTTGAAAGGATATGAGGAAATCGTAAAGTTCCTTGCACAGTTTTTAGTGCCGGAATTTACTAAGAATTTATTAGCTACAGTGCTGGTTTTTTATGGAGGGCCATTAGCATCGCTAATCTTTATGGGAACCCTTGAAGCCTTTCATTGGCTTTCACCAATTCTTCCAGATTTAAAGTGGATAACTGCTGCACTGGTCGGTATTCTCACCCCTGTTTTTTTATTGAGTTTTGCTCAGATTGTCTATGAAGATGAGACGAGGAAACGTCGACGGAACAAAGAGCAAGATGAGAACCCTCTGAGTTGGATGGTAACCACCCTTATTTCCATAGGGATCGTTTGGTTTGCTGTGGGGGTATTTCCTATTTATCCTTCGGTTATTGCGACTGGGAGCATGATTCCGATGATTCAGCCTGGCGATGTGATTCTGGTGGATAAAAGAATTGATGCAAAGCAACTAGAGAAAGGAAAGACTATCCAATTCCAGAGGGATAATATTCTAATCTCACACCGTATCATTGAGGTAATTGAAAAGGATGGAGTGAAAAGCTATAAGACCCAAGGGGATAACAACAGCGGACCAGATAAAGAATTAGTAAAGGCAGAAGATGTTAAGGGTATAGTGATTAAGGTGGCCCCCAAGATCGGCTGGCTCACGCTTTTAATAAAGAGTAATAAGGACATTCCTTTGAATGAAATTGAATTTTAAGATTGAAGTATGAGAGCAAATTGCTCTGCTTTTCGATTTAATATCGGACATTATGGTTCAAAAGTATACCTGATGTTACCCGTAAGAATTAAAAAGGATAACTAATTTGAGTTTATTAAGAGTGCACTAAAGGCTGAATCTAAAAGACCAGCTAATTAAAGTCAAGGTGTAATGTAAAAAAAGTTAGTTTCAAGGTCCAAGAAAAAAGGGTATAGAAAACCAAGCCATTGAAAAATCCGAACAATGACCAAATCGAGGTATGAGGGAA
>JBFWMF010000031.1:0-37359 GCA_050251735.1 Desulfitobacterium sp.
GCGGTAACATCTTTTCAATGATAGAGTTTTTTAACTCCTTGGGATATCTCATATTGTTTTCTCCTCCTGTGTTCTCTTCAAGGATACTTTTCTTTGATCCCTACGTCAACTATCCTAACACAGGGGGTTTGTCGTGATACGTTCTTTGTGGGCTCGCCGTGGTTACTTAATAAGATTTCACTAGATCCATCAAGGTTGGATTTCTTTGAGTATGAAAAACCTACTTCTCGAACTAGTTCCTTTTTGTTTTTTGCTAAATTAGAATTCTCTCGATCAAGCACGAGTTCTGTGAAGTTAAAATCAGCATTGCAAAACGCTATATTTAGCACTAGTAGCGATTCACCATCCTCGCTTAGTTTGCCAAAGACATTTAATTGTGACGGCCCGCTAAAAGGAAATCCCATTTTTATGTATGTTACGTTGTTATACATTAAGTTTTTACTAGCGAACTCACGATATAATCGGTTTGTTTCACGAGTAGCTATTTTATCTGTCAATAACCTTGCTATTGACCAACAGTCTCCATCGGGAATGCGGGTTTTTAAAGTAAGTAGCATTGGGGAACCAGAGGGATCGGTTCTTATATTACCTTCTGAATCTATAAGTATAACTAATTTTTTCATTAAACTACTACCACTGTAATAAATAACATTACGAACTAATTTTGTAGAAGTTGCGAAATAAAACCTTAATAATTCTGGACAAGGAAATATGACTTTTTTTAAGAAGTTTTTGTTCATAAATGATACTCGGCAGTTTTCAAATACCAAACAGTTTGCTTTATAAAAATGCATATAATTCCACTTAATACCCCTGAGTTCTTCTCCGAGGGTAAAAAAGAGAGGTTCCAGACTCTGAGGAGGAATACTAACTTTAAAGGCATATGCTCTATCTTTTTTGCGGTTTGGCAAACCAACGAGTTTTCCATTAACCCAAGTAGATCCTATAGATATTCGGTTTAAATAGCTAATTGACAGTGTAATTATTTTACTTTGAGACCAATTTGTTGTATAGTCATCGAATATTGAATTTGTATTATTGTCCACGGGAGAAATCATTACATTAACTTTAGGATCTGAAGAAACATTTGGGTCACGCGATACCTTATCATACCAGTCAATTCTCCATATCCTATCATCTTGGGGAAAATTCGTAATTCTAATTTCCTTCTTTTTTTCTTTTGTAACTTTCATCCTTCGTATCATAAAACCACCCCTAGAATATATCAGTTTCACTGGAGTCTCATTTAATATTGTATAGTCTCATTTAATGATGTAATTGACACCGCCCCCCAGAATTCCAGCCGCAGTTGCCGAATGGTGAGGTTGGCGAAAAGGCCGGGCCTGGATGAGTTGCCCGTTGTGCCCAAGCAACCCGGCCACACTATAGATTTTGGTAACTTCTAAGCTCTCCGCCCGTGTAAGAGGGGGGAGGATCCCGGCATAGGCTTTGGCTAGCATGGTTTTTCCAGAGCCGGGAGGTCCAAGCAAGAGGAGATTATGACCACCGGCAGCGGCGATTTCTAAAGCTCTTTTCGCTTGCTGTTGCCCACGGATAGTGCTTAAATCGATGGTATTATGCGAAGGTGTTTCACTAAGGGGAGATTTTGCTTGAGGATGGGCAAGAAAAAGATCCTTCTCTAATGAAGAGACGAGCTGTGCCAGATTATCCGCCGAATCGCTAGCAATTTCTTCAATTAGGTTGGCTTCTTGTTTATTCTCGGGCGGAACGATCAGGCTGTAGGTAGAGTACTGGGCTAAAGATACAGCCATGGCGAGGACTCCGGGGATCGGGCGTAGCTGCCCCTCGAGGGACAATTCACCGACAAAGACTGTAGTGGCAAGGCTCCTCGTTGAACATTGGCCTGTAGCCGCTAAAATACCGATAGCAATAGGCAGGTCCAGACCAGAACCGTTTTTCTTCAGATCAGCCGGAGCTAAATTGACCGTAATGCGCTGTAAAGGGAAATCAAACCCGGAATTCTTAATGGCCGAACGCACCCGCTCTCGCGACTCTCGTACCGCTGTATTTGGGAGTCCAACGATGTCAATAGTGGGTACGTTTCCCATTAACTTATTCTTGGACTGTAAAAGGTAGAGCCCGTGCGATGTAGAAGGTTTTTTGCTTGTCCACTTCAATCCTAGGCAAAAAGGAGCGAATGATCAATTTCTTGCTTTTGTTAGGGTAGCTGTCCCAGTTTTCGATGAATCTCTCAATAATAGATTTAAGCTTTTCCGGGGAGTCCAATTTAATATTTGCCTTAGAGATCTCGGACTTAAGCTTTTTGATTCGAGTTTCCATTGCGGATATTTCGCTAGAAATTTTTTCTACGTGTTTAGTATAGAGTAAACCGGTTATTGATCCGCTTTCGTAGTCGGCCTCTAACCGCGAGAGAAAGTCATTCTTGAGTTTTATCTGCCTGTTTAGCTCTTCAACCTGGGCCTCTAATGTATCGGTGCTGCCTCCAAGTCGGCTTTCTCTTTCTTTCGCAAGTTCTGCAAATATCTCAGGGGAATAGACGATCTTCTTTAATTCTTCGAATACCTTTTCGTGGACAATCGATGTAGTAATTTGATGGTTACATTTGGCTCCACCGTTTCTTGCAAGCTCCTCTTTTTTTCGTCCTATACACGCATAGAATTCGCGCGGGTAAACAACCTTTTCTCCCGTTGCGAGAATCTTCCATGGGCGGCCTAGTTCCCCATACATACGTCTCCCGCATTCATGGCAATAAAGTTCCACCAAATATGAATTGTCTTCTCTGTTGCCTCTACGAGTATGGGTACGCTCTTTATTAACTTCCTGGACTTTATCCCAGAGTTCGCTACTAATAATTGCAGGATGGTTGGCTTTATACTCCTTGCCCATCCAGCGGGATAATCCAATGTAACGAGGATTTCTCACTATTTTGCTAATGCTAGTTTGATGAAATTTAGTGCCTCGTTTAGTTTTAAGCGACCTTGAGTTAAGGTAGTCGGCTATCTCCTGAAAAGAATAGCCCTCACTTCGCATCGTGAATATTTCTTTTATTACCGCTGCTTCCTCGGGGATTATTTCGACGACTCCGCGTGATTGCCTAAATCCATAGGTTACGATATCATTTGCCGCGAAACCTTGAACGGCTCTGTAGTTTCTCCCATTCCAGAGCCGTTCTTTTATGTTCTCATATTCCTCGCGGGACATAAACAGCTCAAAGCGGAGCTGCCGTAGATCAGCCGCGTTTGAGGGATCATAAGTTTTATTTGGGGTTATTATGAAAGTATTATACTCGATAATCGTCTCATAGATTTCTCCAGCGTCCTTCATCTTCCCTCGGCCAAGCCGGGGGATTTCTGTTACGCAAATAAACTGCTTACCAGTTGGGATGTCCTCATAGAGAACCTGCTGAAACTTCGGCCGTCCAGCGATTGTATCTCCGCTTTTTACTTCAGCTCTTTCTGTCCAAGTATGGCCCAATCTGGTAAGAGTTTCGGTTAATCTGGATCTGTGTGCTTGCAGCACATCTTCGCCAGTCTCTTTTTCATACTTCACATCTTCCCGGCTTTTTCGTAAGTACATAATTCCATCCATGGCTAATCTCCTTATTTGGCTTTTTTCTCTATAATGCTTACATGTTCGCAACTCGAAAAATCGTCGCATTCAATGTGCTTTACTTCATGCAGATAGGTTTTGAGCTGTAGGTCATAACCCAAGTTAGAGTTTATAAAGATATTGTAGTTCCCGTCAGGATCCGGAACAGTTAATCCTCTCACCGAATGCGGCAATTTGATCAATCTGACTATCTTCAAAGCTTCACCTACTCATCATCTTTTAGTGCTTCAATAATTTTAATCGCCTTTTCAATATCCTCCTTAGATGCATTTTTGGACAAACTAAATAGAGCTCTCAGTTCAGGGCGTTTGTGGAGTGTATCCAGTAATTCAGTTACTTCATTCTTTGTAACGTCATATCTTCTAGTACTTGTTTCTCTAACTTCAGTGGGAAGTCTTCTATATCCTCTTGCCCTTGTTGTTGTTGCGCCAATGTTTATGGGTGTTAAAACATAATTGGCTTCTAATAAAAGATCTGCTGTTGGCACGTCTAAGCCATGCGCAAGTTTCTGTAGGTATTCAACGCTAGGATTCCTACGGTTGTTTTCAATATCTGAGATAAATGAAATAGAAACACCAGTGATTTCAGATAGTTCCCTAAGTGTCAGCCCCTTGTCGTTTCTTAGTTTTTTGAGCTTTTCCCCGATACCCATCGGTCTTCCACATCCTTAACCAAAATATTATTACATCACACTTATTATAGTATTTTACTCTCTCAGTGTAAATATACTCATAAGGCGTAATTTTGCGAAATATTACGGTAGAGTGAGATTCCATTATGTATGCTCTGAAATTCCGCTTGTCGCGTAAAATATGGCCGTTTTTAAAGCTGTGAATTACGCACGTAGAGTAATATAATTTACTCATCAAGCGTAATCATATTAGGTTGGAGGTGACAATATGGAGAACATAGGAGCAATTATTAAAGCCAAAAGAGAGGAAAAGAATCTAAGTCAAACAGAATTAGCGGCTCGTATAACTCGCAGCTCACAACTGATTTGTGATATCGAAAAAGGCCGTAAACGTCCTGGGGCAGATACTTTAATCTTACTGGCTAAAGTATTAGATATTTCTCTTGATCATATTTTTTTAGAATCCAATTCCGCACAGAGCGTAAAATTAGCAGAATGAGGGGATGTCGGTTATGTCGCAATACAAAACAGTGTATCTCCCTGTGATCAGTGATTCTAAGAAACTTAGCGAGGGGATTAGAGAGATTATTAGCTTAGTTGAAGGAAATGGACAAGCCATCTCTTCATTGAGGGGAGGTGATGATACTGAAAGCCGAAGACTTAGTCCGGCTCAAAAATCTGTGGGAAAAGGTCGAGCCGTCAGTTGATGAGATTCTAGAATTGCTTAAAAACTGTGGCCACAGGAATGCAGATGGGACTAGTGCCATTTCCCATATAAGAGGAAAGGCAGAATGTCAGATTTGCGGTAAGGCGTGGCAGTGAGTGGGAGGTGAGAACTGTGACTAATACTACTTTTGAGATGTGCTCACATTGCATGAATGAAATCGAAATGCCAGCTAATGAGGCCATAAGGTGCCCGGTATGCGGAAAAGATTTGCTTCCGTGCTCCACGTGTGAGGATGAAAAGGAAAACAGAAAACCGTGCGATTGGAGCAAAGAAGCATGGTGTTGGAGATTCCCAAAAGAAAAAGGCCCACAGGAGCTGGCACTCCTAATGGACCCTACAGAAAATGTATCTACGGAAAGTATATCACAAATCAGAGCTTTTAGACCATATAACGCAGTAAATAGCTTTAGTGGTAAAGCCAAGGATCTGCAAGCCTTGTCAAGGGCAAGAATGATTTTTATTAAGGCCGGAGTGATTAGTTAGGAGTGGTTGCATTGCTAAATGTTCCTGATCATCCGATTTATAAAAGGTTTTTAGTGTACCTGGAAACCTGTGGCGGATGCACTGGACCACGAAATATTGATAGATGTCGCTATTCAGGGATTTGTTATCATATCGAGAAGTTCGCAAAGCAGAAGTAAGGGAGTGCTTATTATGCTGACTCCGATTTGTATCTGTGGACAAGGTGTGAATCTCCACCGAGGGCAGAAAGAAAAGAGATGCCCAAAATGTGGCGTGACATTAAGAAGAGACAAATCAGGATATTGGGCAGAAGGGCTTTTCACAACTCTATTCACACCAAAAGATAAGTTTCTAGAAAAAACTAAATAAGGAGGACGCTAGATGAAAGCAACAGGTATTGTTAGAAGAATTGATGATCTTGGTCGTGTTGTTATTCCGAAAGAAATACGTCGGACACTTCAAATTGCAGAGGGAGATCCCGTGGAAATCTTCACCGAAGAGGAGGGGATCATTCTCCGGAAGTATCAGCCATCCGAGACTTGTGCCTTTTGTGGCGAGGGGGATAAACTTCACCAACTTAGTGGTAAATGGATCTGTCGAAAGTGCGCAGTCACTTTAGCGAGAGCGCTTGATTTGAAGGGGGGTGAAAAGAAGTGAACCAAACTCGTGAAGTAAATATCCTTGAGCTTGCCAAAGGAGCTATTCAGGAGCAAATCAACCTTGAACTTGCAAAGGTAATGGACAACATCGTTGACCCGAATACCGATGCTAAGACAGCTAGAAAACTGACTATTTCTTTAACGCTTAAGCCTGATGAGAACCGAGAAATTATCAGTTGTGCAGCCCAAGCAAAGTCAACTCTTGCTCCAATTAAGTCAATCAGCACGACCATCATCGTTGGGACTGACAAAGACGGCAACCCGGTTGCTGCTGAGTTGACCAAGAATGATCCGAATCAGATTCATATCTTCGAGGAAGATGAGACCACCAATGTTGTTAAGTTGAACAAAACGAAAGGGGCCTAAGCCTGTGATTAAAGAAGCTTTGCAGTATCTCATGGGTTTTCGTGATGTTGAGATCATTGATCATGATGGGATTAAGTACTCCAATCAGCAGCTCGTTAAATTCCCGGAGATCAAGCCAAATAAGATTATAGAAACAAGGAGCCTTGCCAGCATTGTCGATCTGGTCAAAAGTGAGTTGGAACATAGACGCATTGATGGACTCAAAATCTTTGTTCAGGTAAAAACGCCGACAGAAGTAATCGTTCTAACTTCACTAGGCGATAATCTCGACCGGATGAGTCTTTATTCCGCAATTGCTGATATCCCGAATCTTTCTCTTAACAACTTTATTGACCTTGAAAAAATGAATATTCATCTCAAGAGCTGCTTCCTTCCTACGGATGATCGGGAAAAAGTAATTCAGATATTAGGCAATGTGACTGAGGAGGCAGTTAAGAGAAGTACCGATGATGGATTCTCACAGACCGTTGTTGCTAAGGTCGGGATTGCCCAGAAGGGGAATGTTGCTGTTCCATCCATTGTTGTCCTTAAACCTTTCCGAACATTCTTAGAGGTTGATCAGCCCGAAAGTGAGTTTCTACTGCGTATGAGAACGGGCTCAGAGGTAGCTTTATTTGAGGCTGATGGTGGTGCTTGGAAGATGAAGGCGCGAAAGAATGTGAAATGGGACTTGGAGTACCATCTTGGTGAAGAAATCAAGGCCGGTAGAGTAGTGATTCTTGAGTAATCGCAAAAAAAAGCTCCGGTCATTGCACTGGCCGGAGCTCGCTAAGAAAGTAACTCTATACCTATTATAAATCGATTGGGGGATTATGCAAATGGATTTAAAGGATTTGATGCGTTCCGTAGAGCGTAGCTCCAAGGAATCATTAAAAAATATGTGGGAGACCGTCACAGATGGTGTTTATGATGCTATCCAGCTTTCCCGTAAAGAGCTCGAGATACAACTCGATGTCGAGAACTTCACCAAGAATATCGTGACCATCCCGGAAAAAATTCGCATCCAGCAGGAAGTTCTCAAAGAAGCTCGGACAGCCTTCGAATCAGCCAAGAGTAATATCGTGAACGCTGAATCCATGCTGATGTCAATCATCACTGCAGAGACCAATGAGGCAGGGAAGCCTTTGTACTCCAATGACAAAGCCCGTCAGGCTGAGCTAGAAATCCGTAAGAAAATGGACTGGGAGTACAGGGAAGCATGGGAACCATATAAGGCCGCATTGGATGAAATGGAGAACGCTCAATTCCTCTTGGAGCAGTTACAGAATGAGTTCAAGGCCTATCAGGTTGTAGGTAATGTCTTGGCAGCTCGTATGAGTCTGATGAGGCTGGAGGTGTAGCCCATGCTTACGGTATCTGGGCACAGCCATGATGGCATCATGGTCGAAGGTGACCTTGTCGAAGAGTTTGATGCTGTAAAATGCGATGATGGTCTACTCGCCTTTTCTGATGGGACAATCCTAAAGGTTGAGTATGACGAATATGGACTCTGGCGATTCAAAGTGCTTTATAAAGGAGACCTATACAACTATAAAGTTGAAGGTGATCTCGGTAATGACGCAGATGATGAGGTTCACTTCAATGATGGTGTCATATGGGTTGCCTTTTCGAAGAATATGCAGTTAGCAATTTAATTATTGAAATTGGAGGATGAAATATATGACTGAACAAAATGCATTAGTCCTTGCTGGAATTGATACTACTGGCCTTACAGAGGTTGAGGCACAAGAACTTGCAGCCATTATGAACCAAAACTTTGAGGAAAGTCGCGATGGTATCGACTTCCGTCCCCAACGTTACAAAATCAATAAGGATGCTCAGGTGTTCGTGGATCCGTTCGGCAAGTCAATCGATGAGCTGAAAGCAATTGTACTTTTCAAGCAGAAAACCCGCGGCCTTTGGGAAGAGGGAAATCAAACTCCGCTTTGTTCATCCTTCGATGGAATCCTTGGAACGGATGCAAACGGAAATACCCGCCGATGCGCTGAGTGCCCTCAGAATGCATGGGGCTCAGGCAAAGAGGGCCGAGGTAAAGCATGTAAAGAAATGCGCCGGATGTTCTTACTCACCCCGGACAATGCGCTGCCGATTCAAATTAGCTTCCCGCCTACGAGCATCAGTGTCATTGATAACTTTTTTAGTGCGCGGCTCACAAATCGCATTTCTGATATAGCAAAGCAAGTTAAGTTTTCGTTGACCAAGATGTCCAACAATGGATTTATCTTTGCGGTTGCTATTCTGAAAAACGGTGATGATGTACCGCCCAAAGAGATTCTAGCAGTCAATAATCTTCGCAAGAAGTTTGTGGATGGATGGAAAAATATCGCGCTTGATGAAGAGGATTATACACATGGTGAGGTTGTTGACGCTGAAGTAGGAGATAGCGAGCCTTATTAAAAGAGAAAGTGGGATTAGCACATGAAAGCTTTAAAGTCAGTTAGACTCCAGAACTTTCAATCCCACAAGAATACGCTCATCAGTTTTGCTGGACAAGGCTATCTGACGGTCATTACTGGACCGTCAGATAGTGGAAAGTCCGCAGCGATAAGGGCACTCAGGTGGGTATTCTATAACGTTCCCCAAGGGGATGGGTTCATCTTCAATGCTGAGGATAAGTGCACAGTCACTTTGGAATATGAAGATGGTACGAAGGTTGAACGGATCCGGAGCAGGGGGGGCATCAATCGGTATGTGGTCAGTGGTCAAACGTTTGAGGGATTCGGGACAGGTGTCCCGCTGGAAGTTCAACAGGCAACAGGGATTAGGAAGCTAGAGATTGGGGATCAGAGTTTTCTGCTTAATCTTTCGGAACAGCTGGATGGTCCATTCCTAGGGAAGTCGGTTTCAGGTCCAGCGCGGGCTAAGGTGTTGGGGAAGCTGGCAGGAACTGAGGAGATTGATTTTGCCGGGAAAGAAATTGGGACGGATATCTACAGGTCCAAGCGGGAGAAGGAAGGATTAGAGAAAGACATCGAGCATAAAAAGGAGCAGTTGGGCCAGTATTGGTTTATTACCGCTTGGGAGGGAGCCTACGATCTTGCTTCGAGAGTACTAAATGAGACTAAAGGACAAATAGCACAGATTGAAAAGTTAAAGGGTTTAAGTGCTATGATGGATGGCCTTAATTCAGAAATAAAAGTATTAAAAGACTTGGTCAACAGCCTCAAAGATTTAGAGCTTGCTTCATCCGTTATTGATAGTGCGCAGAGAGATTTGACTAAAGAAAATACTTTGACATCCTTACTAGGCAATTACCTGCAGAATTTTTTAGGGGTTGAGAAGTTAGGATGGCAAGTTGTTCGGCTCGACTCCCTAACAACAAAGTTAAGCTCAGTTTTGCCAAAGGTCACTGAAGCGGAAAGCCAATCATCAATAATCAAAGTCCTATTGGAAAGGTATACCAAGGCAAATGAATCTGTTAACGGATTTGGGGCAAGGATTAAAATCCTTTCTGAAATAGAAGTAGCAGATAGTCTCATGAATCAGGCAGAGGGAATTTCCCGGAACAAGCAACTGGTGTATGGATTGAGCGAACGTTATAAAGATATGGTGATGATTACCAAGTCATGCTATGGGGTTATTAACTCTTTAATGGATGTAGACCTCGCTTTAAATCACTTGGAGCAAGGTTTCCAAGAAAATTCTAGTTTAGTTCAATTAAAAGGACTCCAAGACCGTAAGCTAGCCCTTTATAGAGATACATCCACCACTAGGGCGAACAACGGAAGCCTATTACAATCCATTCATGAGGTGGAAGCAGAATATCTTGATTATATGTCCAATTTAGGTAAGTGCCCAACGTGTGGCGGAGAAATCGACGTCAGAAAATTGAAGGAGGTAATTTAAGTGATGGAAAACGTTGAGAATAAAATTAGCGAGCTTAGAAAAAAGCTCGAAGCAAAGAAGCAGGAAAAGAATAAGGCTGAGGCGAGCCTAGAGATGTATGAAAAACAGCTAGCCGAAGTCACGGCTCAGATTAAAGAATTAGGCTATCAACCGGATGAGTTGCCAGAGGTTATTAGCAGGCTTGAAAAAAGTATCTTGGAGAATCTCAATGAGGCAAAGCGCATTCTTGATGAGGCGGATCCTATGCCTACGGGTGAAGCCATAGGAAAGGTTGGTATCGTATGACGGTATTAGCTGCTCTTGAGAATAAACTCTCTAATCTTCGGAGCAACTTGGACAAGGCCAAAGGTATGCGTGACTTACTAGAAAAGCAAAAAAGCCAAAAAGAAGCTGAACTATTAGCCATCGAGAAAAACATATCGACATGGGAGCAAGTTCAGCTTCTCTTGTCTAAGTCCAGTGAGTTTGCCCGAGAGCAGTTGAAGCAGAAGATTGAGGAGACGGTAACGGCTGCACTACGGAGCGTGTTCGAGGATCCGGGGATTAGTTTCAATATTGAGCTCACCCAAGGCGCTAATCCTTCTGCCAGTTGGCAAGTCATATCATCATACAAAGATTTCGAGGTAGCTGCTAATCCTGAGGATGCGAGGGGTGGCGGTGTGACGGATGTCGTGTCATTGGCATTGAGGTTATCGCTCTTGGAGCTGGCTAGGCCGAAACATGAAGGGCCCGTGATACTGGATGAGCCGGGGAAGATGATTAGCCGAGAGTATTTGCCGAATGTGGCAGCGTTCCTGAGTAAGTATGGAGAAAAGACGGGTCGGCAGATTGTGATGGTGACACATCATGGGATACTAGCCGATGCGGCTGATATGGCTTGGTTCGTTCAACAGCAGTTAGGGGTCAGCAGAGCTGAACGGATTCTTGGGGGTGGAGACTGATGAAGAAATTCATAATCTGCGGAGATCTTCACTTCCGCAGTGAGAAACCCAGAAACCGCAAGGATAATTTTGAAGAAGCAATGGTGCAGAAGTTAAAAGAGGTTTTTGGCTTAGCTTATGAATTGAGTGCTGATGTGATTATTCCTGGGGACATCTTTGATACAGCCAATGTTAGCTTAAAAACGATTGCTGAATTAGGCTCTATTATTAGCGAGTCAGGTGTTCAGGTTCTTGCCATATCAGGTAATCATGACCTTCCAGCAGGGAATAAAGCAGCTTTAGCAAGAACGCCCTTTGGATTGTTAGAAAAGTTAGGAATAGTTTGGAACATAGAAGATGAATGTTTCGAAATATTTAACATGGGGGATTTGAGGATCTATGTTACTGGATGCGGGTTCGACTTCCAAACAGATACACCGGAAGGTATGAAGCAATTTAAATCGGATGATGCATCAGATGAAGATGAGCTTTCAATCCATGTCGTTCACTCCATGCTTCTTGCTGCGTCTCCATCTTTCCCTATGCGACACACCATCATTGACCAAGTCGAAACGGATGCCGATATTATTATCTCCGGCCACTACCATGAGGGATTCGGCATCCATCGCCGGAAGGATGGAAAACTCTTCATCAATCCCGGTGCCCTGTGCCGGTTGTCGGCTAGTGAAGCGGAAATGAAACGAACTGTGCAGGTTGCTCTGCTCACTATTCGGAGTAAGACGGATTTCGATGCCGAGTTGATTCCTTTGCAGTCAGCAAGACCAGCCGAGGAAGTCTTGGATAGAGAAGCCATCGTTGATAAAAAAGAGCATGATAACTGGCTGGAGTCCTTCTTCGAAAGCCTGAGCCATGAGGGCGAGGCTAAGTTCATGGAGGTTCGGGAGATTGTCGATAATATTGCCTCCCGGGAAAATGTTAAGCCTGAGGTCAAGGATGAGGCACTTCGCCGGATCGGAGATGCTCGGGAGAAGCTTGGGAGGGTTGCAGTATGAGTCGCTCGGTAGCAACTAAAACAAAGGCCCCTGCTGAACTAAAAACCCTAGCAGGGACAGTGACAGGGATCCGCTTTCATAGTCCCCAGAATGGTTATTCTGTGCTGATGGTTCAGCCTAGGGACACATCTATAGATAGCTCTCACTGTTCCGTTGTCGGCAATTTGGCCGCCGTCAGAGTTGGCGATGAATATGAGTTCCAAGGGGCATGGACAGAAAACCCGAAGTATGGCAAGCAATTTGCTTTTAAAAAGGCAGAAGTTGTCTTGCCTAAGGAGAAGCAGGGATCTATCTCTTATCTGGCAACTCTGGCCACGGGAGTAGGCCCAGCCAAGGCCAAGAAGATTGTGGATGCCCTGGGCGATGATGCTCTACAGATAATCATCAATGACCCTGAAGTCTTGAATCAATTCATGTTCCTTAGCCCTAGCCAATGTGAAGAACTCACTACAGGGTTAATGCAGAATACCAAGATGGCTGAGCTGTCCGCGCTGATCTGCGGTGAGGGAGTAGGAATCGGTACTGCTACAAAAATATACAAAGAGTACGGTGCTGAAGCAGTCAAGATTGTCAAAGAGAATCCCTACCTCTTGGCTGATGAAGTATATGGAATAGGGTTCAAAGTAGCGGATAGAATCGGACGTTCTGTCAATATCGCTCCAGATTCCCCCTATCGAGTAGAGTCAGCCTATCAATATTCACTCAAAGAGGCTGGCAATGATGGACATGTATTTTTAAAGCCCAAGGATACTATGGTCGAGATCACAAAGCTCCTTGGCAAGGATTCCATGGTGGGCCTTGGTAATGTCAAAGAAGCCTTTGAAACTCTCGAAAGACGCGGAGTTGTTACCCGTGAGGGTGATTGTATCTATCTTAGCTATATGTATCGGGAAGAAGTTACATTGGCCAAGGATATCCTGAGGCTTGCTCAGACGGAAGGAAAGTATGCTGAGTCCGAAGAGTATCAACGTATTGAGGACATTATCGAAGAGATTCAGGAGCAGGATGGTATAGTCTACGCCAAGGAGCAGAAGGAAGCTATCATTAGTGCCTTTAGGAAGTCACTCTCGGTTGTTACTGGTGGACCGGGAACAGGTAAGACAACGGTCGTTAATGGGATCATCAAGGCTTATAAACAGATTGCAAAGAACTGGAATATCTTCTTGGCAGCTCCTACTGGTCGAGCATCGAAGAGAATGGCAGAGGCCACAGGGATTGAAGCTATGACTGAGCATCGGCTCTTGAAGTTCAATCCTTATGAAGGGGGATTCATGTTCAACAGGGACAATCAGCTTCCTTCTGGTCTCCTTATAGTGGATGAGTTTTCGATGAATGATATTTCCCTTTCCCAAAGCCTATTTGAGGCAGTACCGGATGACATGGTCATGGTTCTTGTTGGGGATGTAGACCAGCTGCCTAGTGTTGGCCCGGGGAAGGTTCTCGAAGATATTATTGATTCCCGCAAGGTTGTTACGACTCGACTTAAGTTCAATTATCGTCAGGCCTCGGGAAGCCGGATAGCCTTGGAGGCATCTCGAATTGCTGAGTTGAATGATTGCCGATTATATGCAGATGAAAATGACTGGAAAACCATCTTGAACGAAGATCCCGAGAAGGCCTTGGAGGGTATTAAGTCTGAGGTTAAGCAAGCTAAAGAGGCTGGGCTGGGAATCATGGATTTTCAAGTGCTTGCCCCGATGAAGAAGGGCACGGTTGGCGTGGATAATCTGAACGAGGTCATTCGTGAAATTGTTAATCCACCAAGCTTCAGTAAGCCAGAGCAGAAAGTCGGGAAAGACCGGTTCTTCCGGCTTGGGGATAAGGTCATGGTCATTAAAAACAACTATAAGCTTGGAGTTTTCAACGGAGACTTAGGGGTTGTTAAGCGGATTCATATAGGCACTATTGTAGTCGATTTTGAAGGTGAAGAAATCATGTTTGAAGGTGAAAACCTCTTGATTCTCACTCTGGCCTATGCGAGTACGGTCCACAAGTCTCAGGGCTCAGAGTTCCCCTTAGTGATTATGGTTGTCATGAGGTCGCACTACATTATGCTTCAGAAGAATCTTTTCTACACAGGAATTACCCGGGCCAAGAATAAACTGGTGTTGGTGTGCCAAGAGAGTGCTGTGAAGCGGTGTCTAGATAACAAGGACAAGCAGGTTCGGCACACGATGTTGAGGGAGAGAATAGCTAGAAATGGGGAGGGTTAAGACAATGCTAAATAGACCTGAAATCGTTTGTCTTTGTGGATCTACACGATTCTGTAAGCTTTTTGATGATATGAATAGAGAGTTTACCTTGAAAGGTAAGATTGTCCTGTCAATTGGTTGTGTAACATCAAGTGATTCGGAATTGGGCGTTACGGAGGAACAAAAGAGAATGCTTGATGAGTTACACAAAAGAAAAATCGACATGGCTGATAGTGTATTTGTCATAAATAAGGGTGGCTATATCGGTGAAAGCACAAGATCAGAGATTGAGTATGCAGGTCGGATAGGTAAGCCTGTGATCTACTTAGAAAGACTTGAGGAAGTTCAGATTTAGAAATTGGGACCGAGGAACATCCCTCCCCGGTCCTCCCCCTTAAGGCGGTGATAGTTTGAGTCAGAATTTAAGCCTAGATGAAATCATTAGTCAACTAGATAATGCAAATTATTTCAAAACATATGGATTTACTCCAACTAAGGAAAGGGGGACCAAAGCTGAAGGAGAGTGCCCTTTCTGCAGAAAGAAGAAGTTTAACCTAGATCTTCAAAAGGGTTTATGGAGGTGCTTTGGATGCCAACGCAGCGGGAATCAAATTACTTACTATGCTCAGCTCTACAATGTGAGCAACGGCGATGCCATTAAGGAGATAAAGCGGTATTTGAACATAGAAGAGGAGACCTATTCACCTTCGCAGGGGATAAGTGCAAAGGTTACTTTAGAAAGACCTAGTCAAGTAGATTTGCCGGAAGAGACTGTTTCATCAAGTACCGCTGCACCGGAAGAGGAGTACATCAAGCACCCCTATGAACGGCTCATAGAACTGGCCCATCTTACTCCTGTAGATCGGGAAAGCCTTCAAAGGAATCGCGGATTCACGGATGCAATGATAGATGAGTTTAAGTTCCGCAGTGGCGGGGATTACCTACGTGAGGTTGTTGTGAAGCTCCGGGGTGAGTATTCGGATGACAAACTCCAAGAGGTTGGGATCCTCCGCAATGTGAATGGAACTCTACTCCCAGAGAAGCAACTCCTTGAGGAAAGAGTCTTGATTCCGTATTTGGATGAAGAAGGGCATGTGTACCACCTTAGGCCGCATAAGCTTGGATTCTCTGGTGTTCCTGCTCAGGCTTATAGCAGATACTTGCTGAGAAATCACCCGAAAAAGATCGTACTGACAGAGGGCGAGTTCAAAGCGGCCGCGCTTTCGGCTTGGGGCATCGCGGGAATTGGTGGGCCGGGAACGAGTTCATTCAGTGATAAGAATTTGGACCGCTTAGTGTTTTTGCTTCAAGAGTTTGATGTCAAGGAGATTTGTATCATTTACGACTCTGAGGAGAAGGGTAATCCAGAGTTACCGAACTTTAAAGAGCAGTTGGGCAAGAGATATGATACGCAGTATTGGTCATATATGATGGCCTATAAGCTTCACCAAGCGGGATTTCTTACTACAGTCGGCTGGTTGCCAGCGGAATGGCGAGTAGAGGGAAAAATAGACTTCGATGGAGCACTGGCTCAGGGCAGGACAGCTGCCGAGGTCAAGAAGGTCATCAAGGAAGCCAAGACGTACAAGGAATTCCTAGCTTCGATGGATGAAGAGGGGCAGCGCGTTGTTAAGCGGAAGATTGCCAAGCACTTTTCCAAAAAGAATGTGAAGCGGGAGTTCAATAAATACGCGGTGACAGTCATGGGGCCTAACGGGGAATATGACAAAGAGATAAGTAATTTTGTGATTAACATTAAATCGAATTTCTTTACTCATGATAGCGTAATCCGGAATGTTCAGCTCGTGAATACCTATGGTGAAATATCGGATGTGTTCCCGATTGACTCAAGTTCAATGGCCGCAGCTGACGCGTTCAAGAAGTTTGTGTTAAGCAAAGGGAACTATGTGTTCAAGGGAACCGGTACAGATCTCACAAATATTTGGGAGTATGAGTTCTTGAACAATGATGGAGAGCTCATCTACATGCCGGAGCAGATCGGATGGATTGATTCACACAAGGTTTGGCTCTTCGGCAACATGGTCATTAAGGACGGGAAAATTTATCGGCCAGACAATGACGGAATCATCTGGGTAGAAGGAAAGGGTTTTAAGCCTCAGAGTTTCAGTATCAGCTCAGATTCACGTTCTGTAGGTGAGGATGCTATCCCTCATCTTAGTGAGAAGGAAATCAAGATCCAGGACGTGGCTGAAAGGATGCGTCACTCCGTTGGTGGGTACGAGGCGTACATAGCCATAGGCTGGGTGATAGCAACGATATTCAGCCGGGACATTTTTGCCAAGTATAAGTGTATGCCAATATTGTTCCCTCATGGGAAAAGGGAGTCAGGGAAAACAACCTTCATGCGCTGGATGATGGCATTCTTTGGAGTTGAAACAGAAGGGGTTAGCGTTGGTAAAACGACCACAGCTAACTTCATTGCCAGAGCCCTATCATATTGGAGTTCGTTGGGGGTTTGGTTTGATGAGTACCGGAATGAGGCAGGAGTCATAGAAAAGGATGGACTCTTTAGATCGGCTTACAATAGGCAAGTGTCAGGGAAGGGAACGGCTACAGCGTTCCAGGCGAAGGGTTTCTCAGTTCACTCGGTTATATCCATATCCGGGGAAGAGTTGCCAAAGGACAATGGTTTGTTTACTCGGTGTATCCCGTTGCAGATAAGTTCATACAAACGGAATCGGGAGTTCTACGAGTGGATTAATCGCTCAAGTGAATATTTTAGTTACCTTACGTTTAGCCTCATTAAGAATTATGACTTATATAAAGACAGAATCATGGCCAATATTGCAGAACTGAAGAGCGTTCTGGTTTCAAGGGGAATTACAGACAGGACAGCGGAGAACTGGGCAATTTGTGCGGCCGCCTTTGACTCCGTTGTCATGGAGGATGCTGATTTCATTAAGTGGGTTGAGGTTTCTTGCCAGGAGATTAAGCGAACCGGTGAAGAGGACCATATGCTCAATCAATTCTGGCTTGATGTGAACACGATGATCAGCTCGAATCTATTGGGCGATAAGGAACTGAAAGTAGAAGAAGGAAAGCTGTATGTGTGGCTCCAAGGAGCATACAACGAATGGAGTAGCTATTATCGCAAACGGACAGGGAGAGAGCCCTTCGATATGCAATCAATCTCAAAATATTTAAAGGAAGAGCCATACTGCTTAGATACATCATTCAGGACTAGGATTGGCAAGGTTCAAAGACGAACTATTGTTGTCGATATTCGAAAGGCGAATGAGATTATTCAAGAAATTGCAGATTCGCTGGATGAACTTGGACACAATCACAGTTTGGACAGCGAAGAAACTTATTAAGTGTGACACCTGTGACACCCCCTGTCACACTTTTTGCTAAAGGGTGTCACACACCTAAGGCCACTTGTGGCAATGGATTCAAGGTTTGGTGTGACAGTGTGACAGCAAAAACGCAACTTTCAACAAATTTGATATTTACGAGGACGGGCAACCAAATAACTGACTAAATATTTCATATATCAAAAAATGCCTAATAGGTGTCACACTGTCACACGTGGTTATCAACTCGTTGAGGGACAAGGGGTCCAGCTGTGACAGCATGTGTGACACCCCCTGTCACAGCTGTCACACTTTTAGAAAGGAGATGGTCAAAACGGGAAAATATGATGCCATGATCAATGGGACCGAATGTTCACCGAAAATGTCACAAATTCCTTTTGCCGCTCCTGTGGGAGATGATTTTGAAGAGGCAAAGAGGACCTATGGGTCCATTGACCCTAGAAAAGATATAGCCGTGGATCACCTGTACTGGGAAGACATCCTTTGGAATGCTTGGCACTTTACGAAACCACTTTACTATATCCTTCATGGGATTCGATGCGGTGGTGGAGGATTAACGCTAACTAAAACAAGCTTTCGGCTTCTTCCCGGAGAATGGTCTGGAAGTGAATGGGATGAAGTAAAACAGAAATATCTTGACACTATGAAAGATAAGCTGGTTTGGGTTTTAAAGTTAACTAGGCTTGGAAAGGTGACCGAGGAGACCTTACCGGAAAGAATGTTTGAGGATAGGCCTAAAGATATCCCCCTGGAACAAGGGAGGATGTTTGGATGAATATAAACGAGGAGCTTACTGAAGCTAGGTGCAAATTCTGCATTTTTTATATTCCAGATGGAAAAAGATCTGTTTGGGGTAGAGGAGAGAAAACTTACTGCAATATTGAAAGCGTAGCAGAGCTCAAGGAAGATGATTGTTTATCCTTTAGGCCTAATCCGATGTTTGGAATTTGCTGTTACTGTGAATATCACAGTAACTTTAATGGTCCGGATTATTGCCGTAAGGACAATCAGCCAAATAGAAGAATGGTTTACGGCAAGCCAGCTTCGATTCCTCCCAAGTCCATCGGCTTTGATCTTTATACTTGTGATAGCTATGTAGCCTCTTATCTGTGGAGACCATACATTCTTAAAAGTTTAATGAATGGTCGTTGTCCAGCTAACTTTGACCCTGATACATGGAAGTTTATCAAAGGTGGGCAACTTGAAGGGGTGCTTCTGAAAGTTGAAGCAATGCGAGAAGGAAGTCGTGAAATAGCTAAAGAAATAGCTAAGCGCGAAGAAGAGATGAGGCCTAAAGAATATGAACAGGCATCATTGTTTGATTAGCACAAGGGAGTGATTAGGTGGCCTTCGCAAAAATAGACAGAGATTCAATGATGAAGCTCTACATGGCTGGATACACGGATAACGAAGTAGCTAAAGCATTAGGATGCACCTTGCAGTGTATTTACCTGTGGAGAACTATGGAAGACCTGCCAGCTAACGGGAGCCTGTTTGCTTGGCAAAAGAAACTCATACCGAGTGAATTTGCAAAAATACCGCCTAGGTATCGGCATCCAAAAATGAGGGAGTTGTGTGGGTGAAGGGAGGTTTATTATGGTCAACAGCCGAGATAAAGGGGCAAGGGGCGAACGTGAATTTGCCGAGATATGTCGGGAGCATGGTTATGATGAGTCAAGGCGAGGTCAGCAGTTTAGTGGAATCGAAGGTGAGGATATTGTCGGGCTTCCGGGGATTCACGTTGAAGTGAAACGAGTCGAGGCATTAAATATAGAAAAGGCTATGGCACAGTCAATCAGAGATGCTAAGGAAGATCAGTTGCCCATTGTAGCTCACCGAAAAAATCGGCATGAATGGTTAATTACAATGACAGCTGAAAAGTGGTTTGAGATTTATAAGGTATGGGAGGCAAAAAGGGCACTTTCTGAGGGGATGGGAGTTGATTAAGTTGTCTTACGAAACCGAGCCGGTGAAGTTATTTACTGAGCTTCTAAACCTTGTCGAAAAGGAATGGGGGAATTGGCACCAAGGTATTCGTGATTGCGAAAATGAAATTCAAGATCTTCTTCATGAAGTTGAACTGACTAAGTTTAATGCCTATCAAGGTTATGAGCTTTGTAAGAAGATTCAAGAAGTCAGACATCGCAGACGGATATTAAAAGATAATATCGACATGTTCAGGAGCATCAAGGAATTAAACGACAATAATAAGAATCTCAAAATCAATCTCTATAAAGTCATAAAAGCGATGGAAAAGGTTGAAGAGTATCAAGGGCAACGAGTATATCATCCAAGAGTACGAACGGACATCAGTTTAGCTGAGAAAGGGTGACAGCAATGGATTGCCCTAACGGATGGACAGAATGTGAATTGTGCCTTTACTGGTTAGACAAGCAGTGCTATTGCGATAAGCCTGCTAAAGAAGCACCCCAAGAAGAAAAACCAAAGCCTATTCCTATTACAAAGTCAAATAAGTTCTGGAGATGGTGGGCAGAAAGTAGTCCGCCAAATATACATGAAAAGGATGTTCTTCCTCCTAGGGGAGCAATCTTAAAGCGTGGCGGATCCAAAAGCGTGAAGCGGAAGAAGAGCGCTAAGGGAACTAAGATTTATGTGGACAAATGGAATGGCATATAGATTAGGTTTGGCTTTGGTTTTTATTGACAATTTGACTTTGACTATTATATACTAAGACTGGAGGCTGGACTCTCCCTTCGGGGACTGTGCAAGCCTCTTATTTTTATATGCAGCGAACTACCCGGAGATGTTTCAATCTGATTGGAACTACCTTTGGATGTTCGCTATTTTATTACCATGATTAAGCCGTGTAGCTCAAGGGCCAGAGCAGTTGCCTTATAAGCGACAGAATCGGGTTCAAGTCCTGACGCGGCTACCAAGTAAACTAAAGGCGGTGGTTATCTTGTATCCAAATTGTCATAAGCCCATGCAAAAAGGTGATAAAGTCAATTGCGGT
This sequence comes from Desulfitobacterium sp., assembly GCA_050251735.1. GTDB lineage: Bacteria > Bacillota > Desulfitobacteriia > Desulfitobacteriales > Desulfitobacteriaceae > Desulfitobacterium. The sequence goes on from JBFWMF010000031.1 coordinate 20,717, forward strand.
ACGTGCTGCCGCTGGGACATACATAAACGGGAGTGCAAGGATAAGGATGAGCATTATGTTGAATGGCGAAAAGAGCACGGATGGGCTGAGCGCGAGATGAGAAATAATCGCGGTGTCTATCTTTGACACAATAGTAAATAGGCAGGTGAGGTGATGTGGCGAGAGAACGAAGCCCGAATAGAGATAAAGCCTTTGAAATTTGGAAAGAGAATAACGGTAGTATCGAATTGGTCGATATCGCCGCCCAGCTAAATCTTCCTGCAGGTACAATCCGGGGATGGAAAAATAAAGACAGATGGGAAGAACGATTGAATGGAACGTTCCAAAAGAATACGGAACGTTCCGAAAAGAAAAAGAGCCCGCAAAACCTTGATAAATCAAAGAAAAGAAGTGGTAATCTTAATCCGACACATAAGTTTCCAAAACACAACAGCTACGCGGAGACCCACGGCTTTTTCTCTAAGTATCTCCCGGAGGAAACTTTGGCCATCATGGAGGAGATTCAGCAGAAGGACCCACTGGACATCCTGTGGGAGAACATCACGATTCAGTATACAGCAATAGTCAGGGCCCAGCGGATTATGTATGTCCGGGATAAAGACGACAAAACAAGTACAAAGATCGGGGAGTCATATGGGGATGCATCTTGGAGTGAGAAATGGGAGGTCCAATATGCTTGGGATAGGCAAGCCAACTTCTTGCAGGCTCAGTCTAAAGCTATGGCAACGCTCCAGACGATGCTTAAGCGCTATGAAGAAATGACCCAATCAGGCCTTGCTACTGAGGAGCAAAAGCTAAGAGTCGAAAAGCTGAAAGTGGAAATAGATAAGATAAAGGATGGGGACAAAGATAAGCCGATTGAGGTAGTTATCAAGCGGGCAGAAAAGAGGGCGAGCGATGGAGAAGGAAGTTAACCCTCACTTTGAAGACTTTCTGTTTGACTGGAATCAAAAATTCCAGTTCCTCGTTGGTGGATATGGCTCATCAAAAAGTTATCACATAGCCTTAAAGGTAATCCTCAAACTCTTAGAAGAGAAACGAACAGCATTAGTGGTCAGGGAAGTCTATGACACTATCAGAGATAGTTGCTTTAGCCTGTTTGAAGAAATAATAAACGATCTTGATCTGGATGGGCGAATTAAGATGGTTACATCCCCTATGCAGATAAGGTTCCCGAATGGCTCAAAAATAATCTTCAAAGGCATGGATAAACCGGTTAAATTAAAGTCCATTCATAACGTCAGTATTGTCTGGCTGGAAGAGTGTTCAGAAATCAAGTACGCGGGCTTTAAAGAGCTCATAGGGCGTTTAAGACACCCGAGCTTAAAGCTATACATGATTCTCTCCACTAACCCTGTAAGCAAGAGTAACTGGACTTATACTCACTTCTTTAAGACTTTTGGCATGGATGACGAAGATCTCTACAAGAACAGAACCCTGATACGAGGAGACACATATTATCACCACTCCACAGCCGATGATAATTTATTTTTGCCTCAAAGCTATATCGATCAGCTTGAGGATCTTAAGACGCACGACCCTGACCTCTGGAGAGTCGCAAGAAAAGGAAGATTCGGGGTCAGTGGTAAACTCGTCTTTCCGCAGTTTGAAATAATGTCTCATGCAAAAGTGATGGAGTCCATAAAAGCTATAAAGAGACCACTCTTAAAGAATGGCATGGACTTCGGAATGGTCGTATCTTACAACGCGCTGTTAAGGATCGCAATCGATCACGATCAGAAAATCCTTTATATCTACTGGGAGTATTACTCCAGGGATAAGACAGATCCGGAAATAGCCGAGGATATCAAAGAGTTCAAAGAGTCCAGGGAACTAATCAAAGCGGATTGCGCAGAACCTAAGGCCATCAAGTATTACAAGCAAAAAGGTTTCAAAGTGATTGCGTGTAAGAAGTTCCAAGGCTCCAGAACCATGTACACCAAAAAGGTTAAGCGGTTCAAGAAAATTATATGTTCTGATGAGTGCGCGAATACCATAGCGGAGCTTAAAGAACTAACATTCAAGACTGATAAGAATGGGGAAATAATCGAGGATGAGTTCAGCATCGATCCCCATACACTATCGGCTATCTGGTATGCCTTGGATGATTATGAAGTGTCTGATCTAAAGGGTGGAAGCCTACAAGTCATGAAGTAAGGAGGTGGAAGGGTGCTTAATAACAGCATAAATATCCTGACTACGGAAGAGATCATCAAAATACACATCGATGAGTTCAGCACATCTCCGGCTCGTCGGCTCATGCTCAAGGGAGAGAGTTACTACAAGGTTGAGAATGATATCCTCAGCCGGCAGATGATTCGCTTTGAGAACGAAAACCCAGTTGTGGATGAGACTAAGGCCAATAATAAGCTTGCCCACGGATACATGCATTTACTCGTGGATGATAAGGTTAACTACTTGCTGACTAAGCCATACACCCTTGAGTGTGAGGATGAAAGATATCTCGAGGCTGCTAAGAAAACACTGGGCAAGCGGTTCCAAAAGAAACTCTCTCAGCTGGGCACTGAGACCAGTAATAAAGGGTTAGCTTGGCTCTATCCTTACATCGATACAGAGGGCAATTTTAAGACGATGAGGATTCCCTCGGAGCAGTGCATACCGCTTTGGCTGGACAACGATCACGAAGAGCTACAGGCCTTAATCCGGTATTATCAGGTTGAAACCTATGAGGGCAAAGAGAAGAAACTCATTACAAAGATTGAGTATCATACCCCCGAGACGGTTGATTATTATCTTATGACTTCGGAGGGCAAGGTTATCCTTGATGCCGAGATGTATCTTAACGATGATTATGTTGGTCATTTCAAGGCAAACGATAAAGCCCAATCATGGGATAGGGTTCCTTTCATCCCATTCAAAAATAACGACTTCGAGCTTCCAGACTTGCAGTTCGTGAAGACCTTGGTGGACAACTATGATCTCACCCGTTCCGATGTCGCTAACCTCCTTGAGGAAATCAAGAACATTATTTATGCCCTGCGAGGTTATGGCGGCGAGAGCCTTAGCGAGTTTATGAGAGATCTCGCATACTACCGAGCGGTAAAACTTGATGATGACGGCGGCCTCGATAAAGTCGAAACTACTATCGACATCGCTGCTGCCAAAGAACACTATGAAGCCTTGAAAAAGGATATCTACGACTTTGGTCAGGCGGTAGATAAGAGCTCTGACAAGTTAGGTGACAGCCCCTCAGGTATTGCACTCAAATTCATGTACAGTGGCTTAGATCTCAAATGCAATGCCATGGAGGACCATTTTAAATGGGCTTTTGAGCAACTTCTCTATTTCGTGAACAAGTACCATGAGGTTGTGAAGCTCCCAGTGTCGGATAAAGAGATTGGTATTGTATTCAACAGAGATATCGCTATCAACGAATCCCAGGCCATTGAGGACTGTCAGAACAGTAAGGGCGTTATTTCCAACAAAACCATAGTTTCTCAGCATCCGTGGGTTGAAGATGTGGATGAGGAAATGAAGCAGATCGAGGAAGAAGGCATGACGCCGGAGACGGATCCGTTCAACAAAGAAGGAACGGGCAATGGTGGTGATGCTCAGTGACATACTGGCAGGAACGCCAAGAGCAAAGATACCTTGCTGGCGAAAAGAAAATCAGCGCTTACCACAGCGAACTCAAGAAGTCCTTTGAGCAATCCAAGAAAGAGATCCATTCAGTCATTACTAACTTCTACGGGCGCTATGCGGATGAGAATGGATTGACCTATACCGAGGCCCAAAAGGCCCTAAGCAAAGCCGAGATAGGCGAACTAAAAGACTTCATTGCCAAGGTCAACCAGCACATGGGCGAGTACAACCAAGAGCTCAATAACATGTCCATCAAGGCTAGAATCACCCGGTATCAGGCTATGGAAAAGCAGATAGATGCAATCCTTCAACAGCTCTATACAATCGATTACGAGCTGAAAGGGGAAGAAGTCTTAAAAGAAGTCTATGCTGAGTCCTATTACCAGACTTGGTTTAGTATCGACCAGTTCCATGGATTCCACCAAGAATTTGCTCTTGTAGTTCCCGGGACAGTGGAAGAGTTGGTCAAACATCCTTTCAATGGCGCGAACTTCTCCAGCCGGTTGTGGAAACAGAAGAGTCACATGGTCCAAAGGCTGAATGAGTCTATGACAACCATGTTGGTCCAAGGAAGAGCGCCAAAGACACTAGCCGAGGATTTCTCAAAGGCTTTTGGGACTAAAGAGTATGAGGCATACAGGCTCCTGCAGACGGAAAGCGCGTTCATGATGGAGCAAGGAACCTTGGCAGCCTATAAAGCTGACGAAGTGAAGAAGTACGAATTTCTCGCCACACTGGATGGTAAGACATCCGAGATATGCCGAGACACGGATGGTGAGATCTATGATGTCGAGAAAGCCGTCACTGGGGTTAATTTTCCACCTATGCACGTCTTTTGCCGGTCTACCACGGTTCCTTATTACGAGGATGGTATTGGAGGTACTAGGGTAGCAAGAGATCCAGAGACAGGTAAAACCGTAAAGGTATCGGCAGATATGACCTATCATAAGTGGAGTAAAAACTATGTGGGAGATACTACTTAATTTATTTTGCACCGAATGGGTGCTTTTTATTTTGCCGCCTTTTTGGTATTTTGGGCGTTAACTATAAAGACATCACCGGGCACGACCGGGATAAAAAGTGAAGATGAAAGGGCGGAATATAAATGACCAAGGAACAACTTATCGCATTGGGGCTCTCGGAGGAACTAGCTAAAAAGGCCGCTGATGCTTCATCCGAAGAACTTAAAGGCTTTATACCCAAGGCTCGCTTCGATGAGGTCAACGAGTCGAAAAAGCAACTTGAGACTGACATCAAAGAGCGTGACAAGCAGCTCAAGGAGTTAGGCGACAAGGCCAAAGGCAACGAAGAGCTGGAGAAGACGATCAAGGACCTGCAGGAGACTAATAAGACCACCAAAGATCAGTATGAGGGCAAGATCAAAGACATGACCATCAATGCTGCGATTCAAGCCAAACTTACGGATACCAAATACCCGGACTTGCTCGTAACAAAATTCGATAAATCCAAGCTATCATTAGCCAGTGATGGCACAGTGGTAGGTGTCGACGAGCAACTCACCACCATCAAGGAGCAGTACAAGGACCTGTTCGTCCCAGTGGTAAAAGGCAAAGGGGATCCTAACAATTCTGGGGGAACTCCTCCAGGAGAAAAGAATCCTTGGAGTAAAGAACATTTCAACCTAACCCAACAGGGGAAACTCCTTAAGGAGAACCCCGAACTCGCCAAACAATTCATGGCGAGTAAATAATTATTGAGAAAAGAGGTAATTTATTATGGCTAAAACCAAAATCGCGGATGTAATTGTCCCCGAGGTGTTTAACCCTTATGTAATCCAAAGAACCGCAGAGTTATCTGCATTATCACAGGCGGGTATTATTTCAAACAGCCCTGACTTAGATGCCCTCGCAACTGCAGGCGGTAAGCTCATTAACATGCCTTATTGGAACGACCTAACCGGTGACGATGAGGTGTTATCCGATGACGACGCATTAACACCAGAGAAAATCACTGCAGGGCAGGACGTTGCGGTTCTGTTTATGCGTGGTAAGGCCTGGAGCACCAACGACCTTGCTAAAGCGTTATCTGGTGATGACCCTATGGCAGCTATCGGTGATTTGGTTGCCGCTTACTGGGCAAGACGTAGACAAGCCCTTCTGTTCTCCATGTTAAAGGGCGTATTTGCAAGCACCACAATGGCGGCTGAGCACGTGCTTGACGTAACTGCTATTAACGGCGGTGACACATTAACCGGCAATACCTTCATTGATGCACTCACCCTCTTAGGCGATGCAGCTGGTAAGATTACCGCAGTTGGTATGCACTCTAAGGCTTATGCGTCCCTGCAAAAACAAAACCTGATTGACTTCGTTCCGACGTCCGATGGGAAAATCATGATCCCCACATACCTTGAAAGAAAGGTTGTTGTAGATGATGGTTGCCCAGTCAACACCGGGACCGGAGTATATACTACTTACCTATTCGGTGAAGGTGCTGTTGGTCTTGGTAACGGCGCCGCACCAGTACCAACTGAAACAGACCGTGATAGCCTCGCCGGGGATGACATCTTAATCAATAGACAGCACTTCGTACTCCATCCAAGAGGTGTTAAGTTCACTAATACTTCCGTGGCTGGATCTTCTCCATCAAATGCCGAGACTGAGCTAGCTGCCAACTGGGGCAGAGTGTATGAGAAGAAAAACGTCCGCTTAATTAAATTCGTGCACAAGATTTAGGGTAAATTACGCAGAGGGGGTTATTAGCCTCCTCTGATGATTGGAGGATGAAAAGATGTCATTGATAGATCAATTTAATGACCATACCTACGTAGGAGCTGACTTTTTCAGATATCTTGCACAAGTCGAAAAGGCGATGTCCGGGGATATGGTGCTTGCCTTAACTCCAGCTACACTTGGGTCGTCTGCTGTCAAGATAGCCGCAGATATTGTGGCAAATGAAAAGTTTGTCCGGACTGTTAAGTTTGAGCTCAAGGATGCAGCCGGTAATATCCATACTTGGTTCAATGGCGATATCGCGCTTACCATTGCAGATGTAACTGCAGGGGACGGGGTATCCGCAATCGCAGGTTCGGCTACAGAGGTTACCCTTGTTGAGGGTGTGGGTAGCATTGATATTGAGTACACCGGAACATGGGCTGCTGCTGACACCAATACACTGACTACTACCCAGAGAGATATTTGCGGTGTGACAATTACAGCAAAGACCTCAGTTGATACCGTGGTAGCAGGAACATAGGGGGCTTATTATGAGTGCGACAGCATTTCAACGACTAAGGCGTGAGCAGGAAGCAAAGCGAATAGCTGATCAAGAAACTGCTAATGAATTGGATGGTTTCACGGTAGCAGAGCTCAAGGCCTCGTGCGATGAAAAAGGCATCAAGTATGACTTGAGAAGCAAGAAGGCTGATTTAATCAAACTGCTAGAGGGCGCTGAGTAATGTCAGCGCCCTTTTCAAAGGAGCTGGTACAGTGCTTACAGATGAGCTGAGAGAATTAGTTAAGACAAATCTAGGAATCGTGGATACCGCCAAGGACTTGACCATCACTGATGTCATCCACGACACACTAAGCTATTGCAACCTATCTGAACTGCCCGCCGAGCTAGAGCCCTACATCCGCAAAAAGGTCAAGACGATAATCGACTATGAAGCTGAGAACGGCTCTGCTGTGTTCGATGTGAAATCCATCAAGGAAGGCGATACATCGATCACCTTCAATACCGATCAGGTCTCGAAGGAAACCATCTACGGCCTCTCCAGCAATGACAGAAAGGCTCTACAACGTTATAGGAGGACACGGAAATGAGCGCCCTACAGCGTTTGTGGAAAGATCAAATGGATATATATCGCTGGGTAGAAGTTACCGAGGGTGGTTTCACGAGAAGTGAAGAAGTACTGAAGCATGAAGGTGTCAAATGCCACTACAGCAAAGGCTCTCTGACCGGCACAGGCGAGGATGGGGTGCCTAGCTTGATTAACTCTTACACCTTGTTCTGTGCTCTTGATACGGACCTGTGGGAGGGCGATAGGGTTGTGGTGACGCAGCGGAACGGCAGACAAGTCACACTCGATGTGGGTGAGGGATTTCCTTATAGTACTCATCAGGAGTTCTCAGTGAAACGGAACGATACGGCATGAATAGCAATCAAAGACGGAATCAGATTGCAATTAAGCAATACCGGAAAGAGCTTCAGGCCATGTTTGAGGATATTATCGATATTGACATTCGAGTTCTCAATAAGGCTGTCAATGAGGGTGTTGCGGATGCCAAGCGAAATACCAATGTAGTGACTGGCTTTATGCGTAGAAGCTGGGGGTCTGCACCTGCAGTAAAGACAAGAAATGGAGTAGTTAAATCCATGGTCAACTCAGCTGATTACTCCTCATTCGTCAACTATGGCCACAGGATGGTTAATCCCCTGGGCGAGACTATCGGCTGGGTAAAAGGTCAGTTTATGCTGGAGCGAGCAATCAATAAGGTCGATAAGGCGCTGGAGAGAGAGTTTAAGCGGGAAGTAGAGAGGGTGAATAGGCGACATGATAAGTAGTGTAAAGGGAGCAATAGCGGTCAAATTACTAGAACTATACCCGGCACACAAAATCTATGACGAAAATATCCCCCAAGGATTTAAGACTCCTTGCTTTATTGTTAGCCTTATTGACCAAGATTACTCCAAGAGAAATGCAAACCGCTTTAAGAGCCTACTCTCCTTTGATGTTGCCTACCACAGCAACAAAGGGACCTCTGAAATTAAGCGGGATTGCCAGACCACACAGGTGGCATTGTTCCGGGCTTTCGATGCTTTTGGGACCTTCAGGGCGCAGAACAAGCAAGCCACTATAGTTGATAATGTCCTGCACTTCACTTTTGATGTGCCTTATTCGGAGTTGAAAGAAGAGCCTTTCGTACCAATGCAGACTCAAGAAACGAACACCAATTTGTAAAGGAGGGTTATCATGGGAGGTACATGGACCAGTCAAAATAAGATTCTCCCAGGTGCCTATATCAATTTCCTGACCAATGCTCCTTTAGCCATCACACCGGGCGACAGGGGCATTGTTGTTTTACTCCAGGAAATGAGTGTAGGGGCTGCTGGGGAAATGTATACTATTACCGCAACGGATCAGAGCCAGTATCCCGTGGGGGCAACGGCTGCAGATAAGTTGCTAGTCAATGAAGCCTTAAAGGGCGCCAAGACTGTAATCGCTTATAACTTGGGTGCCGCACATCTTGCAGCGGTAGTTGAAGCGGCTTTGGTAGCGCTCAAGACGATTGTTTTTAACACTTTAGTTTATCCGTATGACGGGGTAACTTATGATGCAAATCAAACGACGATTGCAACATGGATTACCAGTATGCGTGATGTTGAAGGTGTTAAGGTTCAAGCTGTTATGGCTAACCTCGTGGCCGACAGCGAGGGTGTAATTAACGTAACTCAGGGCATAAAGCTATCCGATGAAACGACGCTTACAGCTCAGCAGGCTACAGCATGGGTCGGAGGTATTACAGCAGGTGCGAACGTCAATCAGTCCAATACTGGACGGAAGTACGTTGGCGCAATCGACGTAGTCCCTCGCATGACCAAAACGGAGATGGAAGCTGCTATCACTGCCGGTGAATTCATCTTTAAGGTAGACTCAGCGCAGAACGTCACAGCAGTCTATGACATCAACTCTTTGACTACTACCACAGTGGATAAAGGTAAGCAGTTTAAGAAGAACCGCGTCATCCGGACTCTCGATGCCATCAACAATGATATTACGACCATCTTCGAGAGTAACTATGTCGGCAAGGTAAACAACAATGCTGATGGGCGGTCACTGCTTCGGGCTACACTGATTGAATACTTCAATGAGCTGCAACGGCTCCAAGCGATCCAAAACTTTACAGCAGAAGATGTAACCGTTGCGCCGGGCGTCGATAGTGACGCAGTCATGATTAACTGCTTTATTCAACCCGTGGACAGTGTTGAGAAGATGTACATCACTGTCACGTTATCGTAAAGGAGGAATTGAAGATGGCAGATAATTACACTAGACTAGCTGACACGATTTCCTCCAGTGAGGGGAAAGCGTTCATCACGATCAACGGTCAGAATCGGGAACTGTTCGAGCTGCAAAGCATTCGAGCCCAGCTTGATATGATTGTGCAAGAACGCCGCATCCTAGGCCACAGAATGACTCAGCACAAGGTTGTTGGTGCAACGGGGTCTGGTTCAACGACTATGTACTTCATGAATAGCCAACACCTCAACGAGGCTCTGAAATACATTAAGACCGGGTCCAGAACTCCGATTAAGGTCCAGCTTAGAAACGAGGACACGCAATCCACAGTTGGCAAGCAGGAAGTGGTACTAGGGAATATAATCTTTTCAACCGTCCCAGTGGCGGCGATTGAAGAGTCCGACGATCCGATTACTTTCGATACCGACTTCACTTTCGACGATCTCGAAAACCTTGAATCCTTTGTACTGCCGGAGAATTACAGATAAAGGGGCGGTTTAATACCGTCCCTTCACTTTTGGAGGAATGAAAGATGAGTTCATTGCAAGCGTTCTTGAATCCCATTCAAGTTGAGAATAGAGAAGTCATTGTGTCTAAGAGGTTCCAAGAAAACGGAGAACCTGTTCCTTTTGTGATTAGACCAATCACCCAGGAAGAAAACAAAGGTTTGATGGGGAAACATAATAAGCGGGATAAAAGGGGAGCGGAGACCTTTGACCGTGCTGAATATATCGCCTCCCTTACTTCTGCCGCCGTAGTCTTCCCAGACCTTAAAAATGCCGAACTGCAAAAGGGATACGGAGTCATGGGGGAATCGGCCCTACTCCAAAAAATGCTTTATGCTGGCGAGTTCGCGGAGCTCGCTCAGGCAGTGCAGAAATTAAGTGGCCTAGAAGACGATCCTAACGAGACTATTAATGAAGTAAAAAACGGATAAGGCAAGGTGAGGCAGAGTTTAATCTCGCGCACTTTGCCCTTCAAAAGCTTCATATTCTCCCTTCAGCTTTGGCTAATATGGATGACCGGGAATTAGCTTTCATTTATGCCAGTATCCAAGTCAGGGTTGAGGACGAAAAGAAAGAGCAGAACAAGATTAAGGGCCGCACGGTTAAGGCAGGAAGGAGGCGGTAATCACGGCAACATTAAAAGCAATGTTTCAACTGTACGATGGGTACACTAAGACAATTAGCAAAGTCAATAAATCCACAGACAACGCAACTAATAAAATCCTAAAAGCCAGCGGGGCAACGGATAGCTTTAATAAAAAGCTAAGGGATACTGGTGCCGGTGCTAGTTCTGCCTCATCCGGTGTAATGCGGTTAGTTAGTGCTGCGGCTCTGTTGGCGGGGTCCCTCAAAGGGATGAATATTGCCGATGAGTTTACCAATACTGCCGCTCGCCTTAAGCTTATAAATGACGGACTACAGACACAGGCTGAACTGCAGGACAAGATCTTCGCTTCAGCTAATAGATCTCGCGGGCTCTACAGTAGTATGGCCAATGCGGTAGCGAAATTAGGGATGCTTGCCGGAGATGCGTTTGGTTCGAATGATGAGTTGATAGCATTTACTGAGTTAATGCAGAAATCATTCAGACTTAGTGGGGCTTCGCCGCAGGAACAATCCGCGGGGATGTATCAGTTGACTCAGGCCATGGCAGCAGGAAAGCTCCAAGGGGATGAGTTCCGGAGTATTATGGAGAACGCGCCTATGCTCGCTCAGGCTATTGCAACCTACACGGGCAAGAGTAAAGGTGAGCTTAAGGAGATGTCCTCGGAGGGAACAATCACTGCGGATATCATCAAGAACGCCATGTTTATGGCGGGAGAAGATATCAATACAATGTTTGAGACTCTGCCCATAACTTTTGCGGATATCGGAAATCGGATTAAGAATGATGCACTTAAAGCCTTTGAACCTGTTATCAAGCGAATTAACGCCATGCTCAACAGTCAGCAGTACGAAGATTTTATCAATCGCGTGAGTGGAGCTATTAACACTCTGGCTATAGGGATTGATAGCCTAGGCGGCTTTGTGCAAGCTAACTGGGGTATTATTGAGCCTATAATGTATGCTTTTATGGCGATGCTTGCCTTGATTACGTTCGGGTATCTCCCGGCAATGCTAGTGCAGTGGCTCATCATGCAGTGGCCAATCATGCTAGTGGGTGCGGCGATCGGCTTGTTGATTTATTTGATGGTCAAGTATGGAGATACAACCAGCAAGGTCTTTGGTTTTATCGGTGGTGGTATTGGCGTGTTGCTAGGTCTAATCTACAATATGGCTGCGGCAATTGCGAATAGTGTCCTTTACTTGGGAGATTTCGTAGTCAATTTTTTTGTTGGTCTGATTAACTCTGTATTAGGTCTAATAGATCTTGCAGTTGCTGGGCTGAATAAGTTGCCCGGTGTCGAAATTGACGCAGTGGGACAAATTGAATATGTAAATACTAAGAAGGATGAATTTGTTGATTTAGGCGCTGCATGGAGTAAAGGCCAAGACATCGGGCAGTCTTTCGGCGGATCATTAAGCGGCCTTGGTGATAAACTGGCCGGTTATACTCCTAATGTTGGTGCCGGGGTAGATCTAAGCTCATACATGGTTAACGGAGCCATGCCGATCACTGGAGTCGATGGCGGCAAAATCGAAGTTGAGATGAGCGAGGAAGATCTGAAGTATCTCCGTGATATTGCCGAGCGTGATTACATCAATAAGTTCAGCACAGCTACGCTAGCTCCAAATATTCAAGTGACCTTTGGCGATGTGCACGAAGAGGCTGATGCTGATAAGGTCGCGGGTCGATTAAGAAGGATACTAAGAGAAGAAATCGCAACAGCTGCAGAGGGGGATTATTGATGAGTGATTATGCTATTTTCTTTGATAAGAATGGCACGACATATCGGCTCCCAGTAAACCCCTCTGAAGTGGAGGTATCTTCTGCCCAAGCTATTGAAAAATATGAAGTGCTTAAGATTGGTCAGGTGGCGATCCCTACACATATGGAGCTGAAAGAATTCAGCTTCGAGTGTGAGCTGCCAAAAGAGCCAAGTCACTATACTGAAACCACCGGGGGCTTTAGAGATCCAGACTCCTATTTGAATCTTTTCTCGGAGTGGAGAGAAAGCCTCGAGCCTGTCCGCTTTATCGCCAGTAATGGCATCGGGGATGATACCAACACCCTAGTGCTAATTGAAGAACTTACAATCACCGAGAGAGCTGGCGAAGAAGGCGACAAGTATGTGAGCTTTCAATTGCTCGAGTATAAAGAGTTTGGTAAGAAATCTGTTGTCGTAGCTACACCGCAGGCAAACGTAGCGAAGAAGGTCCCGGTTCAGACTGCAACAGTTAATCCTAAGAGTAACGGGAGCTACACTGTGGCGAGTGGTGATAGCCTTTGGGCGATTGCTAAGAAAATGTATGGGGACGGCGATCAATACCCTAAGATTGCTAGTGCAAATAAGACTATTAAGAATCCATCCTTAATATACCCAGGGCAAAAGTTGGTGATCCCGACATGATCGAATTCTTGGTTGAAGTTGATGGTAAAATCTATGAGATAAGCGAGCTTGTTACAAAGGTCAGCTATACGGATAAGCTGAATGACGGTTGTAGCAAGCTTGAATTTTCATATTTGGATGATGACCTAGTTATCCCCAATGGAAGCGTAGTCAGATTTAAGTATGATGGCGAGAAAATATTCTATGGTTATGTTTTTAAACATGGCCAGAACAAGAAAAAAGAAAGAACTATCACAGCATACGACCAACTCAGGTATTGCAAAGCCAAGGATACCATTGTTGTTAGGGATAACACTTTAACAAACCTCGTGACTAAGATGTGTAACTATTTTAGCCTCAGGAAAGGAACATTGGCTGAGACAGGATTTAATTTGCCTGTGAGTGTCCAAGATAACAAGACATGGCTTGATATAATCTACACGGCCGTATCTGATACGCTTATGGGCAAGGGCAAATGGTACACTCTTCGGGATGAATTCGGGGGTGTGGCACTGAGAAACGTCGAAGATCTGAAACTGCCGCTGGTTCTCGGTGATGAAAGTCTAGTCCACGATTATGAATACGAAAACTCCATTGATGACGAAACCTACAATCAAATTAAGCTTGTAAGTGATAACGAAAGTACAGGTAAACGTGATGTCTATATCTCAAAGGATAGCGGAACCATCAAGAGATATGGATTACTACAATACTTCGAAGTGCTAGACAAAAACGTTAATCCCTCACAAGCCAAGTCTAAAGTAGATATGCTCTTAAAGCTCTACAATCGCGAGCTAGAGAGTCTTAATCTAGATTGTTTAGGTGACACCTCAGTTAGGGCAGGGAACAGCTTCTTTGGCCGCATAGAGGATATAGGCTTGGATAAAAGACTTATTGTCCGCTCAGTCACCCATGACTTTTTACCAGTACACACCATGAGCTTGGAGGTTGCAATATGATCAACGAAATCAAATCGATTGTCCGAAATTATCTAAATAACGCCAACCTTTGTGCGGTCTTGGTGGGTACAGTTACTAGCGCTGGGGTTAATGTGAGCGACAAGTTGACATTGCCGCTGGAGCTGATAAGCGGAACACTTAAAGGCTATATCTCCTCTGGTGACAAGGTAAAGCTCATAAGGAACCATGGCGGCCAAGAATACTACATTGTGGAGATCATTGGCCTGCCAGTGGCAGCCAAGAACAGAACTTTGTCTATCGAACCTATCACCGTAACTGAAGGAATGACCATATCGAGCATAAAGATTAAGGATGTGATCAAATGATACCATCCAGAGTTATAGATACCGAGCTTGTCATTGATGAGAGGGTGGCAGAAACTAGCAGAACCTACAAGATGACCGAAACGAAAATCCAAGGCAATGCAGATGAACTGGACGCGCTTAAGCAAGCTATATATAAGGTGCTCAGTACTGAGAAGTATGAGTATCCGATATATAGCTTTTTCTATGGAATTGAACTGGAAAGCCTACTCGGCAAAGATCCTGCTTACGTAAAGATTGAAATGAAACGCCGGATTAAGGAGTGTCTACTGCAGAATTTTGCCGAAATAAAAAGCGTTGAGAATTTCTGGTTTGAAAATAACGGAGATGAGTTGCTCTGTGTCTTTGAAGTTGTCAGTATTTATGGATCAGAGACTATCTCCAAGGGGGTGACTATCTAGTGTTTGAAGACATGACCTATGAGAGCATACTTGCCGACATGCTTAATAGCGTTACAAGTGATGTAGACAAGCGAGAAGGATCTATCATCTATGATGCTCTAGCCCCCGCTGCGCTTAAACTCGCTGAAACGTATTTTATGCTAAACAATTTTATTAATTTAGTATCAGGAGATACTGCAGTCGGTGAATACCTTGACCGTGTGGTCGCCGACTATGGGATAACCAGAAAACCCTCTACTTATGCTATAAGGCAGATTGAGACAACAGGAGCAGTTGATATCGGGACCAGATGGGGCCTAAGTGACACGGTATATGAGATAACTGAACTCATGTCTGCTAATGTCTATAAAGCCATCTGTGAACAACTTGGGGAGATTGGTAATATCTATAGCGGGGTGCTTGATAACATCGATAATGTTACAGGTGTGACTGCTACTCTGACTGATATTATTACTTCGGGGGCCGATGAGGAGACAGATGATAATCTGAGGGAAAGATTCTATGTGCAGATACAGGCCCCATCTACTTCTGGAAACGCAGATGATTATGTGAAATGGGCCCTAGATGTCGCGGGTGTGGGGGATGCAAAGGTATTTCCGCTGTGGAATGGAGCCGGTACAGTCAAAGTGCTTATAGTGGATAGCAACATGGGAATTGATATCACTCTAGAGCAGTCTGTGTCTGATTATATCGAGACTGTACGCCCGATCGGGGCGACTGTCACGGTTGGCAGCCCTACTGAAAAGACAATCAGCGTGACAGCTGACGTAGTATTGGATGGCTCGAAGACACTCGCTGAGGTCTCTGCAGCTTTCACTGCTGAGTTTACTGAGTACCTAAAGAGTACGGTATTCGAGACATACACAGTGAGCTATGCGCGGATTGGGAGTATCCTTTTGGCCACGGCGGGCGTTGGGGATTATTCCAACTTACTTGTCAACGCAGTAGCCTCAAACGTTACTATTTTAGATGGTGAGATGCCGATTGCAGGAACAGTCACTTTAACGGGGGTGGTCTAGTATGGGGCTGATAAACCTCCTCCCCGACTACTACACCGGTAATGAGACCATGGAGGAGCTGCAAGGTATCCTCTCCGGGAAGATAAATGCGCTGGCTGGTAGCTTTGATGAGACTATCGACCAGTGCTTTGTTAATACGGCTACAGGGCTGTTGTCCCGATACGAGGAAATCTATGGTCTGCAAGTAGATGTGAGCAAGTCGAATGAGTTTCGGAGAGAAAGGATCCGGGCGAAGATTCGCGGGGTAGGCACGACAACCAGGCAAATGATTGTCGATGTAGCCAGCTCTTACAGCAACGGTGAGGTTGAGGTTATCGAGGATTCGGCTAACTCAAACTTTAAGATACGATTTATAGGGACTACGGGCATCCCGCCGAATATGACTGATCTGACATTGACGATTGAAGAAATTAAGCCGGCTCACCTGAGCTACACATTCGAGTACATTTACCGGCTGCATAGCGAGATATCAGCATACACTCATGCCCAGCTCAGCGCGTATACACATGAAACCTTAAGAAGCGGGGTGATAACCTAATGGCAACTACAACTACCAATTACGAATTAACGAAACCAGATGCGGTCACTGAGTACTATGATGTCGCAGTGCCAAATGCGAACATGGATATAATCGACCAAGAGCTTAAAGATAACGCTGATGCTGTTACCGCCTTGGCTGGTGTCGGAAACACTACAACAGTCGCAGCGTTGGACACTACTCTTGGTGAACATTTGGCGGAAAATGCGACATTGATTGATGCCGTAAATACAAATAATTATGTGTTTAGTACAGGTAAAAATATCACGCTTGAGAATTTGAAAATATACACTTTTAGATGTTCGAACTCGTCAACTGATA
>JBFWMF010000032.1:0-37265 GCA_050251735.1 Desulfitobacterium sp.
GAGGTTTAGCGATATTGGTTACGTAGAGTGTCAGCTCATTCATCTGAACAATAAGGATTAGGTTTTCAAAGAACGTTCGGGAAGGTTTTATAACCTTAACCCAATATCTATCTTACAAGGAGGATGATAAGGCTTGAACTTAAAAAACAAGCCCCCCAAAGCTCTGACTTGGACTTTGGGCTTAACATTACTCCTTTTACTCTCCATTGTTTTTTCTGTCATGATGGGATCGGTTTCTCTTCCCTTGCCTGTGACCTTCAAAATAATTGTGAACCAGTTACCTTTGATTAATCTTGATCCCAGCTGGTCTATGGCTCAAGAATCTATCGTTTGGAATTTACGCCTCCCCCGGGTGTTTTTAGCCTTAATCATTGGCGCCATGTTAGCAACCTCAGGGGTTGCTTTCCAAGGCATCTTGAGAAATCCCTTAGCTGATCCCTACATCCTCGGCGTATCCTCCGGGGCAGCCCTTGGCGCTGCCTCAGCTATTCTTTTTTTTCGAGCATCCTCTTTCTTGGGGCAATCGGTCTTACCTCTCTTTGCGTTTGTCGGTGGTCTGATCTCCTTGGCCTTTGTTTTCTCCTTGTCCAGACAAAATGGTCAATTCGAACGTGAAATCCTAATTCTGGCCGGGGTAGTCGTTCAGGCTTTACTAGGAGCATTTCTATCCTTCTTAATCGCAGTTTCCGGCCAGCAGATGCAAGAGATCATCTTCTGGATGATGGGAAGCTTGGCCAGCAGCACTTGGCAGGATGTCCTCATCCTTCTCCCCTATCTTCTTTTTGGACTGACCTATCTTCACTTTCAGAAAAGAGAGTTCAACGTTATCGCTTTAGGTGAACGGGCCGCTACCCATCTGGGGATTAATGTTGAGCGAAAAAAAATGGCAATCCTTGTGGTTGGGTCTCTGTTAGCCACAGCTGCCGTATCTATGGTCGGAATTATCGGCTTCGTGGGACTAATCATCCCTCATCTCATGCGTCTCCTTGTGGGACCGGACCACCGAATTCTCTTGCCCGTGTCCACCCTAGCTGGGGCAATTTTTCTCTTATGGTCTGATACGATTGCCCGCACCCTCCTTCAATCTCAAGAGATTCCTATTGGAGTGATTACCGCCTTTGTCGGCGCTCCCTTTTTCGCCTACTTGTTAAAAAGCGGTTTAAGGAGGGGCTAAGATGAGCTTATATGAAATTCAAAATCTTAATCAACACTATGGAGCACTTGCCGTCTTGCAGAATCTCTCATTTACCATAGGTCAGGGGGATATGTTCGGTATTATCGGCCCCAATGGTAGTGGTAAATCAACTTTAATCAGCACCATCAGCGGAATTCGTCCTCCTACTTCTGGAGATATTCTTCTCAATGGGCGCCCCCTCTCCACATACTCAGCTAAGGAATTGGCCCTTCAGATCGCAGTCTTAGAGCAAGACAGCACCCCAGCCCTGCCCTTTACTGTCGAGCAAGTGGTTTCCATGGGACGCTATCCTTGGTTAAAGCCTTTTTCCGACTTGGGGCCACACGATAAAGCTGTGGTTGAAAACATCTTGAAGAAATTAAATCTCTGGCCAAAGCGTGCTCAAAAGATTAACACCCTAAGCGGCGGACAACGCCAACTCGTTTCTTTAGCCAGAGCTATGGCACAAGAGCCTCAAGTTCTCATTTTAGACGAACCCACCACTTATCTTGATATCGGTCACCAGCTCTTAGTCATGGATCATGTACGTCAATGGCATGACGAGCTGGGGATTTCTATTATCATGGTATTGCATGATCTCAATATCGCTGGGCAGTATTGTGATCGTGTCCTTCTCCTTGATCAAGGAAAAATCGTGACATGGGGCAACAAAGATGAAGTCATGTCGGCAGAAGTTTTAGCTCAAGTGTACAAAGCGGATTTGGTTCAAGTACTCCATCCAAAGCTAGGTGTGCCACAATTTCTATTAAGTGGCAAATAAATCCTGAACCATACAATACTTAGAAAGGTAACCAAGCTTTCACTAAGGAAAATGTGAATTAACTAATTTATACTAAAGACAACCCATCAGCGATTGATAGGTTGTCTCTTTGTTTTTGTATGATCGAACGAGACTTTTATCAGTGAAGGATTCAACCCCCATTGAAGTTAGTGCTCTCGTGTAAATTGAAAGGAGTATTTATGAAAAAGATATTTAATCGAAATCGCAATAATAAAATGATCAGGATAGGAATTGTCTCAGTTTTCTCTATCGGATTATTCACCACGACTCTATTCGCCTATCCGCAAACCGTTTCTCAGCCTGTGGTGGTGGCTGAAAATGTCGCCCCAACAGAGTCGTCAGCAAGTATTTTAGCTAGGACCAGAGAATCTGCGAAAGGGAACATCACTCCTAGTCCAACTACCCAGACCGCTGAGGCATCCCGTGGTGGTTCTGCTCCGAGCAAGTCAACCACGACTCCTGTAAAACCTATAAGCCCTACGAAAAGTCAGCCAAAGGCACCTGCTCAAGCAAAACCTCCAGCTAAAGCAAAACCTCCAGCTAAGGCGAGTACCTCCACGAGTAGCACTTCAAAAGCAACCGCAGTTATTAATACGGCCAAAAAATATATTGGCGCACCTTATGTTTGGGGCGGTACCACAACCAAAGGCTTCGATTGCTCAGGATATACCCAATATGTTTTTGCCCAGCATGGGATTTCCTTGCCTAGAGTTTCCAAGGATCAATACAAGGGGGGAACAGCTGTTTCTTTTAGTAACCTTAAGGCCGGAGACTTAGTCTTCTTCTCCCTTGATGGTGATAAGGTCATCGACCATGTCGGGATTTTTATTGGCAATGAACAGTTCATCAATGCTTCCAGTTCAAAGGGCGTCACCATTTATAACCTTGGCTCCTATTGGCAATCCCATTTCATCGGAGCGAAGCGCGTCCTCTAGATTAAAGAGAACACCGAATGATTTTCTTTTAGGAAATCGTTCGGTGTTCATTTTTAAACATGGACTTGGCCAGCAAACTAAGAGGTAAAGTATCCTAAAGCTATACCCCGCCAATTCGGTCCACCCGCTGTGGCTGCTCTCCTCTTCATTTCTTCGAATTCAAGATCTAAATCCTTCAACCGGCAGATTTAATTTTGAACAAAGCGATAATAAAGCGCATTGCCGAAAGCTCCCATGTTCCAAGAAAGGGCAGTTCACATTGTCCTGAGCTTTATTATAGTTACTCTTTAATTGGTTGTGGATGGAAGACGATATCATATCGATCACTTAACCAATTGGCTTTCCACTTATCTAACAAGAGCACAGCATAATTTTCATCTTGATCCAAAACGACCATACTCATGCTGGAATCCTTAAGAATACGGATCTTCTCTTCATCCTTGGGTATCCATTGCACGACTTCATAAGGCAGACTGTTGATTTGAACTTCTACCCCATATTCATCTCGCAAACGATACTCAAGGACTTCAAATTGAAGTTGCCCGACGACTCCAACGATGGGTGCCTCCACTCCGATATTCAAATCCCGATAGACATGAATGGCCCCCTCTTCTTGGAGCTCTTGAATACCTTTGATAAATTGCTTTCTTTTCAGGGCATTAGCAATGCTAATACGGGCGAAATTTTCAGGGCTGAAGAAGGGCATGGCTTCAAACTCAATGCCATCTTTTTCTGCCAAAACATCACCAATCCGGAGGCTCCCACTATCATGAACCCCAATAATATCTCCGGCATAGGCTTCATCAAGGATTGTCCGTTCTTGAGCAAAAAGCTGCTGGGGTTGTGCCAATCTCATTTTACGATGAGTTCGGTTATGAATCACGTTCATTCCCCGTTCATATTTACCCGAGCACACACGAATGAAAGCAATCCTATCCCGATGCGCGGCATTCATGTTAGCCTGTATCTTAAATACGAAGCCGACAAATTCAGGATGGGTTGGTTCTAATACTCCTTGATTGGACAACCGAGGGGCCGGGGCAGGAGACAATGACAAGAAGCTATCGAGAAAGTTTGGAACACCAAAATTGTTAAGGGCACTCCCAAAGAACACCGGGGTAACTTCACCTCTGTCGACTCTCGCTTTGTCGAAAGCGTTCCCCGCCATATCCAGAAGCTCAACCTCTTCATTAAGGCGATTTAACAATTCATCCCCGATCCATCTTTTCGTCTCAGCCTCATCGATATGGCCGGATTGGCGGACATCATCATTGCCTTTGCGTAGCTCAGCCGTAAACCGTTCGACGTTTCCCGTTTGACGGTCATAGATTCCTTTAAAATCTGCTCCTCCCCCAATGGGCCAATTCATGGCGTAAGACTCGATGCCCAGGACCTTCTCCACCTCGTCCATGAGATCAATAGGCGATTTCCCCTCACGGTCCATTTTATTAATGAATGTAAAGATCGGAATACCGCGTTTTTTACAGACCTCAAATAGTTTAATAGTCTGCATCTCCACACCTTTCGCCGAATCAATGAGCATAACCGCGCTATCCGCAGCAGTCAAGGTACGATAGGTATCTTCACTAAAATCTTGGTGGCCAGGGGTGTCCAATATATTAATAACATATCCCTTGTAATTAAATTGCATGGCACTTGAGGTAATAGAAATACCCCTTTGTCGCTCAAGCTCCATCCAATCTGAGGTAGCATAGCGTTGAGTTTTCCTTGCTTTAACATTACCCGCTAAGTGAATGGCTCCCCCAAATAGCAGTAGCTTTTCCGTCAAGGTTGTCTTTCCCGCATCAGGGTGAGAGATGATGGCGAAAGTTTTTCGAGAACAGATCTGTTCTTGAAGAGATAGGCTCACAGAATTAACTCCTTACTGTATAGATTAAGATCATTGGATCTCATGATTGTCATTTACATTTAGTCTGTCATCTACATTAAACGTTATTGGTGATTATAAACATCCAGCTTATTATTATATCACAATAGATTCTACGAAAAAAGCTATCATTTTGACTCAGAAGGACAGGATTCAAGCTTATTATCTTTTTGCCGTAGCAGGATTCCCTCATAAGATGTGGAAATATTTATGATGTAAAGGAGGGTACCTGCTATGACACTATTTGAAATTCTCTATAGGGCACTCAAACAGGACGGCTGGAATTTTGAATATGATGAGAAAAACGAATTATTTCGTATCGAGATTCGGGGAATTAATTCTGAGTTTGTCTCATTCATTATTGTCGATGAGGAGCAAGAATCACTACTCTGCAATACTCACATTAAGCAGAAAATTCCCTTTGCGAAGCGCTTAGAGGTTTGTAACTTTATGAATCGAGTGAATTATGAGCTGGCGATTGGCAATTTCGAGATGGATATGGATGATGGCGAAATTCGCTTTCGCACTTATTTAGATTCTGCCAATTCGGAACCGTCCCGAGAACAATTGCTCAATCTCTTATGGAACGGTGCGCAAACCTTTGATATCTATTATCCCGGATTTATTAAAATCATTGCAGAAGATTATTTAGCCGAAGAAGCTGTTAACGTTTGTACTCAAGATGATGATTAAAATGCAAAGTATTAAAGTAACCTGCTTTCCCTTGCTAGCGAGGAACGAAAGCAGGTTATTTCCTTTATTTGGCGATACTAGCATATTGAAGAATCTGTCACCAGCAATTACCTGTTTATTTTATACCACGACTTCAGATAATAAGATTGTCTCACTAACCAATATTTAAGACATTTAAGGAGGGACCCTACATGGCAGGAGAAAGAAGTAATAACCAACCAGCAGCCCCTGGTGCTGCACAATCACTTGATCAATTCAAGTATGAAATCGCTAATGAATTAGGTGTTCAATTGGGCGGCGACCGCACCAGCCGTGAAAACGGTTCTGTTGGTGGTCAAATGACCAAACGCATGATTCAATTTGCTGAAGAAAACCTCAAAAGAGGTACCCGCATCTAAATACATTACTTAAGAGAGGTATCCGCAAGGATACCTCTCTTAAATTTATCTTCATAATAGTCGTAACCCATAAGCTACTCGACCCAGACAAACTTTTCATTTCATAATTGGCTCAGATTTAGTTGCCCATGAGTCAGATTGAATAGAAAGAGCGAGGGCCCCGCTCTTTTTTCAATACTTGATCGTCCCATCTGTTTCGACAAGAAACTTCTTTTTAGAATCCAAGTGTTTTCGCACATCCTTAAGCTGATGGGGCGAGAGCTCTTCAGCATTTTCAGCAAGAAATTGCTCATTCTTCTGGATGTTGTTTAAGGTTAATTCAATCTTCTTTAAATCTTCGTTCTGCTTTTTATTTCCGTCTTTTCTAGGCATCATCATCACCTCGCCATTATTTTTGCCCTCTTCACTGATCAAGATACTCCAAAAAGACATTTTTTTCGGAAAGCACTTTAGTAATTTATGCCACTTTGATATAATATAAAAAAAAGAAGAATTTCAGCAAAATGAGGAGGTTGAATTTGCGAGTTAAAACTTTCAGCTCTCCTGACCCCCGCCTTCTCGAGAAAGAAGTCAATCAATGGTTAGAGGACACGAGTTGGGTCAAAATCGTAAATATAACTCAGAGCTCTGCTCAAACCCATTTGATCAGCATTTGGTATGAAGAACCCAATGTTCCTTTCCTAGGATGAACTAGGATAAACCCAAATAATCCATGCCATACTAATAAGAAAATTAAGCTTCAAACGAAGGGAATGTAGCTTCATGAAAATCTCGCTCTTTATTACTTGCCTGGGAGACACTATGTTTCCTGATATTGGTGTAACCATGGCCAAGATTTTTACCCGTTTAGGACATACCGTTGATTTCCCTGAAGGGCAATTCTGTTGCGGACAGATTTCCTTTAATTCCGGTTATATGGAGGATACCCGCACTGTAGCCCGCGCCCTTATTGACGCTTTCGAAGACAGCGAAGTGGTAGTTGGCCCCAGCGGCTCTTGCATCGGTATGATCCATCATAATTATCCAGACCTCTTTAAGGACGATCCGATTTATTCGAAAAAGGCCAAAGCGCTTATCGACAAGAGCTATGAATTTTCCCAGTTTATCGTTAATGTCCTTAAAACACCAGATCTCGGTGCTCGTTATAAAGCTAAAGTTACATACCATCCCTCCTGTCATGCTACTCGTCTATTAGGATTGAAAGAGGAGCCCTTGACCTTATTACAACATATCCAAGATCTAGAAGTCGTTCCACTCCCGGAAGCTCATCTGTGTTGCGGATTCGGCGGTACCTTTTCGGTTAAAATGCCACGCATTTCGGAAGCCATGGTTGCTGAAAAAGCTCACCACGTCCTGGAATCCGGTGCGGATATCCTGACAGGATTAGATATGGGCTGTCTTATGAATATCTCCGGATATATGGAGAAACATGGCCGCTCCATACCAGCTATGCATATCATACAATTGCTCGGGAAGGGGATGTAAGCATGTCATTGGATAATCACTATGATGTAAATGCAGCTCTCGATAAAGCTTTAAACGACGATTTTTTACGGAAGGCCACCCGCCGGGCAACGGATAGGTTAAGAAATAATAAAAAAGCAATCACTGACGAACTGGGTAACTGGGAAGAATGGCGACAAGCCGGTGAGGAAATCCGCAATCATGTCGTTCTTAACTTAGATTATTACTTAGATATGCTTATCGATAATGTTGAGAAAAATGGCGGCATTGTCCATCTAGCTAAAACTCCTGAAGAGGCCGTAAATATCACTAAGGATATTTTCAAAAAGCATGGTTTTAAATCCGTCATCAAATCTAAATCCATGATTACGGAAGAGATCCATCTTAATCCCGCCTTAGAAAAAGACGGCATCGAGGTTGTGGAAACAGACTTAGCAGAGTACATCATCCAGATCGCCAACGAACCACCCTCACATATTATTGTTCCCGCAATGCATAAAAACCGGGATCAGATCGCGAAGCTCTTCGAACCCATTGCCGGTCATCCCTTAGACTCCGATACTCCTACCCTGACCAAATTTGCTCGTGAGCAATTACGCCAAAAGTTCATGGCCAGCAAAATCGGCATCACCGGCTGCAACTTTGCTGTAGCCGACACTGGGACCGTTACCATGGTTACTAACGAAGGCAATGGTCGCATGACCAGTACCATCCCTGAAGTTCAAATCACTATGATGGGCATGGAGCGGATAGTTCCATCCTTCAAAGAGCTTAGTGTGCTCCTGAATCTTCTCGCTCGCAGTGCGACCGGACAACGTCTCTCAGTGTATACAACCCTGACAACCCCACCCCGACGCGAAGAGGACTTGGATGGCCCCAAGGAATGGCACTTAGTTATTCTTGATCACAATCGTTCGGAGATTCTCGGTGATGAGGAATTCCGTTCCTCACTCCGTTGCATCCGTTGCGGTGCTTGCTTTAATGTTTGCCCCGTCTACCGCCAAGTCGGCGGCCATGCCTATGGTTCCGTCTATTCCGGTCCTATTGGCGTCGTAATTACCCCTTTGTTGGAACAAGATTATGAGAAATGGGGACACCTCCCCTACTTCTCTTCCCTTTGTGCGGCCTGCGCTGAAGCTTGCCCGGTACGGATTCCACTCCATGATTTAATCGTCAAGCATCGCGACCGCAAGGTCCTCAAGGGTTATACCCCTAATCTTGAGAAGAAAATATTCAAATATTATGGTTACTACTTCTCCCGTCCGAAAACTCTCAACAAATTTATCCGCTTAGGTGCTAAATTCCAATTTATCTTAGTGCGTAACGGTAGAATTACCGGAGGACCGCCACCGCTCTCTAATTGGACAAATAGCAAGACCTTACCTACGGTAGCTAAACAGACTTTCCGGGATCAGTGGCCTGAGCTGGAAAAGAATTTGCAGAATATGAAGCGAGGTGATAAATAATGAGCAATCGTCAAGAATTTATCGCAAATATCGCTAAAAAGCTCGGTCGTCCTACCCCAAGCTCAGTGACACCTATAGAAGTGACTTATCCACTTTTTCAGACTAACTCCCCTGAGGAGCGGCTGGAAGGATTTCTCAAGATGTTTGAAACCATGGGGGGCAAGGTGGCTAAAGCTGCCACTTCTGCTGAAGCTGCCGAGGCCCTGAAGACATGGTTTGGTGAAAAGCCCGAATGGTTAGATGCCAATAAAGTCGTCACTTGGAATGAGCTCCCCACCATGGCTCGAGCCTGTCTTGAAGAGTTAGGCTGGCCTGCACGAATTTACGCCGACCTTCCTGCTAATCGTGAGGAACGCTATGCCATTATGGATAAAGCTGAACTTGGTATTACCGGAGCCGACTATGGCATCGTTCAATCCGGTTCCCTCGTTCTAAAGAGCAACGCCAAGCGAGGAAGAGCCGTAAGCTTAGTTCCCATCCGTCATCTCGCTTTTATATCAGCCTCGGCGATTCGAGATCGTTTAGACCAAGTGCTCGCAGAGCTCAAGGAGTCCTCTATTCCGGCAGCGATTGAAATCATCTCTGGACCCAGCCGTACTTCGGATATTGAGATGGATTTATCGATTGGCGTCCATGGTCCCGTGGAAATCTATTGTATCGTTATCGACAATCAATAGTCTCATCCCCTTTCAAGGGTAGAGGCATTCGATGATTTAATAAGAGAGAACTCGACATAGGGTCGAGTTCTCTCTTTGTGCAATTCTAACTTTGGGCATCATTTGTTCTCGAATATTACAGTAGTACTTCGACTTTTTGGTTTTCAAGGTAGTCAAGGATGCTTTCTTTTTCCCAGACTTCCACATGCACTACAGGCTGAACCTCGCTTCTGGCAATACCATCCCAGCGGTAATACAAGGTTTGTTGATACTTTTGGTTAATAAACGGATCAGTATATTCAAGGTAAAGCACGATGTAATAGGGCCTTACGTCGGGCTCACTACTATCGACTTCATAAGATTTAAACTTAATCAGTAAGCTTGATGCCATATTTTGCGGTATTTCATTCGCTAGATAATAGGTATCATTTTGAAGGGGTTTATTTTTAAGCTCTTGCTCAATTACAAGGGTTCTACTGGCCAGATTAACTACAGGGTGAATACCAACATTATTAAATTTGAACTCCATACTTAACCCTGACTTTGCTTCAATCTTGGGCGACTCCTGAAGAGATAAGTAGGGCCGGGAGGATTCCCGATCTATTTTCCAGGCATTTAAGGTGACAGTAACTGTAATAGTGGCCGTAATTGCCAAGATTGATGTGCCGATGGTGGCAATAATGCTACTCCACTTCGCAAATTTCTCTCCATAATAACCCATTCCTTACTACTTCACCTCCTCAGCCAATACCCTTTAGTGTTCTACATTTTTAGCTTCATATACATGTTTGCGGAGATGGATTTCAATTTCATACAACTGAAGAAGACTCTGATAATACTTTTTAAGAAATTTTGGGGCTTCCTGATCCATATAAAGAGGCAGTGCTTGTAGCGCACTGCCTCTTGCAAACATCTATTAAATCTAAGTATCGCTTGATCATCTTTTATATGATCTTTTTTCGTAGTGAGTTTATCTTTCCACCTGCGAGCTTAATCCTTAATATCCCAACTTCTCTTAATATGCTCAACGAGGTTATCGGGCTCAACATTGGTATGGCATTGATCACAATCCATCAATCCGCGGGTATTTTCTAAGGAATGACCTTTACCATGACACATCATGCAGTCCTCGACAGATTCATTTTTATAGACTACTTTGAAGGTTTTGTTGTGGAATTGGTTCAATAGCTCTACCGTTTTAGCGGCCACATCAGCTGTGATTCGAGCACAACGCTCACTGCGGGCCTTGCTTTCAGCTTTGAGACCACTGGCATCACACCAGTTACTTACGGAAACATGACAGAGCGGAGACCCGGCAACGCTTTTCTCCATTATCCCATCATATTCCAGCGCTTTGCCTGGAGCCGGGGTGAATTCAGGGAAGGAAAAGTCACAATACCAACCAAATAATTCACTTACCACTTTATCGGCATCTTTCTTTTCCATGGTATAATTGATGGCTGTCGACGCACCGATTAAAGCTCCGCATAGTGTGGCCCAACCGCCACCTCCGGTCCCTCCCCAGCCTAGAACTTGGGTCGGAACCATGGTGTAAGGATATCCCACCTTATCCTTGAGTTGTCCAATAACAGCCTCAAACACACCATAGGAGCATTTTGATTTGCCATAGCCTGCATAACCGTCTAGCTTCGCCTTTTCGGGGTCGAGTTGCACATAAGGGTATGGAAAACTCGGGACTTCACAATTACTCTCACAGGGGGCTGGTTTAGTTTCTACTGCCTCTACCACTTTCGTGGTATTAAAGATACTTGAACCAACGGCCAGCGCTCCCGCAGCCAGGATTCCTGATTTGAGAAATTTTCTCCTCGACAAGTCTTTTTCATCATTCATCAAAAAGCCCTCCCTTTCTCGATTAGCAATTCCTTCTAACCTAGACTTCTAATAATAATGATTGCTATGACCTCTTTTATCACCTCACCTGTTTTATTTCTTTTATATATCGCATAATTGGTTGAAAGAGACTTCTTCAAATCCTAAACATTTTCACCCCGTCGGCATCGATTAGGTGAACTGCGCAGGCCATACAAGGATCAAAGGAACGAATCACTCGAACAACATTCACCGGATTATCCGGATCCGCCGCAACTCCGATCAGCGCCTGTTCAATGGGTCCAGCTAAACCATGATCATCACGCGGGGATACATTCCACGTTGTGGGAACAACGAGTTGATAATTGCTGATAACATGGTTATCAATGCTTATCCAATGTCCTAAGGCACCGCGCGGAGCTTCATTAAGCCCCACCCCTTGCCCCTGCTTCGGTGAATCCCAGTGCTCATGGTCGTGAATAGCCGGACGGATCGTTTTGCTGCTAAGTAATTCCTCTAATTCTTCAAGCCAACGATACATGGCCTCAGTTATAAGCAGCGTTTCCTGTGCCCGTGCAAGGTGACGAGCCACCGACCCAGGTTTAATCCTGTACTTACTCATGATGTTGAGCAAGGGTGGATGTTGCATTACCATCATGCGGGCCAGCGGTCCGACTTCAGTAACTTCACCATTATAGCGAGGAGATTTTACGAAGGTATAAGCGCCTTTTTTATCAAGATCGATCTCCGAATTCTCTTCCCAAGGATTAGCCGGTTCAGCATCACTGTACCAAGAACTCGCTACCGCTTCTGTGATCTTACTGCTATCCAGCTCTTGGACAACACCCTGTGACTTGCTGCTGACAAAACCGCCTTTAAATAACTTATCCTTACCGAGATCATCCATCGGAAAACCACCATAAGCTAGATAACTCCCAGGCCCGGCACCGACTCCGGCCCTTCCTAGCTGACCCAGTGGACCTGTACAAATATTAACCACATCAGGGACATAGGCAGTTTCAACAAACGCTACAACCTCATTTAAAATCGCCTTAAAATTATCTAGCTGCTCTTTCTTAGGATAGATTGTCACCCCACCTACAACGATACTGGATTGATGAGGTTGCTTCCCTCCCAAAATGGCCGACATTTTCTTTGCTTTAGCCTGAACCTTTAAAGCTTCGAGATAATGAGCAAGAGCGGTAGTGACGATTTCCGGATCGCGTATTGAATAACCATCGGGTTGATATCTTGGGGTCAGGGGAGCTGTATCACCCGCCTTGACTAAAGACGTAATTTTATTCTTAACAGCCAATAGCTCTTTATCATTTCCTTTATAATGTTCAATCGCTAGCACATCCAGATAATCCAAAGCGGAAAGATGGTAGAAATGCAAGGGATGATCATGCAGCCATAAAGCACCGGTCAGCAAATTGCGAACGAGCTGAGCTGCCCGAGGAACGATTGCCCCATGAGCATCTTCAACTGCCATCGCCGACGTCAAACCATGGGATGCCACACATACCCCACAGACTCGTTCCGTAATATATACTGCATCACGGGGATCTCTGCCACGAAGGATGTCTTCAATACCTCGATACATGGTCCCTTGGGCCCAGGCTTTCGTAACGACACCTTTATCAATTTCCACTTCAATCCTTAAGTGGCCCTCGATTCTTGTTACAGGATCTACTACGATTCTCTTAGCCATCTACTTCTCCTCCTTAGGATTCACAAATAGGGGCGCGAACCCATCATAGAAGTCAGGCTCACTACAGCCTGCACAAGGTGACCCAGCATAGCCGCAGAAACTCACCCCATCATTCCACCAAGAAGCTGCGCAAGTAGTGTAAGTATCTTGTCCTTTACACCCCTTATGGTAGAGGCACCAATCTGTTGTTTCGGCGTCATTCCAATTCTCTAGGAACTCATCCTTTTCGAAGTGCATCCGTCGATAACAACTATCGTGCAGAGTATAGCGATAATAGGCTTTCGGTCGTTTAAGTTCATCCAGCAGGGGTAGAGCATTTTCGCTCAAATAGTACAGAATTACACTGACTAAACGATCCGGCTTAACCGGGCAACTCGGTAGATTTACAATCTTAACCCCACTAAGCACATCTTGCGCCCCCACTGCACCCGTGAAGCCTGCCCGTGGAATGCCGCCAAAGCAAGCACAGGAGCCTACAGCAATCACAGCTTCAGCCTTAGCAGCAGCCTTCTTAAATTGGTCAATGAAGGATTTACCTTCCACCATGCAATAGCGAGGATCAGCCGTTGGAATTGATCCCTCAAGAACCAGTATGTATTTTCCTTTGGCGATACAGTCCTCCATGCTTTGAACTGCTTGCTCTCCGGAGGCTGCCATTAAAGTAGGATGGTAGCGCACGGAAAGGAGATCAAGTATAATTTGGTCCGGACTTGGATCAAGGGAAGCTAATAATGATTCACTACACCCTGTACACCCTTGTCCTTGCATCCAAATTAATGGTTTCTTGGACAGGTTTGCTGCTGCTGCCTCCGCAATCTGGGGCGCCAGACCTAAATCAAGTCCAAGTGCTGTGCATGTGATTGTGCACATTTTCAGAAAGTCTCTTCTGGATATCCCTTTTCTTTCGAGAAGCTGATATCCACTTTCAGCCGGGTTACCCTCTCGTTTCACAATCCTCACCTCGTTAAAATATTTTTTAAGAATTTAAGTACGATGAGATATTAATATGTGAAATATGATACTAAAACACATGTGTTTAAGTGAGAGTAGGTAAAATGTATTAAATTAAACTAAAATTAAATTATGTGAATCTTTTTTCAATTGTGTTTTCTTAATCATACACCCATTTTTATTCCATATCTAGACATTTCTATTACAAATCTCAATAATTATTTTTAATTATAACTATAAGTTTTCTGTATGGACGCATCTCATATTTGCTATTGTTAATCAAAAGGTACATTATAAAAAAACCGGGCATCTCCTCTGTGTCTTGGCAAGGAGAGTCCCGATTTCAGCGAGTTAAAGAATATTCTGCAGCGTAACCTTCTTGGTGTCCGCAATGTGATTGAATAATAAACGTAAGGCCGCAACCTCCCCTAGACTTAGAGCTGCTTCATTTTCCATGATGTATTTTTCGGCACGCTTTATGCTTAGGTCTATATTATCGATTTCTTGGTGATCGAGCAGAATACTCCACAGTTTTTTTGTTTCATCCCACTCTTTTTTTAGTTGATCCATTTGCTGATTAGCATTTTCCCAATGTCTAGACTGGATAAGGTCTTCCACCGCAATGAGCATCCCTTCTAAAGAGAATGTGGAGGAATCAATGTATTGGTTGTGCCAATAGCTTCCCAAGCTAAGCATCAGGATAATTATGCCAACTGTAAGGTAGGTTCTCAGCACAAGCATCTCTCCTCTCTAGTCGGCAAAGTATTTTATGTCAGCTCACTTACCGGAACTCTTTTGGCGCCTGCGATATTTCTCTTGAAGATATAATTGTCCTGATGAATCAAGGCTTGCAAACAAGACCTCTTCAATTCCCTTCAAATGACGCTTCCGGAGCTCTTGATCCAACCAGGCTTGATCTTTACCGGATAAAGCAAAGGCTCTTTTATTCAAGAGGCCATCCATAATAAATACAACCGGCAATCCCTCATATTCAGGTTGGAGCTTCAAGTCATCCGGCGTCACGGGACGTTTGTTTGCTTTAGGCATAACACTGATTTGCCCATTTGTCTCCAGAATTGCAAATTCTACGTCCGCGATATTCGGTATACTCCGCATTCTAAGCTCTTCGATCAAATCTGTTAAAGGCAGTCGATTGCGCACCAATTCATGCTCAACTATTCGACCACGTTCGATTAATATCGAGGGTGTCCCATTCAAGATATCACGAGCGCGCTCACTCTTTAACTCCAGATAAGACAAGGCAACACTCATCAACACCAAAACCATAATGGGTATAATCCCGGAGATAAGAGGAATCCCAATATCCTCACTAGGGATGGCCGCCATATCCGATATCATAAGAATAACGACTAACTCAAAGGGTTGCAATTGACCAATTTCTCTTTTTCCCATGAGGCGTAAGGCCATAATGACAATCATATAAAGAATAAAGGTTCTTATGGCAATAATCAGCATCGCTTCATGTGGCAACTCCTTTCAGTTGTATTATTTTAGTCAAAATATCGCTAATCTCCAATCGCTATTTTTCTCCGAAGCGCGAGGGTATCAAGACACGAATAGTTATATCATTCCTTAAAGTGTTGTATATTATGCGAACCACTCATCTGTATTAACACAACAAGGCAAATCTTATGCTATAATAAGCATTGTTATACTATAGATAGTTTGCTTTGAATGGAGGATAACTATGAAAAAACAAGCCGTTGTCATTCACAAACTGGATAATGTGGCTACCTGTGTCGAACATTTTACCGCCGGAACAACCATCTCCTTTTTTCTAGGGGGTAGCGAAGAGCAAGTAGTACTCAGACAAGATATCCCTTTAGGACATAAAGTTGCTATTCGCACCATCGCTAAAAATGAAGATGTACTGAAATATGCTGAGAGCATTGGGGTTGCTACGATAGATATCCAACCCGGCCAGCACGTTCATGTGCATAACCTCGAATCCAAACGCGGTCGGGGCGATTTAGAGCAGGGCAAGGAGGAATAAAAACATGAATATCTTAGGCTATCGTCGTCCAGATGGACAATTGGGAATCCGTAACCACCTGCTCATCCTTCCCACTTCAGTGTGTGCAACCACCGTGGCCTTTAATATTGCTGCGCAAGTTCCTGGGGCTGTTGCCGTTCCTAATCAACACGGATGCTGTCAGGTAGGTACAGATTACGAGCAAACCCTGCGTACATTGATCGGGATTGGAAAAAACCCCAATGTGGGGGCAGTGCTCGTTGTCGGCTTAGGCTGCGAAGGAATTCCCATCCAAGAAACGGCCGATGAAATTTCTACATCAGGGAAGCCTGTGCAAGCCATTGTCATTCAAGAAAATGGCGGCACTCTTAAAACCACTGCTTTAGGTGTACAAATTGCTAGCCAAATGGCTCGTCAGATTTCTTTAATCAAGCCCGTAGAGGCCTCGATAACCGAGCTTTCTTTAGGCGTAGAATGTGGGGGGTCAGACTTCACATCCGGTTTAGCCTCAAATCCCGCAGCAGGAACTGCCTCCGATCTTCTCGTGAAAGCCGGCGGGACAGCCATGCTTTCCGAAACTACAGAATTTATCGGAGCAGAGCATGTTCTTGCTAAACGTGCCAAATCACCCGAAGTTGCAAAAAAGCTCATGGAGATTGTCAAAGCAACAGAGGATCGAGCAAAACAGCAACATGTCGATTTGAGAGGCAGCCAGCCCACTCCTGGAAATATCGCTGGAGGGATAAGCTCCATCGAGGAGAAATCCTTAGGCTGTATCTATAAAGCAGGTCACTCCCCCATCCAGGATATTTTGTCCTATGGCGAAGCCCCCCAAGGAAAAGGCCTTTATGTTATGGATACACCCGGGCAAGACGTCGAGTCTAATACGGGAATGCTAGCCGGAGGAGTCCAAATCATCGTCTTCACCACAGGACGTGGCACGCCTACAGGTACACCCATTGCCCCGGTCATTAAAGTCACTGGCAATGGACAAACCTTTAAAAATATGGAGGATAATATTGATCTTGATCTTTCCGCTATTATTTCCGGTGAGGAAACTATCGAGCAAGCTGGACAACGTATCTTTGAGGAGATTATCGAAGTCGCCAACGGAAAACTGACCAAGTCCGAAAGTTTAGGGCATCAAGAATTTGGGATTTATCGCATCGGCGCAACCTTTTAAACCTGAGCGGCGCGGATGTATGATAAGAATGAACAGAAGGGCCGAGGCTGTTGTGATGCAGCCTCGGCCCTCTTTGCATTAGGTTACCTGCGTTCCATATCATAGAGACGTTTTACCCGCTCTTCGATCGGAGGGTGCGTACTAAATAAATTCGCCACTCGCTTGGCCTTCAAAGGGTTAACAATAAACATATGACTTGCTGAAGGGTTAACATTCATGGGAATGACTTGCGCGCTCCGTTCCAGTTTTTGCAGAGCATTAGCTAAGCCATATGAGTTACCGGCAATCTCCGAACCGGTAGAATCAGCAAGATACTCTCGAGAACGGGAAATCCCCATTTGAACCAGCATGGCAGCGATTGGCCCCAGAATAATCATCGGCAGGGCTGCCAGACTAGAACCGCCCTCGTCATCATCCCCACCTAGGCCTCCAAACATTAATGCCCACTGGGCCCAATTGGCAAGCATAGTCAATACACCGGCTAAGACTGCCGCAAGAGTACTGATGAGGATATCCCGATTCTTAATATGAGCCATTTCATGGGCTAATACCCCTTCCAGCTCTTCACGATTCAGGATTTGCATCAAGCCTTGGGTCACGGCAATGGCCGCGTGATTAGGATTCCTCCCCGTAGCAAAGGCATTGGGCTGTGGTGAAGGAGTCATATAGAGCCTTGGCATGGGTAGCCCGGCATTATCAGCAAGATTTTCCACCATGTCGTAGAGCTCTGGGCTTTGTTCACGGCTAAGCGGAACAGCTTTAGTCATAGCTAGAGCCATCTTGTCGCTGAACCAGTAGCTACCAAAATTCATAACCATGGCAAATAGGAAAGCCATTTGCATACCGCCCCGGCCACCGATTGCACCTCCGGCTAAAATCACAAGTACCGTTAATAAACTCATCAGAAGAACAGTCTTCAACTGATTTCCGAATCCACTCATCAAAAACATCCCCTTTCAATTATGTCAGCATCACAGGCTAGGTTAACCGCTTATTTCGCCATATCCTCTAGTGTATCTACAGGCGCAGGCAAAGAGTTCTCAGCAGGCTTGACACTCGCTTTCACCCGGGTAATTCTAAAGCCAACGACTTCAATTACCGAAAACCTATAGTTCTGAAAATCAATCCGGTCGCCTTTAACCGGTTTACGACCTAAGCGATTGAAAACAAAACCACCTAAGGTAGAAACGGTCTCATCTTCAAATTCAATTCCCAGTAAATCAACGAGCTCATCAAGCAAGACCCGCCCGTTAATTAGATATTCTCCCTCTGAACTCTTGATGATATCCGCTTGATCCTTACTCTCAAATTCATCATAGATCTCTCCCACCAATTCCTCGATAAGGTCCTCGATGGTCACCATTCCGGCAGTGCCCCCGAACTCATCGACTACTACAGCAAGATGGGTTCTCTGGGCGCGCATTTTTTGTACTAAATGCGAAATCGGCATTCCTTCCGGTACGATGAGTATATCTCGCTTCAAGTCAACAATATTCTTCGTTGCCGGTTCTTCAGGGAGACAAAGCAAATCCAGCATATGAACTAAACCGATGACATTATCCTTATCATCATCGCATAAGGGGTAGCGCGTGTGTCCCGATGTCTTTACTGTTTCCAGAACTTCCTCTAGAGAATCTTGGATATAGAGGCACACCATATCTTGCCGAGGAACCATGACCTCACTGACCACACGGTCCGAAAACTCAAAGACATTATCCAAAAGCTTTCCTTCCATCGTATCCAAAATTCCATGACGTTGACTGGCATCCACAAGCATCCGTAGCTCTTCCTCAGTATGAGCAAGGTCCGATTCATTGGCGGGAGATATCCCCCAGCGCCGTAGAATCATATTGGCAAATCCATTAAGAGAACGAATCACCGGGTAAAAGAACTTGTAGAAAGCCTTTAAGGGACCAGCGGTCCACAATGCCGTGTCTTCTGCTCTTTGAATGGCAATGGATTTAGGCACTAACTCCCCTAAAACAATATGCAAGAACGTAATCAAAAGAAAAGCAATGACCACCGATACGGTGTGAGTTAGGACTCCATCCCACTCCACTAGGTTCGCAAAAAGCGGCGCTAGCAAGGTCGCAATGGCTGGTTCTCCGAGCCAGCCCAGCCCTAAGGATGCCAACGTTATACCTAGCTGGCTTGCCGAAAGATAGGCATCCAGCTGAGAAGTTACTTCAAGGGCAACCGAAGCCTTCTTCGACCCTGTTTCGGAGAGCTCGGCAAGTCGGGTTTTCCTCACTTTGACCAAGGAAAATTCAGCTGCCACAAAGAATGCATTTAAAGCGACTAGGAACAAAGCTGCAACCACTTTTGCAATGCTCCAAAATATACTGTCGATTAGATTCTCCTCCTTTTATTCTATACATTTCTCTAATCACTTAGACATAAGTAGACCCAAACCAAACCATGACTAACCAGTATTTCAGATTTTGGGCAAGTCCTTCAATTGCTCCGCGATCAATCTCCAACATAGGTGATAAGGGTACACTATCCAAAATAACCTCTTGAGGTAAAACAGCTAAGGCGCCGAAGAAAAAAGCTCTTGGCGCCTGATTAATGCTCGTATTTAATTTTAAAATCCACATTCCAGAGTGTGATTCTTCGAAAACCACGGTGGGGCACAGCAATAAGGCTAAGCCTAAAAATATGCAGACGACAATAGCAACGCACTTCTTCAACTTGCGTTGTTCCATTCTCTCTAAAATAGCACAGTAATTTATAGTAGGCGCAGGTAACGGGTCATCTTCCACTATGGTCTCTCCTCAATATCCACTCTCTTTATTTTCTTCTTAATATATACTATAGAGTATAGATATCCCTAGCGTCAAGAGAGAACTTTTCACGAATAAATTTGTTCGCCACTCACTCCGCTAAGATTCCTCAAGTTATGAAGGCGCTTGACCTCTAAAAAAGCTGAGGACCTCTGGATCTTCTTCTCTCCCAATCACCTGATTAAGAATATAATCCAATCCCTTATTGTTATTACCTCGATCATCCACAGGAGTAGCAGATGCAACCATGGAGACTTTCACCTTATCTACCGTCGTCATTTCTGATTTCCTAACCAGAGCTTCTTTATCATCTGGGGAGCTTACTTCTCCGCTATCGAAAGGCTGAGTAGAAGTGGCCCCAGATGGAGTACGAAAGAATTCAAGCACGTCCTGATCATTTTCCTCCCCAATAAGTTCAAAAAGCTGACTCAAGGGGCTTACGGATTCAGCTTTTTCACTTGCTTGACGCGCAACTGCGTTCTCGCCGGTTGCTGCCTTGCTTTTTAGAGAAGACTCTGGCGAAAACTCTAGAGATGACACCAGGGAGGATTCTAGAGAGGATTCCGGAGCTGTTCCTAAAGTGGTAGCTACTAATAAATCCTCTAAGGACCAACTGCTTTGAGCTTTGCTCTTTGGAACAGATGTCGTCATGTACATATCTAGGGCTGCTTTAACAACATCTTCCCTCTGCTCTTCGGAAAGCCCTCTTAGAAGTTCCCACAGGCCTTCATCTTTTTCCTCTCTCCCCAAATCAAGGGTTAAGGAGATAAGTTTACTCATGGATTCTCATTGACCTTTTTCGTCAGATTATTGACCAGATTAGCGGCCATAATTCTAAAGCCCGTGGCATTGCCAAACTGAGGATTATCAATCAGTACTTTATTCTCAAATTGTAAATGATCAAAAATCATTTCCCCCACCTTGCCGGCTACTAGGACCGTATGGATCTTGCCCATCATCGGCTTCAGAGATTTTTTGATCTCCCGAGAAATATCCGTACCCAACTGCTTGAGCATCTCATCCATGACAGGATTAAGATTAATGGCACCGGTATTCCAAGGATACATACCCTTGTTGACTCGGAAAATCTTATCTAATTCTTTATCATCAGTTTCGATAGGGTTTTCATGATTTGCGGTCATTTCCTTTAATTTCTCGGCGACGCCTGTATAGGCCCATTTTAAGCCCTTTTCAATACTAAAGGAATTGGGTGGGTCAAGCATCAATCCGTCATAGAAGGTGGCCACATCGGTGGTTCTAAAGCCGGGGTCGATGACGACTACATAACCATTAAAAAGCTTGGGACCAATAGGAATTCCATATTCATTGAGAGTTTCTTTGATGAAAACACCATAGCTTTGGGGAAGAACACGGGAGCGAATAATGGTCATCTGGCGAGTCTGACCCTTAAAAGGACCGGATCGAAAAGCAACCGACCAGGTGCCTTTAAGCTCTGCTTCATATTTATCCCTCAAGGCTGCGTAATACTTCACCGGAACCCCTGTTCCCAAATAAATATTGGCCTTAGGCTGTTTCTGAGCGATAGCTAAAGCCACCACCAACAAAGCAGTAGCCTCTTCATCTGTGGATTTATCTTCATCCCAACAATAATGCGCTTCATTGGGATTTAGGCTTTCGGCCAAGCTCCCCATGAAATAATGGCGGGATACTCCTGTGGAATGATTGGTGACTATGACATCCAAGGAGGCAATCTGCATTTCTTCATCGGATCCTCTGCCCACATTCACATTGCCTAAAGTCGAAAAGATTCTTTCATTGCCTTTACAGATGACGGCGGGAAATAATACTTTGGTATCCCCTGCGTCCAACTTAATGGCACCAAATCCAGGATCTCCCCCGGCTACAAGAATATCATTTTCAAACACAGGTGTTCCTCCTTGCAAATTCTTAGTTATTCTTTATATATCTACTATTTCCAATTGTATACCACAATTTACTTGGAGTCTATCCCCTGTTTCTCTGTTCTTTTACCGATGATTTCAGCGAATAGAACCACGGGTGTTGATTCGGGTCCGAACTAAAATTTCCACATCAAGCTCAGGAAATATAGTATCCCAATCCGCCTCATGCTCCTTCCAATATTCTGGATAATTACGTTTAACCGCCAGCCCAAAGGCTAGGATATCTGATTTAAACTCCTTTTGGGCTTTGTCCACAATGACTTGGGTTTCATTGATTATACATTGAGTTAAGATATGCTCTAATTTCCGGAATTCATCCATCGATGTTATTTCTCTATGATTCATGAGCTCCCCAATGTTGCATTGCGCCTCTACTTCCACCACTACATGCAAGGTTCCATCCTCCTCCAGAATGGGTTTCACCTTACACTTGGTTCGGATAATCTCAAAAGACATCCTACCTTCGAGGCCATTTTCATCTGGGATATAAGTGATAATACCCCCTTTGACTTCATCCATAGCCCAAAGATAGCTGCGGGCCTCCTTCCCATTCAACCAACCGATGAGCTTATCTCCTTTAAAGACGGCGCCCCCTTCCACATCAAAAGTCGGTTCTCCCTTTTCCTCATAGTATTTGACCTTACCTAGAGTAGGCTCATAGCCATCCACATAGATCATATTTATGAAATCCAATAAATTTACAGGAATGCTCTGTGAAGCCGACATATAATCATCAACTAAACGGCTCATATGCATGGCCGAAATGCTATCCTCCCTTGATTTGCCCCGAATGACATCCTCAGCATTTCCCTCCGTCACTAAAAGCCAAGTCAGCATACGAATTTCCGGATCTCGCTGCATAAAATCCAATACGGGGCCAAGGCCTGCTCTGGCCATATCCTCGCCAATGACGATGACCTGAGTATGGGGATAGAAAAGCCTATCTCCGGATTTATTCATAAAACCGCGAATAGCTTCAAAGTAGGTATCCCCTACACTGGTCAGCACGCGGACTGATTCCTTTCCTCCTTCTTGACCCTTGGCTTTGGCGCCTGTTGGAGTGATAACCTGAGCCGTCAGCTGGATCTGACCATTCTCGGTTAGGTCCACACCTACCCCACTAACAATCCCAATTGTATTGAGCTCCCGGTGACTCCAGCATCCCGTGAGAAGAAGTAAAGAAAGCACGCAAGGAATCAAGCTTAACCATCTTTTCAGGCCTGAAATGTCCATATTCTTAACTCCCTAAAGTCTTTAATTTTTATTTCCTTTTAATTTTGCTAATCTCTGCATCATACCTTTTTTACCTTGTCGCCTAGTGCCCCCCAATAATGATGGACGGAAGATCATTGACCAGAGTGGTAATCGCACCATACTGTCCTTTAAATCACCCGAGGTGTAATAGGGACGGGCATAATAATCCTCTGGGTTCTGAAAAGCCTCTACAAAAAGATAGGGCACCGTCAAGACAAAGGGTGTCCCATCCACTAATACCCCCACCCGCCCTTCCAAAAGTTTGGCTGTTATGAGGTAGCGAGACCACGTGAGAAATAGTTGAAGTACTACGATCTTTATTGCAATCAGTTATATTAAAAAAGATGACCCCTGTAAATCAGCGATCATCTTCTTTAAGCATCCCGTTCTTTGTTTTACCAGCTTCAACTTTTCAACATGGCACCTTGTTTGGCCCTTAGAAAATCCACAAACTGGCGGGCCGTTCGCCCGGAGCGAGCATTATGATTCATGACCCAACGCAAAGCCTGCTGCCGCAAATCTTCTTGAGGAATCAGCAGTCCCTCCTGAGCCGCTAACTCTGTCACGATCTTGAGATAGCCTTCTTGGTCGGGGGTTGGGAAGGTTACAGTAATCCCAAAACGATCGGAAAGGGATAATTTCTCTTCCATATTATCCCGGCGATGCACCTCATCTCCTTGCCGCTCGCCGAAGGTTTCCCGGACTAAATGACGACGGTTCGAGGTAGCATAGATAAGGACATTTTCAGGCTTTCCTTCCAAGCCCCCCTCCAGCAGGGTTTTCAAGTTCTTATAATCCGATTCGGTATCTTCGAAGGAAAGGTCATCAATGAAGACGATAAATTTGAGGGGTTGCTTCCCTAAAAGTCGAATAATTTTGGGATAATCCTGCAAATCGGTTTTTGATAATTCGACTAAACGCAGACCCCGTTCACAATATTCCTGAAGTAGGGCTTTAACCAAGGAGGATTTCCCCGTTCCTCGATTGCCGTAGAGAATCACATTATTGGCGGGATAACCATCTAAGAAAAATTCTGTGTTTTCTAAGACAATCCCTTGTTCACGCTCCTGATTGATAAGCTGACCCTTGCGCATGGGATCAGCTCTTACCCCCTCGAGCCTCCCTGTGTCACCACGCCATTTAATGGCCATGCTTTGATTAAACAACCCCGTACCCATGTCTCGATAAAAAGCAAGCAGAGCCTCAACCATCGCCTCGGCACTCCCGCCCCGAAGGCTATCTTTAAGCCTTCTTTGAGCAGTTTGCAGATAACGCTCCGCGTAATTCTCTTCAGAATTCATCGTTACCTTGGCACCGCCCTGAACGCCTGTCTTCACATCCTCAGCATTCGGCCAAGTCGGCCAGCTCTGTGGAGCTAAAGGGGCCTCTTGCCATAGACCGTGGTAATCTGCCTCTAAGTTTTCCAGTCGAGCAAGTATTGCGGACTTAATATCTGCAGCTGTGAGCTGGGCAATCTCTCGCCAGCAGAGCAGATCACGTCCAGCCAACTTTCGCAGCTCAGGTGAGACATGGTCCACTCCATAATGTATCACCTGTTGGTTGAGTTCATTTTCATCCCGGATAATGCGCTCCCAAAGATAATCCGGCCAACGGACCTGGGTCGCTAAGGCGCAGAAATGATGGTACTCACGATAGACTTCAGTGAGATCAATGTCCGCAGAGCCTGCTTTTTGCAGGAGGTACTTAAATGAAGCGATGACTGGATCTTCTTTTAGACCGTGAAAAATAACCATGCCATCGATAAGAAGGCCTATTCGAGTAAGCTTTGTTATGATCACCTTGATGCACATCCTTATTATCTCTTTGCAAATTATCATAAGTCTTGAAAATCATGAAGTAAAGAGCAAAATCTTCTCTTGACAAAAACTTTCCTTTTGGTAATCTATAGCTAAGTGAAGATGAAGCCATTCTTTGGTGCCCCATACTGGGGAGAATAGGGAAACCGGTGAAATTCCGGTGCGCACCCATCACTGTGAACGACGAGCCTTGACTAGTTCCACTGGCGCTTGCTGGGAAGGAGGTCTAAGGCACTTGAGTCGAAGCCAGGAGACCTGCCAAGAATGAAGAAAGCCTTTCCGGGGGTATTTGGAAAGCAGCGGCGACGAAGGCAAAGTCCCGACCACATTATTTGTGGCGGGACTTTATTTTTTTATTAAAAAGGAGAGGATTAAAGATGAGTAAAACAGAACTAAATCAAGACAAACTATTCCTAGAAAAATTCTATGCTCGTGAAAATTTGACTGAGACTACACTTGAAGAATGTGAAACAGCCTTAAAGCAACTGGTCCAAGGTATTCAAGGACTAGACGAAAAGGCTATTGAGGCTGTGCAGACACGTCTGGATTCCTTAACCAAACCCCTCGGTAGCTTAGGAGTATTAGAGGAGATCGCCAAACGCTTAGGTGGAATCCAAAGAAATCCCTGGCCGGAGATTGAGAAGAAAGCGGTTCTGGTTATGGCCGGGGATCACGGAGTCGTGGCCGAAGGGGTCAGTGCTTTTCCTCAAGAAGTCACCCCCCAGATGTTCTATAATTTCTTAAACGGCGGTGCCGGTATCAATGTGCTCTCACGTCATGCTAAGGCGGAGGTTATCTGCACCGATGTAGGAATGGCTTTTCCCTTAGACCCTTCGGAGCTTATGCGTCATCGGGTGATGAACGGAACCCATAACATGGCTCAAGGACCGGCCATGAGTCGTCAAGAGGCACTGCAATCCTTGCTGACAGGTGCCAAAATCGCACGCCAAGCCATTGATTCCGGTTTCCGAGTCTTAGCTACCGGCGAAGTAGGGATCGGCAATACTACTCCCAGTGCCGCGATTATTTCCTTCTTCACCGGTCTACCAGCCCAAGATGTTACCGGACGCGGAACCGGCCTCGATGATGCTGCCTTGATCCGCAAACAAGAAGTCATCACCCGTTCCATCCAAGTTAATCAGCCGGATCCTCAGGACGGCGTAGACGTTCTCCGTAAGATTGGCGGCCTGGAAATCGGCGCCCTAGCCGGAGCCATCCTTGAAGCTGCCCATTCCCATGTACCCATTGTTTTGGATGGGGTAATTTCTACAGCAGCCGCTCTCATCGCCACCTCAATTTGTCCCACCGCTCGTTTCTACCTGATTCCATCTCATTCTTCGGTAGAGATTGGTCATCTAGCTGCTCTGAAGCAACTGGAGCTTAAACCGATTATGCACCTGGACTTCAGACTGGGCGAAGGCACTGGAGCTGCGATTGCCTTCCATCTCTTGGATGCCTCCATCCATATTCTTAAAGAAATGGCTACCTTTGAATCTGCGGGAGTAAGCAATAAAGAAAACCCGGCTTGAGCCACGAAAGCGCTGCTTTCGCATTCGTTGTTTTAACGCAGGCTGAAGCCTTAGGAGGTAATTTATGTCGGATTTTGTTCTCATTACCGGTGGTGCCCGCAGCGGAAAAAGTAGCTTTGCTGAGCTTCTTGCTGCCTATCCCCGTCAGCCTGTTACCTATGTTGCTACCGCCCAAGTCTACGATGAAGAAATGGCTCTGCGCGTCAAGAAACACCAGAATCAGCGACCTTCCCACTGGGCCTTGGTCGAAGAACCTCTGGCCCTTGCGGCAGTCTTGGAACGGCACCGCCAAGAAAAGGGTGTCATTTTGGTGGATTGCGTCACCCTATGGTTGACGAATCTCCTTCTCTCCCGCTACCCTGAGGAAAAATCCCTCCAGGGGCGAGAATATACGGAAACCCTTCATGAATTAGAACTATGGATTCTGGAGCAAGTGAATACCGTCTCCATCTTAGCACAGGAGATTACACCACAGGTCATCATGGTCACCAATGAGGTGGGCAATGGTATCGTTCCCGATAATCCCTTATCTCGAGTGTATCGAGATCTCGCCGGCCGGGCCAATCAGATTTTAGGGCGGAGTGCATCCCAGGTTTATTCTGTGGTTGCCGGATATCCCGTGGA
Source organism: Desulfitobacterium sp. (assembly GCA_050251735.1). Classification (GTDB taxonomy): domain Bacteria; phylum Bacillota; class Desulfitobacteriia; order Desulfitobacteriales; family Desulfitobacteriaceae; genus Desulfitobacterium. Next base: position 27,074 of record JBFWMF010000032.1, read on the forward strand.
AATCAAAGCCACCGGTCAGGCCCTGCTGGATTCCTTGCGTAGAAAAGAGGAGTAAGCAATGCGCAAATTATGGATCGCCCTGACCTTTTTAACGCGCATTCCCCTTCCCCAGCCGACGAATGTGACCTCCGAAGAATTCACTCTAAGCCAGCATTATTATCCTTTGGTAGGCTTGATTCTGGGAGGAGTGCTTTGGACATCTCTAACACTCCTGCTTCCCTTCTACCCGCCTTTGATTACTGCCGCTTTAGTACTCATCCTTGAACTCATCTTAACCGGGGGAATCCATCTGGATGGTTTCATGGATAGTATGGATGGCTTGCTTTCCGCCCGTCCTCCGGAGCGTATGCTGGAGATCATGAAGGACAGCCATGTGGGTGCCTTCGGGGCCTTAGGTGCCATAGCCTACCTGCTGCTCAAATTCACTTTACTGGTAGAGCTATGTTCTCTCGGTTCCGCTTCGGCTCTTTTCCTTGTCCTTTTTATGCCCATCATCGCTCGTTGGATTTTCCTTATCGGCGTATATTTCTTCCCCTATGCTAGGGAAAAGGGTCTGGGTAAAGGGTTTCATGAATCTTCCCGAAATACCAAGTGGGTTTTCTTCGGTCAAGGTCTCTTGCTTCTACTGCTAACTTATTATTTTCTGCATTGGTCAGGTATAGCCGGTTTCTTCTTAGCCACTTTAGTTATCCTCTTCTTCACCCGTAAAGTTTCACGCCTGCTCGGCGGGCTGACCGGTGATCTTTACGGAGCCAGCATTGAACTGTCCGAACTTTTCTTCTTGCTGGGTGCCTTTCCTTTTATCACCTGAAGAAATACTTTTCTTAAATAAGAGATGCCCCCTGAGCCGTTAAGTCGAACACAGGGGGCGTCTCTATTTGAAAACCGGGACCTGACCCCTTTTTTCAAGGGATCGAACATAGCTTACCCTTTGCTTAGTCCTTTGGCAAGACGCTTGATTCCTTCTTCAATCACTTCAGGAGTTGAGCAGGAATAATTAAGGCGCATCTCGTTGGATACCCGACCGTCAGCATAGAACAAAGCCCCTGGTACGTAGAGGACATTTTGTTTGATCATATCTTGTACATAAGCAAAGCTATCCTGAACTCCGCTGAGCTTGCCCCAAAGGAAAAGTCCTCCTGAGGGAACCACCATCTCTATTTGTTCTCCCAAATAGGTATGGATAGCTTCTACCATAGCCTTGCGACGCACATCATATACCTCACGTAGCTTGAGAATATGATCCGGCAAAAGATCTTGCTTTAAATACTCATAAACTGCTCTTTGCGTCAAATTATTGCTATGGAGGTCCACACCCTCTTTGGTCTGCTCCAGATGCATAATTATATCTTCGCCAGCAAGTACGTAGCCGACGCGCAGTCCCGGTGCTAATACCTTTGAAAAGGTTCCCAGATAGACAACATTTTCCCCCAGTTCGGCAAGATGGGGAAGCGGTTCACCTTCATAACGCAATTCGCCATAAGGATTATCTTCAATCAGCAGCAAATCATATTTCTGAGCCACCTTGAGCAGCTCTTTTCTACGTTCTAATCCCATAACCTTTCCGGAAGGATTTTGGTAATTCGGTATAATGTAAAGGAACTTCGGCGTGGTATGCTGAAGGGCACGCTCCAATTCACTGGGAATAATACCTTCCACATCACAGGGAATCATCTGGAAGTTCGCGCGAAATCCTTCAAAGGCTTGAATAGCACCCAAATAGGTGGGGGTTTCCATGAATACCGTATCTCCCGGATCTAAAAAGGTCTGGGCTAAGAGACTTAATCCTTGCTGACTACCTGTTGTGATAATCACTTCTTGGATACGTGCTGGTCTTTCATTCCTTTGATGTTGACTGGCGAGCCATTCCCTTAGCTTAGGGTATCCCGCAGTCTGAGAGTATTGCAAAGCAGAACTACCCTGCTCCTCGAAAACCTTCTGAAATGCATCTTGAAGCTCATGGGTCGGAAAAAGTTCGAGGGCCGGTAATCCTCCGGCAAAGGAAATCATCTCAGGATTTTGCGCTGCTCTAAGCATTTCCCCGATAAATCCTTCCCCTACATTTTTCATCCAGTTGGCATACTTCATTTTTTTCACCTTTCATTCTTATCATTATATCTTTAGAAATTATTTCATTGAAAATCATTTCATGGAAATGCGGCAATTTATAGCAAAGTTTGTGCTCACATCTAATCTAGGGAACCCCATTGCTCTAGAGGCCAATAACGCAGTAAGACTCGTCCCTCGATATTTTCTTTAGGAACAAAGCCCCAGACATGGCTGTCCTTGCTGTTATTACGATTGTCACCAAAAACCAAATAGGAATCTTCAGGAATTTCGACGGGTCCATACTCATAATTAGGAGCTTCCTTGAGATAAGGTTCTGGCAATGCCTGAGCATCTATCCACACTTTACCCTCGCGAACTTCTAAAGTCTCCCCCGGCATGCCGATGATACGTTTTACTAAGTCATCGTGCTCACCGGAGCCCTCTGGAGCAGTAAACATGATGATATTCCCTCGTTCCAATGTACCATAGCGAAAAAAAAGCTTATCAAATATTAAACGATCTTGTAGTTGAATCGTCGGAAGCATCGAACCGGTAGGAACGATTCTCGTGTCAAGGACAAAAGTTCTGATACCAAAGGAGAGAACCCAGGCGATGACAATCAAAATCCCCCATTCGAAAATCGTGCGTACGTATTTTTTCATTTTTAGTCACACCCCTGCTCGTTTAGCTGACAGAATCACTTGATCTGAACGGTATCATCTAATTCCATCTCAAAATCCATACTTTTATAGGATAACACGAAAGGCATCCCAAATAAAAGACCCCCCGTCTGGAGGGTCAGTCCGTTATGATATTTCCTTTACCCAAGTTTTTGCCTCGGTAAAGTCTCTGATCCGCTAGACGGTATAATTCATCATAAGTATGTCCTTCCGTGGGAAATTCAGCGACGCCTATACTCACTCCTAAATCATAAGCTTCCAAATACATGCTCTTTCTCATCCGCTCAATAACGTGCAATGCTTCTTCATTCATCGCTATGTCGGTCAGAACAAGGGTAAATTCATCGCCACCGGTTCGAGCAACAATATCCTGTTCACGTACTGCAGCCCGTAAGTTCTGAGCGATTTCTTTCAGGGCTAGGTCTCCCATCGGATGACCCTGGCTATCGTTGAGCTGTTTAAACATATCGAGATCAAGAAGCAGCAAGAGGAAGTTTGATTTCCTTCGCAAAGAGCTGGCCATTTCTTCACGAAAACGCTGTTCAAATCCCTGTCGGTTCAATATTCCCGTCAAACGGTCGGTATTAGCTAAACGTGCTAGCTCATCTCGCTGTCGAATTGTCTCAAGGGCAACCCCTATCACACGTATAAAGGCAGCCAGAATTTCCCTCTTTTGGTCGGTGATATCCTCCTCGGTATTCATAAGCCAAAGTTCACCCACGACTCCGCTATGGGTCTGAAGAGGGTAGATCCAAACTTTTTCCCACCGAAAAGGATTATCCTCAATTTCCAGAGAATGTACTGTGGCACTTCTAAGGCAGCACTCTTCCTTAGAAATATACTGCCTAACCCATGTCTGCCAATCCCAGTCCATGGCTTGCCTTAGACGCCCAAAAGGTGAGCGGATCTCCCAACTCCCTTCGCTTCCCTCCAACAAGAAAAAACCCCCGGGTAGAAACAGAATTTCCATAGCCATTTCTCCTGCTTCAGACAGAAGCTGTTCCTCTGAATCAGTTCGGACCAGAATTTCAGTCCCTTGTAAGAGCAGTGTCAAAGCTTGCTCCCGATCTAAGGAATCGCTTCTAAGCTTTCTTTCAAAAATGAAGGAAGAAATCATAGAGATCGCTTTTTCAACAAAGAGAGCAAGTCGCTGGTCAGACGACCGAGCATAGTTGCCACCGAGAACCAAAGCACCTAAGTTTTTATCAAAATGAGTAAGTGGCAAAACCCATTCATCATCCAAGTAATTGACTTGAGTAGATATTCTTGGAAAATCCTGTGGGAATCTCCGTGACTCTAAAGAGTCGAGATGCTTATCCTCACGATAGGCAACCGAAAAAGATTGATAACGTCCTTGATTAAGCAGATAAATAGCCGCAATATTGCATTTAAAAAGCTCAAGACTGCGCTCAGTAAAGAGATTCAAAGCTCTCAAGAGGTTCTCCTCACGGTTCATCTCTTGAATAGTCGTCAAGAAGGACTCTGCATAAGAAGAACCAATTATCAGGGATTCATTGGCCATATTTTTTTCTACTAACACAGACTCCTCACCCTTCATCTATGAGCATTGAACTTTCTGAGCTTTAGATTTTCCATGAGCGATTATTTCTAATTGAATAAATTTCGAGGTTTTGCTCAATAAGATATGTACATCTGATATTTTACCACATCTATTCCCCTGAGAACTAATTTTCCAATTTTTTTTGGGAATTTTACTAACCTTGCACTATTCTCCTTCTATTCTACATTTCTTTCCTATCTGAATGTCTTATTCCTTAGTACTTGATTCCTTAGTACTTAACATAAAAAGTGAAGATGAATGATCATTTGTTTATCTTTCAACGTAAGAAGAGGGGTGCTGCTAACTACTTTTGGCAAGTAGTTAGCAGCACCCCCTAGTGATGGAGCCGCCCTTGGTACACTGCACTTCTCGAGGCAGTGGTCAAACACGAGCTTGAGCCATTAAGCAAGACGCAGTGGAATTTGTAAGATTCGAAACCCTCGTTCAGTAGCGTCCGCAGTTAAGTCAAAGGCTTTCTCCATCGACTCTTCAAGGGACATAGGACCATTGACAATAGTAATAATTGAGCTCAGTCCATGTTCATAGAGTGCTTCTGATCCTGCCCCGATGGAGCCTACGATTGCCAAGGTGGGTTTACCATATCTGTGCGCTCGTTTAGCCACACCCATGGGTACCTTGCCATAGATAGATTGTCCATCGATACGCCCTTCACCTGTGATGACTATATCAGCGACCTGGAGCTTATTATCGAAGTCCACCGTATCGAGAACGGCCTCAATACCTGTCTTTAGCTTCGCACCGGTAAAAGCGAGAAGACCCATGCCAAGTCCCCCGGCAGCACCTGCACCGGGGACATCTTTTAAATCCATACCCAGATCCTTCAAGACAATTTGAGAAAAACGAGCAAGATTTTGATCAAGATATTGAACCATTTCCGGATCTGCCCCTTTTTGTGGACCATATACGGCAGAAGCGCCTCTTGGGCCACATAAGGGATTATCAACATCGCACATCACAGTAATCTTCGTCGTCTGTAAACGTGAATCAAGGCCCGTTATATCAATTTTCTCTAAATGCTCAAGAGCTCCTCCGCCCGGCTTCAGTTCTCGTCCTTCTCGATCAAGCAATCTCGCACCTAAGGCTTGGGCCATACCTGCACCGCCGTCATTTGTGGCACTTCCGCCAATACCAATCAATATTTCTTTGGGATTCAAGTCTAAGGCGGCTCGGATAAGCTCTCCGGTACCTCTTGTAGACGTTAAAAAGGGATTTCTTTTGTCTGGTGGCACCAAGGGTAAACCTGAAGCTGAAGCCATTTCGAGGACAACGGTGCCGTCAGGTAACTTTCCAAGAATTGCTTCAAGAGGCTCGCCCAAGGGTGAAGTGACCTTGGCTTTTAATATTTCTCCCTTACTGGCGTGCACAATAGCCTCAACTGTTCCCTCACCTCCATCAGCCATGGAGATAATCTCTGTACTTGCTTTAGGAAAGACCCGTTGAATACCCAAGGTTATTGCTTCCCCGGCCTTTTGACTGCTTAGACTTCCTTTAAAAGAATCAACCGCAATAAGTACATGCATTACATCTCTCTCCTATAACTTATTAATTAAAATGCATCAATTAACAAACAACTTATTACAAACGACTAATCAGTAATTAAACTTTCAACTTATCAACTCGTGTTCTACTGTCATTTGCTTATTCGAATTTTAAACTAAATTGGGAATAAACACAATAAATTCAGCAACAAGTTTTAAGGATAAAGTGGCAATGATCTGTATTTTTTCATATCCTGTAGATCATTTTTTATTGACGTTAAAGTACTCTATACGGTATACTAAAACCGTAATTGTTCAAAGGGGAGTAGCTGGACAGCAAAGTCGTCATTACGGATGAAAATCCCGGCTTTGTTGACAACATTGTTGTAAGCAAGACCTTTGCCCAAAGGAGGGTAGAAGGTCTTTTTTCATGTAATAATACTCCAGTCATAGGAAACACTAAAACAATGAGTATGAAAGGAAGAAAAAAATGGAACTTTTCAGTCCCGAGTTTTTTCAAGCGCTATTAGCCATCATCGTCATGGACCTCGTTTTAGGTGGGGATAATGCCATCGTCATCGGTATGGCAGCCCGCAATCTACCTAAAGATAAACAAAAGAGAGTTATATTTATCGGTACCGGGGGAGCTATCTTGATTCGTACCTTGGCTACCTTAGTGGCCGTCTATCTGTTAAAAATCCCTGGCCTGATGTTTGTCGGGGGCCTGCTCCTAGTCTGGATGGCTTATAAGCTACTTACCGACGAAAAACACGATGAACATGTGGAAAGTGCTGCGAATTTCTGGGGAGCAGTTCGTACCATTATTATTGCCGATGCCGTAATGGGACTGGATAATGTCCTAGCGGTTGCTGGAGCTGCACATGGTCACCCCATTCTAGTCATTTTCGGTTTATTAATTAGTATTCCGATCGTGGTCTGGGGAAGCACCCTAGTTATTAAGGCGATTAACCGCTTCCCGGTCATTATCCCCATTGGAGCAGCTGTCATTACTCATACCGCCGTTACCATGCTGACCGGTGAAAAGTTTGTCGTCAATCTCATCGGCGAGAGTGCCCTTATTGAATGGGGTCTTAGCGCCATCCTTATTACTTTAGTTTTGTTCCTTGGGCATAATAAAAGCAAGAAAAAAACCATGGATTCGACTGAAAATGCCGCTTAATATAATATCCTTTTCATAGAATACGAAAAAGGCAACCGACAGGTTGCCTTTTCTTGTACGTATCTGACTTTATGCAGCTTCTTAGGCTTTACCACTGATGAATGAAAATTCTGTCTGGGTCGAGTAGCTTAACATACATCCGCGCTGCTCAGGCGTTCCAGGGCTCTACTGGCGCTCAAAAGAAAGAGCATCGATAAACTCTTCCTGAAAATCCATGCGTGTGGACAATTCCAGATGCTCAGCAAGATCAGCAAATTCAGTAGCTTTTGTCCGCTGAGTTTGGGATAGTAAAACCATCTTAGCTCCATCGCCTGCTGCATTGCCAATGGCCGAAATCTTCTCGATCGGCAGATAGGGAAGCAGACCGATGCCTAAAGCACTTTCTTTACTGATATAGTTACCGAAAGCTCCCGCCAATAGTACCCGATCCAACTGTTCCAGACCGATCCCCATTTCCTTCATGAGAATACTTACGCCAGCTCGGATGGCGCCTTTGGCAAGCTGCATCTCACGTATATCTTTTTGGGTTAGAACGATATCCTCACCTATTCCAGTCTCCTTCGCCCAGACAAGCACAAATTCGCTTCCTTCAGTCGTTTTCCGTATGCGCTTCTGGAGTGATGGGGGAAGTTTGGCGAGATCCTCTTGGTTATTGACGATTCGACCACTGGCATAAATGACACCCGACTCAGCCATCTGGGCAATAGCATCAATCAAGCCCGAGCCACAAATACCGATCGGCTTAGTCCCTCCGATGGCCGCACATTCCACATCATCCTTGATGGTTACCCTTTCAATGGCACCATCCGCGGCTCTCATCCCATATTTAATCTCCGCTCCTTCAAAGGCCGGACCAGCAGCAGTTGAACAGGTTAAAATTCTCTTCCCACCGGCAAGTATGATCTCGCCGTTGGTACCAATATCGATTGCTAGAGTATATCCCAGCAATTGATCCACCTTGGTGGCGACCATCACGCCGACAGTATCAGCTCCCACATACCCGGCAACATTCGGCAAGAGAACCACATGCCCTGTTTGTAGAATATCCAACCCCAATTCCCTTGCTTCAACCTCGACCGCTTGCCGGAAGACAGGAATAAAGGGTGCCGGAGCTAAATAGGTTGGGTCGATCCCCAAGAACAGATGACTCATGGTGGTATTTCCCACGACCACAGCCTGATAAATCTCTTCCTTGCCTATGCCACTTTTTGCAGACAATTCAGCAATGATTTGATTCAAACCTCCCATAACCAACATCTGTAGTTCCTTCAGCTGTTCCGGACCCCGAGCAGCATGGGTGATCCTCGAGATAACATCTGCTCCATAAGCTCGTTGGGGATTGGTCACTGCGCCACTGGCGAGGACTTTTCCTTGAAGCAAATCCATTAAATAGACTACTGTCGTAGTTGTGCCAATATCGATGGCTATGCCATAATTTTTTAGGGTAGTATCCCCCGGCTCCACAGCTAATACTTTATCTCCGTCCAGAACAGCTGTCACCTGGAAGTTCGCTTCATGAAGCACCTGTGGCAGCTGAGAGGCAATACGCCGGTTAAAGAAAATTCTTTGCGAAGGTAACGCGGCAACAAGACGATCCCAATCAGGTCTTTGATCCTCTACGGTTGGCCTTGCTAATTGGAGAAAATACTTTTGGATTCCGGGAGCAAGTTCAACATCCATCAATTGATTGAGCTGAGTCTTTCTTTGATGAGCGTCTTTAGATTCACTAAGCTTGACAGCCAAATCCTCATCTACCGCGACACGGCAAGCTAACACCCACCCCGCTTCCCTATCAGAGTCGCTCAAAAAGTTTTTCCCCACATCTTGTGCCGTATCAACTTTTCCCGGGTCGATTTGCACCTTACATTTTCCGCAGGTCCCTCTCCCACCGCAGGTGCTTTCCAAGGGAACACCGGCTGTGATAGCTGCTTGCATTATAGTACTCCCCTTGGGCACCTCTACTTTCGTATGACCCGGCAAAAAAGTAACTTGCACCACTTCACTCTCCTCCTTAGCTTTTGTCCTATTTTTATTATCGTAACCACCTAACACAATAGAAAACTCATCATAGATTTATTTTAAACTATTCTCAAAATAAAGACAAAATCTTCTTTTCACGATTTTGCGCATCGAACCAAATAAAAAAGACCTTCTCAGAGTTAAATCTGAGAAGGTCTTGCTTAGATCTTAGTAACGGCTGCGTGGGGTGAAGCAATCGCGGCAATATACTGGTTTGTCGCCACTGGGTTGGAAAGGAACCATGGTGTCTACACCACAGGAAGCGCAAACTGCAGGGTACATTTGGCGTTCTTGACGTTGGTATCCACCATTACCGCGAGTTTGTTGCTTTCTTGCTGCACGGCAAGAAGGGCAACGTCCAGGTTCATTGGTGAAACCTTTTTCAGCGTAGAATTCTTGCTCAGAAACCGAGAATACGAATTCTGCTCCACAGTCTTTACAGGCAATAACTTTGTCTTCGTACATAATAAAAAACCTCCATAATTTAAATTACCCGCCACTCAAAAGGAATTTTCATTGCTTCCCAGTGCTTTAGGCAACAGAAGAAGGTTTTACCAAATCCAATATTCTTCGAACGGACTTGTTTATCATAACAGTCATTTAAAAGAAAGTCAACCAAAATATCCTTTGCAAGGAGACTTTATTAATCGTTCTTCAGATTCCACCTTGGAATGGACTCGAATGCGCATCCACTCTACCTATTCTCAACGCTGACGATCATTAAAGAAGGATGCTCTGTTAAGTCGTAATCAATAGGAGCTATTAGGCGAATATCTTCTTCATGGGTCATGCGCACATGGGGGCGAGTCGGAAGATGCTGGTTTTGTTTAACTACATTACCACGAAGTCCGTTACTGAGTCGAACACCAGAACCCGTGGGGTACGGTGCAATACACTTGGAAAAGATATGCTGAACCACTCTGGGTTCAAAGAGTTTATTTGAATTGGCCAAAACGTATTCGTAAGCTTCATAAGGCTGAAGAGCATCGCGATAGACCCTTTTGCTGGTTAAAGCTTCATAAACATCTGCTATGGCAGCCAGGCGTCCGTATTCATGAATTTGCATACCCTTTAACCCTCGCGGATAGCCACTACCATCCCATCGTTCTTGGTGTTGAAGGGCAACGTGGGCAGATAATAAATTGATATCTTTATTCTTGCGCAGAATCTCAAATCCATATTCTGCGTGTTTCTTAACCTCCCT
>JBFWMF010000033.1:0-36471 GCA_050251735.1 Desulfitobacterium sp.
CCTTTGCCAATATGGTACACATATCCCGATTTCTTGCAGGAGACATTGCTTTTCGGCATGGAGACAAAGGCGTATGTGGGTGCTGAGAGTTTCGTCATGAACATCCCTCCTAAAGCTATATGTATATAATTAAATTATATCATATACATTGTCTTTTGTCTTCACCCTAATATAAAAAATACCTGTATTTTAGCCATATTTCTATGACTTCATACAGGTATATGATATTTTTTTGCGGGATTTAGGTTACAATGGCTTTAGCCTCTTTCAATCCTCGTCACACTTTCTGTGTGACTTGAGGGAGATAATAATGATGCTGTACTAATCTGGTATCCCCTTAGCAGTGGGTTATATTTCTGAAACAGTAGCCAGTATAACAAAACTGTCACCATAGGAGGAGCTTTTTATTAATCGTTAATCTAAGATACCTAAATCCATACCCTCAAATTAGCTATGCTTCCCCTGATGACGACTGCCCAGCCTCGTAAGTGAGAGGGTTTTGGTTAAAGATTTCAAAGATGTGTGTGCAATCATCTACCAGGTCAATTAGATGTACACAACCTTGTCCTTTACCCAGCAGCAAGGCTATTTCTTTTTTGGTTTTCCCCTTTAGGTTTACCCCCTTTAAATTACCCATAAATTCAGCAGCCTCCCGGCAAACTGGGTCAGGGGAGCGTAGAAGTTCACCAGTTGCTTCTTCGACCAAAAAATCTCCTATTCGAATGCTAGCATTGACCTCGTGTAAAGAGTCACGCAAGTTCCCAGTAAGAAAATATTGGCCCTTCTTTAAAGCAAAAAGACTCTGAGTCTTAAACCTCATAAACACTGTGTTTCTCCGCTTATTGCCGATTTTCTCATACCAACACTGGGTGATGCGGTCTAAGGTACTGAAGTATCTGCAGGAACATGCCAACTCCCGGCATCTGTGTGTATCATATTCCTCCAAGGAAGCATATCCGCATTCCTCAAAGAGGAAGTTTTGGGCCTGGATTATGCCTTTGATGGTTTCTGCAAATAGAGTAGTCGCCAGGGGATTTTCGAGAAATTCTGTTGCCTCCTTTAGAGCGGAACTGAAACCATAGTTTATTTCCTTGTCGATCAGTGGTTCGACCTGTTGAGTGATTACGTTTATGGATTCGAAAGACCTTAATTTCTCTAGATACGCCTCTTTTATCTTAAAGGAGTTAACATCTACCACAAGATGGGCAATTATTTCCTGAAATGAATCTATATAGCTGGTTTTAGCTTTGAGAAGATTTGTGCCGCTATGACATACCTCAGTATACCAATTTCGTCTAAAGAGATTCTTCATATAATTTCCTCTCCTTCTCTTTCGGCCTGCCCCTATCTCTTTGGGGTCTCACCTAAAGCGAACCCAGAAATGATTAGCTTCTGGATGTTAGAGGTTCCCTCTACAACTTGGAAGGACTTAGCATCCCGCAGATACCGCTCAACCGGATATTCTGAGGAGTACCCATAGGAACCTAAAATTTTCATGGCTTCATTAGCACAATGAACAGCAGATTCAGCTGCAAAATATTTAGCAATTGATGTTTCATATTGATTTGCCAACCCCTGATCCTTTAACCAGGCTGCACGATATACTAGTAACTGGGCCGCTTCGTGTTCTGCTACCATTTCAGCGATGGACGCCTTAATCATTTGGAAGGAGCCAATCTTGACGCCAAATTGGGTCCGTTCATTGGCATACTTTACTGCTGCGTCGATAGCTGCCCCAGATACTCCTAAGGCCCCGGCGGCACAGCTGATTCGGGTATTATTTAACTGCCACATACAGATAGTGAAGCCGTCCCCGCTATTTCCTAATACTGCATCTTTGGGTATCTGCGCATCTTCAAAGGCTATCTCGCCTGTGGGTGAACAGGCCAGACCCATTTTAGTGGTAATATCCTTTACTGTTACTCCAGGGGTCTCTTTAAGGTTAATAATAAAAGCAGTTAGTCCTTTATGCTTCTTTTCCCGATCTGTTACGGCATATAATAAGCCCCAGTCACCATAGGCTGCTTGGGATATCCACATTTTACTACCGTTGATTACCCAGTGATCTCCTTTGTCTACAGCAGTTGTTTTCATACTTACAACATCTGAACCGCTATTTGGTTCAGTGATGGCGAAGAAGCCTAAGGATTCACCGCTTACCCATCTAGGGATAAACTGTTCTTTTTGCTGGGGGGTTCCGAATTGATTGACTGTCAGGGCTGGGCCGATGTTCTGCATATTGAGAGGCAAACGCCAGGAGGCATTTACCTTGGCCAGTTCTTCGGCAATCAGCACTGATTCTAGGATCCCGAAGCCATTGCCGCCATATTCCTCGGGCAGACCACACCCGAAGTAACCCATGTCACCCATTTTCTTAACTATTTCCGGACGAAAGGTATGGTTTTTTAAGTCTTCTTGCATCATTGGTACTATTTCTTTCTCAGCAAATTTTCGGACTGAGTCTTTTAACATTTTTTGTTCATCTGTAAGCCCAAAATTCATATGTCCTCACTCCTTTTACACAGCAATGATACCTAGCAAGGTTTATTCACCCTTAAATACAGGTTTGCGTTTTTCCTGGATGGCTGAAACGCCTTCCTTGTAGTCCTCCATTTCGGTGACTATAGCCATGTGGGATGAGATCATGTCTAAGGCTGTACGCAGGTCATGATTGCGTTGACTGGAGTATACCGCCCGTTTAATCATTTGGACACAGACGGGAGGATTGGCGGCTATCTTGTTCGCCAGCTCCAGGGTTGCCTTTTCAAGTTCCTCAGCTGGTACTATTTTATTGATCATACCTATTCTCAGGGCTTCTTCGGCTGTTATGAAGTCAGCTGTCCAAAGGAGCTCTAAGGCCTTCGCTACACCAACCAGCCTTGGCATGAAGTAGCATCCGCCATCTCCGGGCACCAATCCCGCCTTTACGTAGCCTCCGGATAACTGGGCACTCTCAGATGCGATTCGTAGGTCGCACATGAGGGCCATATCTAGGCCTGCACCCACAGCTACCCCGTTGATTGCACATAGCACCGGCTTATCCATAGCTTCCAAAGTCAGGGCAACCTTATGAATGTAGTTCATTAAGGCTCCTTTGCGGTTGATTGCTTTGGCTCCCCAGCATTCTCCGTTTTCATCATCAGCTATGAAACCTTCTCCAGCCAACATGCTTTTGATGTCGCCACCGGCACAAAAGGCTTTACCGGCTGCTTTAACTATGACTACCCGGATATTAGGATCTGCCTGGGCATCAGTTAAGGCTTCCACCCAACCTTTCAGCATTGGTAAGGAAAATGCATTCAGAGCATCTGGACGGTTTAAGGTTAAAGTAGCTAATACCCCAGACTTTTCATAAATCAAGTGATTATTATTTAGCTCAGCCATAAGCCTTCCTCCTAACGCGATCTAATAGATGCCCTCAACCACAGTTGCCATGCCCTGGCCGCCTCCGATACAGAGAGTAACCATGCCGTAACGGGCTTTTCTGCGGTGCATTTCGTAAAGCAAGGTTGTCATTAACCTGGCACCTGTGGCACCAATAGGGTGTCCAAGACCGATCGCTCCACCGTTAACATTAACCTTATTCATGTCCAGGCCTAATTCCCTGATAACGGCTAGCGCCTGAGCTGCAAAGGCCTCATTCAGCTCTATTAAATCAATAGCCTCGAGAGACAAGCCTGCTCTGCTTAAAGCTTTCCTTATAGCAGGCACCGGCCCAATTCCCATGATTTGAGGTGGTACACCGGCATAGGCATCCGCAACTATTCTTCCAAGAGGCTTAATATCCAACTCCTTGGCTTTCGCGGCACTCATCAGAACTAAAGCTGAGGCTCCATCATTGCGGCCGCAGGAATTGCCAGCAGTTACAGTCCCATCCTTCTTAAAAACGGGCTTCAAGGAGGCGAGCTTTTCCAGGGTTGATTCCCTGGGACCCTCGTCAGTATCAAACATTCTGATTTCCCTGCGGGTTTTAATCTCTACCGGAAGTATTTCATCCTTAAAAATACCCGATTTTAAGGCCTTATGGCAGCGCTCCAGACTTTGTAAAGCGAAGCGGTCTTGAGCTTCTCTAGAAATATTAAATTTTTTAGCTACATTTTCTGCAGTGTCACCCATTGAAATCGTCCCATAGATAGCTTGGGGCTGAGAGCCAGGCCCTGCCTCAATTAGAGCATCAACTAAAGCACCATCCCCTGCTCCATAGCCATACCGGGCATTTTTTAGGTAATATGGAGCACGACTAAGAATTTCTGTCCCACCGGCTACCACAACTTCAGCCCTGCCCGTTTGGATTTCCTGGGCTGCATTGCTGATCGCCTGAAGTCCTGAGGCACACTGACGATGAACCGTAAAAGCTGTTGCTTCCTCAGGGATTCCTGCTAAAAGGGATGACACTCTGGCTAGATTTGATGCCTCTGTGGTCTGGCGTGACCAGCCCATAATCACTTCCTCGACTAGCCCTGCCTCTATACCTGCTCTCTTAATGGCTTCCCTTATGACAAGCGCTCCGAGTTCTTGGGGAGTGATATCCTTTAGACTGCCGCCTATTACCCCGATAGGACTTCTTGTGGCACTAACTATAACAGCATCTTCCATACTTACCCCCTTGCCTTTCAAACATGGTAGGGTGGTGAACCCATAAGATTATGAACTTATGGGTTCCCTCCTGGGTCCATGACCTTAATGCTTATCAGCCCAACACTAGATATTTAGATTGAAGAATCTGATTGCATTATCCCTGAGGACTTTTGGGCGAATTTCGTCTTTAATAGGTAGTTTCTCGAAAGCAGATAACCATTTCTCCGGTGTAATCCAGGGATAATCTGTGCCGAACATTACCTTATCCTGCAAAGTAGTATTAATCTTACTGATAAGCTCTTCTGTAAAAAACCTGGGATGCCAGCCCGACAGATCCATATAGACGTTGGCCTTGTGAGTCACCACCGCCAGAGCATCATTTAACCAGGGAAAGGAAGGATGACAAAGAACGATTTTCAAATTGGGAAAATCGGCAGCCAGATCATCAACATGTAGGGGGTGAGAATACTTGATCTTATAGCCCCCTCCACCAGGCAGACCGGAGCCTACACCAGTGGTACCCCCATGAAAACTCACGTGAACTCCAAGCTCCTCACATTTTTCCCAAAGCGGATAATACTCCGGGTCATTTGGGTAAAGAAATTGACAGATGGGATGGATCTCTCCTACACCTTTTAACCCGAGTTCCTTAACAGCCCTCACCAGTTCCTGGACCGCCAGCTTCCCTTTCCGCGGATCAATTCCAGCCCAACCGGCAAATACATCCGGATGTTTCTGCACTACTCCTGCGATAAAGTCATTTGAAGTCGCCGGTTCGCCCATGGTGGTTTCCGCATCCCACCCAGACAGGCAGGCAAAGATGCCTTGACTGCGATATTCCTCTGCCATTACATCAATTGACCGCACCGGGATATCATGCTTGAAATGTTCTCTGGTCCTAGTCAAAACCGAGCCGAAACTACCCTCCAAGTACTCTTTTGTAGCTGGATGTGCATGAACATCAATTGCTTTTATTTCCATCGACACTCATCCTTTCTAATGTGCACTCAACACATCCTGGCTTTCCCGGGGAAGGGAAGAGACCTTGTCTCTGGTTAACATTATTGCCAAGGCGCCAAAAATCCCCGGGATGGCAAAGGCAATAAAGTTTAAAGTGATCGAAAGGTGAAATGATAACATTAACCCTCCAATTGTTGGTCCGAGGACAGCACCCAAGCGTCCGATCCCCAGGGCCCAGCCCGCGCCGGTTGAACGGAAGTTAAGGGGGTAAGATTGGGCAACATAGGAGTTAAGCACAGCTTGAATTCCAAACACCGATGCTCCGGCAAAGAAAATCAGGATTGAAAGGATGATTATGGTTGATTTGATGCTAATCATGCTGATCAGAACAGCTGCTAGGGTAAAAAGGAACCCCAAAACGAATTTGTAACCAAATTTGTCAGCACCCCTGCCCCCTAAAGGTATTCCCAGCAGAGCGCCCAGATTGAAGGTTAGTAGGAACCAGAGACTCGAACCAAGTGGGTAGCCTTGCGTAGTCATCAGTTTGGGGAGCCAGGTTCCGATGGCAAATAGCATGAACAAACTCATGAAGTTAGCAATCCAAAACAAGATTGTGTTACTCCTGTACCCATCCTTAAACAGGTTGGAAATCGAGCCTTTTCCCTTTTCTTGCCTATCAATTTCAAAAGTATCATCTGGCAAAAGAGTGTAGTCAGGATTAGCACGTGATAATATTCCTCGGATTTCTTCATTTTTCCCCTGCTTTATCAGGAAAACCATGGATTCTGGCAGATAGCGGTAGTAAAACGGCACCAACAACAATGGAAGGGCTGCAACGAAGAACATCAGCGGCCATCCATATTTTTCAAGCAACAGCATGCCCAATCCAGCTGCAGTTATATTTCCAAGGGGAATACCTAAAAAGAGTAATGCTGCCAGGGTGCCACGGTGAGTTCTGGGGGAAAACTCGGTCACAAGTGCAACAAGATTAGGCATAACTCCGGCGAGTCCCAACCCGGCCATGAACCGTAGTGTGGCGATGGTGGTCATATCCTTAGCCAATCCAACTGATGCTGTGAAGACACAATAAGTAACTATCCCTAGAATAATGGTTTTCTTACGGCCAATTTTGTCAGCAAAGGTACCAAAAATTATAGCACCTATCACCATGCCAGCCAGACCCCAGCTTGCCAGAAGACCGATCTGAGTTGGATTAAGGCTGAGATCCTTCATCAGCACAGGGACAACAACCCCGAATACATTCATGTCGTACCCGTCAAAGAGAATCGCTATCAGACAGTACATTAAAGTCCCCATAAAGAAATTGTTAAACTTGGACTTACTGATTACCTCATTTACATTCACAGACCTCATATCGCCACCCCTTTCAGCTGCTGCTCCTTAGCAATCAGCTACAAAACCGCTAATTCTCTTTCTAAACCAGTATTACTTTGCCTTCGTTGACCAACTGCTCCATATAGGAGCCTTTTTTCAGGAGCGACTTGGGCCATTTCTTCGGTAAGGAAGTATGGGGGATGTGAATCCCTGCCGCTTTGGCCGCTTCTTCTCCCCTTTTCATGCAAAGTGCTACAGTTGCGACATTACGCCCCATACAACGAGCTGACTTTAGT
Source organism: Desulfitobacterium sp. (assembly GCA_050251735.1). Classification (GTDB taxonomy): domain Bacteria; phylum Bacillota; class Desulfitobacteriia; order Desulfitobacteriales; family Desulfitobacteriaceae; genus Desulfitobacterium. The sequence continues at coordinate 7,170 of JBFWMF010000033.1, forward strand.
GCCTGGTTTGCCATTGTAGGCGGGTTAACTCTGCTATTCTCCGTAAGAATCGCCTCACGGTCCCACCATACTGCAGCATCACTCACTGAACCCAGACCCCCGAAAGGTCCGCTGGTGGGTGCCTGGTCTGGCTCTGTTGTTTCTGAGCCCACAGGTATCATCCCAACTCCCATACCCCAGCGCAGAATTGAAAAGAGTGTAGACTCTGCCCCGCCAAACTTATTAAAGGAAGTCGAGCAAGCTCCAATGGGCTTATTATGAAGCTTACCGCTAAAGGGCGTAAAAACATGTTCACAATAGGGTCTTAGCCTACTCATCAGGGCTTTGCACTCACAGGAAATATCCCACTCATGGGTGGGCGAGCCCAGAATCAAACCATCACATTCGTTCAATTTGTCGACAAACATCTTGCCATAATCGTCTTTGTTCTGGTAACAGTAGAAATCCTGACCAGGGAAAATACCCTTGATATCTCCATAACACAATCTTGCACCACGGCAGACATTGCAGGGTTTGACCTCATGGTCATGCATAGAGATAAATTCTGTTTCTATAGAATCAATTTGTTCGGCAGCCTTCAGGGCCTCTTTGACTAAAACTGAGGTATTTCCAAGTCTGGGGCCTGCATTGATTCCTAAAATTTTAACCTTTGTACTCATAACCTTACCTCCTAACATGGTTTCTAACCTTTTTAACTGGGGGTTCCTGTGAATTCAATGATTACCCTATTCTGAAGTACATCCTCAACAGTTAATTTATCTTTCTTCAGGTACTCATCGCCGCGTTCTTTGGTGATCGCATTCTCCTCAACCGCTCTTGCAGTAATGTAGGCTCTCAAGAGCATCTTGTTAATCTTGTTCACAGCTGTTAAAGGCCAGCCGTCAACCACTTCGTATCGCTCCGGTAATTCGAATACTGCTACCCCAGTTTCTTTTAAGCTTTTGATCAACTCTTCAAAGCTGAGAGTCATACCTTTTTTGGGTTGAACCCAGGCACATAATTTCTCTCCCATGATCTGATCAGGCATTCCGACTACGGCACAGTACGCAACCTGTGGCAACTCGGCAATTTTATCCTCAACATTACAGGGATAAACACTTTCACCAGCCCTTTTGATCATATCTTTTTTGCGACCTTCCACAATATATCTGCCGTCAGGCCTTTGGGACATAATATCCCCAGAATAGAGAAACCCCTCTTTGTCAAAGCATCTGTTGTGCTCTTCTTCACTGGTTCGGAAATATTTTTTGAAGGTCAACGGTCCTCTGCTGAGCATTTCCCCGATTTCTCCCGTCGGCACCTCGTTCCCGTCATCATCCACCAGCTTAAACTGAACATCAGGATCTGTAATGATAGGTGTACCGACCGTATACATCTGTACCTCCTGAGAACTATCCCAACGTGTTGTAATCAGGGGCCCTTCTGCCATACCAAAGATATTCACGAATTGAGTTCCCATCTCCGTCATAAACCAGTGCACCAGCTCAGGTCTAACTTTTTCTGCTGCTCCCATCACACACTTAAGAGAACTGAGATCATAATCCTTCATTGTTGTGTCTTTTCTCTCAACCCAGAAAGTCATTTGGATCGGAATGAGCAGAACATGCGTTACTCGATATTTTTCAACGAGTCGGAACATATCTTCCGGCTTGGGGGATTTACACAAAACTGTAGCTGTCCCTCTAAAAATGGCAGGACCATAAAGCTCAACCATGGGAGCATTGTGCAACACAGGCATTACAACTAGAGGCACTGACTCATCAGTATATCCAATAGCCCTACCCTGATAATCCCATTGGCAGATCTGATCATTGTAGGTTCTAGGGATGCCTTTGGGTATCCCTGTTGTGCCACCTGACAAGTGTTCTACACAGATATCATCTGGATCCGGCTTAAACTGTTCCAAGTAGTCAGCTGGATATTCCTTTTCCACCTCTTGTTCCAAAAGGCTTTCGACTGAAATCCAACCCTTAGGGGCAGTACCACCTACTGTCAAAAATATTTCTGCCTTGAGAGTCTCATTTTTGAAGCCTTCGACCATTCCTACATAATCAAATTTTTCACCCACCGGCATAATAATAGCCTTTGCCTCATGAAGTTTGGCCTGATGACTCACTTCCGCGTGCCGGTGTCTGGGCAAACACATAATTGGGATGGCACCAATTCGATTTAGCCCAAAGAATATATACATTGCTTCAACAGTATTCATCAGATCTAACAGCACAAAATCACCATACTCAATACCGAGCTTAAGGAACTGAATAGCCATCCGATTGGATATTTGCTGCAGCTCTTTCCAGGTAACCTCCTTGGTGTCATCAGCAAAGGCCAGTCTGTTTGGCATATTTAGAACATTTAGGTCTAACAAATCACAGGTTGTTAGATTGTGCCAATAACCTTTTTCAGTGTATCTTTTACATTCCTCCGGAGTATAGGGAATCCAGCCCTTAATCAATTCCCGATGTTTTTTTTTCATAATTTGTAGCCTCCCTTTTTCAAAAATGCCTTATTCGGAATATTCCGAAGATTTAGTCTATAGCATTTGTTAATGCAATTAATTTGCCACGTCAGGAGGTCAGAGGCCGGAACATCGTTATTTGCCATTCAACAGCAATCATTAGAGATTCAACGGTCCATAATGACTATTAAGCAGCTGGCCAAAATTGTAGGTATGTGAGCAATTTGTTTTCCACAAGGTGGTAAATCGCGTACCAAAATGGCAAACTAGTTACCATTTTTGAGGGTTAACCTCGTCCTGTACAAAACAAACCCCGACGCATCTACCATCGGGGTTGGAAAATAGAATCCTCACCGATCGAACTAGTTATTCGACCGATAAAGTATGATTATAATCATTTACCATAGTAAATATAGCTAGAAGGTAGTTTATGACATAAGATTATATAATAGGAGGTGTGGTCGGTGGATAACTTGCAAAATGTCTATGAACAATTAAAACTTGTCCAAGAACTTAACTCAGAGCTGGAAGCCATAATAGACTCCTCCCACGATGGCATTGGCGTTGTTGATACAAACGGAAACTTAGTTAGATTAAATAAAAATTATGAGCGGATTACCGGGCTTAAAACGAGTGATATATTAAACAAACCTTTACAAAATTTAGTTGATCTGGGCATATTTTCTGCAGCTCCGTCTTTGGTTGCTTTAAGAGAAGAACGTCAGGTCACAATGACTCAGATTATTTATAAAACGGGGATTAAGGTGCTAATTACAAGTACTCCGGTTTTTAATTCCGATGGCGAAATTATTCGGGTTGTTGCTAACATAAGAGATTTGACTGCACTTGAACTGCTGAGGGAGGAAAATCTCAAAAATAGGACTTTAAACCAAAGCTATCGTTCTGAACTTGAGGTATTAAAGGCTCAGGACTTGCTGCCCCAAAATGTAGTGGCACGAAGTGAAAAAATGCTTAGAGTTGTAGAGATGGCGGTCAAGGTCGCTCACACAGATACAAATGTGCTGATTGAGGGTGAGTCCGGTGTTGGGAAAGAAGTCATAGCAAAGCTTATTCATTCCTCAAGCAATCGAAAAGATGAGTCCTATATTAAGATCAATTGTGCTGCAATTCCCGAGAATCTGCTTGAATCTGAACTCTTTGGTTATGCTCCCGGAGCTTTTACCGGGGCTCAAAAAGGCGGTAAGATGGGGATGTTGGAATTAGCACAGAATGGTACCATTTTGATGGATGAAATAGGTGAGCTTTCCCTGGCCTTACAGGCAAAATTATTGCGAGCCTTAGAAGACCAAACAATTTATCGGGTGGGAGCCACTAAACCCATTAAATTAAATATCAGGGTGATTGCCGCCACAAATCGAAATTTGCATGAAATGGTTGATAGAAAGGAATTCCGCAGGGACCTTTACTACCGGCTTCGGGTCTTTCCGATCACTGTACCACCGTTATGCCAACGATTAGAGGACATACCACCCTTAGTCAACTTTTACCTGAGCAGAATGAATTCCAAGCTCCAAACCAAAAAAAGCATATCCATTCCAGCTTTAAAATTCTTAGAAACTTACAAATGGCCCGGTAACGTTCGACAGTTGCAGAATGTTCTGGAAGGTGTTGTTATTTTCTCAGACTCAAATGTCATTAGTGTAGAAGATATTAAGTCATTTTTAGATAACCAACAGGAGAGCGATCAACCTCATATAAATGATTTAGACTGCTCCCTGCCGGAAGCCCAGACCAATCTTGAAAAAAGACTATTAGTCAACATTCTAAAACAGAGTAATTCGGCGCGACAGGCAGCAAGGCTTCTAGGAGTGAGCCATCCGACAGTGCTCAGGAAAATGAAAATGTATGGGCTAACGATAGGCAAGGAAATCAATAAACTTTCATAGGCCCGTTTAAATCTCGAAGGGGTTGTCCTGAAAAAAATTTAGGGCAACCCCTTCGATTAATCAATAATTATTTATCAATGTACCTTGAGGATATCAAATCGCTCATGTTGAAAATGAATCCCGCAGCAACAACATCAATATGGGATAAGTTCGGGGCCATGTCCGGCAAATCCAGGATATATATTCAAAGAAATGCTTTGGCTATGATCATGATAAAAGCGGCAACCTTATCATTAACGAAAAGGAAGCCGCTGCGTTCATAATCCCAGAGAAATGTTTGATGCTGTTGCCCTGAAAAAATCCGTCGCAGCAATTATGTTGAAACAGAAAATGGCAGAGAAAGAAAACACACAAAATCAACTCAAAGAAGTCTGGTTAGCATACAGTATTTTCAGATTTTCCTGCCTGAGCCGACTTCAAAATGGTATTTTGCAATGCCCAGATCGATTTTGCTGTAGAAAGCCAGCTTTGCTTTTGCTGCTACCTTGACGCCGTTCTCGCTGAAGAAAAACTTCTGCTGATTCATGGCAGTAGGCGCAAGCATGACTGCCGCCATACCGTCTTTAAACCACTGGGGTGTGTCAGCCTTGATTTCGGCAAGCTCTTCCATAGGCTTTGATTTGTGTTTCACTCCCTGGTTTTCTCCATATCCGAGAGCTACAACCACATACAATTTCTCGCCCTTTGCGGTATCAACATTAACCTTGCCTTTTTTGTATGTCAGAGCTACCCAGCAGGTGTTAAGGCCAAACTATGGCCGAATCCGGTGAGGCGTTCAGACTGACCTGCCCATCGCCATCTTATTGCATTTCTGCACCAGACATACAAAAATGCCTTTCCGTTTTCATGAATCTTGACCTTCCATTTGGATGGAACATGCTGCTGTGCTATCACTGGATCTACATAATAACGGGAGAACATTTCATGAGTATCATACATGTCCATTACACTGGGGATAGAAATAAGTCCAACTGCCATGGTACTTCATCTCCTTTCAATTTTATAAATGAGGAATTCAAAGCACAGTACCTATAAATTTTCTATGGAAAAGTGTTGCCATACCACTCATCTATTTTCACTCGTTTGGTGGCCCAATAATATTACCAATAAGCACCTAGGGGAACCACACCCGCAGGTAGAAAGTTAAAATTTTAACAATGGTTCGTTTTTAATGCTGGCAAACAGAGCATGGATGATTCCAATCGGCAAGTAGATAAAGATTGCCAGAATGATAGAAACTTCATATGGAAAGCTGGTCTTTGAGCTTCCTGCACCTATATCGCAAACAATGTGGTTTTCCGACAGCCCGATTTTTTCCAGAGTCCCTGATGGATTTAATTCTAAAAGCCTTAAAGGACTTCCTGATTTTGATTGCTTCATCATCGCCTTGCTCCTTATTCTGTTTAATTTATTTAGCCCATACATGTTTTTCAGCATAAGCTCTGCTTTTTGACATGTTAAGCTGTATTATATGTCACTACAGCTGCAACCATCTTAAAGACCTGCAACTAAACTGATTCTGCCTTGCTAATTATTAAAGATATTTCTTCATTTGATACTGTTTTTTCAATAATGTAAGCGATCAATAGATATAAGGGTAAGCTTATTCCGATATGAATCATTGTAAATTTAAAACCAAGAGATGCGATTTCAAAGAGTACAATAGGAAGCTTTGTACTCGCCCATACTCCCAGAAAGAATATCACGTAGGCCAATCTTGCGCCTTTTTTCAAAAGAAGAAGCCCTATTGGGAATGCAACATATAACGGTCCCGCAGCTGCAGTTCCCAACACTAAGGCTATCCCCAGACCCGTTATGCCGGATCCGTGTCCCATATACTTCATAAAAGTTTCTTTGGGAACCCATACATCCAATAATCCCATAATCACAAAAATCGGAGGAACTAACAACAGCATTTCCTTCAGATTTGAAAATGAAATATTAAAAGCGTTGATGCCGATGCTTTTATTGTATAAATAAAGACCGTCGACAATAAAAAGGAGTATAATTGTCCATTTGAACTTTTTCAGCGTTTTCATTTTACATCACCATCCCTATTACAGCTGTGAATATGATACAGATTAAAAGGGAAAAAGCATTCCGTTTTATTGCGATCGATTTATTGAAATATTTAATCTCTGCCGGAAGAGTAACAATTCCTACGGCCATGACTGTTGAAACCAAAGCCGCCACCTGCATATACCCAGCGCCAGCCTTAAGCAATGCTCCTCCAAGAGGAAATGCTATAAAACTTGGAATCAATGTTATGGATCCAATTATCAAAGCAAAAATTGCCCCCAAAGCACCAGACTCTGGTCCAATTATGCCGGTAATAAATTTCTGGTCAAAAACAGCCAGAGTAATGCCAACGAACAACATGATTGAAAAAGCACTCGGTAACAATTTGATGAATGATGACCACGCTATGCGTGCGCTCTTTTTTGTTTTACTTTTATCCTTTAAAAATGATAGAAGTAATAAAGTACCGGCGATCAAATACAGGATGTATGAAGTCATTGTGGAAACGCTATTTCAGCCGCTACCCAAAAAATAATTAGCAGTCCAACTGGTATAGACAATAACACAAATAATGATCCGTCTTTATTTTTGAAAATTGAAGTGATTCCCAAAACAAAGCCAATTACTCCCAATCCGGCAATAAATGGTGTTGGAAACGGGAGTCGGATTATACTCGCTAAAGCCGATAACTTTAAAGCCATCAATACGATAAAGAGCAATGTTAATATAGATGCCCATTTCCCGATCTTCGTCTTTGACCAAATCTGAATCTGCATAATTCCTGTCCTCCTTTACTTTCTTTGCAGACTATTTTTACTTCAACATTCATGTTTTTTGCCGTCATAAACTTCTTTTTAATGCCAATATCCAACCTGACCACACAACCCTGCCAAAATCAAAAAACATCTAAATCGACCACTCGCAAACCCATGTTATCTTATCGACCACTGGTCAAGCACCGACATCTAAATCGCTCTGTCACCTAAAATATCCTGCCTCTGGACTTGTTCCTACGAACCTATATTTTCACGATTTTAACATATCAAATTTTTGCTCTTAGATCCTGAAAAGCCCAGTATTACTGAACTTTCCACACACTCACTCTTTCACCCTTGACATCAATACCACCGTCTCTACGTGCCTTGAGGATACAAAAAAGATGCCGCATCAATCTGGTATCCCCTTGGCGGTGGGTTATATTTCAGAAACCATTGCCTGGACAGGCCACTTTTTTAGTGTTTCGGCACCTGCTTTTGCTTAACAATTAAAGTTAATTGTAAGCAATAAAACCTTCAAAAGCGTGCTTATCTCTGGAAGGCTTTATTCGATACAATTTTGTCATTTCATGGATACTCCAAGTATTTTTATAGTTTTGAGTAGTTTAGTCCAGTGAATCGGGTACCTATTGCTTCCGTGTATTTTCAATGATTTCCCGTTAAGGAAAGATACAATCAGTTCCCACTGCGTTCCGTCTAGAACATGCGGATCAACGTATCGTTTCTTCCAATCAGTAATATAGCAGCGGTAAAGGCTATGTATGAACGACAACCATTCATCTGTGCTGAGTTGTTTTTCGATTGTTTCTGATTCAAGAGCGTATCCTGGCGTGTATATCATTACTGCACCGTTGTCTATCTTTGTAACGGTTACTGACTGATAGCCATCAAAATAACCTCCAAGGCTGAAATAAAAAGAAGTGGTATCCGCTTCTAAATCAGCAGTTGGTGCTCCAAAATCTTTTTTACATTTATTGCACCGATACACAGGATCACACCGTGTAATACAGCATCCGCCAAGCACTATGCCGCCCTTGTTTATCTGTTCATCTAATTCAGGACTCCATGTAGGCATGCCATATAGAATTTTTGCCGTTTCTCTCGATCCGCATTGCGGACAAATCCGTCTTGCCATAGGCTTTATCCTCACTTATTACATCTAAAAATCAATTCTCACCCATCCCCAACTTATAAATTACAACCGAATTATGAGCCAACAGATTTCGGCGAAGAATCGTAATTTTACATCAATCATCTAACAAGTTTTCAAAAATCTTCTTATATATATTAACATCTGGTTCATTTTCTATTAGCCTAATCTTTGCATGCTCTGGAATTCCTAAGTCATCTGAAATATAGTCTTCAGGAAGTCCTTTCAAAACTAGCATTTCCTTTGATGTTAGTATTTTAATTTCTAACTTGCATTTTTCAATGTCAGAATCTAAATTTATTTGAAATCTCTCTCTTGATTCATCCAGAAAATGCGAACTAATTATCTTAAGAATTAAATTAAAAACTATTTCTGATATTCTTTTATACAATAGAATACAAGAAGCTTCTTCTGTTAACGGATATAAAATGTCTCTACTATCTTCATGATTTATTAAATTAATTGCCGAGATGTTTGCATGAGCAAATAAATTTCTTATTTTTCTTATACAAAACTCATCTTGATTTAGAAAATGATATTCTGCTTCTGATATAGAAAGATTCTCTTTAAGCTTTTTAACAACTTCATAAAAACTAGAGTCATAATCATTTGTTACCGACTTACATATATTTTCAAAGCAAGAAAATAGCAATGTAACTGCAGCATATCCTTTTCCTTCTATAGAAAATTCCTCACATTCAAAAAGCCTTTGTGAGTAAAAACGAGAATACTGCCATAAATAATCAAGAACTCTAGACTTAGTAAAGGTTAAGTTTTTCATACCACACCTCCATATTATGGTGAAAAATGACTTAATCCTCTACATTACCACCAGTAGCTTCCGGCTTTTTTCAGAGCTTTCTCATTCTCATTCTTTTCATGCTCCCGCTCTCCAAATAATTCATCTTCTCTCGCTACTGTCGGATCAAACCAATCAGCTTTTTTCTTTGCCCAATCAATAAATTCAGCTGTTTTTTCATCTTTCATATCGACTTTGGGTTCCAATGCATTAATATAAGCTCTGATTTTGCATGCTATATCATAGTCTTGAGCCATGTTTGTTAGCGCAGCAGTCTTATCAACTTCTTCGTTATATCGGTTTCTACGTTCTTCGCGGAGCCTTTTCTCTTCAGATTCTCTCCTTTTTTCTTCCTCATAAGCTTCGCGATTTTTACGAACTACTTCAGATTCTTCGTATAGCTCTATCAGCATATCACCAAGCCTGGATTCTACTTTTTCCTTTTCGGAATCTCTGAAATACCGGCTTTGACGTATACAAATTCTTAGTTTCCCATTGAAAATATAGTCATATTTTCGAATATTGGGTTTGCTTGCCCACTTGTTATGACGCATTGCATCCTCATAAATAATTAATTCCTGAGCTTCCTGCCTGGTAATTTCATGTTTTATCTCATCCTGGGCTTCAGATATTTCAAGACTCACATGTTCATTTCTAATTTGGAGTGAAAGGTCATCATTAACAGAACCGCCTAGAATTTCGACCTGACGATATAAGGCATCAAGAATACGATAAACGCGAGGAAGTGTTTCACTCGAAATAACACCTGCCAAAAATGGCGGACGATCAGTATAGTTTTTAAAGTTTCTCTGAGCGCCTTCAGGTTTTCTGTCGTTTTTATTCCATTCCTTTACTTTAGAGTGATATGCTCTTATCTTATTATGTAGCTTTGCATTTTCATCCGGCAACTGAATTTGCTCCGCTCCAAGCAACACCTTTTGGCGTTCATCTTCTGTCAGTATAGAAAGTGTCTGCTTCGGCGCAGTCGGTACTTTAGTACCTTCAAAAGTTTTCAATCCAGTTTTTTCGCTAATCCCTTTCGCAACTGGAAGGGGAGGCTTTTTTATTTTCTCTCCTGCGCGAATCCTTGCCCAGTATCCTCGCGGAGGAACCGGCACATTGAGAGATTTACAGATTTTATGTATCGCTACATCGGAAACACCATATTGAACTGCAACTTGAACTACTGGTTTGGCCCACACTTCTTCGTACAATTTTTCTCTGTTATAAGTATTCCATTGGTCTGACACAGTACGATAAGTAAGCTGACTATTATTTTCTTCAGCAACTTCATCTACTGATTGTCTCTCAGTATCAGCCTGTATTGCATCTCCGGCTTCTGAATATATTATTTCTGATTTTTTGTCATCTTTGTTTACATTATCGGCAGATTTCGAAATGGTAGAACGCTTAGAACGTTTGGATTCAACATTATTTATTGGAAGCACTACTTCACTTTGTGATGATAGCGGCAATGGGCTTTTTTCAACTAGCTTTCCAAAGTTTAACTTGGTCCAGTATCCAGAGGGTGGAATCGGAATTTCTACCTCTTTGCATAACCTGAGCAGTTCTGCATAAGGGACGTTATATTTCTTCGCAGCACCGGCAGCTGAAATCTCCCATATTTCATCATATAAAATTTCTCTGCTTATTTTAATGAACTGCTCTTCAGGCATAGCATCCCTCTTTTCACTAACTTCTTCAGATTTGATACAACTGCATTTTAGGCTCAGATATCTTTCTCTATATTAAGCGAAAACGCGTATTCAAATAATTTCAAGTCTCTTGTACCGCGTTTTCGCTTAATATAAAAAGCAAGTCTTTTTTCATTTCTTCAAACTGAGAAATAATTGTGTTGAGGCTCTTTTCGATATTTTGAACCTGAACTTCCGATATTTTCCCATACTTATATGCAATCAGCCTTTCAGCAATTATTTGGTAGCTCCAACTGTCTGAATACTTATCTTCATTATGGATGGCAAATCCAATTGGAAGTAAATCATTTCTCATACCGATACTAACTGCCATTGGCGATATTCCGAGATAATCACCGGCTATCTTACAAGTAATCTTGGGAAACTTTCTTATTTCCTCATCTGTATATTTTCCCATGTATTTACCTCCGATCTTACTGGGCCAATATGTAATTGCCAATCTTTTCAGAGTAAACTCTATTATCATGACTAAAAGTGTTAGTAATCTACCTTTATATATCTTGAATCAAGCAGAAGTCCAAGAATCCCTTCTAAGAAAGATATCGTGCATCGACACATGCATAAGGTTTTCCATGTATCACAAAAACAGCTATTTCACAAAACAGACAAGTATCCAACCGAGAAGTATTTTCGGAAAGACTTGTCTGCTTGTCTTTAATATTTATTTGCGTCAATGTCACTAATTGCAGCAGTTATCTCATCATAAAGCTTAGCAAGTCTTTCATCGCGCAATGTGATTATCTGCCAAGAACACCCCTCCTGTCAGATACAGTAATATACTTCTTTTCCAGGTAGTTTGATGTTCGGAATCCAAATCTGCCTGCCATTCCATCCTTTATCTTTGTTTCCGGTAATTTTATACATTGTAAGTACAGCCTCGTCTTTAATAGAATCACCCAAAGCACGATCAGTAGGCGATAGCAATGTTCCTGTACCTTTACCTATATCCCTGTTGCGTCGCACAATTAGTCTGCCTTGAGCGGAGGGATTTTCAGTCCTGATAGTTTGTATAAATCCCTTGAAGTCCTCAGGCTCCCAGTCATCCGACTCTGAGATAACGTTTTCAAGAATTTCCTCAAACAGCCGGAGGTTAACGGAATAGGTATCTTCTCCAAATCGTTCAAGAATCCCATCCAATGTACCGATATCCTTGTTTTCAGGGTAAAACGGGAAGTAGTTAACTCCGCCTGTAAATGTTTTAACAACCCCATCATCAAGTACATTTTTTCTTGTTGGTCGGAGTTTTTCGGGATAGTGAATATTCACTTCTTCCGGGCATCCTTTTTCAATTTGAGAAATTATACTGTTGTTTGCAGCATTAATTTCTGCAAACAGCTTATAAAGCACCGGCGGAATGAAAACCCTCATTAATCCAAAGTCACGGTCATATCCGAACATACGAGAATGCTGCCACATTGTGTCAGCTTGCGGGCTTTTAGCAACACGGCAATAATATGTGTTTTGAAGTTTCGGAATTGTAACACCGCGTCCGAGGCTGTTACCTCCGACAATGATGTTCACCCCTGACTCGTATTTTACATTATCTTCGAAAGAATTTCGGGAGTTTATGACAAGTATATTTACTCCGTCAGTTTCAAGCATCAGAGTTATATTTTCAATTATCACATCAAATGGGCTGATACTTGGCTTTGTTACTGCAAGGTCATTGTAGACCGCAGAAAACGCATCATAAACAAATGGTTCATCAATTGACTGATAAATTTCATTCAAATAATCTCCGACTTTTTCGGCAAACTTTTGATGCTGGTCGGTTTTGACACTCGGATGTATTAAAAAGTTTGAAACCGTTCCACCATTCAGAAAAATCTCAGCAGATGTAACAAGATGGTATAGGACAGCCTGTTTAAGACCATTCTCCGCAAATTCGTCATCCTTGAGCAATTCTGTCGCTTCCTCATTATCGGTGAGAATAACATAAGGCGGACGATCATAAGGGAATAATTCATTTCCTCCAATATAGCCTTTGCCAGGCGAAAAATAGTGGGTAAAATACGGACGCCATCCGCTTTGATATGACTGCAGAAGCAAGGCTTGAGGAGTTCCTGTAACTTGTATATAAATGCTGCTTGAGGCAGTCTTCTTAATTTCTTCTAAATTTTTGTTGACCGAGCTTTGTTTGTTTCTGTTAATCAGCGTATTCAAACTTGCGGCATCAGCCTCATCATCCACGATGAACAATGGGTTGCCTTCGCAGAAATGAGATGAAGAAAAGTTATTCTTCCAGCGCCTCAAAACTTGGCTGTTTTTCTTAAGCACAATTATAGCAGGACGCTTCATATTGTTTGTAAAGAAAGAGTATTCATCAGATTCGCCACAAACACAAAAATCAGGCAAATCCTTTCTCACACGATAAAGAGTCTGCTGTTGCAAAAGATTATTATCTGTAGTTAAAAGGACAAAAAGTTTGAAGCCCTCGTCGGCGGCAGAGCAAATAAGTCCGAAGAGATGGCTGGTCTTTCCGCTTTGAACATTCCCTTCGAGTAAACTAACAACGTGATCTTTGTATGAAAATGTCGCAATATAAGCCGGAGTAATTTTATCAACAGTATCCCTTACTGCTTCAGCAAGCGCAGGATTTCCGCTCTCTGACAAATGGCTGAGATAATTATCTACGTAACTCATTAATGATTCACCCCAAAATCAAGATACCATAAATTTCCCGAACCCATTTTTGTGAGAGAAAAGTTATCCCTTCCATATTGCTGAAATGTTTCGGGGGTAACGGGTTGTCCAACTTCAAGCACTCCTGCATTTTCTAAACGGCCTTTTATCCATTTGCCGAGTATTTTCAAATCATCTTCTGAACGGAAATTTTTGCTGTAATCCCCGCTGACTTTACAGGAGAATTTCCATCCGTCATCTGTTATAACGTCAAATACTGCTCCCGGTGTTTCTTTCTGCGGATATCCTGCCAAGGATGTTACGATGCTCGGAACAATTAATTCCACTTCGTACCAATGCCGAGGCTGAATCACTCCGGTCCGTGTCACCAATCTTCCTTTGCCAAAAAAGACATTAAGATTGCTTTTTTCAGGAACTCTTCCGTCTTTAACAAGCGGGATTACGAAGCGAGTATCCGTTAACGAACTGACACAGTCGGCTAATCGATCATGAGGAATCTTCTCAACATGCTCATGATTTTCTAATAGAAGATTATTTTGTCTGAAATCGCTTATTTCGCAATCTGCAAGGTTGTCTGTAGCTTTCACGGAGAGTTCTTCAATGAAGCCACGCATTTTTTTTGCATACTCCGGCTCGCGAAAGAGCGAAGAAGCTTCGTAAGTCCGGCTCCCGCTCTCAACAATACTGCTCAGGTTATTAGAGCCTATTATTCCTGCAAATGCACCGCTTGAGTCTGAGTAACAATACAGTTTTCCGTGAAATTTAAATGGCGTAACTAAGCGTACTTCCCCTCGTCCTTCTCCCCGCAAATAATCATTCAAATCACTAGCCGCGTTGTATTCAAGCTTAGTAAATTTGTCCCAACGGTGCATTCCAATAAGCAAATTAAGCGTTTCAATGTTTGAGTTATAAGCTACGGTCTGTTTAAGTTCAGCCAATGAATCTGCAGTTATGTAACCGACAGCAATATCCATCCGTGTTGCTTCGGGAATAAGCGAATAAAATGTGTCGGCAAATGTATGATACGCTGTATTAAGAGGCTTGTAATTGGAAAAAAGAAATTCCATAGAGATATCCTCCGTCAATTCATCTCTGAGGTTACATAATCCAAACGCTCTTTCACTGTCATTTTTGACAGCTTATCAAAAATATCATTTAAATCAATATGTTGATACTCGCCAGTAAACAATGGCAATAATCTGCGTGCCGTGGCACGAACTCCTTCTGGGGGTACGGCATTACCGATTTGTCTCCGGACTTCAGTGATATTTCCGATGAATTCGAAATCATCCGGGAAGGATTGGAGCCGAGCGCGTTCTCGATTGGTCAGTGCCCGTGGTTCGGGATAATGATATCCCCATGTACCTCCGCCTCCAGCAGCAATAATTGTTTTAGCAGGTTCGCTCCGATTGATTCTTCTGTATACATGGCTTATCATGCCTTTAACATATAGTGGATCATCTTTAGGGATATCTGTAAAATTACCTCCTTCAGGTATACGTTCAAGCATTTTCCTTGTTTTCGGAAGAGAATTGATAGGCTCATTATTAAATTGAACTTTTTCAACTCCTTCAAGAGCCTTGCCTGCCGTAACATACGGATGTGCCCGCCCTTCTCCATGAGAAGGAAGCGGATGGATGAAATCAAATCCCGTGTCTTTGCGCACACCGACGATTAACAGTCTCTCACGGAACTGCGGTACGCCGTAATCAGCAAAATTGTAGAGATGAGGCTTTACAACATAGCCTGGTTCTATGGATTCAAAATCCTTTATAATTGTCTCAATTGCCTTTCTCTTGTTAGCGGTCAGCAGACCTTTAACATTCTCCGCGACAAAGGCTTTAGGCTTTTTAGCATCAACAAATTCAAGGAAATGCCTGTATAGTCCTCCGCGATTGCCATTCAGCCCCGGCTGTTTCCATATTACTGAGAAGTCCTGGCACGGGAAACCGCCGAGCACGATGTCACACTCAGGGATAGATTTATCCTTATATGGATTGATTTTTGTAATATCTTCAAGTCTTATTACATCCCCGAAGTATTTTTTGAATGATGCTACAGCCCATTCGGAGAAATCGTTCGCCCAAATAGTCGTGTATCCTTCAAGATGGAAGCCTAAGTCCAGACCACCACAGCCCGAGAATACCGATAGGATTTTCGGGGAAACGGGTTTCTTCTCATTGTCACTCATTGCCAAAACTCCCTAACTAAATAAATTTTATTCTGCTTCACATTTGCTAAGTATTAAGAGTTCATTGACATCGCATTTGAACAGACAACATAATCTCAGCATGGTCTCGTAATCAATACGGGTAGCCTTATCATTATAAAGGCTTGAAATAGTATTCCTTGATAATCCAGTTTTTTCATGAACGTCCTTGATTGAATATCTATACTTTCCCATTAAAGTTGAAAGATTGCTTTTAAGACGCAAAGATTCGTTTGCGCTCATGTTTAGGCCACACTCCTTAATAAACCACATCCTGATTATTGTAACAAGGATATTTAGCATGGTCAATAGGATAGTTGCCGCAAATTGTTATTTTTGTTATTTCACATAAAACTCAACATAAAACTTAAAGCATAAAACTTAGGCGCATCAAACACAAATAAAAGCCACCTGCAATTCTTAATAAGTCAAATTGCAGTCATTTTTTAAGGAGTTTTCATATATTTAACCTGTCAATTCTGCAAGTGACATTGAGAATTTTATTTTTAATAGCTATTTATCTTCAAGCAGGAACAGCTTGTTGGCCGTTCCTGCCTTGAATTAATCATAGTATGAAACCCGCTGATTTACCACGATTCCGGATTTGAATTGGATCTCTATCAGATCGTCTTGAACAGCCTTGATGCTTTGCTCCTACCAGGTCATTGTCAAGCTTCCAAACCTCGTAGGTAGTTTTCTTTAGGTAGGAATCCATATCATCAATCCTTTGAGGAAAATTACGGCCAGTTTTACTTCTGTACCAGTTTCAGTTCTATTGCTTTAAACACGGATCTATTCTGCTATCCTCTGATACTGCTCGTCTAAACTTTAGTGAGATCTAAATATATTTTTTATCCAATCAATAAAGCCTTTCGATTTCGAACTGCCTCCGATATGTTTTTTCACTTCCTCTTTATCATTTCTTATTACTTTATTCATTTGATTATTTGTGATCTGGCCTGCCCATACCACATTATCATTAGTAATCCAGTAATGTGACTTACACCCATGGCTCCAGTTGCCAATCGAAGGATAAAGAGATACCGTTTCGCCATCATAGGTTAACTTCCATCTTGCCGGTGATAAAGATGTTACAATATCCGCTCCGCATCCACAGGGGCATTTATGCTTCGCAACATCGTATTCAATGGAAATATAAAGTATATCTTCTTCAATTTGTGATGGTATATATTCAACGAATTTATGTCTCATTTTTAATTTCCTCTTCATCAATTATAAAAGTTGAATTATAAAAAATATCCTCTGTTAAGTAAAAACCGTTCAACTTCTTCCAAGCTATAACACCCATGATTGCATTCAAAGCATTTAATTCTGAAATCTGAATATTTTGAGAATAGATATCTTCGCCTGTTGCTTTTTCAGTAGAAATCTTATTTAGGTAACCGCAATTTTCTGGTGTTATAAGCGTTTTCCTTATAGATCCCCGTAATGAATTATTAACAACACTTATTCCAATACCCAAATCCACGAACGGAATTTTGGAGGCCATGAGATGTTCAATTATTACCCTTTTAGCCTCCGAATTATCAATTGCTACAAACACAAAATCATGCCCATCCAGAAGAGCTACATTCGAATCATCAATAAATACATCATGGTCAATAATACCGTCTCGAAACTTCTCATATTTCTCCTTGAAATAAGTGACTTTGCTTGGCTTTTTTTCTAGCTCATCCAAAGTCATAGTGCCAGGAATCCTGAAAGCGTTATGATTAAGCATGTGGTCTCCATCAAATAATGATATTTGCTTAACCGGGGTTTTGCTGACAAAATCCAATACAAAAGAACCTGTCCCTCCCAAGCCTACTATAGCTAGCTTTTGATCTTTTAATCTCTCTGATATATTAGACAACCCTGCTCTGGCTGTAAAAGTATCCGGATATTTAAATACACTGGAATCATTATAGGATTCATATTCAAAGTTTTGTGCAGAAACACTTTGGTCAATAGATTTCGCAGGTGCAGATAATAATTCAATATACCTTGTCATCTTTGTATAGAAGTCAGGATAACTTCCATTCTGCGGTTTTGAAGAGAAGTAATATGATCCAATAATATCTGCAGTCAAGGCATGCTGTTGAGCACTATTCACGAAAGAATTAATTTCCGTGCCAAATTGATCACAGGGATGCTCTCCCATAAATCTTACGGTATGATCCTGAGGAGGTACAGTTTTTTCCCCTGATAAAGTCAACGGGCAGTAAATGGCGCCAAATAGAATCTTTTTATCTTTATTTACATAAGGTATCCCTTTAATCACTAAATTCCCGCTAACTATGGAAATATTGCACCCTTCGTCCTTAAGCCTTCTCAAGTCGTCATTAAGATCTATTAGTTGAGTCGACATTTATTCTCATCCCATCTTTCATTTCAATTTGGTCCCCTAAAGAATATGATATTTTATGTTTATCTCCATCATCATTTTTCCTGGTTGATACCATAGTATAAGATTTCTGTGAATCATCATAACTTCCAAAGGCAAGCGTAATTACCTCCCGGAATGAATAGCTTCGCTTTTCAACCTCTACCGGCTGACCATTAATTATTACCGTAATTAAATTGCTCATTATCGCTAACCTCCTTAAAATTGTTTATATCATATCGGCAATTTTAATTATAACAGTTGTTATAGAACGTCGTCAATAACATTTGGCAATAATTTTTATAACATCTGTTAAAAATAATTGTATAGATGGTTTCCTCATGTTATTATAAATTTAGAAAAACATATTGTAAGGAGGCATTGTTGTGTCCGTATCCGAGCGAATTCTAAAAAAACGCGAACAGTTGGGGTTAAGCCAAACTGAACTTGCGAAAAGGGCTGGATTGCAACCACCCGCAATAAGTCAATACGAATCAGGATTAAGAAGTCCTTCATATGAAGCGCTACTTAAACTTTCCAATGCATTAAATGTTACTACTGATTATTTGATTTCAGGCAAAGAAGTAAGCAGAAATGTTATAAACGATCAAACTATCAGCTTATTATTAAAGATTGCTCAAGGCTTATCGGTGCAAGACAAAGATAAGCTTCTTGAGTACGCAGTTTTTCTTTCTGCTGATTATCCTAGAAATATTCCAATGCCTATTGAATCAGACTTTGCCGAATGGGTTCTGAGGAATCACTCGAATGGCACTCTTCCAATTGACGTACACCAAATCGCAGATAAATTAAATATTTTAATCTACGAAGACAAACTGGATGAAGAAGGGGAAGGAATACTTTTTAATGGGTCTCAAAAAATTATTGTGTTGAACTCAAGAATAAAAAACAGTCAAAGAAAAAAATTTACTACAGCTATATTGATAGGGCATGCGGTGATTCCTTGGCATCTAAAACAAAAATATTATGTGAGGAAAAGTGGTTCATCTACTTTGCTTACAGAAGATATTCAGGAAATGGAAGCTCAAGATTTCGCTGCTAAACTAATTATGCCTCAAGTTCATCTAAATAAAGACTTCATCAAAGCAAGAGCAAGCATAGAAAGTTTAAAGCAGCTTGCTCTAGAAAAATACGATGTTTCACTCTTTGCATTGGTAAATAGATTGGTAGAATATGCTAAAGACAAATACGCCGTTATTCAATCTGAAAACGGGGAGATCATTAAGACGTATCCTGGCAATAGGCCATTGAATCCAACGATAAATCTATCAAGCATAACAGCCACGTTTTTTGACAATCCAAGTAGCACAGAGGAGATACGCCAAGGGGATGTCCCAGCAAAATATTGGTTTGCAGATGCACAAGCTGATGAAGTCATACATGAAGAATGCATATATAATCCCGAATATGGAAAAGTATTAACACTTATAATCAGAAACTAAGCCGTTTTGTTTTTATCAACTAAATCATAAGAATCTATTGCTAATATTTTTAAAGACATCAAATTACCACCGTAGTGAAAATGCTGCAAATATTAAGAATAAAGCTCTCAGTTTTTTTGTGGAATTTGAGAGTTTTATTCTTAATAGCTATTTATCTTCAGGCAGGAACATCTTATTGGCTGTTCCTGCCTTGTGTTAATCAAAGTATGAGAACCTCCAACTATCACCTATTATCCCCTCATTCCATTCTAATGCCGAATTGCTCGTCCACGTCATTTGATTGCTCCGGCTGATCCGCCTCAGTGAAATTGACGTACTCACCGATGATATTCAGCGCTTCCCCGTAACTGTCGGAAGCAATGATCCTCTGATACATTTGGTTAGCCTGCTCCCGCATGCCTGCCACTTTTAATGTGCGTGAAGCAATCCCATCAAATTAAAGATGTTTCCGTTGGCACCGATGAGCGGAGCATCCGGCTTCTCAGTCCGTGTCTGCACCGGCTTTGGTTGTGAAATAGCGGAAAAGCTGTCCTCACCGGGAACAAGAGCAAGGGTTCTGCCATTGTCCCAGGTCATTTGAAGCTGACCAATGTCATCTACAAAATCCACTGTCCCTGTCAATCCTGAAGGCATATCCAGTTCACCGGACATTGCAGTTAATCGAACGCGGGTTCCTTTAGGATACATTTCCTTAAGCCGTTCAACCTTATTTCGTTCATTTAGCATGTGCTATTCCCTCCTGTGTTTTTTAATAAAAGAACAGGTATGACCTTTTAGCCGTCCCTGCCTTGTGTTCAATCAAAGTATGAAACCCGCTGATTCATCACGATTCCGGATTTGAATTGGATTTCTATTAGATCGTCCTTGACGGCCTTGATGCTTTGCAGGAGCCTCCTGACAAGGTCGTTGTCAAACTCCCTGACCTCGCAGGTGGTTTTCTTCAGGCATCCATCCATATCGTCGAGTCTCTGCTGAAAATTCGCCGCCATTTTCTGTTCCCGCACCAGCTCTAGCTTTTTCTGTTTCAGGTCGTTGATCTGATCCGCAATTCTTTTGTATCTCTCATCAAAATCATCCTTGATGGAGCCCTGCTTGGCGTTTTCCTCAATCAGGGCCAGCATTTCGCCTTGAAGTTTTTCGATCTGCCCATCATATTCGGAAGTCACGTTTTTAGTGGAGTAGCTGCCGATGACTCGGATTACATTCTCACGGAAGGCTCCGACAAACTCGCCGCGATTTTCTACGACGCTGTTTATTGCGGTCATTATCGCTTCATGCAGAATATCCTCTTTAAACGTGGGGGAGTGTTTGCAGTTCTTGGTTCCGTTCTTCAGGCGGTTCTCACACCGCCACACAGCGCTTTTCTGGCCGTATTTAGACCATACCTGTCTGCGGTATGGCTGACCGCATTCTTTGCATACCATGATGTCGGTTAAGGCGAATTTGGAGCTGTACTTACTTTTTTCCTTCTCTTGCTTTGCCCTTCGGGCTGCCGCAGTTTTACTAAGGCTTGCGCGTCTTGCTTTTTCCTCCTGCACTTGGTAATAAAGCTCCTTGGGGATAATGGCTTCATGATCATCCTCTATATAATACTGGGGGACGATGCCTTTGTTCCTGACCCGCTTTTTGGTGAGAAAATCAATGGTATAGGTTTTCTGCTGAAGGACGTCGCCCATGTATTTTTCATTGCTCAGCATCTTGTCGATGACTCCGGGGCACCACTTGGTTAGACCTGTGACGGTGATAATCCCTTCCGACTCCAATATCTTGGTAATCTGTATTATACTGCTTCCTTCAAGGTAAAGGCGGAAAATACGTCTGACCAACTCCGCTTCCTCCGGTACAATGACCAGCTCGCCGTTCTTATCCTTGGTGTAGCCTAAAAACTTATTGTGGTTGACCGAGACGATGCCGTTCTCAAACCGTCTGACCAAGCCCCACCGGGTGTTCTCACTTAAGTTCCGGCTTTCCTCCTGCGCCTGGCTGCTCAGGATGGTGATTAAAAGCTCGCCGGTTCCCTCCAGCGTATTCACGCCCTCTTTTTCGAAGAAGACTGCGACGTTCTTTTCCTTGAGTTTGCGGATGTTCTGCAAGCTGTCCACTGTATTTCTAGCGAAGCGACTGACCGACTTGGTGATGACCATGTCAATTTTACCAGCCATGCAGTCCTCAATCATGGCGTTGAAATCATCACGCTTTTTGGTATTTGTAGCGCTTTTACCGTCATCGGCATAGATTCCTGCGAGCTTCCAGTTGGGATTGCTCTTGATTTTTTCAGTGTAGTATGAAACCTGGGCTTCATAGCTGGTTTCCTGTTGCTCCAGCGTGGTGCTGACGCGGCAGTATGCCGCAACCCGCAGGGCTTTAAATTGAGGCTTTATACTCCTGTCATACTCTGGTTTGGAGGGTATGAGGGATATGCTTTTCTTTTTTGCTGTCGCTGTCTGCATCATGGTTTCTCCTTCCTTGGTTTAGTATCCGGTTTCTATGGTTAATCCGTTTATAAATTCAAACACCAGCCGATGATCGGCGTAGACCGTAATCTTCTTTATCACCGTCAGGAACAGTTCCTCATCGAACTCCACGAGAGGCTTTCTGCCCGAAAACGTCCGCTTCATCTTTTCGGTGTTATATTCGGTGTCATCTATTCTTGCCGTTTTGTAAAAGGCTTGTGCCCGCATAAAAATAAGAGCCGGAAGTTCATTGGACGAATACCGTCCTTCTGCTTCCAGCTCCTTAATGCGCTGATCCAATCTATTAAATTCGGGGTTATTGGGAATTGGCTCTTTCTTTGGCTTCCGGTCGAGAATTTGTATCCGTGCCAGAATCCTATTGACTGCCTCGATGAAGGCTTTTTCAATCTGTTCATCCGTGAGGAAACCGCACCGGCAGCAAACGTGGTTCTTGTAAATGTACTTCTTGCATTTCCAGAAAGACTTCTCCGATACTTTGCCGCAGTGCTCAATGTATTTGCGGTAAACCTCTCCGCATTCTCCGCACAGGAGCTTTCCGGTGAATGGATACTGGCGGTTTGCACTATTTGGCTGGATGCTTCGCCCCAGCTGATCACAGCGTTCCTTGCGGCGTTTCTGCACCTGCTCAAAAAGCTCGGTGCTAATCATCTGAGGATAGAATTCATCCCCAAGGTATTTGACATTCTCCAATATCTTGCCGATTGAGCCGTGATTCCAGGAAGCTTTGTTGTTGGCATTCGGAAATCCCATTTCGGTTAGCCGCTTGGCAAGAGCAGAGGTGGAGGTACCGGATAGATAATCTGCAAATATCTTTTTCACAACAGCGGCTTTGGGTTCATCAAGCTGTATTTTTCCTTCTGCCAGCTTATATCCGATGGGCATGTGCCTTTGCATCATCCTCTATCGCCCCCTTCCTGCAGGGTTCGGACAGCTCCAGCCTGTTGATGAGCCGGAAGGAGATTTGTCCGTTTTTCTGTACGATTACCTTGTCTATAGCCTGTAAAAATAAATCCTCACGGTATTCTTCAATAACATGAGGATAGTTTATGATCAATTCCATAAGATGCTCTGTTCCGGCGATCTCTATGTCGAAGCCGTTATTGTCCAGAAGCTGGCCCCTCTTCTTTTTCACAGCGACAAGCTCTATAGTCAGAGCATTTTGCCGCTCTATAAATACTGCAGGGTCGATATACCCCTTTGATACCAGTCTGCTAAGTATATGACCCTGCTCTGTCAGCTCCATGATTCTGTTACTGTATTCCCCAATTTCCCGCTCCTGCTGCTCGTCCATTCGGAGCTTTTTAAGCGTATCCAGCAGGGGAGTGAGAATTTCGGCATAATTGCTTACAAGCTTGTTCCACATCACGGTAAACGCCCATTGGATGTCATCTTCTCGGATTGCCTTTTGGCTGCATTTGATGTAGTCCAAAATGTGCTGACGACAGCACCATTGGGTTTTCTCATAGGGCTTGCCGATGTAGATTTTTTGCCTCCGGAACATACCACCGCATTCGCCGCAGAGAATTTTACTGCTGAAGGCATACCGGCTTTGGTATTTGCTCGTATCGTCCACCCCCATCTGCTTTCTACGGTACTCAAAGATTTCCCTGACCGCCTGCGCCTGTTTATGTGAGATAATAGGTTCATGGTTGTCCTCTACTAGGTACTGAGGAAGCTGGCCCTTGTTTCTCTGTCGCCTAAAGGGCAGTACCTCTGTGGTCATGGTTTTCTGATGAAGCAGATTTCCAGTGTAAATGGGATTTAACAATATCTCCTTTATCACACCGTCGTTCCATTTTTCAGCTGAGCGTATGGTGGAGATCCCTTCCTCCGATAAATCCTTGGCGATTGCATAAGTACCCTTGCCGTTTAAGTATTCTCGGAAAATGCGTCGGACTACCGCAGCTTCTCCTTCTTGAATGATCAGCTCGCCGCTTTCATCCTTGGTATAGCCGTATGCGGGAGTACCAAGGATGAAGGTACCGTCCTGAAAGCGTTTTATCACCGCCCATTTGCTGTTGGTGGAGATGCTTTCGGATTCGCCCTGTGCCAAGGAGCTTAAAATGGTCAGCATCAGCTCGCTCTTCTCCGACAGGCTGTCGATATGCTCCTTTTCAAAATAGACGGCGACACCAAGCCCCTTCAAGCGGCGGATTGCCTCGATGCTGTCTACCGTGTTTCTGGCGAAGCGGGTCAAGGATTTCGTGATGATCATATCAATTTTGCCGTCCTCGCAGTCCTTCAGCATCCGTAAAAAGTCATATCTTTTTTGAAGTTTTGTCCCGCTTCTTGCTTCATCAGCGTAGATTCCGGCGAACTGCCAGTCCTCTTGATTTTCAATCAAGGCGGTATAATACTCAAGCTGTGCGGTGAAGGAATTCTGTTGCTCACGGGAGTCGGTGCTTACCCGGCAATAGGCGCAAACTCGCTTTTTCGGCTGTAATTGCCGAACGACCTGCTGCTTGACAGGGTCAATTTTTGTTATCTTTTTTGCCATGACTTTCTCTCCTTTCTCTCGTTTTTGACTCCTGTTAGCAACACACAATACCACACAAACTTTGAGATATCCAGGTGTTTTTACGCATATACCTTGGAAAGCTCTGGAGTGAAGGTTTGACGGTTCAGTTCATCGATTTTTTTATACTCGGCAGGGGAGATAAGGCCGTTACGGAGCATGATATCCAGCAGCTTTAATGCCACCTTGTATTTCACTTCATTAGCCGACTGATCCTTTGACATATCTCGCAACCTCCGTTTACCGCATAGAAAGGAAAGGGCTTTGATAATTCAGCCGGATTCGACCCTCCAGTGGTGAATAGAGCTCAATGCCCAGCTGATCCAGTCCCCGCAGAAACTCCAGCAATTCGGCTGTATCCCGCCCTAGGCGGTCAAGCTTCTTTACAAGCAATACATCCATTCTGCCATCACCGGCAGCCTTCATGACCTCCGCAAGACCGGCATGGTCAAAATCCAGCCCGCTTCCTATATCCTCTGATTCGCCGACAACAACAAATCCCATCTGTTCTGAGTAATCCATAAGCTCCTTCTTCTGGCCTTTCAGGACACCGTGGGTATCCTCCGGTGCGTCGATCCGGCAGTAAATCCATGCTCGCTTCTGGCTTCCATGGCTTAAAAATTCAAGAGCCTCATCAACGCTCACAATCGGAATACTGACAGGCTCCTTTTCACCCATCTGTATGGGTACCAGCTCTTTCGTGATCTCCTGCAGAAGCCTCTGGTCCGGACAGCAGTTGATAAATTCGCCAAAGGTGTCCAGAACCAGCTTATCCAGCATATCCGTTAAAACCATCTTGTCCGCATGCACTTTTTTCAGCATAATAAAGCTTGCAATGCCGGACGGGGATTTCTCAAAATAGAATTCCTGACACTCTCCGTCAAGCCCGTACACATATCCGATAATTAGCTCCTTCTTTAGCAATTCAGCTAACACTTTCTTTTCCATTACGTTTTCCTCCCTGATATTTTGAATTTAATCTCAGAAGGATACGGCAGGACGAAAAAAAGACCGCCCTGCCGCATAGTTTCCGAGATCAAAAATAATCTGCTTGTTCTTCATTGCGAATTGCCGCTTCTATTCGACACTACTTCCCGAAGCGAAAAAACCTTACGGCTCTTAGGGCGGCAGCATAAATGGTTTGCCGGTTAAGCAAACGCCATAGGAATTTAACCTCTCCCAGGATCTCTGCGAGCCGCCCCCATTGCTTGAGTCTGTGGCTGGGCGGAAGTAGCATTATCACTGTCCATTTCATTGCGAAACAGTCCACCACGGACTGTTTTATGACCGGGCGTTCCCGCTCGTCACCTTCGATGCCATCGGTTCGACGGATGAAATCCATCCGCAGGCAGTCTTGGCGCGCCCGTCAACGTCGCTGCCGCTTTTCACACGGCTGGACAGCTCATGTATCTATGCTGCCGGATATAATATTTTCAAAGAACAACAGGAGATAAACAATTCCCCTCACTTCTTTAGGGAAAAAAGTGAGGGGTTGGACCAAAAAACTTTTATTTTTCTAAAAGTTTTTTGAGCTGACTCAATATTCGTTTTTTGCGATTGTGTATGGTCATGCGAGGAATACCAGTTTCTGCAGACAATTGATGCTCACTTTTTTTGAGGTAATAAAGCGCTATAATCAGCTGACGTTCATTTTCATTTAACTGCAGCAGACATTGTTTAAGCCTTTTAACCATATCGCGCTGAACAATTACATCCTCCATGGAATCCTCTGCAGTAGAAATTATGTACTCCACGGAGATGCCTTTCTCATTGCATCCTTCAAGCGAGATATTGTTATCCTCCGCCAGCTTGTCCATGTATTTCTCTCTGTCCCGGCAGTGGTAATATGCTTTGTAGACCTCCTTGGCCACTGTGACACGCGTCCCTCTGACCAGCAGGGTATATTTTTTATCATGGCTATTCATAAGCTTGTCCTCCATTTCGTGAATCTGAAAATCCGGAAATGAAGAACAAGCGGAGGAGATCGGCAGCGAACCGCTGTTTTGTTATTGCATAAAATAAAAGCCACTGGTTTTGCTCCTTTCTGGGGAGCCAAACGAGCAGCTTCTTCTGAATGCAGAACCGGCCGGGCCTGACGCATAGCAATAGTGCTACTCGTCAGGCCCGGCCGGCACCTTTATAATCACTCCGCTTTACAAGGGGAGGATAGCGTCAAGCGCTGGAATCGAATATCATAAGTTCATTTATTTGATTGTGCAGTCTGCCTTATAGCTTGAGGTCTGAGAACTTCTTACTCTTATAGACCTCGTTATTGTCCAGCAAAATTGAAACCTGAGACTTGCATAGATGACACTTTACGTTTACAACATCACTTTCAGCCTCACTCGTTTCAGCTAACAGGGCCAGTGCCTCAGCATTTCCGCTGTAATCAGCAATTCGGCGTCCGCAATTCGGACATTTGAGCATTATCTTTTTCACCATCTCGTACCCTCCTGCATTATTTTCTCTATCAATACAAACGCCTGCTCTTAAAAAGGGCAGGCATTCGCAAAGATCGGCAGCCAGGCTGTCATAGCGCGGCAAACGCTTTAGACCCTCGGCTTTGCGTCCCTGCCTTTAGACAGGTTTGCCCTTAACTTTATTTACATTTAGCTGTCAGAGTAATTAAAGCCGTCATGCGCTTTGCAGACGGTAATTTTCCGGCAATCCGTTGGTTCAATCGTTTTCACAGAAGAAATAACTCTTGACACTATGTGCAACATGAATTATTATAAATGTGCATGTTATCTGCATATTTGAATTATATGCAATTTACTTTCACTTGTCAATATACAATATGAAACTTACCTGCTTATTATAGGAGGGCGGTCTACATGAAATTCGGAGAAAAAATAAAAAATGCCCGCGTCGCAAAAGACATGACGCAGGCGGAACTGGCGCAGGCGGTCGGAGTATCTCTGCGAACAATGGTCAGCTATGAAAACGGAGATTGCTATCCCAAGAAACGCGAGGTATACGGGAAGCTTGCTGCAGTTTTAGGTGTTGAGATGAATTATCTTCTAACCGAGAATGAGGAGTTTATAAATGCTGCCGGAGAAAAATACGGCTACCGTGGAAAGAAGCACGCTCAGCAGCTCATCACAGAGGTCAGCGGCCTTTTTGCCGGAGGCGACATGGATGACGAGGATTTGGATGCCGTTATGAGGGCAATCACCGACGCTTATTGGATAGCCAAGGAGAAAAACAAAAAGTACACGCCGAAAAAGTACCGCAATGCAGACAAGGAGTAGTCCGTTTTTTTTGGACTGCTGCTGTGATAGAATTAGCATAGGGGGTGAATTCATTGAACAAGGCGCATATTTATAAATCAGCTGAAAAATATATCAAGCGCTTCGGAACGCGTGATCCTTTTGCCATAGCAGACGAGCTGGGCATTGAGGTTCTGTTCCGCAATGACTTCACTAAACTGAAAGGGCTTTACCGCGTGATTCAGCGCAACCGCTTCATCTTTTTGAATGGTAACTTGCCGGAACAGGTGCAGACTTTGGTATGCGCCCATGAGCTCGGCCATGACGCACATCATCGGAATCTTGCCGATGACAGTCCTTTCCGTGAATACGTTCTTTATTCCATGAATACGCGTCCAGAGTACGAAGCCAATTTATTTGCAGCTTCACTGCTTCTTCCCGATGATGAGGTTCATAAGTATGCCTGTGAAGGTTATGACGTTGTCCAGATTGCAGCCATGATGAACACAGATATTAACCTCATGCTGATAAAGATGGGAGACATGAATTCAAGAGGCTACTCGTTTAATACAGCTTATACACCACGCTCAGATTTCTTGATCAGATAACCGTTCTTTCTGAGGAAGGATACAGACATGGCTGACACTAAAGTCTATGTGCCTGCGTGGTCGCCTATGACAAGGACGGTTTATTATTGTTGAACGATGATAAAAAAATGATAACGCGAAAGCCCTTCTCAATGTATCACTGTAAGAGGGGCTTTTGAATGACTGATGCTTTTAAGCATATATCTTAACGATGGTAACCTAGGGTTTTCTACCAAGGACTATTTAACCTTACCCTGATTATCTTTTATACACTAAGTAAGTATGAATTTTATGCTGTTATCTAAAACCTTCCGGACCTTAGAATAGAAACTAGTAGCCAAACGAACATTAAAGATGCTAGCATAAATCCTAAATCTACCACCGAAAAATGCCAAATAAACAGTCGTTCCCCTAAAGCCGACGCGATAATTATACCCATCATTAAAATACTGAAAGACAACATTACTATGCTAAAAGATAATTGATTACTGATTCGATCTAATTTTTTTAAAATCAAACTGATTTCCGGAACCCTAACTTCAACCCTCATATTACCGTCTTTTAAATCATGTGATATTTCCTTAATAAGCTTCGGTAAGTCCAAAAGAATATCTACATATTCGTTGAGTTTTTCAAAAGCTGTTTTGGTAATTGAACTAATCCGGTAACGCTCTTTTAACAACTTATATCCGAAAGGCCGAGCAATATCCATTACGCTTAATTCAGGTGCAAGTTTCTCTACGCTGCCTTCAAGCGTGAGAAGCGATTTTCCCAAAAGAGTCAAATCCGATGGTATTCTAATTCGATGATTAAAAGCAACAGTAAATAGTTCGTTAACCGCCTGACCCAGGCTAACTTGACTTAAGGCCCCCCTGTGTTAGGATAGTTGACGTAGGGATCAAAGAAAAGTATCCTTGAAGAGAACACAGGAGGAGAAAACAATATGAGATATCCCAAGGAGTTAAAAAACTCTATCATTGAAAAGATGTTACCGC
>JBFWMF010000034.1:0-36022 GCA_050251735.1 Desulfitobacterium sp.
TTTGCAATACAATAAATAAGCGCTAATACACTACAACTTTATGATAAAAAACAAAACCCGCTAGCCCTTGACAACACAGGGCTAGCGGGTATTTTTAATTACTTTTAGTGCAAAACTCAGGTTATAAAACGTGACAGTAAATGTCAAGGAAATTATGTATTCCAGCAATTTATTTAAAAATATTTCCGGAAAACCTAGTCCCTTAAAAATTATAAAAGAACTAGGTTCTAAGATAAAGTCTTTTTTACTGATAGGGTCTAGTGTGTTAATAGGGGCTAGTTTGCTCCGTCTTAAGGTTAACTCACTTGCTTGCTCTGTTGCTCCACAAAGTTTAAAAGTTCTAAGATGTGCTCCACTACACGCACTGCTGCACGACCGGGTAATACCTTTGAGGCAGCGATCCGCATCCCTTCCCTTACCTCTGAATTCTCTAAAAGGATATTGATGGTTCGGTTGAGCTGATCCTCGGTATAGGCGATGCGTCCGGCACCCTTCTTCAATAGAAACTCGGCATTTTCTTTTTCTTGACCCGGTATGGGTTTATAGGTGACGATGGGCAAATGCTTTGCCAAGGCTTCTGTGACCGTTAAGCCCCCGGTTTTGGTAATCACAAGATCGGCCACCGTCATAAGCTCCTCTACGTTGCGTACGAAGCCAAAAAGTAGCACTTGATGCTTGGAGGTCGAGGTCAAAAGCTTAAGAGAACGATAGAGCTGCTTATCTTTTCCACAAACAATGATTAGCTGAACAGGATCTTCCCTTTCTGCGAGCATCTGACAGATACTTGTCGCACCGCCCATAACTCCATAAGCTCCGCCCATAATCAAAACTGTGGGGATCTGTTCCTTCAGACCGAACTGGTTCATGAGGGCTTGGCGATCCAGCTGCCGCTCAAATCTCATACTTACCGGAATTCCTGTGTTTTTAATGCGATCCCGATGGATACCGCGACTGACTAACGCTTCGAGCACTTCTTCTGAACCCACCAGATATAAATCAACGTCCTGATGCACCCATTGACTATGAATGCCATAATCCGTCACCACCGTAGCCAAGGGGACATGAAGCCGTCTTTCTTTCTTTAGCTGGGAAAGAACACCGGCGATGACCGGATAGGTGCAAACGATGAGATCAGGCTGCAGGGAATGAATATATTTCAAGAATTGGCGGCTTCCAATGCCATTGAGGAAGCGTTGAAACAAGGAATCGGCTGAAATATCAGCGGTCTTATAGTAGAACTTTCCCCAGAGCTTGGGGGTGTATTTTATCATATCTATATAGGTAGTTTTCAGGGTTGAATTCAAAGGTCTATTGATAAATTCGCCAAAATCGATATGAATAACCTCGGCTTCCGGCTTCTTCTCCAAAAAACCTTCGATCACAGCCTCTGCAGCTTTGATATGTCCTGCTCCAAACGCCGCCGAAATGACCAATACTTTTAAGCTCATAACCGGCCTCCTCAAAAAAGTATGCTCTTTATCACCTTTGCTACCCAATTCTAGCAAGGAAAAGTTAAGCCCCCATTTACAAAACATTAAATTTTCGTTAAATCCTTCTGTTTAATGCTTACTACTTGTCTCTATTTTTAGAACTTCGGAAAATCAAGCTATTAATAAAGGACACAATAATAAATAGTAAATGAGGTCAAGCTAATACTTGACGCCGAATCAGGTTAATCTAAGTTTATTAAAATAAAATCTACCTATAAAAACTATGGGGGTAATTGTAATGGGTGCCAAAAAGAGATCACAGAAGCTAAAATGGGTTACTGCCGGAATAATAGTTATTGTTATAGCCGTAATTTCAATCTACTTTATGCGGCCAACACAATTACCTTATGAAAGTACCCTAGCTAAAACGGGGGATATTACAACCTATTATTCCTTCACGGGAAATGTGGACACTAAAAACCGCCAAATGGTTACAGCGGATAAGATGATGCAGCTTTCTCAGATTAACGTGAGTGAGGGAGATGTGGTTAAGGTCGGGGATATCCTAATCAAAACGACCACAGGTGAAACGATTAAAGCAAAAATCGCCGGGGAAGTCGTCAATCTGGCTGCCGAGGAAAACGCCCAGATCATGCCGGCTACGAAACTATTAGATATCGTTGATTTTAATAACCTCGAAACTAAAGTCAAAGTCGATGAATACGACCTTGCTTCAGTAACTGTCAATAAGGAAGCAACCGTTAGAATAGATGCCATCAATAAAGAAATCAAAGGCAAAATCAGCAGCCTGTCTAAAGAAGGTCAAGTTGCCAATGGCGTAACGTTTTTTACAGCGACCGTTGATTTGGCCAAGGATGCTAACCTTAAAATTGGCATGACAGCAGAGGTCAAGCTTTTGAATAACCAGGCTACCGGAGTTGTCACCCTGCCCATGGCAGCTATTCAATTTGACGATCAGAACAAGCCCTTTATTCTTAAAAAGGATGCCACAGGTGCAGCGGTTAAAACAGAAATCTCGACCGGCATCAATGATGGCACCATCGTGGAAATTAAAGACGGCGTTGCCAGCGAAGAAACCATTCTCTATCCCAAGGCTACCCCAGCACCCATTACCGGATTCGCTGACGGTGAGAGTGGAGGTCGATCTCGTGTTGAACGATGAAATCCTATCCATGCAAAATATTTGTAAGAGCTACTTTATGAGTGATGAAGAGATCGAGGTTCTGCATAATGTGAATCTATCGATTCAGCAAGGTGAATTTATCGCACTCCTTGGTCCATCAGGTTCAGGCAAATCGACCATGATGAATATTATCGGTTGTCTTGATGTCCCGACCTCAGGAAAGTATCTGCTTACGAATCATGATATTGAAGATTTAGATGAGGTTGAGCTGGCCAAAGTACGCAACAAAGAAATCGGTTTTGTCTTTCAGAACTTCCAACTCTTGCAAAGAATGAACGCCCTGCAAAATGTAGAACTCCCCTTAATTTATTCGGGTGCATCCCCTTCTGAACGGAAAGAGCGAGCTAAAACGATGCTTGAGCGGGTAGGACTATCTGATAAAATGCGCAACCTGCCGGTTCAACTTTCCGGCGGACAACAGCAACGTGTCGCCATTGCCCGTGCACTCGTTACGGAACCCTCCATTATTCTTGCCGATGAACCGACCGGTGCCTTGGATCAAAAAACTGGGGCTCAGGTCATGGAGCTCTTCGAAGAGTTAAATCATGATGGGAAAACAATTATTATGATTACCCATGATACTAATATTGCCCATCACGCCAAGCGCATTGTTCATATTCTCGATGGGTATCTAACCGAGCAAGAGGGGTGAAAGGATGCTATTGGAAAGCATTAAAATGTCTTGGACAAATATCGTCAACAACAAACTGCGTTCATTCCTAACCATGCTGGGTATTGTCATCGGGGTCGCCTCAATTATCGCCTTGATTACGATCGTTCAGGGAGCCTCCAACAGTATTAGCAATCAAGTCAATACCCTGGGCGTCAATAAAATCACAATTACCGCCCTGGGCACCCCTCTCAAACAAGGCCTTAGTCAAAGCGACTTACAGAGCATTGCCCAAATAAGCAATACCAGTGGAGTTTCGCCAACCGTTGCGGGGAAAACCGGGATTATCTATAACAACAAGGTCCTTGAAGATACGACGGTACAGGGCAAGAATGAAGTTTTCTTTAAAACGGATGCGAGTTTACTAAAATCGGGTCGAGCGATCACTATTCTTGACTTAGAAAACAAAAATCAAGTGGCTGTGATCGGTAGTAATATTGTCCATGAACTTTTTTACGGCGTTAACCCGGTGGGCAAGAACCTAACGATTAACGGTACTACCTATACAGTGATCGGCACACTTGCCCCATCGAGCCAATTCAGCATGGGCTCAAATAATGATTCAGTGATTATTCCTTACACAACTGCCCTGCGAAGCTTGGGCGTAAAAAGTATAACGAGCCTCGATGTGTTTTTAGTCGATACTCAAGCAGCCGACGCTACTGTAACTGACATCAAAGGGGTATTGAATCAGGCCTTTAACTATAAGGAGAATGCCTATAACATCTTTAATATGGGCGAAATGATCGCCTCCTTCCAATCCATGATGTCTATGATGTCCCTGCTTCTGGCGGGGATTGCCGCAATATCCCTGGTTGTCGGTGGGATCGGTATCATGAATATGATGCTTGTATCCATAACAGAGCGGACAACAGAAATTGGTCTGCGCAAGGCTTTAGGTGCAACTCCCAATACGATCCAAGTTCAATTTATTGTTGAAGCCATTTTCCTTTCGGTGTTTGGCGGTCTAATCGGCCTGATCCTGGGTAGTCTAGTTGCCTATCTTGCAACAAAACTGATCGGCGTAGGCTTTTCAATGTCCCTATCGACCATTGCCCTCGCCGTAGGGTTCTCTGCCCTTGTCGGTATCGTCTTCGGATATCTGCCGGCAAGAAAGGCAAGTCGATTAAACCCCATTGACGCACTCAGAAGCTTGTAGGAGTCCTCTTGGCTAACCCACCCCGTCCCCTATTCTGAATCACGGTCTTCCTCTTTTATGGCGATGACTTTGATTCCGGGAGACGGCTCTCCTGCCATGAATTCCGTTTCTCCCTCCTCCTGAGCTTTTGAAAGGATATCCATGGCATCGGCGACTTTAGCTGCAAGTTGAAAGTACATCTTTTTATAATCCGGCATCCTGTTCTTTTCCCCCTATCTCAAGCAGCGGCAAGGTTCACGGTAATGGTCCGTCCTGCCGTCTTCTTTTATAGGGGAAATTAAAAAGCGCATGCGAGGCTTTTTCTTCCTACACATGCGCTATGCTTCGTTAATTACTGAAACCTAAAGACCCAACCCCCGTCAAGCAGAAACAAACCCACAGTTCCTTTCTCGCCTGGGTTAGGAATAGGCTGAATATCCTGCTACGTGAAGCCGCACAGTCTGCTCCCTGCCGACATCTCATTGCATTCGCTTGACCCGCAGCACAGGCGCCTTGCTTGTGCGGAAACGGGCAGCATTGTATAATAAGAATGTCGTCGTGGACAGCTAGACTGTTACGTGTAGGTGCTTATACCACCTGCTCGTGCCTGGGAGTGCTCCAACACTTTCAGGTCACGGCGACTTTTTAATTTCCACCTATTTCTAATTATAGCTTTTTTGAGGGGAATTGCAAGGTGTGGGGAATTGAATATGCCATGGTTTTATTCACATTAAAAGTAAGCTTATTCAAGTAATATAAACAAAAGTTTTTATTGACTTAAACTATTATTTAAGTTAATGCAACGCTACTGAATCATACTCCATTTTTATCGATAGCTTTTAGTGACCTTCTGAGCATCCAATTTTGAATTATCTGCACTCTATGTCCTAAGGAAAAAGGCACGAGTGATGGTTGGTAAAGAATATATATTTTAAAAACACTTCATAATGATTAGACTTTTCTTGGGAAAACAGATAAAACTTCACTTAACTCTGTAAAATTCTAAAACTCCACGAACAATTGGATCCTTTACTGCTAAAACACTATCAGAGAAACGATTCTTATGAATAATTTCCAGAGCCTGCTTGCGCTGAGACTCATTGAGCGCATAAAATTTTTCCCGCCACTTTTCAGTAGTCATATCATATTCATTATTATCATTATCATACTTAGATTGTTTTCCCTGGTAGAACTCATCCCGCTTACTTTTATCATATTTATGTCGATTAATGATAAGCGACTCTGGCATTATCAAAATCTCGCGAAATTCATCTTCATTTCTTCCAAATGCTGCTTCAAAGAATTCTTTTCCCCGTCCAACCTTACCCTTCGTCGCATTGAGAACAGATTGGATTGCGCGGATATACTTCCGCTTCCAATGTTTTCCGATATAATCACGATTACGGAAATATGCAGGATCATCTATCGGATGGTACTTCATCGGAAAAGAGTAAATTCTTACATCCAGTTCTTCACTTAACTCCACATTTAATCTCATTCGATAATACAATTCTTCCGGTCTATCTTGAAAGTTGTAAAGTAAATAGTTAGACAAATCACGAATTCCACTTTCTGCTGCCATGCGAACAGCGCCTTCGTAAGTATCGCGCATCGAGTAATGATCGAATGCAATTCTTAAAGGGCGTATATTAACTTCAGAGAGCTTCCTCATTTTCTCAATAGTGGCAAAGCGCGCATCTACGCCTTGATTAAAATCAATATATCTAACTCGCTTTCCCCGCCTAAAATACTTGTCATATAAAGGGCGAGCTATTTCATCAAAGGCAATAATTGCTTCTTTTGTCGCAGTGCCTGCATATAATAAGTTCAGGTTTTCTCTTTTTAAATAAAAATCAGCTTGAATTTCTTCTTTAAGTCTATCCGAAATTTGATCATATATACCAACAATTTTTTTAATATAGGCACGATCATTAAAGCTGCCCTTTAAATTATTAAGCGCTATATCATACTGATTGGGCGGAACATAGGTAGCACCTTTACCAAACCCGCATTCTTTAATTTCATCTATAATTCTGTCAAAGCACTCAGAGGCAAAAACATTGTTATCCATAAGCAGGAGGTCTTTTTGTTTTCCAAAACGAGTATCAGCTTGGTTAAGTTGATCCCTTAGACTAATATAATCACAGTATTCTGGCTCTAATCTTGGGACCGCGCAAAATGCACAGCTTCTGGGACAACCTCGTGTCATGTAGGCGAAGTATGCATTACTCGCAGGATATTTACGATCAATTTCCTCCAGAATGGAATAATCCAATGGCAGTTCGTCTACAATTACATCACTGTCATCATCCAAAACACCAGCCCTATTTAACAACCCCTGGTATGGGCGAATCCCTGTTTCTTTGAAAATATGCTCTGGAAGAATAGTTGCAGCGATCCCACCTACCCATATATTTTCTACTTCTGTACAGAATTTCTTCGAGAATTCAATAGTATTTATAGTTTCTCTCCAATAAAATGTAAATAGAGTAGTTATGCAGATGATATCAAATTTAGGGTATTGCCCTTCTTTATAGCGTTTCCTATATTCTTTTAGCCTTATATGTCCTTGGCTATCCTTGAAGTCTGGTATTAAATCAAGAGGGGCGAGCCTACCTGTTTTAATGTGTTCCTTCAATCTTAAAATATGTTTTCCCAAAAGAGGGTTTTGAGCTTCGGCTAAATATTCTTCACAAAGCAAGATAGCCGCAAATTCTTTAAGATCTCCTTTATAAAAACGAACATTATCACCGCGTCTACGAAAGTATGTTGATAATTTCATTAGCCCCATAGGAGGATACTTATTGCCATAATTAGGCTCTAGTAAAAGTACTTTACGACTCATTGAAGTTCATCCTCGATTTTCTGTATGATTTTTTCGGCAGTAACATTATCGGTTGCTCTGTAGATAATACTAAAAATTTTAGAAATTATCTTTTTCTCATTCTTGTTGTACGCAGACAACTTATCAGTTCTCCGCGAAGATTTGGATTCTCCAGCTATCTCTGAGTGTTCTGCTGAACTTTTAGTCGCGGTGTTCTTAGGAGAATGTTCTTTCTCTATCCTATCGATAACCTTACTCATTAGCCTTCCAGTAGCACTATCTTTTATCTTTCGGATTCTAAATTGAGCATTTTCCGCTTCTTTTTTTGCCTCTAAAACTTTATCATATTCTTCCTGTCTATGTCCATCATCTACAAAAGTCCCATCCTCTTCTTTTGCTCGGAAATCTACTTGTTTTTGCTCATAATTTTCAATTTTCTTATATGCACTGTTAATTGCAGACCCATCATAATAAATTTTATGAAGTTCTTCATCAAAATACCGTTTTAATTTACCTTCAAAATATACACGAGTACTATTCTCGTTAAAATAATCACGCTGTGAATTCGGAATTAAATCTCTGGAAATAGCAAAAACTTCACCAACAAAATAGCTATTTCCGCGGTCCTGTTTGAATAGTTTTTGTAGGGCATCCTCGCCTCCTATTTGTATGTTTTCTTTTCGGAGCCGAAGTCCACGCATTTGGTTGTTTTTCGGTATTGCTTTTCGAAATTGAGATAGCCCAACCCACATCCATGCAAATAAGTTGCCTTCATCGTCGTAGAAATCCTTAAACTCTACTCCAAATATATCATCGTATTTAGAACCACCAGTATCTTTCAAAACAGTAGTATAATTCTTAAAGATTTGTTCGCCATCCAGTTTTATTGTATATTCATCAAGTTTAATCCCAAGGTTTTCTGCATGGCTATAGACCTCTGATCTATAAATAAAGGTATTTCTATACGGCACTGGCGCTACAAAGGACAAATAGTCCTTGATTTGCTGGAAATCAAGCAAATCAGTATTTTCATTGTTTATACCTATTAACTCAACCTTAAAAAAGTGAGCATTAAGATCATTTGTCTTTTTCCTTTCGAATTTATTGATAGAATCAAGCACTTCACTCGCGGTATGTTTCTGACCAAGAGCACTTTCCGAAATCAGCTTACGCATCTTAGCCGCATCACAAATCAAAATAGAGATAGTATTCTCTCCCAGGGCACTGGATGTAAACACAAGCTGTTTGCAGTATGCAAGGCCACATAATCGCCCTATCCCTCGGAAACCTTTATCTTCACCAATTTTTTTATCGGAATCCGCAATATTTCCTAGGGTCTTTTCAAACTCAGAAGCGGGGATTCCAGTCGCATTATCTTCAACAATGATAGTTCGTTTATCATAATCCAACCATATTTCAATTTTACCTTCACCAGACCGCAATACACCTTCTTTGATAGCTTTATCGATTTGATCACATGAGTTTTGAATGTATTCGCGATAAATCACTTTAGAATCCTGATACATTCCTGTCGTAAGATTTTCTAAGATGTTTGCGCCAAAGACATATTTGTGCATAATATTTTCTCCTTACTTAAACTGTTTATAAATTGGCCTAGGAAATTTGATTTTAAGCAAAGAGCGAAAGACAGGGTTTTGAATCAAATACTCCCCTTGTTCTAAACGTGTAAGCATATTCTTATATGTGCTTGGTAAGCTCCCATAATCTTTAGTTGACGTTTCAATCGAATTTGTTCTTCCATAAGCATGGGTAGCACAGTTTCCAGTTATCCTGTCATGAATTGCTGAACGGAACTGCTCAGCACCAAACAACACAACCCCCAGTGATCGTCCGCGCTCTGTAACATCTAAAAGTTCATGCAAAATAGGTGAAGATTTCGGAACATCCTTCGAAGCATATTTATTTAACTCGTCAATGAAAACAATAATTCGTGACGGTGGCTGAACTCCTGATTCCGCATCATATTCGCCTAGCTTCAAATTGTATATCGTGCGAATTGCATCACCAAACACAAAGGCCTGTTTATCTTCAGGCAATTTAGCTATATCAATCACACGAATATCGTTTTTCTTAATCTGTTTAAGTTCATCTGCTAAACGGCATTCGTTATTTGCTACATTTACTCTTGAGGCAAACATATCGTCTTGTATCGCTTTACGTACAACACGCTTGAATTTTCGCCAACTTAAAACAGAAATGTCACCCTTTGCTCCATTTGAACCCTTTTGAGAATTCTCAGTCACCTTATCCATGAATTCCGACCATGTGGAAAGGCCGCTAAAGTCATGGTCATCTTTGTCAATAATCTTACTTATAATTGATTCCATCGTTTGCTGTGGATCATCAATGTTTGAAAACATCATTTCAATATTCTCTTTATCATCAGCGTAAACATATTTAAATTTCTTAAGCTGTCCGTCTTCCGAATAGTTTTCTACATCGTCTTTTGACAGATATGTGCTTTGTTTAGCAGAGTTTTTATTAGAATAAGGAATATAATACTTGACGTTTTTAAATGGCTCTGTTGATAACTTCATAATTTTGTATTCCTCGTGAGTCATTTCCTTTGTCCCAGGAGCATCTTTACTAAAATCATTTGCTCTATCAATTGCCATGAGATCCTTTCCCTTAACGTTAAAAATAACAAATGCAACGCTGTCATCGTTATTTTGCTTATTTAAATATTGATCTTGTATAGATTTCATTAAGAACATAGCATAAGAAGTTTTTGAGGCAAGCCCCGAAATTCCAGAAATATTGAGATGAGCCCCTTCAGGACCCAAGATAAACTGAGAGTTCAGATTCACTGGGAGCGTTACTTCATCCGTAGTTCCCTCATACATTTTTAAAGACCCACAAACAAGTGGATTTTGTACCTTATCTAACCCCAATGCCATTGTAATCTCTTCCGCCGAAGCTAAGAACACTTTAGAGTTATTATGAACAGGCGTGTATAAATTTTTGTCATTAAATGATACTTTTGCCTCAACATAATTCATTCCCACACGCAATGTTGGCTCTTCCAATTCAACATCACCGAAATCGCTAGAAATAAAGTTAGTTAAAAAGCTTTGAGCATCAGTAATATGCGATATATTCTCTACCACGCCAAACGTGTATGACTTGTCAATATGCTCTACTTTTACAATATCAAAGGCATGAAGTTTCAAATCTGAATTCGTCCAAAAATTAAATTTATCCATTGTTGTCGGACTCTTTTCGGTAGCCAATACCCTGCCGATTAATTTATTCATCTTTTGCCCCCCTAGAATAAATGCAGAAAGCTATCTGAACTCATATATCTGGACTTTACAAATGTTTCCGTTAGATAAATAGGATAAATGTGGTTTGCCCAACGCAAATCCGAACCATAGCAAACAGGATTCCTTTCATTAATCAGGTATGCACTCAAAGTGTCTACAAGTTCACTATTCATACCATCATTTATCTCTTCCTCTGTGACAAGAATTTTTTCTATTTTAAGTATCCCATCAAAGGGAGTGCGTGTTTTCTTTTGGTCACGTAATCTAACATACCAGACAGCAAATTGTATATCACCTAAATAGCCTGGATTCTCATAACAGGCAACAGGCGTCCGATGATAGAGCGGTAAATCAGCAATAAAACCCGGATTCGGCTTTCCGTTAATATCAAGGCAAACTTCCGGATTAAAATTCTTAGAAGCACCCAACACCCAGTTGTAGTTATTTTTAAATGTTTGGTATCGTTGTTTACTTGACTTATCTTCTTTTGATGGCCTATATTCTAGAGACCCGTCTTTTACCAAGTAGTTATCCTGATTCAACTTCCCTTCGCGAACTAACTCCGCAACTAATTCCTTTTCCCGCTCTATCATACGACTCTGCACACAAGCCGTAGCCCTATCCTCAAATTTCTTCTCTTGATCTTTTGAAGTTTTATACGGTAGGATTGTGCTAAATTCGATTCCTATTCTTTTTAATTCGTCGCAGTTATTCAGTTTTACCGCAGTACCAGGAAAAAATCCAGGTATATTATCCGCATTTGCAATATCTGGCATAGACAAAACAAGTTCACTCTTAAATTTTTCAGATATCATTTTGCGGTTGACTCGGCGACAACAACCTACTCCAATCTGCCCTGCAATAACTGGATAGATTACACTACGCCCACCAGAGTGGGAATAGGCCATATCGTCAACTTTAAACACCCTGCGTGAACCATCCAAAAAGTAGCTAAGAATTTGGGGTGATTGCTTGGCAAGTTGCTTGCATAACAAACTTAGATCGATATAACCCCTGTGTGGTGTCGTTTCGGCAGTTCTTTTCCAGACTACTTGGCTTTCGCCATAGTCAATAGTAGGACGTCCTTCTGCATCCAAGCTATATTTATGTGCCTTATAGCTTTTACCACCCGTTTCTCTCGCTAAAATATTCATCACTTTGCTTAATTTTGGGGTGCTAGACGAGATACTACTCATGAGCCTTTTTCCTCCCCGTACATGCATTGTCTAATCCGGATAGAAATAGTAATCTTATTTTTCCAAGCAAGCATGGATATAAAACTTCATAGTATTCCATGACGATAATAAGTTGCTTTTCAAATTCGCACGAATATTTCTGAGTAGCTTTATCAAAGGAAAGGTCTAAGCCTACTTCAGAATCTTTTTGGTACAAGATAATACTGCTAAGGTAAGTCAAACTGCAATTATCAATCATCTATTAAACACTGGATGCAAATCTCGGATTTTCATCGTCTAGTAATAAGTCCGTAATGTTTACTTCAATATATTCATAATTCTTCGCCATTTTTTCCTCCAAAATTTCTTTTTTAGCACTCTTCATTTTAGCTCTTGAATTCCATCGTAATCGACCATTATTTCGGAAATTCTCCCATCTCTTTACTTTTTGTTACCATTTTTTTATAATTCTCTGCAATTATTATAAATTCCTTTAAAATAACAAAAATTCTAATAAAATCAATACTAGAGAAATATCTCCGCTTTCCATCACTTTAAAAGTATGTCTTTGCATTGAATCCAATTAGACCGAAGACCTTATTATGTCGTATCTTTCCATAGCATTAAAGCCTTTGAACTATCCTATTTTAATTTCAATATGCAAATCCCCTAGATGACCCTTTTAGGACCTTCTAGGGGATTTCGATGTCCTAAACTAAATACTCCTGAGGAGGATTTATACCTTGGCTTGCGGCTGTCCTGGCAATCAAGTTGTGGAACGCCATTCTATGTATAGCAAGTCATAATTTGTCGCAAAATAATTACAGTTGAATAATCCGGGCTAAAATGAGCCACTATTCCGGAATATGAGAGCCATGTCTCCGGAAATTTTGAGCCACCTCTCCGGATGGTGAGCCACTTCGTTAGACTTCTTGGTAGAATGTAGCCAACACTCAAGAGAGGAGTGTTAATACATTCAATGGGAGGTCTATGGATGACCAATTACAGAGAGATTCTACGGCTCATCAGCCAAGGAATCAGCCAACGGAGCATTGCAGTAAGCTGTGAATGCTCACGAAACACGGTCGCAAAGGTGGTCAATCGGGCAGTGGAGCTTAACTTAAGATGGCCACTGACCCCAGATATGACCAACGGTGAACTACAAAAACTTCTCTTCCCCGAATCGTCATTACCATCAACCCGCAAGCGT
Organism: Desulfitobacterium sp.; assembly: GCA_050251735.1. GTDB lineage: Bacteria > Bacillota > Desulfitobacteriia > Desulfitobacteriales > Desulfitobacteriaceae > Desulfitobacterium. The sequence goes on from JBFWMF010000034.1 coordinate 12,936, forward strand.
CCGGACTGCGAATACCTTCATAAGGAGATGGCTAAAAGCGGAGTAACACTTAGCCTGCTCTGGAATGAATACTGTGAATCTTGCCGGTTAAGTAATGAGATCCCACTCATGTATTCTCAATTCTGTTACTACTATCAGCAGTATGTAACGAAAACCAAAGCAACCATGCATATTAGCCACAAGCCCGGCGGACAAATGGAAGTCGACTGGGCAGGTCAAGCAGCCGGGATCATCGATAGTGATACAGGCGAAATCATCACGGCCTATGTTTTTGTAGCTGTCCTTTCATGCAGTCAATATGCCTATGTAGAGGCCTTTGTGTCACAGAATCAAGAAGCTTGGATTTCAGCACATGTTAATGCATTCAAGTACTTTGGCGGCGTTACACGAATTTTGGTGCCAGACAATCTAAAAACAGGCGTGGATCGCGTATCCTGGTATACTCCTGTAATCAACAAAACCTATCATGAACTGGCTGAGCACTACGGTACAGCGGTTATACCGGCACGAGTAAGAAAGCCGAAAGACAAACCCAGCGTTGAAGGCGCTGTGGGAGTTATCTCAACATGGATTCTAGCAGCACTTAGAAGGCAACAATTCTTTTCCTTAGGAGAGCTCAATGAAGCCATTCGCGAAAAGCTTGCAGAATTTAACCAAAAGCCCTTTCAAAAGAAGCCTGGGAGCAGGTTAAGTGTCTATCAAGAGGAAGAGAAAGCCATGCTCTTGCCCCTTCCACCGACTCCTTATGAATTAGCGGTATGGAAGGTTGCAACTGTACAATTTAACTATCACGTTGCGGTAGATAAGATGTATTACAGCGTTCCTTATGAATATATCAAGCATAAAGTCGATGTTCGTGTTACCCGTCATGTCGTGGAGGTTTTCTACAATGGGAATCGGATTTGTTCTCATCCCAGATTACGCGGCCGCCTAGGCCAATACAACACAGTAACGGAGCATATGCCCGAGAACCATCAAAAGTATATAGCATGGAACGCAGAGCGATTCGTGTCTTGGGCGAAAAGTATCGGTGAGCATACTGAAGTTGTTGTGAAGGCAATCTTAGCTTCCTATCGAGTTGAACAACAAGGATACAAAAGCTGCATGGGCTTACTCAAACTGGCGGACAAGTATTCCATCAGTCGTCTAGAAGCAGCCTGCCAGAAAGCTCTTTGCTACACGCCAAACCCTAGCTTTAAGAGCATCCAGACTATTCTCCAAACGGGGCAAGATAAAATTCTCAGAGAAGAACCAGTTGACGTTGCAGATTCCTCCTCCTTTGGATTTACCAGAGGCGCAGACTATTACAGGAGGAATTCATAATGCTAAACGAAACAACCATTAGTAAACTTAATGAGATGCGGCTATCCTCGATGGTGGGATCTTTTCGCCAACAAATACAAGATCCGGCCTACAATGAGTTATCTTTTGAAGAACGGTTTGGGATAATGGTCGACATCGAATGGGCAAGGCGTAAGAACAATAAGCTCTCTAAATTGATTCGAAAGGCGGAACTGAATTTGCCCGAGGCTTGCATAGAGAATATTGAGTATCATGCCGATCGAAAACTGGACAAGGCACAAATCACTCGACTATCTACCCGTTCATACATTCAAGACAAACACAATATTATCGTTCTCGGAGCCTCTGGCGCCGGGAAGACTTATCTAAGCTGTGCTTTTGGAATAGCTGCCTGTCGCAACTTCTACACTGTAAAGTACATTCGGCTCCCAGACTTATTAAATGAGTTAGCCATTGCACGGGGCGAAGGAATCTACAAGAAGGTCATGAACCAATACAAAAAGGTGAGTCTTCTCATTTTGGATGAATGGCTACTCGTACCTTTAACCAACAGTGAAGCTAGGGATCTCCTAGAGATCATTGAAGCGAGACATAAAAAGGGATCGACCATTTTTCCCCCGCAGGTTGGCATGGTAAAATTGGTGAAGGCACCTTAGCTGATGCTATTTTAGACCGAATTGTTCATGATTCCTATACTATCCTGATTGATGGGGATGATTCCATGCGTAAGCGTAAAGGAATATTGGAATAACGAAAACAATAATTTATGGTGCCGTGGAGGGTGTATATACTCTCCATGCGCCACCATAGAGAAGTCAAGAAGTAAGAAGATTTCCCCTCCCTTGGCTACGCCAAGTACGGGACTTTGCTACCATTTCGTTAGGGCAGATTTTGGGGTCTTTATAGCGTGTTGCATGATTGGCTCCGTAAGCGGAACAGTGGCTCAATTTTTCCGGAGAGGTGGCTCAACCACCTCCGGAATAGCGGCTCTCATGAACCGTAATATTCAACAGTTAATCCGTAATAACCTTACGGTTCTTGTTGACTTTGTCCAAACGAAGCGATAAGATGGGGCCGAAAGGGGGATCATTATGCTGAAATTGTTTGAAGTGACCGGATTTAAAAACTTTGATCACACTGTCCGCTTTGACTTCTCTGATGTGCGAGACTATAAATTCAATCACTGCTGTGTCGCAGACGGTCTGCTGAAAAAGATGATTGTCTATGGCAAGAATGCCGTGGGCAAATCCAACCTTGGCCTTGCCATGTTTGATATTGTCTCGCACCTGACCACGAACAATGTCACCCCAGGCCTTTATGGATACTATCTAAACGTGAATAACAAGAAAGGCTTCGCTGAGTTTCATTATGTGTTTTCTTTCAATACAGGCGAAGTTGATTATTACTACAGGAAAAATGAAAATCAAGATTTGCTCTATGAAACAGTTTCAATCGACAAAAAACTGTTATTTCAATACGACTATGAAGATAAACGTGGAGATTTGTCCGGGCTTGAGGCACTCATGCCCACTCTAAACCTCTCTTTCCGGGGAAGTGAATCCATTTTAAAGTATGCTATCTCAAATTCCGCCCTAGCGGATGATCACCCGCTCTACCAAATGCTACGTTTTGTCTCCCGCATGCTTTGGTTCCGAAGTCTGGATGAAAACAGATATATTGGTTACAAGGCAAGGAGCAATGACTACTTTGAATTTATTTTTGAAGGTGATTTGCTTAAAGAGCTGGAGATTTTCCTGCACAATGCCGGCATCAAAGAAAAGCTGATTGCCAAAATGGACCCTGACGAGGTAATGCGACTGTATTTTGACGGTCGTGTCCCCCTGCCTTTCTTTAAGGTTGCATCTAGCGGCACCAAAGCCCTGTATACCTTTTTCTACTGGTATAAGACCGCAACGGATGTTTCCCTGATGTTCATCGATGAATTTGACGCCTTTTATCATTATGAGCTGGCGGAGACGATTGTAAAATTATTAGAAGAGATGCAGGGATTCCAGACCATTTTGACTTCCCACAATACGAACCTCCTTTCCAACCGCATCATGCGTCCCGACTGCTATTTCATTCTGACCGGTAACAAGCTGACTTCCTTTGCTAATGCTACCGAACGGGAACTGCGAGAGGGACATAACTTGGAGAAGCTATATATGAGCGGTGAGTTCGATGGCTGACCACAAACGGAGGATTCTCATTTTGGTCGAGGGGGGAAGAACAGACCTTGCACTCATGAGACATCTGCTTGACCTTTACGACATTGATGCGAAATACGAGATTGTCGCTTACAGTACCAACATTTATGAACTCTACAGAGAGATGTTTGACATGAATTATACCGATATCCTTTTGATCTTTGATCTTGATCCACAGGCACCGGATTTTTCGCCAGAGAAGATTCAGCAGATGGCAGACTATTTTATTGAATCCTCTGATATGGGAAAACTGTATCTTAACTATCCGATGGTTGAAGCTTTCTACCATATGTCCTCCATCCCCGATGCTCAATACGATAGCTACTTTGCATCGCTGGTTGAGCTGCGAGCGGGGTCCTATAAAAGACGCGTAAATCTGGAAAACAGAAATCACGACTACCGAAAATTTGCTATCAACAGAAAAGAATGCAATATCGTGATTCGGCAAAATATTGACAAGGCACAGAGCATAGCGAATGAACCAACGTCTGACTGCATACCGAAGCAGTCCCACATCTTGAAATCTCAGCTTAACCTGCTCTCCGGGGAGCAAAAGGTTGCCGTCCTGAGCACCTGCCCCTTCTTTATCCCTGATTATAATCCTGCACTGATTAGGTAAAGGAAAGGCCTGAGGAGAATTTGAATTTTATTAATTGAGAACGTTACGGGCTTACTATCTACAAATGCGGGCGCAAACTACACAAAGCTTCATTCTGCTTCAGTAAGACTAGGTTATAAGAGCTGCGCCTATAATGTCATTACTAATAAAATGGAAACAGATCCTAGTCTACGGATCAAGATTGAAGGCACTTTCACGGAGATTACATTCCCTCCATGCACGTGCCTTTTGGTTGTCGCCGGTACACAAGCTCTTTCCTTTTCCCTTTACTTTTCCGAATCAGGGTCTTCCTCTTTTATGGCGATGACTTTGATCCTAGGAGGCGCCTCTCCAGGAATGAATTCCGCTTCTCCTTCCTGCCTTTGGTGGTCTAAAAAGATGCCGCTTGAGCTTAGTGGAGCCTTGGCGGCGGAGTATATTTCTGAAACAGTCGCCTGTTAGGGTCTCAATATTTCCAGTTGTAGAAATTCGCCCAAGCCCCTTATATATCAATGCTTTTCCCATGCTCAAGCAAGCAAACCGTTTCTGTATGCCTTGAGGATATAAAAAAGATGCCGTTTAAGCCTGGACAGGCCTTGGCGGCAAAGTATACTTATTTCGCACCGTTTATCACAATATGCAAAAAAGAGCTAATAAAAGCCCTTAATTACAATTTTCCACTTTCTTCAAGAATATTTCGCGGAATAGGCGATGCTGACCCGTATCAGAAGGTAGAAGCGCATTATAAACCTTCAATCTTTTCTGGACTTCCAAGCGCTCTTTTTTTAACTCTAGATTACCGGAGAGATATAGTTCGCCAGTCAACATGAGGTCCTTATCCTTTCCTCATAAACAAAGCAAGCAAGGCCTACAACAGGGTAGCACATCTCTACTCTGTCCGCTTCTCTTAACAAGAGTTGATGCACTTCATTGCTGATAGCAGTTTAGCCGACCCGCGATTCACTATAGTGATTTCTAATTTCTTTATTAAAATACTTACCTTTTGATTCTGCATTTCTAAACTCATACCAACAAGATTCAGGAAAATCAAAATACTGCCAAACAGCACCACTATTAAATTCTACTTCCAATGTAGATGTATTTGTATCAAAACCTATGCTTCTTATCATCTCAGAGTCGACATATTCTCTATCCATACGTTTTCCCTCCCATATTCTAAATCTTTTGTTCTCTTATCCTGGTTACGACAGATTTATAATTATCCTTGTCGATATTATGTGGCTTACTCCAAGACTCGACTAATTTGGGGTCATCGCTCGTGGGTCTGGGCGAGTTCAGTTTCATTCTCACTCTTGAAGGTATTTTTATTGATTCTCCGACAACCACAGCTTCTCCGATCCTGAGTGAAGGCAGTAAATTTATCAAGCTATTTAAATTATCCGGAGCGGATGATTTGACAATAGATTGATCGCCTGAATTTGTCAATCTTAAGGCTAAGAATGTTCCTATCTGAGCTAAGATGGTCTCGGATATTTCTGAAGGGCGCTGCGAAATGATTAGTGCACCGATACCAAATTTCCGGCCTTCTTTAAATATTTTCTCGACTGAACTCTTGGAATAGCTATTGTTGTCGTCTTTATTCAAATAAGTATGGGCTTCTTCAAAAGCAAGCAACAGAGGTCTGTTCTTACCTGTATATGATTCGTTCCTTCCCCAGAACATACTGTCATATACGAAACGCGTTATGAGACCAATGGTAATATCCAATACTTCAAAAGGAACCCCACTCAAGTCAAGTATAGCTAGTTTCTTGTCGCTGCCTATCCAGTCATTCAGAAGATCATGTAAATCTTTCGGAGAACTTTCATCTTTATATTCACCCGGGTTAAAAAGAAAATCATATCTGGAATCCTTCAGCCTTGCCAGTATCTTTTTTTCATAGGCATAGTATTCCTGATGCTTTGATTTATACGGCTCCGTCGATCCCATAGTATAAGGTTCGAACCTTGCAGGGATTAACTCGTTATAGTCCCCTGTCGCGGTTTCTTTTGCGGTAGCTTTTGTTTGATCATCTTTGTTGGGCTTGCTAAAAGTTGCGTTGAGCCACCAGTTCATTTCATGCCACAATTTCCTTGCATTAAACGGGATTGGTGAATCGGCAGTTATAAAATTAGGGTTAACATCACCTGATTTCAATTTAACGTTCTTGTTCTTATATGTTGTAACAAGCTCTCGAAACATTCTATACTCGGTTTTCTGATCGTCGGTCGACTTAGCTCCTACCAAGAAAAAAGCCAATTCATCAAAATTCATAAGCCAGAATGGAATATATAGAGGATTACTTGTATCGTTGATTTTGAAGACTTTGGCTTCTGGAAACGCTGAGGCATATTCGCCATGGGGATCAACTAATATCACTCTTGAGCCTGCATAATCATTCAAAATAGCTTTAAGCACACTCACTGAGGTATTGGATTTACCGCTTCCGGTAGAGCCAAGAATGGCACAGTGTCTGAGGATCAATTTATGTATATCAACGTATACGCTCAAGTTTTCGGAGGAAGAATGTTTGCCAATTTCAATAGTCGCTTCATTTTTTTGACCATATATATCCAATAAATCTTTTTCTGTAACTAAGTGGATTTCATCATTTATAGTAGGATATGTGCCGATTCCCTTTTCAAATTCGCTATCTCCGATTTTCTCTCCTACTAACTGAATTGTAAGAAATCTCGAACCGATAATCTGTTTGATTCCTGTGTCGTCATTTTTGCCCGGAGTATTGCTCACAGCAGACACTAAGCCGTAAATATTAATATTGCCAATAGGAATCTTTATAAAAGTGCCTATCTGGCCGATTTTATATAATCTGCCATTTATTATTGGCGCAGCAGAAGGTATATCATCAGATACCTCGGCCTCTACCGTATTAGAGTCAACTCTGATTATCTTGCCTAAGTAAGTCACATCATTTTCCATTGACGATTACCTCTATCGTATCTTTTTTGCCCGAACTAGATATGATAAAGTGTACTAATTTTTTGAAGTCGCCAAGTAATAGCTCGCTCTTTGCTTCATCCCAAAAGCTATCACTGGATTCTCCAGGTTTTAAGTCTTCTTTGTTGAACTCCCACTCGCCTAATTGACCGTTAATGATAGCTTTAGTCGGACCAAAAACACTTAGGTTCAGGTAAGAAGAAGATAGTTTGTATAAATTTTCAACTTCCTCATCTTTGAAAAAGAAGACCATAGCGAAAAGCCTGTTATTTATTCGCAGACAATTAAAAATTAAGTCATTGATATGCTGGTCCGAAAAAGAGTATCCTGTAAATATAAAAAGCAGTTCCCCATTGATAAGATAGTTTTTCAGCCTGTCAAAATAAGCAATAAACGGTTGCTTTCTGGAACTGTCATACTTATCTTTTGAAGGATAGATAACCAGCTCATTATTGTTTTCTTTGAGATCACCAATTTTTCCCGTCCTTACAATCCTATGAGAACCAGTAGCTTTATTTACTTTCCAGAACCAACTTAAGGAGCCATGAATTTTCCATAGACGTATCCAATTCTTTGTGATATCGTTTTTATCTACAAATCTGTCGATGCTGTCTTGCCAGAAAAAAGGCTCATATGAACCTACAAACCCATCAAAATATGGAATATTTGTCTCTTCAAGTGACTTTTCAATAATGAGATCATAGTTAGTTGTGAAAACTTCCTTTGAGTAATCGCGATTTTGCAAGTCAAGCCAAGCAAAAAATCTCTTTGTATCATCAAGTGAGGCTACGTGTTCTTTTTCACTGATGATTTTATATATGTTATCGCATATCTCAATATCGAGACCTTTGGCATCTTTTCCACAAACGCTCAGGTAATTTTTATCATCCTGGTCACTCGTTATATCACGTATTCTTCTGACCTGATTTAAAATATCTTCTATGCTTATAGGTTTGGAGCTTGGTGATTGTAAATCATTTTTTATAATATTAAAGCATTTCAAGTAGTCTCCAGTTAGAGATTTCTCCACAGCTTCAGTCAATGCCGCAATATTGGGTATACCCAAGGCACATGATGTTCCGGCGCCAAATAAAAATCCGACATTCTTTGAATACGAGAGTTGAGTTTTTATCTCTCTTATTTCTCTCATAAGATTTATCTTGCTCATGCTAATACCCCTTCAATTTTAAAATCAAAACAATTCTTATCTCTCCCTAGGGCAATTACTGCAGGTCACAACCATTTGCTCACAAGTCCTACGCAAATCATTCAGTTTAATATGCTGGAGATCTTTCCAGTGAATACAGATGATAAATGACTTAATATTACATCCATTCTCTCTGCAATGGGCTATGTACTGAGAAATCAATATTTCAGCTACCGTTTGCTTGGGTAGATCGACATTGGCTGTTCCTGTGCCCAAAAGCGGGCAATATATCGTTGCGTCCTTAATATTTAACTTACTGGTCTGAACAAACATTTGTTTTATAGCCCGGGTAAGCTGTTCTTTAGTCGTATTGGCATTTTGGCCCGCAGTTAGCGAGGACATTATGATATATAGAAAGCTATAAGGCTTTTTACAAAACCTAACCTTCTTGTCTCTCACAGCCCTTCCTTCAAAACATAATCCAAAGGAATATCTTCCATCTTGTGAAACGTTAAAATTCCTTTTAGCTTCACTAAATTGGTTCTCTATCGCTTCCTGTCCAATTAATTTCGTCACCTGAGCCTGTAGGCTACCGCTTCCCACCAAATCCAAATCCGTACTTAAGCTGTCATTGGTTCCAACGACTAAAGTTCCATTCTTCTTGTGCAAAATATTTCCTATACGGATCTTAATTATTTTGTCATGGCCATCTACTCTGTATGTAATGCAAAAAGTTACTGGAACTATATATATGATACTCAAAATTAACGAAGGTACTAACAAAAAGTGTGGATTCCCTACAATAGGAACCTTGTTGGGAAAGATAGTATTGACAATCTCGATTATTAGCCAGCAACCTCCCAATATAGAAAAAAAAGTACTAAAACATAATCTTAAGAAAGATTTTACTCCATTCATACCTGCTCAGTCCTCAATCTTATCACTCATAAATCCCTGACCCAAGTATACCATCTTTACATTGTTCATTTTGTAATTATTTGTCGAATTTCTTTTTATTTACATTTTTCCTTAATGCTTTTACTACTGTTTAACACTATATTCGAGTTCAATGAATAATTTATCTTTAGTTTCGGATAATTGACCACGATTTCCGGATGGCGATGTTCGATGACTACCAGGCGGCCTTTACTTTTTCATGGACTTCCTTTCAATTTCAGTCTAAACTAAACCAAATTAAAAAGACGTGAAAGCAGTTCTCTACAAATTAGAGTAGGGGACGGGGACGCAACGAAACTGAGCTTTAATGCGTCCCCTTGCTCGTGCGCCACCATGGCGCGTAACTGTTCAGTTTTATAATTGTCAAATAAACCACACATAGAACCAACTGTAGAGATTTGAGTTTAAGCAACAGGATATTGCTAGTAAAGAAACTCCGCTCATTGTTAAGATTGGGGCCGTTTCCATCGAGTTATATCTAGGCTTCAAAGCAGAAACTCTACGTGAAGCCATTGCCGATATTCGTTCCTTGTATCGGACAATTAGTGGAGGTACCCAAATTTTAGTTATTCACAGACTAGCCTCTGTGGGCATTCCCTATTGACATTTCGCCAGCCGCTTTTTTCTTCATAACGACATAAAACAATAGGCCTGCAACAATCTCTAATATGCCGACTACAGCTATAGGCATGATCAGAGATGCCCATTGCCCGGTGCTCCATCTCCTTCCCAATACAGTGCCTTCAGTCGATCATGGCGGCGACCGCAAAAGAGAAACAAGCTGTTCTGAAAGGGGTTGAGTTGAAGGTTTTGCTGAACGAGGGCTGCTAGTCCGTCAATGGACTTGCGCATATCGGTATACCCGCAGGCGATGTAAATTTTCTCAGCCTTGGAGATGTCACCGAACATGGTGAAGTGCCTTCAGAGTATTCTCGATTAGCGTTGCAGATGCATTATTAGAAATCTCCAATGTTACAGCACCCATTCGCACAACAATATCCGAGGATGAGGCCTGACCAGGAGAGTCTATCTCTACTGTATGGACAGGTATGTTTACCGGAACGATTACACTATTTCCACACATTGATAGAAGAGCTTCACAAGCAACTTTGCGGATGCGCCTTAGCCAGTAGTAATAACTTGTTGTATTGATGTTATTCTCGGAACACCATACAGCAACGGTTTGTCCACTACTACGGCATTGACGCACAATCTCGGTCCACTTGCTTAAACGATACTGACTAGCAACTTCCCTAGTATCCAACTCTAAACCTCCCTTAAAGTTTTCCAACTTAACTTAAAAAACTTTATATACTTTAGTTTAGGAGGATTATCCCATAGTTTTAGGTGAGTTTCTATACACTATCTTACTAGACGCTTACGCAATAAAACCCTCAAAAGTTCATTGCGCTCTTGAAGGCTTTATTCGATACTATTAGCTATTCTTGTCGTCTTCGTCAGATTCCGCGATAACACCTGTAATAAGTCGAGATAAGTCAACAGCGTTCTTTTTAGTTATGACAGGCTTACCAGTATCAGCTTCAATTTCTTTGCGTGTATTTCCTGCAATTCGACCGCCACGCCTTGCCACTCGCTTGTTTTCCTCGAATGTTTGCGGTTCTGTTGTCCTAGAGATCTCAGTCGTAGTAGCCTCTGCAAGCATGTTCAAAACCAGTTCCAACGTTGACATATTGTCTCGGAGGTTTTCCTTTTTCAGCCCCTTAATTTGTTTGTACTGTCGAGTCGTCATGCCAGACCACGCTCTAGTAATTTCGTCGGTCAGTATAGCGTATTCATTTCCTCGCTTTACACCACGGTCATCCCACTCATCGGTAAGTTCCTTGCGCACTTGAATAGCCTGCAATCGTTGGTTAATCCACTCACGATTATATCCCTTTTTCAAGTATGTAGTGAGAGCACGATCGATGGTGAGTTCTGGATCGATAGTTTCCTCTATTCGCTCATATCCAACCTGAGCAAGCCACATTTTGAATGGTTCGGCTTTTGGCGACGGAATGGACTGTATAATGCGTAACAGTTGTTCGGTATCAGCTACATCCGTATTATAACGTTTTCCATCTGCAGCTTTCAATTTCAGTTGCTTACAATTTGTAAGCAACTGAAATCCTTCTTCAATAAGTCGTTTTTTTAATACAGCCCAGTAAGTACTTGCATTTCGAGGAGTCGCCTGATCGGTCAGAATTGACACTACATCCACCACAGAAAAATACCACGCCTGTTCCTCTTCATCCCATGCTGTACGGATGCGCTTATCCTCAAATAGTTGAATCTTGTTATTTTCATCCATTCACTCGCACCGCTTTCTATATTTTAATCCATTTGATTTTAAAGGATTGTTCTAAATTTCATCTATATTTTACCAAACATATGTTCCCTTCGCAATGCTAATCATAACCATGTGTCACCCATCCCCCATCCCTATTCTGAATCACGGTCTTCTTCTTTTATAGCGATGACTTTCATACCGAGAGACTGCTCTTCAGCCATGAATTCCGCTTCTCCCTCCTGCTGAGCTTTTGAAAGGATATCCATGGCATCAGCGACTTTAGCTGCAAGTTGAAAGTACATCTTTTCATAATCCGGCATCCTGTTCTTTTCCCCCTATCTCAAGCGGCGGCAAGGTTCATGGTAATGGTCCGTCTTGCCGTCTTCTTTTATAGGGGAAATTAAAAAGCGCATGCGAGGCTTTTTCTTCCTACACATGCGCTATGCTTCGTTAATTACTGAAACCTAAAGATCCAACCCCTGTCAAGCAGAAACAAACCCACAGTTCCTTTCTCGCCTGGGTTAGGAATAGGCTGAATAATCAATCAGTATCTCTACAAGAGAAATGGAGCGACGCCCATGACCCCGCTCACTTGATGACCAGCCATAATCCTGAATTCCTGCCGACTCTACATCTGCCCCTTTAACCCATCTGTCAAGAGATCAACGATCTTCCTTTTATACACCTCATAGGTGTCCGGTTCTTTGTCCGCAAACTCTTTCAGCTCACTAAGCAGGTCCTTGAGATTCCGATCCATACTCTCATATAAAAAAGCAATCCGATTGGCTTTGGCCTTGTGATAGGCAACTGTAAGGTTGTTGGTCATTCTTGTAAGGGCCTTGGCCGAGGTATTCTGCTTCTGAGATTTCAATTCTAGACTCAGCCTTTCGGCTTTAGCCATGGCTTCTGCATGAGACTTGCTTAATTCTTGGGCCTTCGACTTCAGACTAGCTAGCTCCTTGGTCATCCTGTTGATCTGCCCCTTCTGATCCTCCAGTGCCATTGAGAGATGTCCTTTCTCCCGCACGGCCAGATCCCGTTCCTCAATCGCTTGGCATCGCTCCTGAACCGTTTTTTGCAGTTCGCGGGTGGTCATGCTTTCTAGATCCAGTTCAGCAATGAACTGGGCCCGCTCTTCCTCCGGCACTCCCAAGAGAATAAACGCTTGGGTAAAATTCAGGTTGGGCGGTGCTTGGACTTGGGTCTTAGGGGCCGAAGGCACTGCTCTTCTTGAGGCAACGTCCGGCGAATCCGCGTTGGGATCCGGAGCGTCTAGAGGGGCCGCGTCGGGAGAAGCGAGCAGTTGGCTCCCATAGGCATCGAAGATGCGCAGAAGCTTCTGGGCCGTTCTTTCAGTATAATTCACGGATTCCTCCAACCAATTCAGCCATTCCCCATGGGGAAGCAGATCCTTGGCCTCCTTCAAACGACGGCCAACCTCTATGGCATTGGCTAAAATGATTTTGCCAGTTTGCTGTTTAATAGTATTGATTTCAGACGCAATAACGAGTGGCGTTCGTTCTATGAGCAATTTACCCATACTGACTTTTACACCCTTTCATTCGTGGTTTCTATCCCATTATATGGAATCATGTCCACGAGCGTGAAGCCTGTTTACAATAGCCTGTCCAAAATACGAATGCGCCTTCGTATTTAGGACAGGCCATGCCGAACCGCCAACTCCTAACCTCATTATATTTTACTGACCCTATTTTTATGGAACCTTAGCCACCTGCCTGTACATATGATAGATAGGCAGGCTATTTAAGGCCTCCTTCAAACAATGGGAAAGGAAGTGACGATATGGCAGTTAATGCTACGCCTTTGGGATCCACCGTGGTTATAAAATATCAAGCCGGGGAAACTCCGGCCGGTGCACCGGTGATCAAGCAGAAGAGCTTGAATGATATTAAATTTGACGCCTCAGATCAAGATATTTATGATGTGGCGGTAGCTTTATTCAGCTTGAGCATTCATCCTGTGATCCAGACGATCCTCAGGAAAAACTTTGACTTAGTCGATGAGTAACCCTCGACTAGCATTCATCAGGAGGGAGGTGATACCAATGGCAATCACTACAACAAAAGTGCTTCAGTTGGCATTTACCACGACTAGTGGAAAAAGCGTTACCATCTCCGTTGCCAATCCTAGAGAAGACCTGACGAAAACTGATGTGGAAGCTGCGATGAACACGATCCTCGAGAAGAATATTTTCTTAACTTCCAGTGGTGAGCTAGGCTCCAAACGAGATGCACGGATTGTAGGCACCTCGACGGAAGACCTTTATGACCCCCCGCTGAACTAGGGTGGGTATTAAAAAACGAGACTGCGGTCTCGTTTTTTCTCCAACTATTCTGTTCCCCTATCATACATACTCAAGTAGTTCCAGTTAAATTCGCGCCTCAAGGGACTATGAAATGTGACTTTACGCACACCCTCTCTTCCTGCCTCATGCTAAAATAAAAAGATAATCTCAAAGGAGGGTCCAATAATGATCAGAACGATTATCAAAATCGATAGCGAAGCGTGTAACGGCTGCGGACTATGCATTACCGCCTGTCATGAAGGGGCGATTGTGCTGGTAGACGGTAAAGCCAGCCTGCTCCGCGACGATTATTGCGACGGGCTTGGCAACTGTCTTCCGGCCTGCCCTATGGACGCGATCTCTTTTGAAGAAAGAGAAGCGGCCGAATTTGATGAGGCGGCCGTCAAAAAACATCTGGAAACCAAACATGACCACAATGATCATACTGAACACACCTTAGCTTGCGGCTGTCCTGGCAATCATGCTGAGTTGCTGAGCCGTCCCGAATCCACCTATAAACCCGAAACTCAGCCGGAGACAAAATCTCAGCTAAACCAATGGCCGGTGCAAATCAAGCTAGCACCCCCAAACGCCCCCTATTTTGATAATTCCCATCTTTTGATCGCTGCCGACTGTAGCGCCTACGCCTATGGGAATTTCCACAACGAGTTTATGCGTAATAAAATCACCCTGATCGGTTGTCCGAAACTTGATTCTGTGGACTACAGTGAAAAACTAACGGCTATCCTGCAGCAAAACTCACCAAAATCCCTGACCCTTGTCCGCATGGAAGTTCCTTGCTGCGGTGGTTTGGAAAGTGCTGTGAAAACTGCTCTCAAAAACAGCGGCCAAGTCATACCCTGGCAGGTCGTCACCATCACAACCAACGGCCGAATCCTCGAGGATTGAACATACACAGAGCCCTGGACGGTTTTCGTCTAGGGCTCTCATATATATGGCGGTTAATGCAGTCTCAACGAAATAGTGTTGACCTTCAAGCAAACACCAAACTCCCTGCGATCTCCAAGTCAGGAAACGCATACGACTGCACTGTATCCTTCTTCCGATAAGTCATAAAATGGTCGATATCCAAATCTTTAAACCCATAAACCAAGATAACCTCCTGATCGGGATCAACAATCCAAAACTCCCTGACTCCGGAGATCATAAATGTGTTCAGTTTATTCACCATGTCTTTGGTCCGGGTGCTTGGGGATAAAATCTCCACAACTAGGGTTGGTGTGCCCATGTAGCGGCCTTTCTCATTTGTATTCTCAGCTATATCACAGGCCACAATCAAATCGGGCTGCATCACGTCAGGGTCTTTGAAGCCCTCTTTCCGGAGATGGACATCAAAAGGGGCATAAAACACTTTGCACTGTTTTCCTTTGAGATACTCCCTGAATTCAACATGCAAATTTCCCGAAATCTCCTGATGGATAGCGCTAGGAGAGCTTAACAACACAATCTCACCATTAATAAATTCCATGCGCAAATCGCTTGTTTCGTAGATTTCCATAAATTCTTCATAGGAAACCTTTTTGCCTCCATACTGATAGTCCAGAGCCTTCTCCTTCATGAGAAAATAACGGTCGCTGTCCGTGATATAGGGAGCGAGCCTTGCTGCCTTTTTACCGTTTTTAGTGATGACCACTTCATTGTCACTAATCACATAGTCCAAGTAGGCGCCAAGATTACTCTTAAGCTCCGTAGCAGTAATCGTATCGTGCAATTTATTTGTATTTTTATCTTCTAGTTCGTCCACAAGTCCAATCACCTCCGTACGATAATTATATATTATCGTACGATTACCATCAAGGTCGTTGAAGAGAACGATGGATCTATTTTCCTATGAAGATACCCAATTAAGATGCTCTATTAAAATAGCCCATCAAGACACCATTTCATCAACCTTAACAACCGGCGCCTCCTTGCTCACGGGTGCCTTATTGCCCCGCACTGCTCCCTTATCGCATTTGTTGCCCCAGGCATCAATCAACTCGTCATTCCGGTAAACACAAATGACCTCACAGTTATTGGGGCACCCCTGACATTCTACGCCTCGGGTGTCAAACTGCATCTCCGTCATACTGAAGCTAAAATCCTGCTCCTGACCTGAGCTTTTAGCAAGCAGGGCGACCCCTAAGGCCCCCATTAAGTGTGCATGCTGATCCACATGAATGGTTTCCCCGGTTGCTTCCTCAAAGGCTTTAATCACCCCGATATTTTTGCTGACTCCCCCTTGGAAGACGATGGGGGCTTTAGTACGTTTGCCCTTGCCCACATTGTTCAGGTAATTCGCCACCACCGCTTTGCACAGCCCGGCCACAATATCCTCTTTTTTATGTCCGATCTGAGCCTTGTGCACCATATCGGATTCCGCAAAAACCGTACAGCGGGCCGCTATTTTGGTGGGATTCTGGGAACGCAAAGCCAATTCTCCGAATTCCTCAACTTCCAGCCCCAGACGCTTGGCCTGGGAAGATAGGAAAGATCCTGTTCCGGCAGCACATAAGGTATTCATGGCATAATCGACGACAATGCCATCTTCCACCAGAATTATCTTAGAATCCTGACCGCCGATTTCAAAAATCGTCCGGACATCGGGATACACGGACAGGGTTCCCACCGCATGGGCGGTAATTTCATTTTTAACCACTTGAGCATTGAGCAAAGCGCCGACCAAGCGCCGAGCCGATCCGGTGGTGCCCACGGCTTTTACCTGGATATCTCGACCTTCAATCTGAGTCTGGAGGCCCCCGATCACTTCTTTAACGGCCTCCACCGGATTCCCTTCTGTCCATAGGTATTTCTCAGCCAATATCTTATTATTTTGATCTATGATGACACCCTTTGTAGAGATGGAGCCGCTGTCCACTCCTAAATAACATTTTGCCATGTGTTCGCTTCCCTTCTCATCATAAGCATATCATGGAATGCTTCCAGTCTTGTGTGCACACCAGTTTCCGAGGTCTGTGTATCAAAACTAAAGTACAGGACCGGCATCTTATAATCATTGCTGATATTTTGCATCATCGGCATGGAGTTGACTTCAGGGGTACAGCCAAAGGGTTTGATGTGAATGACCCCGTCATATCCGGCCTCAGCCAGCATTCTCGCTCGGGCCACACTATCTGTGCCATCGGCACCGATTTCATACTCTAGGTATTTCCCTGCCCACTTTAGCAAGTCACTGGATTTAGGATGATGGCGCAGCAAATAGGATACGGTGATAAACCGGGTGACCTGGATGCCCTTCTTAGCCAGTTCCTTTTCGATAAAACAGCTGCTAAAGGGCTCCATAAGGGTGTAGAGCTCTCCCACAATCCCTACCCTGAGAGGATTCTGGGGTTTATTGACCTCTAGTTGGCGAAACAGTGTATCGTATCTTCGATAAATCTTGTCCAACTGCCGGAAACCTTCCACAGCTGGAAGCTCTCTGAGAAATTCCCTTTGGAGCTTTTCAAAGCTTCCAGCCTGAACTTCAAAGCCAATGTTGCTCCGGATAGTGGCGTCGATGGAGTCCATGGCCTCGATCATTTTAAAGGTCAGTTGAAAGTAGTAGGCAAATCTGGCAAAGGATAGTTTGGGATTCAAACGCTTGAAGCGCTTAAAAAAGGCAAAGGGGTTAACATTTTTATTGTCGATGATGCTGATAAATTCAAAATCATAACCCAGATCCCTTAATATCTGTTCCTGTATTTCACCATAATACCCAAAACGGCAGCCGCCGCCGGACTGAACTAGGATATTCGCTCCTTTTTCTAGGGCCTCAATATAGTTACCTAGGTTATATTTAAAGGGCACACACACAAAGTCCGGACTGTGCTTTGAACCCAGCTCCAAGGTCTTTTTAGTCGTTGGTGGCGGGGACAAAACCTGAATGTTTTCTAAGACATGTCTGATCAGAAATTCGATGGCAATATGATAATTTCCCATGTGGGGGAAACTCATGATCTTTTCTTGACTAACCAATTTGCGCGATCCTCCCGGCTTTTTTTCTTTCCATGATGATGTCAACGAAGCTTTCAATTCTTGTCTGTAAGCCCGCTTCTCCCTGAAGTTCATCCACGATCAGATTAGCCATGGGAACACCTTTTATTTTTCTCAGGCATAATTCATTGACTAGGGAATCAGGCCCGCAGGGGAAGGTAGAAATGAAGATGATCCCGTCTATTTCTCCCTGATAATGATCAATGGCACCAATGAGCTCTTTGTTGTAGGTCCAATATAGGTTCTCCGAGATGAGCTTTGACTTTTCGGACGTTTTCTTCTTATCAGCGATATTGGCATAAATCGGCACAATATCTAAGCTTTCCAGGTAATTGATAATGGGGTAACCCACTGCCTTATCATAGGTGTTATAGTCATGAGAAACAATCAGGATCTTCAGCTGATCTCCTGTTCGGATCAGGCTCTCCTGTTCTGTTGCCAACTGACGCTCCTTCTTCTTTTGGATTGCTTTCGCTTTAAGGTAGGCTTTTAATACCTGAACAGGGTTTTTGCCCAGTTCCCTGCCCATCTTCATGAAGCCTTTCCATTCACTTTCATGATTAGCCACATCAACGTTGTAGCTAAGCAGGTTAATATCTTTAAAGGTATTTTTGACGATGTCGTAGAGAGCATTGAATTTCGTGCAAACTTCTTCATTTTCACCAAAGCCGACAATTCGGGGTACTAAGATATAATCTGCTTTTCCCCTCAGGTAAGCAAGATGGCCCATGTAGATTTTGGCAGAAAGGCAGCTTTCGTCAATGGAATGATCAATGCCATCCTTCAAGATCTTCTTATTGGTTTCCGGGCTTAAAATGACCTGGCAGTTTAATTCCGCAAAAAATGTCTGCCATAGGTATTGGTACTTAAAGTATAAAAAGGCCCTAGGTATGCCTATGGTGATTTCATCTTTCAATAGTTTGTCACTTCTTTCTGTCTGCTTTATCGATCTGGGTCAATGTTAGCGAAATGCCATTATTTACGACTTTAGCATCAACTACCAATGCCTAATGGTAATTCTAACCATTTAGGCAAGAAAATCACCATTGCGACGTCAAATTACTTTGATACGCTGTACTCGTCTACCGTCAATGCGCTCTGCCTTGAGGACTTCTGGTTTTTAATGCTGTTGCTGTCACCTTGCAGCTCATCATCACGAGAGAGCCGGCAATACAAAGCGGTTAAAAAAAATAGCCACAGCAGAATATTCCACTGTGCCTATTTCCGTACATCTTAACCGACTGCTTCGGTATTTATCTGAATTACCTTTACGGCCTCTGGTCGGATAAGTTTGCCGTCAAGGAATTCATAAGCCAAATACCCAAGCTGGTCAAGGGTAGCGAACTTCTCGGTAAGTGTCCGAACACCGATGGGCCTTCTGCCAATAACCCAGTAGTAGCTGAAGTCACCGAAAGCGATAGGCTTTGAACCTGACTCATACTTGTGCAGTTTTCCATGCTCATCTATAACGATAGAATCTGACAGGAATAAATCATATTGCCGTTCTGCCGGGTGGTGATGGCTGTAAAGTCTCCTCCGAGGTGTGCAGCAAGCGTTTTCCGGAACTCCTTTGCTGTTTTCGCAAAGCCGTTATTGTTTTCGCGGCACCAGCCTTGATAAACCTTGTAGATGCGCCCTGTGGTGCAATGCTTGTTTATTTTCCCATTAGGCCCCATTCACACATACACTCCTCAAAGAAGGAGATTACTGTGTTTTTCTCAGCCATATACTTTTCTCTTGCAAGGCTTACGCTGTCCGGCTCAGAAAATCTGTATCCGTTGGCAATGACTGTCTGCAGGGCTTTTACTGCTTTATAGACGATGCCATCACGCTCGGCGTACATTTTGTCGAGGAGTGTTTTGTCCTGCTTATCTTTTGGAATGACATTTGGGCAACGAACAACCATAATTCGGTCATAGACCCACTTGCCATCATCGCCGCCAAACTTGGGAAGCCTGTTCATGCAAAACCAGAGCAGACCGTTATAGGTGAACTCAAAGGCTTGTTGTCCTTTGAACTCAGTAAAAAGGCTATCCCCACCAATTGTTTTCTTAAAGATTTTCATTTCAACTACGGCGAGAAAACTCATATCTGAGCTGCCGGCAAGGCGGGTATTGTAAATTGCTCCGGTGCCGAATCTGGATTCGATTTCTCTCAGATCAATGCCGATAAAGTTGCCTTTGCCAAGCAATCGCTCTACGAGGCTCTTTAGCTGAGATTTGCCGGTGTCACCATCACCTACAAGGAACAGAGCTTTTTTCATGCGCCATCCCTTGACATTAGAGATGCATACTCCGATAAACTCAAGAAGCAGTTGCTCTATAGCTTTATCACCGTTGGTGAGGGTGTGTATATATCTGTCAAACACTGGTGTGGATGTTTCTCTGCCTGTCCAGCTACATGGAATTTGTAGCGTGGAGAGGATATTCGGGGAGTGTGGAACAAGAGTGGTATTGCTTTCGGTTATGCGCCTCAGCAACTTTGCCCATAGATACAAGCTCTTCATCATATCCGGAGCATATATCTTGTAAAAACCATCTTCATATACATAGATGAGGAGAGCCTGTCTGCCGTTGTCGCGGACGAGAATATAATTCAGATGTTCTCGAGTCCATTTAGCCAGAAGTGGCGGAAACACGAACGGCGCACCTTTATCATCGAATTTTATAAAGTACGGGTGATCCATCCTGGAACGGTGAAACACTCCATGACAGGCTTCGATACCAACTGCTATCGTAGCTTCGCGTTAATCGTCACGCTCCCACTTGTCGCGGTACAGCGCAGAATCCTAAATAGACAATAACAAACGAGACAGCAATGCAGCATCTTTTTCGCCTGGGCTACTCTCTACACCGGTCATGACATCAATGAATTCTGTGCCTGTCTGTGTCACAACATCGCAGATATTATCGGCGTTTATCCCGCCTGCAATGAAGACTGGCTTTGAAGACCGGTTGATGATCTCAATGCAGAAATCCAGATCCAGCCTAGTACCTTTTTCAGATGCATTTGCCGGAACTCGTGAATCTGCAAGCAATCCGTAGATATTGGTTTTGCAGAGTTCCGCTACAATCGTTTCGATATCTGAAGTGCCGAACTGGTAGATGCGGTCTTCTACTCTGGGGGGAACGGTCTTAATCACATCAATATTCAGCTCACGAAGCGCTTCGCCAATTATTATGGTGTCGTCCAGCGTTTCCATATAATGAAGCTGCACCAAAGAGGGTCTGAGGCTGGAAGCCAGTTCAATTACTTTTTCGGGAGTGCCGCCTGTAACAATGCAGCTCCTATGCTGAGACCGGACCATTCTCAACAACGGCAATGCCTCGGTGCGGCTCAAATTCCAGGGAACCGGGATGGGGTATTCTGTAACAAAACCGAGAATATCCACGCCCAGATCCATGCACATTTCTACGTCCTTTTTTCGTTTCAAACCGCATATTTTCACTTTTACGCCGCTCATTAAACGTGATCTCCTATTCCTTTGCTAAGAGCCAGATAGCACTCAATCATATTTTCCGCCTGCCAGATTGCTGTCCCAACAAGTATCGCATCGGCGCCGGCCCTAACTGCAGCCTGTACTTCGGCAGGGGTTTGAATCGAACTTTCACTGATCAGTATTGCATCTTTTGGTTTGTATGCGGCAAGCAGCTCTGTGGCAGAAACTGTTCCATCATCTTTTTCAAGCTTAAGGATATTGCGATTGTTTATACCCACAAGCTTTGCACCAATTTTATCAGCCCAGATCAATTCTTCTTTTGTATGAGCCTCTACCAATGGCTCAAGTCCGATTCTTAATGCTTCATTATACAGTTCCTTCAGTGATTCAAACGTTTGTATCGCACATATAAGCAGCACCGCATCTGCACCACAATCCTTTGTGATTTTCAGGTCATCTGTGTGCATTATAAAATCCTTGCGTAGTACAGGAATTGTAGTTCCCTTTACAATTCGCTTTAGGAGTTCTACGGAACCGCCAAAGTCATTAGGCTCAGTTACAACCGACAGTGCAGGCGCACCCGCTTCTGCCAGCAACTTTGCCACTTCCAGGGGATCTCTTCCCCGGAGCAGATCACCAAGCTTAGGAGAAGTAGATTTAATGTCCGGAATGACCGGAATCATTCCAGCCTGTTTTCTAGCTGTCAGTGCATCAGTAAATTTAGTATTCATTTGGTTACTCCTCAAACGAGTTAGACATTTCTCGAAGCTGATTTAGTTTTTCTGCAGCAGCACCACGGTCAATAAGTTTATTAGCCAGGGCAATGCCCTCTTCAAAGGTTTCTGCTTTTCCTCCGACCTTCAAAGCACCGGCAGCATTGAGAACGATTGCATTGCGGATGGGACCAATAATTTCGCCGGAGAAAACTCCACGGATCATTTTTGCATTTTCCTCGGGTGTGCCTGTTTTGATTGCTTCTAATGTGCTGCGCTCCATGCCAAAATCCTCTGGCTCGATCTCATAAGTACTGATTTCTCCGTCTTTCAGCTCATTGATTCTTGTTTTGCCTATGAGAGAGATTTCATCAAGACCATCCAGACCATGCACAAACATTGCATTTGTGTATCCCAAATCTCTGGCCACAGAAGCCACAGTATCAAGAAGCTCTGGTTTATAAACGCCAAGAAGATGTCTGGTGGCAAGAGTCGGGTTAATCAAAGGACCAATGATTGTGTAAAAAATAGTTTTGATACCAAGATCAGTTTCAGCAGGAAGAACCTTACACATGACCGGATGGAACAAAGGTGCGTATAAAAATGCAATGCCTATATCCTCAATCATTTTTTCAGCCTGCTTTGGTGAAAGATTAATATTGACGCCAAGAGATTCCAGCACATCAGCGCTGCCGGAGAGGCTGGAAATAGAGCGGCTGCCGTGCTTAGCAATGCGGATACCTGCTGCTGCTGCAACTATGGCTGTCGCTGTAGAAATATTGAACGTGCTCAGGCCGCCTCCGGTACCGCATGTATCCATAAGATCTTCTTTCACATTGGGCCTTAGGGGAACACAATTTTCACGCATTGCTTTTGCGATGTAACCAATTTCCTTAGTTGAGGAACCCTTCATTAGCAGTGCAACTTGAAAACCTGCAATCTGAACATCGCTAACCTCATCATTTTTAATGGCGCTGATCAGTTCAAAAATCTCTTTTTCAGAGAGTTCATTGTGATTTGTTGCCTTGTTTAATATGTTTTTATACATAATAGTATCCTCCTTGTAAGATAGATATTGGGTTAAGGTTATAAAACCTTCCCGAACGTTCTTTGAAAACCTAATCCTTATTGTTCAGATGAATGAGCTGACACTCTACGTAACCAATATCGCTAAACCTCTG
>JBFWMF010000035.1:0-30960 GCA_050251735.1 Desulfitobacterium sp.
TTTTACCGATATGACTCAATGGCGAAAAATGAAGACACCAGGGTTTGAGATTGGTTAGGCCGGAATCTCATGCCCTTGGTGTCTTTTTGCTTTTTTGTATATGGTAAATCCCTGCGGAATTTACGATATAAATTGAGAAAATAAGTGTATATCCTCGATTATCTCGTTTGGGATTTAATGCAAACTGCTTTATAATGTAATTGTGGGGACATTCACATATAAAGATCTGTCAGAGATAAACCTATATTTCACAAGACAGATTGAAATATGTAAAGAGGAAGTGATAATTATGTTAAAAGGAAGATGGTGTTGCTTTAAAGGTTTAGCGACAACCTTCCCGGTTTCTAAAGCAAATAATAATGAATCTCTTCAGTGGAATGATCCTGTTGAAAGGGCTAAAGCAGCAGATGGGCAATTCAAAGCGTATTTAGAATGTAATTGTAAAGTGAAAAAATAATGATGGAACATTTGAATGATCGAAAACCCGCTTGATTCTAGATAAAGCTAGCAATTAAGCGGGTTTTACATAAATGCAAGTGATACTTACCTACCTTTACAGGTAATACCAAAATACTTTACACACATCCGACAGCTCCAATCCGAACCCATTCTTGATCGTGAGCAGGTGGGTTTTCCGTCTTGGATGGCAAAAAGTGGCCAGCCATCGGTGCGCCCTTTAAGGGTAGCTACGAAATGCTTGTTGGTCTGGATCTGGCGAAGGAGAAAATCGTAGGGAAATTCCTGGGTCCAATTGATCCAGCCGACAACTTCAAACTTGCTATCTTCACTAGAATCAACTTCATTAGAATTAGATCCAATGAACTCGGCCTCAATTGAGTCAGCTCCAATGGGCTTATCTATGTGAGTGGGTAATATTTGAAATATATGTCCATTATTAAGCACATTATTACCAAGCTCATCATTACCTAACTCATCATTTTCTATCTTATCACTATATAGCTTATCGTGTCCCTTGGCCAGGAAAGCACTTGCTTGTTCCTCTGTTAGGTCGTCACGATTTCCGAGATAATGTATTTCGCGGATTTTATCGACGTATTTACTTTCGATCACCGGTCTTTTGAGCATGGAGATCCTTCTTCCGTTGCTTAATTTGTAGGGGTACCATCCCAAGGAGCGTCTATCAGTCCTTGCGGTAAATCAAAAAGATCTCTCAACTCCTGCTCAGTCAGCTTCGATAACATGGTCTCCCCGGGTTGGATAACGGCATCGATAAGTTTTTTCTTTTTGGCTTGCATGGCATTGACCTTTTCTTCAATGGTCCCTTGGGTAAGAAGCTTAATCACTTGGACAGAACTGTTTTGGCCGATGCGATGAGCTCGGTCTGTAGCTTGATCCTCAACAGCCGGATTCCACCAAGGGTCAAAGTGGATCACTGTATCAGCGCCAATTAGGTTCAGACCTGTCCCGCCGGCTTTCAAAGAAATCAGAAAAACTTGGCCTTGGCCATTATTGAAGGAAGCTGCCATTTGGGTGCGGGCAAAGGCTTCTGTAGAACCATTGAGATAGAAAAATTCAATGTTTTCAGAGCTTAAATAGTCACGAATAATATCTAGCATGGAAGTGAACTGCGAGAAGACTAGTACTCGGTGGCCACTGCCTAAGGTATCGGCAAGAATTTCCTGGAAGAGCAGCATTTTTCCGCTTTCTCCGCTATAGTTTTCGATAAACATCGCCGGATGGGAACAGATCTGGCGCAGACGAGTTAAAGCGGCCAGAATTTTAATCTGGCTCTTGGCAAATCCAGAGGTAGCCAAATCTTGAGCGATTTGACGTTTGGTTTGCTGCAGATAGGCAAGATAGATTTTCCGTTGCTCGTCAGTTAAGGAGGCTTTGATCTCTGTTTCGATTTTGGGTGGGAGTTCTTTTAAGACATCCCTTTTAAGTCGGCGCAGAATAAAGGGTTTGATGTGACGACTTAATTCATGAAGAGCTTGAGGGTCTTCCCCTTTAAGAATGGGTAAGGTGTATTTGCGCTGAAATTCTTGGCTGGAGAGCAGATAACCGGGCATGATAAAGTTAAACAAGGACCAGAGCTCCGCGAGAGAATTTTCAATGGGTGTTCCGGTTAAGGCAAAGTAGCTTTTAGCTTTAATTCTTTGCACAGACTTGGCATTAAGGGTCTGAGGATTCTTGATGTTTTGAGCTTCATCCAAGAAACAATAGGAAAAATTTAATTCGGAGAAATGCTCGATGTCTCGCCTTAATAAAGCATAGGAGGTAATCACCAAATCCGCTTGATCTATGGTTTTTAACTGTTCCTGGCGTTCCTGCGGTGTACCATCGACCACCAGTATTTTTAAGTCGGGAGTGAATTTTTCTGCTTCCGCCTGCCAGTTGTAGGTCAGAGAGGTTGGCGCGATGACAAGGGCTGGGGAGAATGTTGCAACATCTATAGCAGTAGCAGAGGTCTTTTCCTTCTCTGCTAAGATAAAAGCGAGGACCTGCAAGGTCTTGCCTAAGCCCATATCGTCCGCTAGGATACCGCCAAGACCATAAGAAGCCAAGGTCTTAAGCCAGCGGAACCCTGTCTTTTGATAGTCCCGTAGCACATTCATAAGTGAAGTGGGGGGATCATATTCTCCGTCCTGTGGTTCGAGGATGCTTTGGACGAGCTGCTTAAAGGCTCGATTGCGGTGAATCCCGGGCAAGTTGGCTTGACGAAGAAAACTATCGATGTACATAGCTCTGAATTTGGGTAACTGGAGAGTCTCACCCGTGAGATCATCTTCCTTGAGGTTTAGATAATCGAGTAGCTGGGCCATAGATTCCAGCTCAGGCTGCTTTAGATCGAGAAAGGATCCGTCCCGCAGGCGGTAATATTTTCTCTTCAAATGCAAGGACTGAAAGATTTGCGCCAATTCACCCTGATCAATATCGCTATACTGAAAGGATATTTCCAGTAGGTCTAGGGATTCATCTAAACGTACCCGACCTGAGAAGCTGGTCGAGGTCCTGATTTTGAGTTTAAAGTCTTCGGAATAGAAGGCCTCGACCAATTCTTGTAATTGAGGCAGCCACTCCACGATAAAGTCGAAAATCTTTTCATCATCTTCCAAACTGATGGTGCCTTGGGAAACGGTAAATTCGGCATGCTCGAAGATTCCTAAGATCTTTCGCTCCCGTTCAATGTCGCGGATGAGAATTTGTGAATGAGCCCCTTCCGCCAGTTGGAGATTTTTTTGCGAAGCGAAGGGATTGACCATATGTTCTCCGTAATGGAATTCCAGACGAGCGCGGATACCGTTTTCGCCAATCCTATCGAAGAAAATCTGTGGACGAAGCTCTTCCCGCACAAATTGCTCAGCGAGCTCAGGTTCGATAGAAACAGATCCCAGCTTTTCCATAAGTGGTATGGCTTCCGAAGCAAAATGATCTTTCTGATTCGCGGGAAAGGTGAGGGTCAGATGGGATTTACCGGACAGGGTTTTAATGAAGTTAGGGAGGAACGCCTTTTGTTCGGGAGATACCTGGTAAAGCATCTTTTCATAAATATAATAGCGTCCATCATCGGTAAGCTGCAGAGGCAGTTTGCTTTTTAAGGCCAGAGCAAGATCGTCCTCTTTTGACTGGATCGCAAAATCCAAGGGGATGTCTTGGCGGACGATTTGGACAGAGTAGGGATGGGAATTAATGTTTTCATGGGAAGAAGTAAGGGTCAAGGTGAAACTCTTTGCACCCAAGGCATCAAGAAATACCCCTAAGTAATATTTACTTAAGATGAAAGGTTTTTGGCAAAAAGGGGAAGTGTAGGAAGAAGGGTAAATACTGCGAAGATTATTGACCGCTTCATATTGCTTGAGCATCTCCTGAAGCATATCAATTATTTGCTGATCCTCCTCACTGAAGAAATGTTGATGAGGATCATAGGTGAATTTCATTCCGAATTCCAGTGCACGTCGGTCGTGGATTGCCGATAAGAACTCTGCTAAATTCTTAACCACATAAAGACGTTTTAGCCCTACCTTAAGTTGTAGGTAGCCATAAATCTGCCGATTGCAAACGACTTCTAGCTCGAGCTCGAGATTTAACTGCTCTTGAGTGTTTTTTTGCTCAGATTTCGCAAATAAGGCCACAAAATCAGCTACATTCTGTCGCAAACCAGTATCCCCGGGAGAAGTAATCTGTCTCTGAGCCGCTTTTAGGGTGGCAATTACGTGTTTACAGGCTCCTGAGTATTCATTAAATGCCGGACAAGTGCAATTATAAGAATAGACGGAACCGTTGTTGCGCACCTTGATATAAACATCATAAAGCCAATTGCCAATGACGACGGCTGAAATCATTCGTTTCTCTGGATTGAAAGATAAATGACTCACCTTATGGTCAGATGCATAGGCTATACCCTGATCAAAAACCCTTTTACTAGATGCAAGGGTACGAATTTCTTGTTCCGTGATATGAATAAATGACATGAATAGATTCCTCCAAAAAACGAACAAAGTGCTACTAGCATAGCATACTCCAGCATTCTTCATCGAGTCAAATAAAGATATAGAATAGGCTGCTTAGAATTTCAAACTGTAATAAATCAAAAGGACCTCCAAAACCTATCTAATTGGATAGAGTTTTGGAGGTCACTGCTAGATTTGTTTAGCTTACTTTAGCCTAGCTTAGCAGCAGCCGTTTGTTCTGGTTATTTTATGTTCATAATGTAGAGGTGATAGACCAAAAGCAAGGGTCTTGATAAAATAATGAGGATTTTCAGGAGGAAACGAGGAAAATACCCTAGTAAATCATAGAGGTATTATGATAAACTATATAAAACATTTATTTCTTGATCTTAGTTGCTTAATTATATATTGAATAGATTGCCGAGGAACGATCTAATAGGTTACTCGTTTTATGAGAGAGGGAAGGGTTGGTGCAACTTCCTAAAGATGCGTGACTGAACCCAATCGTGAGGCTTTGATGAGGAATCAAACGGATCCCACCGTTATCGGGCTTGAGTGGCGTATTGCAATAAAGGTGGTACCGCGGAAGGCTTCTTTCGTCCTTGGAAAAGGAATGAAAGGGCCTTTTTTAGTTGCTTTAGTTAGGTACGGAAAAGAAAGCATAATACTATGCCATCCTAGAGGAAGAATGACTGAGGAATCTTATTAGTATAGTAGAAAGATTAGAGGGTGATACGAATGAAGAAAATCGGGTTTATAGGGGCAGGAAATATGGCTGAAGCTATTGTTAAGGGTCTAGCTGTGGCAGGTCATTATGAAATTCGAGTGACTAACCGTTCCGATCAGGCTAAGTTGGAAAAGATGAGGGAAGAGTATGGGGTAATCCCAGCTTCCTTTGTGGAAACGATTAGGGATTCGGAAATTATTCTATTAGCGGTGAAGCCTAAGGATGTAAATGAGGTCATGGCAAACATCAGCGAGGTCATTTCGGATAATCAGTTGTTTATTAGTGTAGCGGCAGGAATACCGTTGGCATTAATGAAAAGACATTTGCCCCAGAATCCCCTTGTTAGGGCCATGCCCAATACCTCCAGTGCAGTCATGCATTCCATGACCGGTTTGGTCAAGGGGCAAGGGGTCAATCAAGGTCATACAAAAGCTGTAGAGGATGTCTTTGGCGCCGTCGGGAAGTGCATCTGGGTAACCGAGGAACAGATGAATCCCCTGATTGCCATGAGTGGAAGCGGGCCGGCCTATTTTTATCTATTCACAGAGGCCCTGGTCAAGGCAGGGGTGGAGATGGGCTTCACTCCAGAGGTAGCGGAAACACTAGCGAAGGAAACCATCCTCGGGGCAGCGAAAATGTTGGCTACCAGTGGCAAATCACCCAGCGAGCTGCGTGTGGCAGTTACTTCTCCTAACGGAACAACACAAGAAGCTTTGAATGTATTTGGGAAAAATGGTCTAGAGGAATTAGTAGCACGAGCAGCTAAAGCTTGCAAAGCTCGTGCTGAAGAGATGGAAAGGGTGTATCTTGAGTGAGTGAGCTGCGGCGAATTATTATAAAAATTGGTAGTAGTAGCTTAAACCACCCTGAAGGTGGTCTTGATGATCGAGCAATTGATCGAATTGCTCGATTGGTTGCGGAGATTCGTAAGGTGGGTGTGGAATGTGTTCTGGTCAGCTCAGGTGCCGTGGCTGCAGGTGTAGGGAAACTGAAGTTAAAGGCTAAGCCGAAGAACGTGGCAGGCAAGCAGGCTGTAGCCGCAGTTGGCCAAGGAGTTCTGATTGAGAAATACGCACTTGCTCTCGAAGCCTATGGTCTTGTCTGTGCTCAGGTCTTGCTTTCAAGGATCGATCTAGCGGAAGTTTCCCGTTATAAGAATGCTCAAAACACCTTGGAGCAATTGCTCCGCTTTCATGTGGTGCCGATTATCAATGAAAATGATACGGTTGCCGTGGAGGAGCTTTGTTTCGGAGATAATGATCGTCTTTCGGCCTTAGTGGCTGGGCTGGTGCATGGAGATTTGCTGGTGATTCTCACAGATGTGGAGGGTCTCTATTCCGCTAACCCTAAAATGGATCCTGAGGCTAAGCTCATTACAGAGGTTAAGGATCTTGCTGAAGTGATAGGTGTAGCCGGTGGAGCGGGAAGCTCTTTAGGAACCGGAGGAATGCTCACGAAAATTAAAGCAGCAGAGATCGCCACCCGTTTTGGTATTGGTATGTTTCTTATGCACTCCAAGCATATGGAGGATATGATTAAGCTTATTCAAGGTGAACGTCCCCTGGGTACTTATTTTCTACCAGCAACGCACCGTATTATGGGTAAAAAACGCTGGATTGCCTATGGGGGTCTTTCCGAGGGGAACATTTTTATCGATCAAGGGGCAGTCAAAGCCTTGCTTAAGGGAAAAAGCTTATTAGCCTCTGGTATTACGGGACTAGAAGGAACCTGGGAGCGTAAAGAGCTGGTGCGCATCAATAATCCAGAAGGGATCGAGGTTGCTCGGGGTTTAGTGGAGCTGAGCAGTGAAGAACTAGAGCAGGTCCGCGGTATGCATTCCGATGTGATGTTAGACTTAATCCCCAATTTGGAGGGTGAAGAGGTCGTGCATCGTGACAATATGACGATGATGCTGGAAGGTTAGAAAGGAGAGATTAGGATGGATTTTTCACCGGAGCTGATGACAATTGGGCAAAAGGCTAAGGATGCCGCGCGTAAATTAGCCTATGCAAGCACAGCGAACAAGAATAAGGCTCTTTTGGCCATGGCCAATGCGCTCCTTGCCCATGAACAGGAAATTCTGGTAGCTAATCAAAGGGATGTAGAGGCTGCTATTCAAAAAGGAATCAAAACGTCCTTAGTTAACCGCCTGACCCTAACTTCTGAAGGAATTCGTCAGATGAGCGATTCCTTAAGGGAAGTAGTAAACTTAGCGGATCCGGTAGGTGAAGGAGAGTTTTGGACTCGTCCCAATGGTCTGCGCATTCAGCGCACACGTGTCCCCTTAGGTGTCGTAGCCATGATTTATGAAGCGCGTCCCAATGTAACAGTGGATGCTGCAGCCCTCTGTCTGAAATCAGGGAATGCCGTGATTTTACGAGGAGGCTCTGAGGCCATCGAAAGCAATAAGGTCTTAAGCAGGGTGATCTCGGAAGCTGCTGAAGGTCAAGGACTACCGACAGCTTGTATTCAACTCCTTGAAAATACCGACCGGCAATGGGTCCAACAATTGATGAAGATGAATGGCTATGTTGATGTCATTATTCCTAGGGGGGGAGCAGGACTTATTCAAACTGTGATCAAGGAATCCACCGTACCTGTTATCGAGACAGGTACCGGGGTTTGTCATGCTTTTGTGGATCAGGAGGGGAATTTAGATAAAGGTGTCAGCATCGTTTTTAATGCGAAAACCCAAAGACCGGGAGTGTGCAACGCCTTAGAAACTGTACTTATCCATGAAGCGGTTGCCTCAGAATTCTTGCCCTTGCTGGGCACAAAGCTCCGGGATTACGGGGTGGAAATTCGCGGATGTGAAAAAACCTGCGCCATCTTGCCCTATGCAGCTAAAGCTAAGGAAGAGGATTGGGGAACTGAGTATTTGGATCTCATCATCAGCGCTAAAGTTGTGAAGGATGTGGATGAGGCCATGGATCATATCTACCAGTACGGTACCAAACACTCGGAGACGATTATCACCGAGAATTACACGACAGCCCAACGCTTCTTAAAGGAAGTTGACGCAGCGGCAGTTTATGTCAATGCTTCCACGCGCTTCACGGATGGAGGTCGATTCGGCTTTGGTGCCGAGATCGGTATCAGTACCCAGAAGCTTCACGCTCGCGGACCTATGGGACTACGAGAGCTCACAACTATGAAATACATGATATATGGTGAAGACCAGATTGTAACCTGACACGACTAGCATGCAGCTGTAATAAAATAAAATAAGCGATTCTTTCCATGGTTTCAATTGCCATTATAATTAGATTCCGACTCAAGCATACTAATTTTAGAAATTTAATTGGATGTCTTGTCTTTTGGTTAGGAGGAATTGTAATGGATAAGAGAATCCTAGAAAGCGTCAGAGAATTCTACAGAAATGTTAAAGACCAAGAATTCTCATGGGATCTATTTCCGTACCGAGCTAACTCATCCTATGATCATGAGCGCAAGCATACACAATAAGAAATCTAAGACTAAGGCCTCCTTGATTTTTGAGGAGGTCTTTTTTAAAAACTTCCCTTTTGCTTGGGGAAATTAAAAATATAGATTGCGAAAAATATATTAAAGGAAAAGAGATTAAAATGTAGAATTTTAATTGATTAGATTTTTGTATACATTTAGGAGGAAATATAATGAGAAGTATTCGTGGAAGATTTTTGCTAATCATTGCAACGATCTTTCTTTTCGTGTCCCTGATTCAAGCATTCACTTTTGGTTCATTCTATTTTGCAAGTCAAGGAATTCAAGCAGCAATCAAGACTGAGGAATTAAAGCTTTCAGTGGTTCAAGTCCAACAGTGGTTAACAGATATAAGTGCCACAAGAGCGACTAAAGGCTATGATGATGGCTTTGATGAAGCAGAATCCTGGGCCCAAAAATTCCAGGAACAACTCAATGAATTAAAACAACTTAATCCTTCTCGTGAGATAGAGTATGAGGAAATTAGAACTTCCTTTGAAGCCTATTATAATGTAGGAAAGAAGATGGCCCAAGGCTATATAGATGGTGGTCCGGAAGCGGGAAATATTATTATGCTTGAATTTGAC
This sequence comes from Desulfitobacterium sp., assembly GCA_050251735.1. GTDB lineage: Bacteria > Bacillota > Desulfitobacteriia > Desulfitobacteriales > Desulfitobacteriaceae > Desulfitobacterium. The sequence continues at coordinate 9,189 of JBFWMF010000035.1, forward strand.
CAGACCGCTCAAGACATCAATGGCAGGGTAGACCAGCTTCGCCAAGAGGCCATGGCGAGTGCTGATGTTAAGGAAGAGATGCTTTCCCTAATTACAAGAGTCTTAGGGGTAGGAGCAATCGTATTTGTACTCAGTGTTCTATTAAGTATTTTCATGAGCAATCGCATCATTAAACCCATCCAAGAAATTCTTGAGGAGATGGAAAAGGCTGGCCAAGGGGATCTCCAAGTTCAGGTAAAAGTTAAAGGAAAAGATGAGATCGCTCGTTTGGCAAAAGCCTTCAATGATATGCTCACAAAACAAAGGGAAATTGTCACTAATGTAATTCAGACTGCTCAAGCGGTTCTAGCTTCATCACAAGAACTATCTGCCACCGCTCAAGAGAGCCGAGGTCGTATGCAAAAAATCACTTTTTCCATAGAGGAGATTTCTGCCGGAATGCAGGAGAATGCCTCCAGTGCTGAGGAGACACGAGCCGTAACGGAAACCGTTGCAGAAAACACTGAAATTGTAACCAATCAGGTCCAAAAGGGTGCAGAGGCCGGACGCCGAGTGAAAGATTTAGCCATTGAAGGAAAAGAAGATGTTCTTCAAAATTTGGAGACCATGAGAAGCATCGAAATCGTGACCCAGGATATAGCAGGAGCTATCGAGCAACTGCGCTTAAGCTCTGAAAAAATTGGAACCATCTCTAACACGATTAGTAGTATCGCTGACCAGACGAATTTACTAGCTTTGAATGCCGCTATTGAGGCGGCACGAGCCGGAGAGCAGGGACGGGGATTCGCTGTCGTTGCTGAAGAGGTTCGCAAGTTGGCCATGGAGAGTAGTAATGCAGTAGAGGGAATAACCACATTAGTTCTTTCTATTCAAAACGAGATTTCTGATGCGGTAAACAAGATGCACAAGGGCGCGATGGAAGTTGCTCAAGGCAAGGAAGTATCACATAAAGTGGAAGTCGAATTTGAAGCCCTTGGGCAATCAGTCCTCGACTTGGATTCTATAATGGAAACAATTTCTACATCGGCTCGGGCTCAGTCCTTGGCTGTCAACCAAGTGGCCGAGGCGATAGCTGTAATTAGTACCACAACCCATCAGGTTGCCGTGAATAGCGCCAACGTAACTGGTCATGTCGAAGAGCAAAATAATATTATGAACCAGATAAGTGTTGCCAGTGAAGAACTGGCCAAAATGGCAGAGAGCCTAAGTGAGTCAGTTCATGATTTTAAAGTATAAATTGGTAAGAGAATTGCTGTTTATGGATGATATAAAAATTTTAGGACATGAATATTTGACTCGGGAAGTGCACACTATAATGTCGAAGGGTACGTAATGGTTGAGCCAAGATTTATATATGCTTTGTCAAAGAGGTATGTATAGGTCGGTCAAAGATGATATATAGGCGCCCGTTTATAAATTGTCGGAGAGAAGATTCTTTTAGGTAGGGAAAAGCTTTTAGTTAGTCGATTAAACCTTGATTATCTAGGGGTTCCAACTTATCTGCAAGGGTCGAGTTAAGATCATGCTGGGTTTTGGAAAATCTTTTGTATATAGACATACACCTCAAAGGCGCGTGGCTATATATAAAATTTTCGGTCTTACTTAGCCGCAAGGTTAAATAAGGTCGGGTAGATATCTAGTATGGTCGAACGAACCATCATTTGAGGTGGCGATTCTGCTTGGTTGTAGTCGAAAGATTATTACCGGGTAATAAGTTATCTCAATTGGTGTAAGATAGATCATTACGTGCTCTTCTTTTTCAGAAATAAAAACCTCCTCATCTAAATTGTAGGCTGAGGAGGGTTTTTGCTTGAATTTGAACGAATGCAGTCAATCTTCATTGGAAGTTTACCTGAAAACTATGCCCCTTGATTGCCATTCGGAATGTGGTGGACGTTAAAACTCCTCCGTGCTTAATTCAAACCCTTCAAGGTTTGCAGATTCCTCGATTTCGATAAGTAAATAACGCTTGCCATCTTTCTTGACCTGCTTAATGTTTTTTAAGTCCTGTGGACTGACAGAGATGCTCACAGAGTTATTTTCAATTTTAATGGATTTGCCTTTGAAGTTGGGTATGAGGTTGGAGGCTTTAAACTCATACTTCTCCGTCCCGGTGACTTTCAGGAAAGCGGTCTCCAGCCCGTCAGTATTTTCAACTCCACTGGCTTGAAGGATTTTTTCCATATCCTTTAACCTCACACTGGGGACTTCTGGGTTTTCTTCTTCCTCATTTCTCTCAATAATCGTGTTCACACTTTCATAGATCCTAGCGATCTTCTCAGGCTCGATTTCTCTACCCGCAACTTCTTGAACGATTTCAAGGAATTGCTCCTTTTCCGTTTGAGCGGTAGAATGTAATTCGCAGCCCAGAACCTGAGTGAAGAATTCTGTGTTAGGGTCATTGGCTTTGTTGCAGTAATAAACGACTTTATTCACATCAGCGGAATTGTCACTCCAGGAGGGGAACATAAATCCATCTAGGGGAGAGGTTAGATTTATCGTCACGTCCATAGGGATATCTGCTTTAAATAGTTTGCCTTCAAAGTCGAATTTAAGGGCGGTCTTGGGGATGGCTACTGGATTAACACTGCCCATGAAGAATTCAAAGGAAAATACGATATCATCGATTCCTGATTCATCTTCTCGACTATCCCTTTTCATGGGCTTATAGACTTCACCCCGTAGGAAGGAAACCATATAATCACCTTCGTAATTACAATTCTCAATAATTTTGAGAGTGATCTCTTCGGCTTGCTCTATAAAATCTTCGGATTTTAGGGTTTCCAATAATACTTTTTGGTGAGGGTTCTGCCCTAATTTATTATCTGAGAATTCCAGTCCGAAGACTTTAGAATCTAGTGGACCGGTAAGGAGCTTTTTAAAATTCTTGATATAAAGCTCTTGCTTCTCCGCATCCATTCTGTCAAAGTATTCTTTTTCGGTGCCGATAATCTGCTTGAGATCCCCTTTGACATAAATACTGACAACGTCACCTAGTTTTAGCTTTGTGTTGTCTTGTTTAAGCTCTTTACGTATACTTGCTACATCGTTTCGATTCATCATCTATTCCTCCTTATAAAAAAGCAAAACGCAACTTATATAAAGGTAGCAAATTTTACTGATCATAGTCAATGAAGAAATAACGGATTAGTAGTATTTGCTTTTTTGTTTGTCAAACAATTAGTGTCAAAAATACTGCGCCAACTTAGCTTATTTAATAGAATATTAGTATATGAAAGAAGAATAGCTTGAACCATGTGTGAAAATATTAACAAGTTGTCATTGACAGTAAATGGGAGGAATGCTATGTTTAATGTGTGGGATATTTCACAATAAAGTGACAACCGCTACCTAAAAAAAGTAAAGGGAGGTTTAAGAATGTCTAAGGAAAAGAAAGATGAACTGAAAAGGGAAAGACTTTCTCGTCGAGATTTCTTAAAAAATGCGGGTCTCATGACAGCCGGTACTGCAGTAGGTGCTAGCTTCTTGCTATCAGGATGCAGCCAAGGAACGCAAACTCCGGCTAAAGATGCAAAGCCTGCTACTCAAGCAAAGCCTTGGTTACCCGAAAAATGGGATAAGGAAACGGATGTAGTAGTTATTGGTACGGGCTGTGGATTAGCAGCTGCTATTGAAGCTAAAAATGCTGGTTCTGATGTTATCGTTCTTGAAAAAAATGATTGGGTTGGCGGGCTGTATAAAACCGCAGGGGGCCATGCCATACTTGGAGGTACACGGATCCAGAAAGAAGCGGGGTTACAGGATAATATAGAAGACTGGTTTGAAGATGAAATGAAAGCCAGTGGATACCGTGGTGTTCCGGAGCTGATTCGTACATATGTGGAAAGAGGACCGGAACTCATCGAATGGATGGAATCCATGGGCTTTAAATGGTACGACAAAGTTACTAATATTAGCCCGGAAGTGCATAGAGTCAATCGTTCCCATTGGCCTGGTGTTAATCCAGATGTGTATGAAGCTAAGCCTAATAATCCTATGAGTTTTGGTTTAGCTTGGACCACGGTCTGGGAGAAAAAATTAAAAGAGATGGGAGTTCCTATTCTCTTCAAACATCGTATGAAGAAGGTTTATCGTGAACCCGGAGGTCCAGTTCTAGGAATAGCAGTAGAAACTCCAGAAGGAACTATTAGTATTAAAGCCCGCAAAGGGGTCATCCTTTGTACAGGAACCTGGACTGACAACTACCGAATGGCTCAAGCGTGGGATCCACGGGTCGTAGGGCCGGATTGCTTTGGTGATGGCGGTACTCCAGCCGATGGAACGCTGTTTGTAGATAGTGCCGGTGACGGTCACTTAGCCGCTGCCGAAGTTGGCGCTGGCTTTAGTGATATGTCCTTCACCTCATATATTTATCTGTTTTATGGCTCCAGATCCTACTGGGGATGGGAACCACCTGACTTTAAGACCGCTGCTTATTATTCAGATGGTAAGGGAATTTCGCGTTCTGCCGCATTCTTCGAGCGTGTTATTTTAGTAAAAAATGATGGTACACGTTATATTAACGAACTGGAAGGGGCTAGAAAAGCGGATCCTGCCAAAGGTGAAGCCGGGGGTTTGAATGAAAACCCTGAATGGCCCTACACTGCCAAATATCTTAGCCTGCCGCAAACCAGAAATGTTTGGGCAATTGCTGATTCTGAAAGTGCAGCTGCGTTAAAGTGGCCTATTGAAGACTTGAAGAACCCTAACCCCAAGAAAGGTCTTATGTTTGATCCAGCCTGCGTAGCCATAGCTGACAGTATTTCCGAACTGGCTGAAAAGATGGGAATACCTGTAGCAGAATTGGAGAAAACCATCAACCGTTATAATGGTTTTGTCGATGCTGGTAAGGACGAAGATTTTGGCAAAACGACCATGTTTAAAATTGCCAAGCCACCTTTCTATGGTCTTAAGGCATCCTTGATCCGTCACACACAACGCAATGGCGTTCGTGTTAATACCAAATCCCAGGTCATCGAGCAGGCCGATCAACTAGCTGGATACAGCGGCAAAGCTACCGATGGAAGCATTTCCATCGATCAGGAAAAAGTTATTCCTCACCTCTACGCTGCGGGTGAGTTGGGCAATGCTATGGGTTGGCGGCGTCCTCATGGTTCCTTGGGCAACTATGCGACAGTAGCACGGATTGCTGGTGAGAATGCGGCTAAGGAGGCTCCGTGGGAATAAGACAGCAACGCAGTAGACGAAATACAGCTATCTAAAATAATTATCAGGGGAGGGGATCATCCCCTCCCTTACGAATACCCCACAAAAATACGACCACGATACTCAGGAGTGTGAGAGCTATGGCAGATAAGATGACCTTCGATGCACAAGAAATCTCTACCGAGGCAGTGATGACACATCAAGTTACTCTAAGTATTGTTAAAGCTCCTCCTACAGAAATCAAGCCAGGAGCATTTATTACGATAAATGTTAGAGTGACATGTCCGGAGAAATGCAATTTTAAAGCGGATAAAGTCCAAGTGATTGATCACGAGGGACAGGTGGTCAAAGAAGTTGCTCTGATTATCCCCCATGGGATGGACTTCGAGACGGATCCCATTGTCCTTAAGGTGCCAACCTTGCCAGGCACCTATACTTGGAAAGCCCAATATCCAGAACAAGAAAAAGAGGGTATTTGTCATTTGGAGGCTTCGATTCCCATTACCTTTACTACAAAAACGCTTCATGAGCCAAGCATAGTTGTCTGGGATGTGAGTTCAACAGTTGTGACCAAGGACCTGATGAAATTCAAGGTTGGGGTGAAGTGCTCTGCAGATTGTCAGCTCACAGAACAGGCGATTGACGTCTTTAATCAAGAAAATACCAAGGTGGCTCAAGCTAAACTAGGCGAAGTACCTTGGGAAGATACAGGGGCTTTATATTGGACAGAGGTAGAGCTACGAGCTCCCGATCTAGAAGGCATATATTATTGGTTGGTAAAATTCCCAGAGCCTAAGATGGGAACTCCCCATCTGGAAGCTGAGACAGCCTTTAGTTTTCGAGTGGTCAATCCACCTGAGTGCACAGTCAATGTCGAGGTCTTGGACCGCAAAGATAGGACACGAATCGAGGGAGCATCCGTAATTCTTCACCCCTATAGGGCCAAGACCGATGAACTGGGAAAGGCTAGATTAGAGGTAACGAAAGGTGAATACCAGCTTTATGTATCTGGGTTAGGCTCCTATGGAAGCTATCAGAGCAGAATAACGGTCAATCAAGATACAATAATCGAAGTGGAGCTTGAGAATTCACCATTTATAGGAGATTAATATAAAAAGGATAATAATCCAGACCTCGCATTCCTCTGCGGTCTGGTTTCTTTGTTCCCTGTTAATATTTTCTTTTATCCTCTACCATATAAAAGAAGGAAAATTAACTAAACTCAAACCTTGTCCTAACGTAACCATTACAAAAGTAACTTATAATGAACTTAAGAGTTTTCAGTTAGATGTTTAGTTATCACAAAAGTTAGCTACTTGATATTTGGAAAGGCGTGTGAATCATTATGGCAGAAGTTCACGCCTGGCCCTCATAAATACATAACACCCTTCTCACAGCGGTGTAAGGGAGTTTTCTGCCGTAGAAAAGAATTTATAAATTTAAAATTGTTATATAAAAGATAGACTTTCTTCTTGCGAATTTTATATAATATATCTATACTTGTAATAATATAAATTATCTATTTTATGGCCGCCATCAAGAACTTAGGAGTGTATGTATAGATGAGTATGAAATTTGTAAAGAGAATACCCGCTGCCGAAGAGATTATTGAGAACTTACCTTTGACTAAGGAAGTCAGTAAAATTCGCGATCAGCGGGTTGATGAGATTAAAAAAATCTTAGCTAATGAGGATCGACGCTTCTTATTGATTGTCGGCCCGTGCTCAGCAGATCACGAGGACCCTGTCTGTGAATATATAGAACGATTAGCCAAGGTTCAGGAAAAGGTCAAAGAAACTCTATTAATTGTTCCGAGAATCTATACGAATAAACCCCGCACCACAGGAGAGGGCTACAAAGGAATGGTTCACCAGCCGGACCCAGAAAAGGCTCCGGATATGGTGGAAGGGATCAAAGCCATTCGGCGCCTGCACATTCGCGCTATATCCGAATTTGGCATGCCCGCAGCTGATGAGATGCTTTACCCGGAAAATTATAGTTATCTGGAGGATGTCTTGGGATATATTGCTATCGGAGCCCGTTCTGTTGAGAACCAGCAGCATCGTCTGACTGTGAGTGGAATTGATCTGCCCGTAGGCATGAAAAACCCGACCGGTGGTGACATTACGGTCATGTTTAACTCCTTGATCGCCGCCCAAAGTAATCATTCTTTCATTTATAATGGCTGGGAAGTTGAAACTACCGGCAACCCCTATGCTCACGCAGTTCTAAGAGGAGCAGTGAATGCCAATGGTGATAATATCCCTAATTATCACTTCGAAAACCTCATCCAGACGGCTCAAGAGTATGAAAAGCTTGAGTTAGTAAATCCTGCCATCGTTGTGGATGTGAACCATGCCAACTCCATGAAGCGCTATTATGAACAGCCCCGTATTGCCGGGGAAGTTTTGCACAGCAGGAAATACGATTCCTTGCTCAAGAAAATGATCAAAGGACTTATGATTGAGAGTTATATAGAAGAAGGAAGACAGGGTATTGGGGAAAACATCTATGGTAAATCTATTACCGATGCTTGTTTAGGATGGGAAAGCACAGAAAAGTTAATATACTTTATAGCGGAGAATGTCTAATCGAAGAAAGACGATATAAAAGTCCACTATTCTCATAATTGCGAGAATAGTGGACTTAATTGTTTCAAAAACGATCAACCTCTGATGTAAAAATAGCAAATGGCTGCTTTCTTATTCATAAGATACGAAAAGGATATTGTAATTCTTTATAGAACTTCTGAATTAATACAATAATTCTTTGAACGTTAGTCCGGTGTTAAACCTTGGCTAGACGAAAGGATGATGCGCTATGAATAAAGAGACTTTTAAAAACCAGAAGTTCTCAATAGGATTGGGATTGGTCATCTTGCTGTTAGTGGGTATCTTTTGGGGTGTGAGCCAGTCGCGGAATACCCCTGAGAATGTCCAAGCTGCTGAAGTGGCCTTCGAGGCTCTGAATTCTGATAAATTAGGTGTTGATCTAGATAGCGCTTTTTTATTGACAAGCAAGGAACCCTTGAACGAAAAATCCATAGAAAAAGCCTTGCGAACCAAACCAGAATTTGCTTACAGTTTGGCTGAGCAAGCCGGGGGCTTGACCTATAAGATTATCCCTAAAGAACCGCTTCTTGCCAATACCATTTACACCCTATCCTTTGATCCCCAAGGGTTAAGTCATGAAAACCTGAGTTGGGCTTTCCAGACGAAAGGTCAGTTTCGAGTTCTCAGTTCCCTGCCACGCAATGAGAGTACCCATATTCCTATAAGTACGGGAATTGAGATTGTTTTTTCTTATGAAAGCTTTGATATCGAGCGAGTCAAGGAGCATTTTAGCATATCACCTAAGGTTGAGGGGACCTTTGAGCGGCACAAGAAAACTTTGGTTTTTGTTCCTGAGACATTACAACCAGCCACCCTCTATACAGTTACTGTGAAGAAGGGTTTCACTTTACCCAAAACCACACAAACCTTGCAAGAGGATTATGTCTTTAGCTTTGAAACAGAACCTGCCAAGCAGGCTAGTCCTTCTTTCCGTTATGATTTAGATACAGAGTTAACAGAGTTTAGTACCAGTGATATCCCTGCTTTCACAGCTTACTTCAATAATCATGTCTATAAGGCAGACGGGACCACTTCCCCCGTTCCACCTCTTCATATTGACCTCTACCGCTATCCTGATCATCAAGCATTTCAGGTTTCCCTTACTAAACGAGATCAAATTCCCAGCTGGTCTTATTTTACATGGAATGGATACCGGGAAGAGCTAGATCCCCAATTAAAGGTTGCAGGATACGATACTGAGTTTTTACAAGTCAACGATTATGTAAATTACATTGTTTTCCCCGACAAATTAAGAGCCGGTTACTATGCTGCAGAATTCCAAGCGGGAGATACAACAAGACAAGTTTGGTTTCAAGTCACTGATTTAGCCGTATATCTTGCCCAAGGGGAAGGGAGTACCCTTTTCTGGGCCAATGATCTGCAAAGTAAAGCTCCGGCAGCTAATGCTGAGGTCATTATTGAAAGCAAGCAGTTATCTGTAACGGCAGATGATTCAGGAACGGTCTTAATCCAACAAAACCTAACGGGAAAAGACCGGGACTACGCCTTCGTGAAAAGTGAGAGTAAAGATGTATTGGTTCCGCTGGAGTCTTGGCCTCAGTGGTATAGCGAAAATAGCCAAGCGATGGATTACTGGAAGTACCTCTATCTTGATCGAGAGTTGTACCAGCCTGACGATGTCGTACATTTCTGGGGAGTTTTGGCTCCTCGGGGTAAGACGGATATTCAAGGTCGAAGCATAGATCAGGTCAAGGAAATAACCCTAGAGCTAATTGGTGTGGATTATCCTTATTATAATGAAAATGAGGTCAGTCCAATCCTTAGGCAGACCATCTTAGTTGAGGACAAAACCTATCGTGGAGAACTAAAGCTACCTGTGCTAAAACCTGGATACTATACACTGCAATTGAAGCTGGATGATACGATCCTGCTATCCCGAGGTCTTGAAGTAAAGACGTACCAAAAACCGGCTTACCAATTGTCTGTGACTCAGGATAAAAAGGCTATATTTGCTGGGGAGACCATGAATTTTGCAGCGAGAACAACCTTCTTTGAGGGGACACCTGTGCCAGGTTTATCCTTAAAATACTATATCCAAGGTAGCAATAATTCTGTGATCACTGATGAACAAGGAGAAGCGAAGATTTCGTACACTCCAACGGTGGATAAGGAAGCGTATAGTTCCTATGACTATGTATCCTTAGGAGTGAATGCTTTATTGCCGGAAACCGGTGAAATCTATAACTCAGCTGAGTTCTATGTGTTCAGAAGCAAGGTTTATTTGACGGGTGAAGCCAGACGTCTAGAGGGGGGCTATACCCTTAGCGCCAAACTCTCCACAGTGGATCTAACGGATATCAATAATGGAGAATACATAGCTGAAGAAATTTTCCTCAAGGAACCTGTGGTCGATCATCCCCTTAAGGCCAGTCTCTATCAAGAGATTTGGACACCGGTGGAATCAGGCCAGCGCTACGACTTCATAAGTAAAGAAGTAGTTAAGACCTATTATTATGACTACTCGACCAAACACTTAGGTGATTTAGATTTGATGACCGATGCCAATGGGCAGATTAGTTTTACAGGAGGTTCCTTGGAACGCCAAAATTCATATTATCTCGAGCTGGTTGCGGTCGACAAGGAAGGACGACCGTTTAAGAAGCGTCTCCATATTGGTCAGGATAACGGCAATCCCAAGTATCAATATTATTATCTGCTGGATGATGCGAAGAAAGAAGGCTATAAACCTGGGGAGCAGGTTCAGGTTACTTTTAGGGTTAATGACGGTGAGCTAACACCAACAGAAGGAGATATTCTCTACTTTAGTGGCCAAAAAATGATTGAGCACTATGAGGTCAGCAGAGAACCACATCATCGCTTTTTGTTTAAACAGGAGCATATTCCCAATATAAATGTGGCTGGTGTTTATTTTGATGGCTACAACTATCACGAAACGGATCTCTTAAGTATTCCATTTGCTAAGGAGACTAAGGCCCTTCAGGTAAAAATTGAGACAAATCAAGCCGAGTATCGACCAGGCGGTAAGGTGGAATTGAATCTTCAGGTCACAGATACGAATCAGCAACCTGTGAAAGGAGCCCAAGTGAACCTGAATCTGGTTGATGAAGCACTATTTAGCTTGCGTCAACAAAAGGCGGATATCTTGGCTAACCTATACGGTGATCGGATTACCCTAAATCTCCTCACTAAGAAAACCCACTTTCACCCTGGGTTCGGCGGAGGGGCAGAACAGGGCGGTGAAGGCGGTTCAGAAAGAAAGGATTTCCGAGATACGGTGCTGTTTACTACTTTGCAAACCGACGAAAAGGGTCGGGCAAAGATAGAATTTCAATTGCCAGATAACCTGACTTCTTGGCGAGTAACTTATCATGCCTTTACCCATGACTTGCAAGCTGTTAGTGGCACAGCCCAGATCCCTGTTCGTTTACCTTTCTTTGTGGAGATGAATCTGAATAAAACTTATCTCGAAGGTGACTCCCCGGTAATCCTCCTTCGTGCCTACGGAGATCAATTAAAAAACAATCAAAAGGTAGCTTACGAAATGAAACTGGTGACTCAGGAGGGCCAGGAGGAGACCTGGCAAGGGAGTGCAGATTCCTATACAGCACTGGATTGGCAGCTGCCTGTTCTGGAAAAGGGTCAATATACCTTAACTGTTGCGGCAGAGAGCGGTGGACTACACGATGCGCTCACAAAGGAATTCCAAGTAGCCGAGTCTTACCAAGCCAGAACGATCACCAGTCAGGAGCTGTTGACGGAAGGTCTAGTGGTCAAAGGCTCTCAGCAGGAACCGACAACCGTGGTCTTCAGCGATCATGAAAAAAGCCAGTATTTACTTGGTTTGTACCAGCTGGCTTGGAATAATGGCAGTCGCTTAGAACAAAAGCTGGCAGGGCTAGAAGCTAGGAAACTGTTGAAGGAGTATTTTCCTGAAGAAGAGTTATATGAAGGAGAAGGAGAAGAGCCTTTACTAAACTATCAACAGGTGGATGGTGGCATCAGCATTCTGCCCTATGGAGAAAGTGAGTTAGCACTATCGGCCATGGTAGCTTCTAGTACCTCAGGAATATTTGACGAAAGGGCTTTAAAAAGCTACTTCTATCGGATGTTGGAGGGGGAAGAGGAAGTTGAGCAGAGTCTAGTCTTATTAGGACTGGCAGCTCTTAATGAACCAGTGCTGCTCCAAATTGAAGATTATCTTCAGCAAAAAGATCTGGCGCCTGAGGTAAAAATCAACCTTGCGCTTGCTTTGCTGGAAATTGGAGATGGAGCTTTCGCCGAAAAAGTAGTTCAGGAACTGCTAAGCCTATATGGTCAGGACTTGGGTAGCTCAACAAGGATTAATGTGGGACGTGATCAGGATGAGCTGATCCAGGCTACAACGCAGATGGCTTTGTTGACCGCTCGTTTGAATCAACGGGAAAAGAGTAAACTGTATCAATATCTCTTGGAAAACCCAGGGAAGGAAATATTAAATCTGGTGGAACAAATTCAGATTCTTAAGTACAATCTTAAATATATGGAGGCTTCACCAGTAAGCTTCACTTACGAGCTGAGCGGGGAAAAGATTACAAAAAGTCTACAGGGAGGGGAAATTTTCAAACTGATTCTACTCCCTGAAGACTTGAAGAAAATTAAATTTAGCCAAGTAAATGGCCAAGTCGGGATCGTCTGCACCTATAATCAACCGATTAAAGCCGGAGAAACAGGGGATGGTTCAGATCTGAGCATCAGTCGTAGCTATCTCGTCAACGGTAGTGAACGAACTTCGGTAAATAGTTCTGATTTGGTTCAGATTGTTATGGATGTCAATATTGGTGATAAAGCACCTGGTGGTATCTATGAGGTCATAGATATTCTGCCTGCTGGGTTGGTTCATATTTCCCGACCCTATGCTTACCAAAGTAATAATAATCAATGGGATTTCCCGGTTGAAGTGAATGGTCAAAAACTCGTCTTTCAGTTAGGCAAAGGGCAGAAGCAAATTAAATATCTAGCCCGTGTAACCTCTCCTGGTGAGTTTAACTGCGAAGCTCCGGTTCTAAGCAATATTATGAACAGCGAGATTTATACCAGTGGAGCCGAAGGAAAACTTATCATCAGTTCAGATTAATAATCTATGTCTTTCAAATGAGGATGTAATAGCATGAAATTTTCAATTTGGTTCAACACAAAGCCTAGTCAGCTTATGATCAGCTTGATTTTATGTTGTTTTCTCATGCTGTTAGTATCAGCATGTAGCAAGGGAGCAAAAGAAGGTGAGGAAGAACCCAGGGCGACTAAGATTAGCCAAAGTGGCCCAAAAGCCCTAAAGACCCATAGCTCACCGACTAACGCTATTCACCCAAGCTTTGTGACCCAACAGGAATTGAATACGATTTTGGCAAGTGGTTCGGGAAGACCTAAGGTACCCGAGGGCAGGATTGTAAGCGCTGTCCTTCCCCATCATTTGCTAGCCGGTCGTCTGCTAGTAGATGCCATGGAGGCTCTGGCTCTGCAGGAACCGAATTTGGTGATTTTGGTCGGCCCTAACCATTTTAATAAGGGAGAAAGAGTCATTAGCGGTTTCTCTGGTTGGCAGACACCGGAAGGAATTATGGAGGTTAGTGAGGAGGCAGTCAAGCATCTCCTGGGAAAAGGTCTGGTCGTAATAGATGAAGAAGCCCTCGCTAAAGAGCATTCTATCGGAGCTCTCGTACCTCTTCTGAAATATTTTTTGCCGGAAGCGGAAATTGTCCCCATAATTTTGCATCATGATGTAAGCCTCAAGGAAGTCGATGGGCTATTAGAGGGACTGGAAGCTTTAGTAGATGATAGGGCAGTATTAATCGCATCAGTGGATTTTTCGCATTATCTAGCCAGAAGCGAGGCCCAAGCCAAAGATCAAGAGACGCTAAGGCATATGATGAATTTTGATTATTCAGCTTTATTTAGTTTGGGTAATGATTACTTAGATTCACCCGCCTCCTTAGCGACAGCTATTCGTTTGGCAGAACAAGAGGGTATAAGAGAGTTCGTTGTGCTAGACAATACGAATTCTGGCATTATCCAGCGCAATGACTTCATCGAGACCACTAGTTATTTTACAATGATGTTTTCGGAAAAAAGTGTGGAAAGAACACACAATTGACTGCTCTAATTAGATATTGATATGAATTTTTCATAATGCTATAATAAATTGTACTTTTTATTTGAGGAGGACACCTAAACTATGTTGCATTCCGTTCGTATTCGGTAAGTAACCAGCAAAAGGTAGTATCCCATTCCAAAGTGGGGCTTTTTTGTTGTGCTTATCGGCGAATGAAGACATGGTTAAGGAAAGGAAAACCTTTACGGTGCACAAGGGCAACCAACGATAAGCCTTTTGTGATGCGTGAATTTAAGGCTTGCGAAGCCGGGTTTTCTTTAGCTGTTGCTGTCTTTATATCACGTTAAAGTTTACAGACTAAAGTCCATTTTGGACTGAGGTCTGTTTTTTGTTTGTTCGAATAAGTCAAATTGAATTAAACCTGAGAAATAAATTCAGCTTAATTATGTTATTAAAAGGAGAAATACTATGACTATAAAAAATAAACATTGGAAGCGTAGCTTCTATACCCTTTGGGCGGGTCAGGCCGTATCCCTCATTACAAGCGCTGTCCTCCAAATGGCAATCATTTGGTATCTTACCGAAAAGACAGGTTCAGCTATGGTTTTGTCCATAGCGACGTTGGTAGGATTTTTACCTCAGGCAATCTTAGGGCCAGTGATTGGAGTTCTGGTTGACCGTTATCATCGTAAATACGCTATGATCGGCGCCGATCTTTTGATTGCGGCTGTGGGGTTGATTTTGGCCTTGGCCTCCTTAGCCATGGAACTACCCGTTTGGCTCATTATGATCGTTTTATTCCTGCGCAGTGTGGGCACCGCCTTCCATTCTCCGGCTCTCAATGCAGTGACGCCACTTTTGGTTCCGGAGGATCAACTAACGAAATGTGCCGGTTATACTCAGTCTATTCAGTCTGCCAGTTACATTCTTGGTCCTGCTGTGGCTGCTTTTCTCTATGCTATCTGGGATCTTAATGCCATTATCCTATTAGACGTAGGAGGGGCCATCTTTGCCAGTATTCTCACAGCTTTTGTGTTTATTCCCAAGTTGGAAGCTAGCAAAACCGCAGTTCAGGGAAATATTATGTTGGAGATGAAAGAAGGCTATACAGCACTTCAATCGAATAAGGGCTTGTTTGCTCTTCTCTGGGTGGGAGCCATATATATGCTCTTGTTTATGCCCATCAACGCTCTATTTCCACTAATGAGTATGAAATATTTTGGTGGAACCACCTTCCATGCCTCTATCGTGGAGATCGTCTTTGCCGTAGGAATGCTGGTGGGAGGACTTGTTCTAGGAGTCTGGGGAGGCTTCAAAAACCGTGTGATGAGCCTTACGGCTTCCGTATTGCTCATGGGAGCAAGTCTTGCCGCATCAGGATTATTGCCGGTTAAGGGCTATGGAGTTTTTGTTCTGTGCTCAACCCTTATGGGATTTTCCGCACCCTTTTATAGCGGAGTTCAGACGGCTTTGTTCCAAGAAAAGATAAACCCAGAATATCTCGGTCGTGTCTTTGCCTTATTAGGTAGCGTTGTTTCTGTGGTCATGCCTCTTGGTTTGGTGTTATCCGCTTTGTTTGCGGATACACTAGGAGTGAATCGTTGGTTTCTTATTTCAGGAATACTGATCATGGGAGTCGCAGTGCTCCCTGGCATAATTCCTGCACTTCGAAACATAGATCAGCAAGACAATAAGGCAGCTTAATCTTTACTATAGCTGACCCTATCGGGACAGCGAGGTAAGTCAATGCCTATAATAACCCACCTCAATGGAAAGCTTAATTACTTGGATCGTGGAACAGGTAAGCCCCTTGTCTTTATTCATGGACTTGGGGCTAACCTGAGCTTCTATGATCCTCAATTTGAGTTTTTTGTCGGACCAACCGGGTCATTTTATGGACCGGATTAATTTTTACTCCTTATCTTAAGCAAGTGAGGGGAAGTTATATATCTTACCGCCTGAAAGGGTAGGAGTATTTGCCTCCTGTAAGCCGATAAAGAATTATAAAAGGAGAACTTGTCTCATTGGTTATTAGAGGTTTTTATGCTAGGATAATTATGCCAACGATTTTCTAAGATAAGACGACTATTTGTAGAAAGAGTGGAGTTTCGAAGTGAGTATTTTAAAGCGCTTTATCAGTTACTATAAGCCCTATCGATTCCTTTTTTACACGGATATGACGTGTGCGATTATCGTATCCGCCATTGATTTATCGTTTCCCATGATTCTAAGCTACTTAATCAATAGTGTATTTACCCAAGGGCGGGAAGCTATTTTAGACACCATCCTTAGGGTAGGGATAGGTCTATTGGCGATGTACATCATCAAGTATTTTTGTCAGTATTTTATCGTTTCCTACGGGCATATCATGGGTGCGCGCATGGAGACAGATATGCGTCGGGATCTGTTTACCCATTTTCAGAAGTTATCCTTTTCCTATTACGATAAACGCAATACAGGGGAGCTTATGTCCCGGCTGGTTGCTGACTTATTCGATATCTCAGAGTTAGCTCATCACGGACCAGAGAACCTTTTCATATCTATTTTAAAAATCGTCGGATCCTTAGTTATTTTAATGACCCTTAATGTCCAAATGACACTTTCACTCTCCATCGTAACCCTCTTGATCATTGTTTTTAGTCTCTATAAAAATAAAGTAATGCAGCCCATCTTCAGTGATAATCGTGTCAAAATAGCCAAGGTGAATTCCAGTGTCCAAGACAGTCTGGCGGGAATTCGGGTTGTGCAATCCTTTGCCAATGAGGCTATCGAGAAAAAGAAATTCGCCCAAAGCAATGAAGCCTTTCTAAAATCGAAAACAGGCGCCTATAAAACCATGGGAGGGTTCCACGCCTGGAACTCTTTCTTTCAAGGGCTACTCTACATCGTAGTGGTAGTTACCGGGGGAATTAATATTGCCAACGGGACCTTAAGGGCAACTGATCTAGCAGTTTATATCCTCTATATCAATATTTTTATTAATCCGATTGACGTTTTGATAAACTTTACCGAGCAATTCCAAAAGGGCTACGCGGGCTTTAAGCGCTTTGTTGAAGTCTTAGAGACCCACCCGGATATTAAGGATGAGCCTGAGGCAAGACCTTTAACCCAGGTCAAAGGGGATATTGAGTATCAAAATGTTACCTTCGGCTATGATGAGGAGGAATCCCATGTTCTCAATCAGGTCAACCTGAAGATCAAAGCAGGTGAAACCATCGCCTTGGTCGGTCCTTCTGGCGGGGGGAAAACCACCTTGTGTTCCTTGTTGCCAAGGTTTTACGAGGTGACTTCAGGGACCATAACCATAGACGGTCAGGATATTCGCAGGGTGACCCTTGAATCCTTGCGCAATGCCATCGGGGTAGTGCAGCAGGATGTCTATCTATTTGATGGAACCATCAAACAAAATATTGCCTACGGTAAAGCAGGAGCCACCGATGAAGAAATTATGGAGGCGGCAAAGAAGGCCAATATCCATGAGTTTATAACATCCCTTGAGGAAGGTTATGACACCTATGTGGGTGAGCGGGGGGTAAGACTTTCCGGTGGACAAAAACAGCGCCTGTCCATTGCGCGAGTCTTTTTGAAGAATCCGCCCATATTGATCCTGGATGAAGCCACCTCAGCTCTGGATAACGAGAGTGAGCGTTATATTCAGAAATCCTTGGAAGAGCTGGCTCAGAACCGGACGACCATTGTCATTGCCCATCGCCTGAGCACTATTCGCAATGCCGATGAAATTATCGTGATTACGGATGAAGGAATTAAGGAAAGAGGAAACCATCAGGAGCTCCTATTATTAGATGGGATCTATGCTCATTACTATACGATGCAATTCGAGGGTCTGGATGGATAAATAGACTATGAAATGCTGAAGGCTAAGAGAGTGAGGAAAATGCAATGGAAGAAGCAAGAGGAGAGCGCCAGGAAAACATCGAGAACGGTACTATAAAAAAGCTGGCTATTTTAACAGGGGGCGGTGATTGCCCTGGGCTGAATGCGGTGATTCGTGCTGCGGTTAAAACAGCCTGCTACCGTGGAATTGAAGTTATTGGGATTCAGGATGGCTTTCGAGGAGCTGTAGAGGGAGATTTTCGAACCCTAGGCCTCAAGGATGTCTCAGGGATTTTGCCTCGGGGAGGTACCATTCTGGGAACGACCAACAGAGATAATCCCTTTGCGTATCCGACTCAAGTCGAAGGAACGTTGCAGATTCAGGACCGCTCCGAGGAAGTGATGGACAGATTTAAAGCTGAAGGAATTGACGCCCTCATCGCTATTGGTGGAGACGGCAGCTTGAGTATTGCCCTAGAATTCGCGAAAAAAGGGCTTAACGTAGTAGGAGTTCCTAAGACCATAGATAATGATCTCATGACCACAGATCTAACCTTTGGCTTCCAGACCGCTGTCGCCACGGCTCAAGATGCCTTGGATAGACTTCATACCACAGCAGAGTCTCATCATCGCATTATGATCTTGGAAGTTATGGGCCGTTATGCTGGTTGGATTGCCCTCTATGCAGGAGTGGCTGGTGGAGCGGATGTTATTCTGATTCCTGAGGTTCCTTATCAACTGGAAAGTATCGCTAAAGCAGTGAAGAGAAGAGCTGATCAAGGGAAGCGCTTTAGTATTATTGTGGTGGCTGAAGGAGCTAAACCCTTGGGTGGGGAAATGGCCGTGGAGAGGACAATGCAAGGTAGAACAGACCCTATCAAATTAGGTGGAATCGGGGCCAAGCTGGCCGCTGAATTGGAGGAGTTCACAGCTATGGAGACTCGAGTGACAGTGCTGGGGCATTTGCAGCGAGGCGGTTCGCCTATCGCTGTGGACCGGGTTCTCTCTACTCGGTATGGAGTCGCCGCAGTAGAAGCTGCCCTAGATAAGGATTACGGCATGATGGTCGCTTTGCAGGGGCAAGCTATAGTAAGGGTGCCTATAGAAGAGGCTGTTCATCAATTGAAAAAAGTAGAAACAGATGATCCCGTGTTACTGGCTGCACGTAGCATGGGAATTGAGTTCGGGGATTAAAGTATGTCAAGGTGTCGTCAAGAGCATGTGCGAGGATCGTTGATCTTGATTTGAGGTCAAGTTTATTTGTATTCGCTCAGGGTGACATGTTGCAGGTGAAAAGTAGAGATATTACTTGGAGTGATGAGCTTGGCCACAGCGGCATTAATTATCGCGATTATTCTCTTTATCGTGGGTTTATTGGGTACGGTACTCCCGATTTTGCCAGGGGCTATCCTCATCTACGGTGGAATGCTGATCTATGGCCTTATGACTGGCTTTGCGACCTTAGACTTGACCTTCTTTCTCATTCAAGGTCTTGTGTTTTCCTTTATTTTCCTGGTAGATTACTGGGCTACTGTTGAGGGAACACGTCGCTATGGTGGAAGCAAGCAGGCTGGCTGGGGAGCAGCAATCGGCATGATCATGGGTCTATTCTTTATGCCTCTAGGAATCGTCATTGGTCCTTTCCTGGGAGCAGTGACCGCAGAATTGTTGCGCAAGACGGAGCTCAGTCATGCCATCCGCGTGGGCTTTGGTACCTTGGTCGGGCTCCTTGGAGGGACAATCATCAAGCTCGGAGTAGAAATCCTAATGATCATTTACTTCTTTATGAAGATCTAGGGGAGGCTTGGGGAATACACGCCCAAAATGAAGTTTTAAACCCTTGAGATACCCCGTATAGGAGTCCCCTCCTGACAAATGACCCCTACGAAAGTAGGGGTCATTTGTAATCTCCTTATCTTGTAATTTGGCAAAAAATGTTACATCATGCAGGAAACTAGCTATTGAATGGAGAACAGGGATATAATGGAATTGCAAAGGGGATATCCTATGATTCAAATACGCAAAGATCGCTATACCATACTATCCAAGCTAGCCTTGGAAACACTTCGAAACTACGCGAAAAAGGTAAGGCTCCAGGAATGGTTATTCCCTGGGGAAGTCGAAGGAACCCACCTCTCGGAACGATCGGCCAAAAAATATTTAAAGATGCATGTGAAAAAGCAGGAATCAAGAAAAAGGCTTCAATTCACTCGCTAAGACATTCCTTCGCAACTCATTTGTTAGAGTCAGGAACTGAATTAAGGTATATTCAGGAAATCCTAGGCCATAAAAGCTCTAAAACAACAGAAATATATACCCATGTCACAAAGAAGGATATCCTACGTATTCGAAGCTCTCTAGATTCATAAAAATATAGAAGTAAAGCTATAGAAAAGTATTCGCGAAACAGATGCGGATACTTTACCTTAGGTCTAATTATTACGAAGTGCGGGAAATTGACGTTAGCTGAAATGTCCTTGCATGTTTTTCTTATTGGTCAATAAAAAACAGACCCCTATTGAGATCTGCTTACTTAGAAAAGTGCTCTTTTAGCCAATGTGATAGTTGGAGAATATAAGTGTCTAATGCCTCGCCCGTTAATTGGGAACAGGATATTTGAATAGCCTTATCATACGCTTCGTCATCATCAACATAATCAGAGTGTCCATTGATTTTAAGTAAGATTGAGGCAGCATAAAAGCCAACTCGTTTATTACCATCCACAAAGCAATGATTTTTTGTTAAGAAGTACCAAAGCATTGCTGCCTTTTCATAGACAGTAGAATATTTAGCATGATCGAAATGGGGATATTGTTGGTCAAGGATACTCTTAATCTTTGACACGGAATCCCTGTACAACCCAAAGCTCCCGCCAAAAGATTTAATGGCTTCCTCGTGAATTGCGAGGATATCCTCTATATAGAGGAGTTCGATATCATTCATAATTACTCAGCTAATTTCTTAAGGAGCTTGGAATGTTGTGAAGTAACTTCCTTAAGTGCTTTAGCGATTTTCCGTTTATGCTCACTAGACGAGTTTGGTTGTGCACCGTTTTTAGGTTCTTTTGGAATAGCCATATCAACATCCCCCTCAGGCTTAGCTCTATCTTTATCCATATTGTACCACCCTTCATGATTTGGAACAATTATTATTACTATTATTATTCAAACTAAAGAGATATAGTCTTAAGGCTATAAAAATGACGGGGAACACTTCAGCTAACAGAGGAGTCCCGCAACTAGAGGATGATGCATGCGGTTAGGACGCTGCGGGACTCCTCGAAACGTTACACGAAATCGGTGCGGGTGCGCGCGTCCATGCGCTCTATAAATTAGTGATATTCTAGGACAAGAAATGGTATAATGGAATTATCTAGAAAGTAAGAGGGAGGGTGAATCTAATGAAGTGGAATGAGGTCAGAAGGTTATATCCTGAACGTTTTGTTAAGATTCATATACTGGATTCACACATTGAGGATAATGTAAGATTCATTGATGACATGGCAGTAATCCAGGCTTTCGAAGATGAGAAGGAAGCGACACGTGAGTTGGTTCGAGCAAAGGATGATATCTTGGTATATCATACTGGAAACGAAAAGATTGAAGTGCCGATAAAGCAGATATTTGGTTTTCGAGGTGCAATCTAATGAAGATTGAGTTTCGGGAAGGTTTGCTCTTTACTTCGGTCCAAATATCCTTTTGGAGTCATCGATCCAAAAGGTGAAATAAACGGCTTATTAGGTTTAGATCTCCTAATGCAAGTCGGCGCAGTAATAAACCTAAAGGACTTAACATTAACATTTGACACATAAAAGAATAGTCGTTAAAGGAGCCGCCGTCCATGGCGGCTTTCTGGCTATGGGGGCACCGACTTCGTGTAACTAATTAGAGATTTATGATGTTCCTAGACACAGAAAAAGCCATTGATCGAAATCAGTGGCTTTAAAGGAATCCTTACTTTGGTAGCAATTAGAACATCATAAATCTCTTGTTGTACTGAACCGTCTGCCGAGCGATGTTGGTCTATGGGGATTCAATCTTTTCTCTCTAGGTCGAAAATTCCTCAATAAGGATAATTAAAGAGTAATGGA
>JBFWMF010000036.1:0-30897 GCA_050251735.1 Desulfitobacterium sp.
ATCCTGCTTGTAAGGCAGGCGCTCTCCCAGCTGAGCTAATCGCCCGAATTTTGGTGACCCATACGGGATTCGAACCCGTGTTACCGCCGTGAAAGGGCGGTGTCTTAGGCCGCTTGACCAATGGGCCGTAGCGCAATAACTATAATACATGGACTAGCTTTACTTGTCAAATGGTTTTTTAAAATTAACTCCCTTTTCTTGTTAAGAGAATCACAGTGGTAATAATTAAAGCAAACCCCAGAATATCGAGCCCAACAAAGGCTGTATTCAACCAAATCGCGGAGAACAAGGCCGCTGCAACAGGCTCCACACAGGCGATCATGCTGGCCTTAACAGGCCCGATATCACTAACACCCTGTAGATACAAGGTAAAGGATAATACCGTTCCGATCACGATCATCGCCAGCATTGCCAAAAACACTTGCCAATCTAAAGAAACATGAATTCGCCAAGGCCGAACTAAGATAAGCAAAACTAATCCGCCCATAAGCATACCGCAGCCAGTCACGACAATACTTCCCCACCTGCTGATAATTCCTCCCGGAATTATCGTATAAAGCATCAACCCTAAGGCAGACATTAGCCCCCAAAAAAGACCCTGAGAAGAAATGACCAGGTTACTGAGGTTGCCATGAGTAGCCAATAGAAAGGTGCCGACAATGGCTAAAACAATAGCAATACCTTCTGTCTTCGTCGGCAACCGCCGGTCGATTCCGCACACAAAGATCATAATCAATAATGGTCCTAGATACTGTAGCACAGTCGCTGTTCCCGCATTAGTGTACGATATGGCCAGCAAATAGGTATACTGGCAAAAAATAAGGCCAAATATACTAAAGCCAATGAGTGTCCAGCGGTCCTTTTTGTTACTGAACAGCCCCACCATTTCCTTTTTATATTTAGATAAAACAAAAAGGCATAAGATCATCCCCGCCGTAAACATCCGTACAACGGTAACCCAATGAGGATCGATTCCCTTTACAGAAAAAAGATATTGTCCGCAGGCGCCGGAAAATCCCCAGCCAATCCCGCCAATCAATGTAAGTAGCGCCCCTCGAACAGCTTTTGACTTGATACCTAGGGTCGCTTCTTCCTGCTTATTAACACCACTGTCACTCATAATTCCCCTTCTACCACTCACTTCTATAATGGCACTTTTCTTTGCCTCAATCTGGAATTTTTTCTAAAATCCTTCTATATAAAGAATAATAAAGTTATCTCAATTATGTAAACTCCTCATTTTTCATACGTTCCCGTCTTATGATTTTAGTCATTTCTTTCTGATGCTTCTCACAATAGATTTTCCAAGCAAATTTCTCAGGATGATTAATACAATATCTCGCTATTCGCGCATTCACAGGTTTTTGGCAAAGACAACAACGAATATCACCATGCTTCGGTCTCTCTTGCATTCTCATCTTGCGGAGGCGAGCGGCATATTCATTACGAATCCCTTGGTCTTTAACATTGTTTCTATCAATAGCTTCCTGGATATTGAGGACCTCTTCATCACTTAACACTACTGGTTGAGTCTGAGTCAGCTTCATAATCGAAGCCAAAAGATCAATATCATAAAAAACCGAACCTAGAAAGACTTTCAGCTTACTACGGCAGTTAAACGTCACATAAGAAAATACAGGGATGTTCTCCTCAAGTTCCGCTTGCTCTCTTAAAGCTTCAATTCGCGTTTGGTTTCCTAGGAGAGGATTAGGAAAGGTTTTTACCCGCCAAGTGATCATCTGATACCACTTCTGATCATTCTCTTCCCCGACAATCAAGCCTGCCAAATTGTATGCCTCAATAATAAAAAGTCCATAGGGAGAGACTAGGAGATGATCGATCTGTTCATATCCCATCTTAGTACTTAACAGTACATTGCTTATGAGTTTAAAGCATCGTGGCAAATGAGAAAGCTCCACTTCCAACTTATATTCGCCAATCTCATCCTTCCTCTGCTTTTTACTCCGCAGAGACTCTCTTTTTCCGATGGAACCTTTAAAATAATAATTAGTTCTATATTTCCTGCACGCGAGAGTTTCTTCATGAATCTCCGGATGTGGTGCATTAATTTTCTTTTCTTCTTTTCTCCTTCTAAAAAACAAAGGATCGTCCTCCTTTTGCCCAGCGGTCGTCCAAGAGTAGCTACGATGCCACTATTTTAACATATATGAGAAGGGAATAACTATTTCTATATATTTGATTATCCAGCAAATGTCATGTAATTTCCACGTATTACATATACTTGAATGAAGGAACTTTAGGTCTTGATGTCGAACCTAATTGAGTCGAATTAAAATATCAAAATATGTGAATCCTAGAGTAAAGCTGAACCTAGATATCTAGGGCGGGGGACTTTTTTTTGGGGTGAATCGCGTATCACACGCGTAGGGCTCACACTTTGCCCGAATCCGTCAACTAACCTCGTAAGCTAAGAAAGGTGTCAGAGCATGCATTTTAGGGAAAAACTGTCTCAGTTTCGAATTGCTTCAACTGACCAAGTTCAAAAATTTGCTAAGAACGTTCCTTGGAAATCTCCACGAGTGATTGGTTCATTATCTGCAACCCTGGTTTTAGCAGGTGGCTTAAGTTTTTATCTTCTATCAACTACCTCTGTGGCTGCTGTGATGATTAACGGTCAGCAAATGGGATATGTAGATAATGTTAATAGCGGTCAGATCCTTGTGGATACCTTCCTTCAAGAAAAAGGCGAACCTTATGGTGTGGTTGCCAAAACCCGTGACCAAATCGCTTACGAAAATGTACGAATCAAGAATTCTGTCTATGAAGCCTCGATGATCAGCGAGGAGGTAATAGCTGAATCCTTAAATTATTATCTGGAGGGCTACAAAATCGTTGCAGATGGTACCCCGATAGCTTATCTGCCCAGCCAAGAGGATGCAGAAAAGCTCCTTAAGGAATACGAAGAGTATTATTCGAAAGCAAGCGATGAGAATCAAGTGACTTCCATTAGCTTCGCGGAAGAAGTGAATATCGAAAAAGTCTCTATCAAACCTGATCAAATGAACCAAGTGGACCAAGCCTATGAAATGCTCATCGAGGGCAAGGTCACATCCAAGGAATATAAAATTGAGAAAAATGATTCCTGGTGGTTAATTGCTCGAAAAAACAACATGTTAACTGAGGAAGTTCTAGCAGGAAATCCCGGAACCACAGAAGACTCAGTGATTAAACCAGGTGAAATCATTAATCTTGTGACGGTAGAGCCCTATCTGACCGTATTAAGTCAAGGTACATATTCTGGGGAGGAAATAATCCCCTATGATGTTGTTACAAAGACAGATTACAAGCTTAGTCCTGGTCAAACGAAGGTTATCACCAAAGGAAACAATGGTTCAAAGTTTGTCACCTATTCTTATGAGCAAAGAAATGGAGTAGAAGTAGCTAAGAAAGTCTTGGATGAGAAAGTTACCAAAAAACCTGTTGATGAGGTTGTTGCTAAAGGGCCCCGTAAACAAACGACCACAATCGCCATGGCAACTTCTCGAGGTAGCGCCGATGGTTCTTCCCTAGTGGATCGCGCTCTCAGTCTTCAAGGAACCAGCTATGTATTCGGAGGAACTTCCACCAGCGGCTTTGATTGCTCAGGTTTTACTAAATACGTATACTCCGGTGCCGGAGTATCCCTCCCTCGAACCTCTTACGATCAATTTAGTTCTGGATCTGCCGTCAGTAGTGATAACTTACAATCAGGAGATTTAGTATTTTTCAGCACCTATGCTCCCGGAGCATCTCATGTAGGAATTTATATTGGCAACGGGAAGTTTGTTCACGCTTCCAATCCCGGTAGTGGGGTGAAAGTTTCCGGAATCAGCGATAGCTACTACGGTCCCCGTTATCTTGGGGCACGTCGATACTAAGATGAAACCTTAAATATCATCAATACAAGCCATTAAAAGGGGAGTTGCTAGCCGAACAGGTATTGTTCGTTTAGCAACTCCCCTTTTAAGATTCGCTTCTTTAAGCTTTCTTAGGTGAACTGAAGAACGCGCCGATAAGCATTAACACTGTAAAAATGCCAAGATAGACTAGAGAATACCGTGGCAAAAGCAATTTTTGCACCGGTTTCACCACCTTGCATGATAACATTGTTTTCTACGGCGCCCGCCAGACCTGTGTAATATAAAATATAAATGAGTGCTACAAACATGGTTCCAAAGGTTAGGGCCCGTGGAAGATTCTTTTTGGCATCTCTTAATTCCGCATTAATACTCGTGGCAATAATCCATCCTTCATAGGCAAAGGCAGTAGCCACCACGGCAGTGAACATAGGATTTGCTGTTGTTGTGTCAGCAATACTCATTTTCCCGCATCATCACGAAGGAAATTTTCCTTAATCTACGCTCGCCATCTGTTTTATTATTTTCAAACCCTCGAAGAGTATTCTCGATTATCTGAACTAATTCATCGCACTCTCCATCGCTCAGATAAAGAGAATAATTCTGAAAGCCCACTCTAGGATTGTTCTTCAGACGATACACCCGCTCCACTGTTCCCCTGATTTTATATTCCGCGCAAACTTCAATTATTTCATCCTCAAGTAATTTATTTACATGACGATATAGACTAGCAGGCGGAACATCGGGTAGCTCTTCAGCAATCCTTTTCACCGTTTCCGTATCATGGCCCAAGAACAGTTGGAAAATTCTCATCCGAACTGGATTTAATAAACTGTTTAATTCTTTACCCTCCATTTAATTGTCACCTCTTTCTTTATAGCATCTAACTTTATAATTACTAATATTAATAATGTTCTCAATTATAATACTACTATCACTTATGATAGTGTACAAGTCCCAGAGGAACTAAAAGCACTTATTGAACAAAAAAGTTATCGATCCTCCTCAGAAGCCACCGGTCCTCCATTATGTAACAGATAGGGGACACCGGCCGGCGCCAATCGGAGATTATAGCTGTCAAATATGAGTTTAATAATCGTTCATAAGCAATCTATAAGTACAGCGAGATTCACAAGTCATACTGCTCTGGTTACATTTAAAATTTACAATCTCTCCAGCAGCATTAGGATTGGAAGCAGGATATCTGTAAATTTTCAAGATTACAAGCTTACTGGCAACACTACAAACCTCTTGTCGCTCTTCTAGGTTATACTCCATAGTGACTCCTTCTGCCCATGTTGATTTTGTGATTAATAAAAAAACTAGGACACCGCACGGGGTGTCCTATATAATTACACGTCAAATATTCTTTCCTTTAATAGTTAATTCTTTCTTTGCCTGTCCGGGTGTTTGGGAAAAAAGCGTTCATGTTCAGCCCGAGATTTCATCAAAATGGTTAACCATTCATCTTCAGTAAACAGCCTACCGAGCTGAGATATCTTATTCTTCAAAGTATCATATTTTTCCGGATAATCTTCTTCAATAATGTCCATCACTAATTTAGGCTGTTCAGTTTCACTCTGTGACTTATTCTTTTTTAGTGGAAGTCTTTTAAGCTTTATGAATCTACTCATAAAAACCTCAAGCTTTTCGCTTTATTTTATTGTGATTTAATCTCTGTCCATATTCTATCATAGATTGGTAAAACATCGGAGAGATCTTCAAAAACTTCTGAGTTTTGTAATTGACCATCCGCAGGGTAATAAGCAGGATCCGAAGTCAGCTCTACAGGTAGCATTTCTATAACTTCCTTATGAGGAGTAGAATAACCGATATAATCGGCATTTTTATAGGCTACATCCGTGCTGCACATAAAATCAATGAACTTCTGGGCCATAGCTTTGTTTTGGCTGGTCTTAGGAATAACCATAGCATCATACCAAATATTGCTTCCTTCTTTAGGAATGACATACTCCAGATCGGGATTTTCACCTTTCATAAAGACTGCATCCCCTGACCAGACCACAGCCATAGCTGCTTCATTACCGATCATCTTATCCTTTACTTCATCCCCGACATAGGCCATCAACAAAGGCTTCTGCTGAATCAGCAATTTTTTGGCTTCTTCCAATTCTTTTTCATCTCGGCTATTTAGAGAATAACCTAGCTTCTTCAAGGCCACAGCAATAGAATCCCGTTGGCTGTCCAGCATCAGAATCTGCTTGGAGTATTTTTCATCCCATAAAACATCCCAGCTATCAATCGTTCCATCGACCATGGTCTTGTTGTAAATGATCCCGACAGTGCCCCACATATATGGTACAGAGTATTGATTCTTGGCATCAAAGGCCAGGTTCTTAAAGCGATCATCGATCTTAGCGTAATTAGGAATAGCGTTCATATCGATCGTATGCAGCATATCTTCCTTGATCATTTTCGAGATCATATAATCCGAAGGAATTGCTACATCATATTTCGCCGTTCCAGCTTTAATCTTGACATACATTTCTTCATTGGTCGCAAATTGTTCGTAGATGACATCCACATTATTGGCTTTCTCAAAATCCGCGAGAACCGATTCATCGATGTAATCTCCCCAGTTATAGACATAGAGTTTTTCCTGACTGGATCCACCACAGCCAGCGAGACCCAAGACCATTCCTACAAGGAGCACACCCACTCCCAATTGTTTGAATATGCTTTTTTTCAATATTTCTCCCTCTTCTCATTTTGTTTTTCTTTAGCCATCCGGTAATTAACAAAGACCAAGATCGCCATGATAAATATAAACATCAAGGTTAGCAGTGCATTAATTTTCGGGTTAATTCCTCTTCTAGCCATAGAATAAATAGTGATGGCTAGATTAGATACTCCAGAGCCCGTGGTGAAAAAGCTTACCACAAAGTCGTCAATGGACATGGTAAAGGCCAGTAAAAAGCCTGTAACGATCCCCGGCGAAATCTGTGGCAAAATAACTTTCTTATAGGCCTCAAAAGGGGTAGCTCCTAAATCCAAGGCTGCGTCATACGTATCGTTATTGAGCTGACGTAGCTTCGGTAGTACTGAGAAAATTACGAAGGGTAGATTAAAGGTGATATGAGCTAAGAGCATGGTTATAAAACCCAAATTTAGCTTAACAAAAATAAAGAGCAGCATCAAGGATATCCCCATAACAATATCCGGGCTAAGCATGGGCAAATAGGTTACATTTAAGGTCATCATCTTCGGTAAGCCATGCATATTGTTAATCCCGATGGCCGCCAGTGTACCGAGGACTGTAGCGATCAAGGAAGCAAGAATGGCGACCACTAAGGTGTAATACAGAGCCGAAGCAATCTGACCATCCTGAAACAACTCAATATACCACTTCAATGTAAAGCCATCCCAGTTTCCCCGGGACTTGGAGTCATTAAAGGAAAAGATCATCAGAATAAGGATCGGGGCATAAAGAAAAAAGAAAATCAAGAAAGTGTAGCTTTTCATCAAGAAGGACTTCACCAGAGCCCACCTCCTTCTTGATCCTTGTCAGTCTTGGCCATGATTGCCATGGTCAGCAACAAGAATACCATCAGAATCAGGGCTAGGGAGGAGCCAAAGCCCCAATCACCCGTGGTCAAGAACTGCTGCTCGATTAAATTTCCGATCAGCATATACTGCCCCCCGCCTAATAGTCTGGAGATGACGAAGGTCGTAACCGCTGGCATAAAAACCATAATAATCCCTGATGCCACCCCGGACAGACTTAGAGGAAAAATAACCTTAAAGAAGGTCTTGGCGGGAGTAGCTCCAAGATCCTCGGCAGCCTCGATCAGAGACCGGTCAATTTTTCTCAAGACGGAATAGATGGGCAAAACCATAAAGGGCAGAAAGTTATAGACCATGCCCAGAACCACGGCCTTATCTGTATAGAGAATATTTAAAGCAGGCAAGCTTAAGGCCGTCAAGATCTGATTAATAATACCATTGTTTTCCAACAAGGTCATCCAAGCATAGGTTCTGGCTAAGAAATTCATCCACATGGGCAAAACAAAAAGAACAATCAAAAAGTCCCTCGTTTTAAGCTCTTTAGAAACTAGAATCATTGCCATGGGATAACCCAGTAGCAAACAAAAAAGTGTGCTGATAAGAGCCAGCCCAATTGAACGCCCAATGACCTTGAGATAGATCGGTTCAAAGACCCGTTCTAGATGCTCAGTGGTAAACCGAATCCCATCAGGCCCAGTCTCAAACATACTAAAATAAACCACGAGCACCAAGGGGATAATCGTAAAGATCAGCATCCACAGCAAATAAGGAGCGGTCAAAAATCTTCTTTTCAATCCCCTCTCACCTTCTTCATAATGTGAATGTCGTTGGGAAGAATCTGTAGGCCGACCTCATTCCCCACTTCAACCATCTGGGTACTATGAACCATCCAGAGGAACTCGCTGCTCTGGATCATCATCTCATAATGTACACCCTTAAAGACCACAGATCGAACTTCTCCGGCGAGCATGCCTTCCTCTACGGATACGAGCTTCAAGTCCTCCGGACGAATGACCACGTCCACTGCTTCGTTATCAGCAAAACCCTTATCCAGACATTCAAATTGACGACCATGGAAACGCACCATATAGTCCTCTAACATGACCCCCTCAAGTATATTGCTCTCTCCGATGAAATCCGCTACAAATACGTTTTTGGGCTCATTATAGATATCGATGGGTGTCCCGATCTGTTGAATTCTCCCTTCATTCATCACCACGACGGTATCGGACATGGTTAGTGCTTCCTCTTGATCGTGAGTGACAAAGACAAAGGTAATCCCCAAACGCTGCTGGATATTCTTCAGTTCCATCTGCATCTCTTTCCTGAGCTTGAGGTCAAGGGCTGCTAACGGCTCGTCCAGTAAAAGCACCTCAGGTTCATTGACAATAGCCCTAGCGATGGCCACCCGCTGGCGCTGGCCACCACTTAAGGAATCAATATTTCTTTTTTCAAAACCTCTTAGATTCATGAGCTCCATAACCTGAAGAACTTTTGTTTGTATCGTCTTATTGTCCAATTTCTTAATGCGCAAGCCAAAGGCAATGTTCTCAAAAACATTCATATGAGGAAACAGCGCATACTGTTGAAAGACAGTATTTACTTTTCGCTTATAGGGAGGAAAATCGTTGACTCTCTTGTCTTCAAACAGAATCTCCCCGCTGGTGACATTTTCAAACCCTCCAATGATCCGAAGGGTCGTCGTTTTCCCACAACCGCTTGGGCCAAGAAGGGTTATAAATTCGTTACGCAATATATATAAGTTTATATTATCTAAGACTTGTATCCCGTCATACTCTTTCGTGACGTTGACAAGCCTGATGATTTCTTCGTTCATACCTGACCTCCTAATTAAAAGCATAACAATGTCTATTTTACATTTTATCAGAATATCGTCAAGAATTCTTTAATAATCTTTATTCCTGACTTTGTCTAAATCCTTAACGAATCTTAGCTCCAAAAGGTAAGAGCCCCAGCATTGCGAACTTAAAATGCTGAAGTCCAAAGGGAATCCCAATGATGGTCAAGC
Source organism: Desulfitobacterium sp. (assembly GCA_050251735.1). Classification (GTDB taxonomy): domain Bacteria; phylum Bacillota; class Desulfitobacteriia; order Desulfitobacteriales; family Desulfitobacteriaceae; genus Desulfitobacterium. Next base: position 9,412 of record JBFWMF010000036.1, read on the forward strand.
AGAATAATGCACCGATCATAAGATGACCGATCGCTAGCTCCCATCCCAAAAAGATGAGCCAAAAGATATTCAAAAGAAGCCCGCCTACTCCGAAATGTCCCAGTTCTATTTCTTTACCAAAAGGTAGCAAAACAAACTGAGCTATTTTAAAACATTGTAGACCGAAAGGGATCCCGATGATGGTGATACACAGAATCAAGCCTGCTAAGAACCATGCTATGGCTGCGATAATCCCGCCGAATACTAGCCAAATAATATTTCCTAATAAATTCAATATCTCTCCCCCCACATTATCTAAACCTTATTTGTCGAATCCTACTTACTATTAACTCTATGTCTATTTATTAACTCCGGTGCAGACCGTCTTCCAACAATTCTGATTATCCAGCGAGCATGACAACTTAAGGTTTTAAATACTCTGCAAAAGCAAAGCTATTCATCAAGACTTAAATTACTTAAAACTTCATAAAAAAGTTCTCTGGCATGAAATCTCTTTTCCAGTCCTTTGGCTTCGGCTTCCCTATGTGCCATGACCTTTCCAATTAGTAATGCTTCATTAGATAATGCTCTATTCATTCCATGTCCTCCGAAAAAAAATATGCACCTTTAGTATAGCATAAATTATATCGATCCAGTCTGTAGGTTACTAGCTTGTATACAAATACGACAGCGCTGTCGTATTTGTGGATATGTAATGAGATTAGCACTCTTATCATCAACTGCATATCCTGTGAATAAAAGCATTAGAAGGGAACATCATGATAATGAGCATAATCGCAGAACGTACGCCGCCTATTATAGCAGCAGAAATTAATTCGATAAGAATTCAGACGGGGAAAATCCTTCTTGTCAGTGCCCTTGAGATAGGTAGTCGTCTGAGGGAAACCAAAAAAAAGAACAAGGATAAAATCTGATGGAATGTAAAAAGGGTCAGGGTTGTAATCAATAACCCTAACCCTTTTTTGGCATTACTTAGCCACTAACTATGGTTCCCCCATTAATATGAAGGATCTGTCCCGATACGTACGCAGATTCCTCACTAGCTAAGAACAAATATGCTGGTGCTACTTCTACAGGTTGGCCGGCTCTTTGCATGGGTGTCGTGCTGCCGAAGGTTGAGACTTCATTAGCATCAAACGAAGCTGGTATCAGAGGGGTCCAAATCGGACCGGGTGCAACTCCATTGACTCGGATCCCTTGTTTGACCAATGATTCTGAAAGAGAACGTGTAAAAGCTACTACTGCCCCTTTAGATGCGGAGTAATCAATTAGCTTGGCATCCCCTTTGTAAGCGGTAATCGAAGCTGTATTGATTATAACGGAACCATACTTAAGATGAGGAAGAGCTGCCTTGGTTAGATACAGCATCCCAAAAACATTGGTGCGGAAGGTCTGCTCGATTTGCTGTGCAGTGATATCCAGAAGTGAATTCTGGGGATGCTGTTCAGCCCCATTATTTACGAGAATATCTAAACGACTAAAGGTTTCTAGTGTTCCCTGTACAACCTGATGACAGAAGCTCTCATTTCCGATGTCCCCTGCCATAAGCAGACAGCGTCTACCGAGCTGTTCAACTCTCTCTTTTGTCAACTGCGCATCTCCGTGTTCATCTAGATATACAATAACAACATCGGCACCCTCTTTGGCATAGAGAATAGAAACCGCTCTGCCAATTCCACTATCCCCACCACTGATAAGAGCAACTTTCCCCTGCAGTTTTCCAGCAGCAAGATAGTTTGGGTTTTCAAAAATAGGGCTGGGATTCATAAGCGCCTCCAGACCAGGTTGCTTATATTGATGCTGAGCAGGAAAGGTTGGTTTAGGGATTTTTGTTTCACTCATAATTGTCACTCCTTTGATTCTCAAGCTCTGCAAGAACTCTCAATTAATGTTGCCCTAAAAGAGTGACATTACTCATAGATTAGGATAAGGACTAGCAATATATAATCTGCTACCTAAAGCATTTAACAATAAAAAAGACTAAGAGATGCATCCCTATACGCCTCTTAGTCTTTTCAAATTTTCACCTTTATCGACCGCACCAGCGATCCTTACAATTTTCACAGCCCGTTCCACACTGGCTGTAATTCGGAATCATGTCAAATTCCTTGGCGATTGCGATGGCAATCTTATTATCTTTACCTAAAATAGACACAATACATTGGCTGTGAACATCGCAATTTTGTTCTGAGCTGTGTATCAATTGCCCACCTTTATTGCAAAATACGCATGTTTTATTCGATTCCATCCTCTGCATCTCCTTCTCATCCAAATCTCTAGTTTCAACTAGCTTTATGTGTTGACTCCACAATGAAAGTCTTTTTAATATACCAGTGGAGATTATTGCAGAGCAATGAGCATATTTTCCTTCAGTTCTATTCTTCTTTTTCTTCCTTCGGGTTTATATTCTTCTCCTCACTGATAATCTCAGCATCAACAGTATTCATTTCCCTCCGAAAATTCTTAACACTCTTATTCAACGACTTTCCGACTTCAGGAAGCTTTCCTGGGCCAAAAATAAGGAGAGCAATAATCAGTAGAATAACGGCTACCATTGGTGTAATCATCCCAAAAGTTATCATATCTTCACCTCAATTTCTTTAGTCCATCAAAAAAATCTAGCCATTTTATATTACCCAGATTTCAAATAATCTTGTCTTCATTATATAGTAGTCACCCATTTATTGCTAGAATCTTATTAACAACCATTCAAGTAGAAAAATAATCAGAAATCACCTCAAACTAATTATATTGAAAGGGCTTAGCCGTGAGTCTAATGCTTCACGTCTAAGCCCTATTTTAGCTAATTGCATAGTCAAATTAAGAGAACCCGGCTCACCTACTGCAACTTACGAGATTACCATTTACCTACTTTCATATGGGCCGCTAATTCGGCTTTGCATCTTTGCTTCATAGTCCAGGCTTCATTGATCGCTTTTTCGAAGGTTATGACACAGTTAGGATCCAAGTTATCATCGATGCCTTCTTGGCTAAGCTTAATAATCTTGTCAGCCAAGGCGATAACTTCCATGTGGATTACGTTAGTCTTGTCGGAACGGTAAACTTTTTCAGCAGCTTCGCTTGAAAGTTCTTCAAACTTCTCAGCTGGAGCACCGCATTTAGGACATTTTTCTGGTGCAGCTTCTCCTTCGCCAATAAAACCGCAGACTGTACACTTAAATAATTTTTTCATCAGTGACCCTCCTTCATATTTATCCAAACATTTTTGATAGGGTGACATAGTTTATATTTTTTACTATTCTATATTGTTTTTAAAAACCCTTCATTTTTAGTCCAAATACTTAAATCATTTTCTTGTCATCTATGCTATTTCTCTAATCTATGCCATTAGATTTCCCTCACTCTATGACTTGTTCAATGACGCGGGCAACATTTTGGAGGTCGATAAAACGACTTTCTCTGAGTATTTCCTTTCCCTCGTGCATAACCAAAAGGGTGGGCACAGTAAAGACCAAGGTTTGACCGGCCACTTCCCTATGCTTCTCGATATCGATTTCCACCACTGAGATATTATATCCCTTCGCTAATTTCAATACCTTGGGCATAAAGACATGGCAAACGTTACAGCTAGAAGAACTGAAGTAGAGAAGGTTAAGTTTCTCCACCTTCAGTAATTGTTCCAGATGTTCATGATTTTGAAGAATATGATGGGTTTCATGGGTCATTCTTAACTCCTACCTTCATTATTCTGTAAAGAGATGCTTAAACACCTCTACTTCTTCTTTTTCTTCTTACTCGTAATTATTTCTACTCGGAAGCCTTTGCGACTTTGTTGCACCGTGGCAGCCATAAATCCAAAAAATACGGTTGCCCATACGATTAAGGTAACCGGAGCCCCAATGAGCACCCGAGCCCAAGTGGTCCAAAGCAAGGGACGACTAAGGAGGTAAAGACCGTAGAGAAGGGCTGACCAGAATCCGCCTTCATAGGTATAGGGAGGAAGTCCTTGAAGAAATACTACCAACTCATCGGGACGGAATAGATAGAGAAGTCCTATGGACAATAAGAGAACAAACAGCATATTGACGAAGTACATAAATAAAGAACCGCCAGGTGAAATGCGCTGCTGCGGACTATCCGGATTAAACCGGCAGTTATTGATGGAGTAAAACAGTCCGATGGAGCTGGAACCAAAAGAGAGAAAAATCGCTCCGATGGCCAAAGCTAGGATCATCGTGGTACTTAGATTAATAGCCACCGCTGTTCCCACCAACAAAGCTTCCATCAAAACTAACGTGGGCAGAACAGCCGCTAACAGTTTCCCCCAAACCACTGGCCATCCCCCCAGAGGAACGCTGTTCAAAAGCCAATCGGATTCCCCTTCTCGGCCAAAGGATTGGAGGGCCATGTTTCCGCTAAACATAATGGTATACATGATGAAGATCGTGATCAGGGAGCCCTCCGAGCCTGGAGTGCCTGCAAAGAGGTACTGGGCAATGAAGAAGGCCATAATAATCAAAGGAGTTAGATAACCAAACCACTCTCGACTATCCCGCTTTAAGTAAAGCAAGTCTTTCTTCGCGACAGACCAAGCACCGTGCAGCAAGGAGGCCTTCTGTGTGCTTACTTCATCCTGAGTTAAAAAGCTCTTGAGAGGGGATTGCTTTGCTACAGAGGAATCTGAAGCAACAGTCATCGAGCTAGTTTTCCGCTGTTTAGTCCTCCGCCGTCCACCCTCTCCTTGACTGAGGGAGATAAATCCCCTGCGGAAGCCCCGTTCCACAAGGTTAAAGGCAAGAATAAAGAGCAAGACTCCCACAAAGAGGATCAGGAGACTCCACCCGAGGCCGCTTAAAAATTCTCCCGAAATCCCAGCTACTAAAGACTGGGCACCCCAACCCCAAGGAAAATAATTCATGACCTCTAGAAGCTCTTGATTGCCCGTAAGCCAAGCCGTCATATCGACTTTTTCATCCTGATTCATGAGCATATTAGGAATTTGAAAAAATAGGGCAATCATAATACCCGCCAAAGCACCGATAAAACCAACAGCTTCCTTACTACGATGAGGTGGGACAAGGCGCATGACCAGCATATTGAGAAGCTCAGCGATAGCCGTTCCTAGGGCTAATAACCCTAAAGTTACCAACACTACTAAGACATAAAAGGCAACCCCTGCCTGAAAAAACAGACCATAAAAAACCCCCGGCAAAAACACGAAGAAAGCGGCCGCAACTAAATTGCTACCGATGACAGTCAGAGACTTAACCGCAAAAACAGCTTTGAGGGAAACGGGTGCCATAAAAAGCAGTTCTAAATCCTCCGACATATAGAGAGCTGCAAAGGCTGCCGTAATCCCAAAGAAGATCTGACTTACTAATCCCCCCAGAAAGAGCAAGGAAAGAAATCCCTGAAGGGCTTCGTAAGACATCGATTCTAAAGCCCCGTAAGCTAGGTAACCCAAAGAAGAAATGAAGGCAAGGATACCTAATGCAATTAACAAGCCCACAAGGATGGTTTTCTTGGCACGGTACCGAAATTTGTTCCAAGACACGCGAAGTTGGCTTCTTAAGAGCAGCATAAAATCTTGACCGAAGGACTGGCTCACTGGCGATCCCCCTCCAAGCTTTTGAGTAGTTCGTCATTTTCCTGCCCACCCGTGAGCTCCAGGAAGATATCTTCGAGGCTTTCGCCGCCATGACCGACCTTTTGACGCAATTCCTCAGGACTTCCTTGGGCGATAAGTTGTCCTGATTTGAGAATACCTACCCGATGGCACATTCGTTCGGCAATTTCCAAGATATGCGTAGAGATAAAGACCGCTACTCCTTGCTTGGCTAGTTCTTGTAAGACATCCTTTAAAAGACGAGCACTGGCCGGATCAAGCCCTACCGTCGGTTCATCCAAGAGTATTACCTTGGGCTGGTGGATAAGGGCCGAAGCAAGGACGACTTTCTGGCGCATACCATGAGAGTATCCTTCTAAGAGTTCATCTGCTCGTTGTGAAAGACCAAACATCTCCATGAGTTGCTCAGCTCTTTTCCGAGTAACGTCCTTAGGTATCCGATAAAGAGCCCCCATCAGCTGTAGAAATTCCCAAGCCGAAAGCTTGCCGTAGAGTTTAGGTTGATCAGGAACATAGGCCATCTTGGCTTTAGCTTCAGTTGACTGCTTGCGCAGATCATATCCACAGATAAAGGCTTCCCCCGCACTAGGCTCCATCAGACCAGTCAACATTTTGATAGTTGTGGTCTTCCCTGCTCCATTGGGACCAAGAAAGCCAAAAATCTCCCCTCCCTTAACCTCAAGATTAAGGCCGTCGACCACGGGGACATCCCCATAGCGCTTAGTTAATTGATGGGTCCGGATTAATATCTGATCCATAGGTTAACTCCTTTCTACGGATTCTCCTACACTATTAGTTTGGTACTCAAAAAGATATTCTAATCACTAAAAAAGACATTCTAATCGCTAAATAAGTGCTGATAAAAAGCAAAAGCAGGAATTATTCTCCCTGCCACAAGCTTTTGCATTAAAATCCTCTTCTAAGGAAATTATAGCTAATATATGGTGTGTTATCAAGAACTTCTAGCTAAGGAGTAGATAATGGATAATCGATGATACCATGGTAGATATTATCATTGATGCGCTCGGGCATTGTTTTTCGCCTTTGTTCTATACTTTGGTCCTTATTCTAAATTCAAGCGCTTGCTTAATATTCTCTCCGCGATGAAGAAGTAAGCTGTAGTTATTAGAGCAGAAATAATAAGGGTAAAGACGATAAAGAAGTGAATCTGAGTCTCCATCGAATGGAAATTTGCTGAGTTAATTACAAAATTGTGGTCATAGTTATAGCCTAGGATTGTTGTGATTACCATGGTGATAATTTGGGTTAAGGTATTGAGACCGATAAAAGCAGCAAAGGAAGCTAGGACGCGGTGCTGATTGAATAAGCTGCCGATGGCAATAGATGCATAGAGGATCAAAATCGCCGACGCGAACGTAAGGATGATCCCAAGGATAGCCTCAAAGGAATACATGTAGATGGAGGCCCCTAGGAAATCAGATACTTCTTGCATGAACGGTCCTACCTCTCCGATGAACCGTCCCCATTCCCCCGCTCTATAGCCGATCATCACTATAGAGATCATGGCAATAACAATACTGAGCACAACCCAAAACATCGAAATCAACATTTTGCTAACGATGTGATGCCAAGGTTTAACAGGTGCTTTTGCCGCTACCATTTGGTCCTAACAGGCCCACGATCTGACCTCGCTCTAAAGTCAAATTAAAATTACTTAGGGCGACCTTGGAACCATATTTTTTTGTCAATCCCTTGCATTCTAGGATCGGAGTCATTACCTCATCTCCTCCGCTAACTTATTGATGATAGTTAAAACCTCTTTTCGGTCAAAGTCCATCATTTTCATTTTTTCAAGAAATTCAAGAATCTGTTCTTGGGCAACTTTTGTTTTTACCAGCTCTACCATTCGTGCATCCTCCGTTACCGACCGACCGCTCGTGCGGTAGGTAATAATCAATCCAACTTCCTCTAATTTAGCTAAGGCTCTCTGCATGGTGTTGGGGTTAACGGCTGCTTCTTGGGCCATATCCCGAACCGATGGGAGCTTCGATCCTAAGGGGTACACTCCAGAAAAAATGTTTAACTGAATCTGTTCAATGAGTTGGGTGTATATGGGTCTGTCATTTTTTAGTTCCCATGACATGGTCTCACCTCTTGTTTTGATGTATTATTGTATTAATCGCTTAATACAATAATACATCATTCTCTTCCGATGTCAAGATGGAAATAGAATAGTTTTTATTAATAATAAAAAGCCATGACTCGGAGCCTATTTCTCTTTATTGAGCAATATCTCCAAATCATGGCTATTCAAATACATTTGTTTTCAGATCTTCACTCTGCTATACTCAGTGGTCCAATCTTGTTTTTCCGATATACGATAGCGAAACTTCTATTTGTTATTCCTCCGCAAGAATTCTTTCGATTTCGGCCACATACATGGTGTGGTAATCCTTGAGCGGATAGTTTTTCTCATCGATTCCTGCTTCAGTAAAACACTCGGGCTTTAACTCTTGAGCATAAAGCTTCTTACAAAAGAGGGTGATTCTTGCTTCTTCATAATAAGGCGTCCCATCTTCGGCCTTCAAAACAGTTAAGCCGGATTCTTTAATCTTATCTTCATCTCTGCCTGATACTCTGCCCAGATAGCCCATTTGCTTTTTGTGTTTGGAATCAAAGAAAGATAGCGATAAGGTTCCTGAATGATCTACAAATTCCTTCGTGTAACGGTTAGGGCGAATGAAAATATAGGCCACATTCTTATTCCATAGTACACCAAATCCACCCCAAGAGGCTGTCATGGTATTTACTTTGGTCTCATTGCCTGCAGTGATAAGCATCCACTCTTTATCTAAAAGTTGAAATGGGCTGTGGATAAATTGTTCAGGGCTAATCTCCTTGAATTCACGCATAATCTGATTCTCCTTTTTAAATAATGTTAAATTTTACTCTATACAATATTTGCACATATGTTGAGTGAAGGTGTGCTGTCGAATCGTAGCTATTGAAGGATCTCCATACACCTTATTAAGAACTTCTCTATGGTCTGCTCTTCTTCCTGCTTTTTCTCTTGATTCATTTCTCCTCTACCTAAACGGTCGCATAAACCCAGAAGAGCAATTTCTTCAAGGTCAACTTCGGCAGCCATTTTCTTGACATTGACAAAGGGCAATCCCTTGACTACAAAGAGAATTTGCATATGCCAGCGGACCATTTTGGCCACTTTCTGTATGAATTGCGCATCTTGGGTTAACTCACTTAGAAATTGACTGGCTAGCATCTCACCCTCTAAATCATGGTCATAAGAAGTGATTCTCCCTTTGCGTATACGGGTCGTGGGAGCTTTACCCAAATCATGAAGAAAGGCAGCCCACATGAATACCTGTGGGTTTTTGCTGTTATGCTTTCTTTCGGCAGCATTGTCTAGAACCATGAGGGTATGATTCCAGACACTACCTTCGGGATGGTGCTTCGGAGATTGGGGTGTGTTCTTTAACGCTCCCAGCAGGGTAAATGGGTATTCGGTCTCAAATATACCTGTATTGCTTAATTCTATTATGTAGTCTGAGGGTTTATTATCTTTCATAAGATGATTGTCGATTTCTTGAAAAGTTAGGCTTAGCATATTTCGTTCTCCTTATAGCGTTTAATCTATTCATGATCGTTTCATAGTGTACCCAATGTAGAAAGGTTATTTCACAATTTGTAACGAAGTTGTATTTCTGGCCTAAAATAGTGACTCAATTGTTAGCTCGACATACAAAAACAACGTGGAAGTCTAGCAATAAAAAGTGACCCTGCACTTTTAACATGCAGGATCACTTTACCTAACAACACCTGACTACCCAACTTATTTACCTAACAATAACTGACTTAATTCTACCTTAAAATGAATCATCCATAATCTCAGGATAGGTCAACGTCATTCCTGTGATTTTATTGGTTGGCTTGATTTGTCTCGGATATTGAGCAGGATCCGTATCAAGATTAAAGGATAGGGCAGCAGCGCCTTCTACTTTGAAGATTCCGTAAAGGATTCCACCATGAATGCTCTCTGGCTCGACATATTTCGAACGATAGACTGCAAATAATTTCTCAGCACTGTCCCCCAATTTCACCCCTAGATTCGTGACCGCTTCTGGAGAGGATGCAGTGATTAACAAGACTTCACCTGACTTTTCCCCGATAAATACTGTATAACCATCATAATCCCAACGATATACTTTTTCAGGGAAGTGAGCTGATTCATCAGTTGGTGGAGTCTCTTTATAACTCTTTCCTAAGGCTACTATCACTTGTTCACGGGTATCCCCGAGATGCACTTCGGAAATGCTGGGTCGAATATTTTTGGTACTCTTCTTTTTGGTTTCTTTGCCGAGGATATCCTCTTCAGTGTAATTGATGTTTCCCTCTTGATCCCAAGACTCTACTTTGTAGTAGGTGTCTTTTGCCCGCCAGAAATATTCGCTGTCCTCTTCACCAAGGGTGTAAATCTCTAAGGATCCCCAAATATCTCCATATCCATGGAACTCACTGCCATAAGCGATAGCCTTGCTATCGGAACTCCAAACAGGAGTATGCATGCTGGTGGGCTTAAAAGAACCTTCTTTTAAGGTTTCGGCATTTATGATGCTATTGCTGGAGCCATCGCCTAGCTTTTCACTGATGATAAAGTAATTGCTATCAGGCGACCAGGATAAACTACGAGTCGTGGGCTGAACATCCCTAACGAATTGAGCTTTTTCCTCTCCTACCTGCCATAGATAGGCTTCATCTAGCCCTTTCTTCTCAGCATTTCCGGTCTGGAGGTATAGCACTTGGGTGTTGTCCGGTGACCATGTAATGTTAAAGATATCTTTATTGGCCCCTAAGGCCGAATCAATCTTTTCCTTGGTCATTTCCTGGGAGTTGTTAGTTGAACCGGGTGGTTTCGGATCATTATTTGAACCCGGCAAAGTAGAACAGCCTGTAACTATTAAGGCTACACTAAGCAGTAATGCTCCTATTGTTATTGATAATTTCCTCATAATACCCTCCCTCCTAGTAAAACTAATTCGGTATAATCCTGCACAAATGGCTCCGGTTTGGATTATCCAAATATTCATATAAATAGACGTACGTATCATGATAAATCTGTCGTGGAAGTTATTGCTCAATAGACTCAGTCACCGGTTGAAATCTTGTTCAATAGTCCAACAAGTATTAGTCCGCGATAATATTTGCTTTGATCTTCTGGGGTCAATGAATATTTCTGCGTAAGCACGTTACCCAGTTCCAGCACATTTTCCATGTGGCCACTTTTTAGTTCAAGTTCAAGCTCAGAAATCGGCTCCTTTTTTGCGTCTGCTTCAATTTCTCCAAGATCAAGGGCCAATTCAATCACACTGCCATCTTCACAAATAAGATCAAGCGAAGTGCGTATAAAACGAGTTGTAAAAATCGGTAAAAGGTCGCCTTTGCCTATGTTTCTTTCCAGCTCTTGCCCAATATCTAAATCTATGAAAGGTTCTAAGGATGGCTTATTATCACTCAACTTACGATTCCATTCGCTACGAATGGATAGGCCTTCACGGGAAGAACCATAGCCTTTAATAGTAGCAGTATACTCCCCTGCCGAATTGCGAATTCTATAGCATACTTGATTGTCAAGCAAGCGATAATCGAAGGTGTCATAATAGGTCGTGATATTTTCTTTGACTAAGGGCCTGAAGCCCCGACTTAACTTTATAATTAGGGAGTCCTTCAATATGCTCTCCACAAGTTGGGGGTCATGAAGTTTAAGCTTGAGCTCTATTTCTTGAAACTCCTCATGACTAGCCACATTGTTGATTTCGATATCCATTTTGTAGCCTCCTTAGCGCGCGTTCGAACGATTCTCCGGCGGGGTGTTCTATTGATAGTTTATCATCCCAACTTGAATAAATCACTTGTTGCGATTGTTTTCATTTTGGGAAGGAGTTGTTTATGAGTATCTCGAATTATTAGCTTATCCAAAACAAATAGCAGTTTTTGCACTGTTCTAGGGAAACATCTATTCTAGCCACAATTAAAGGAGGAGTAATATCTTGGAACTATTCAACAACAGTCTCTGGGGATATATTTTGATCTTTATCTTTGCTGTACTAATAGGTTTTTTGTTTAATACTTATTCTGTCCTATTGAACAAGAAAGTTAAAAATATTAATGCTGATGAAGCCTATGAGCTAATCAAAAACAATCGAGATTCTGTCGTCCTTGATGTTCGCTATAAAGAAGAATATGTGGACGGTCATATAGGAAAAGCAAAGAATATTCCACTTAATGTATTGGAAGTCAGAATCAGTGAACTAGGAAAATATAAAGATCGTCCTTTGATCGTCTATTGTGCCTCAGGTGCCAGAAGTATTAGAGCCGTAAAAATTCTCCTAAAGCGAAACTTCAATCAAATTTATCATCTTAAAGGTGGCCTTAAGGGTTGGGATCATCCTTTAAAATAAATTGAACTGGGGAGTTAGAGCTATTGTAGTTATTGAGTCAGAAAAGTTTATTAAAGGGGCGCTATATCTTGAACATAATGTTTACTGTTCAAGATATAGCGCCTTAACCTTTGTCATGCCTTCTTGTATCTTATTAAGTGGCGAGTTCCCTTTTGTAGCACTTCAGAAGATTTAGTGGCATGTATAACAGGTCAGTTCACCAGTGTGGTGGCAGCTTAAGCAATTTGCTTTGTTATCATACTCCATATGCATTTTATGACATTGATAGCATTCAATATTTTCTTCATGGTTTTCATTAGGCCGAACATGGGGATTGACATAACTGCCGTCTTTTTTCTGTAGTACAGTGCTATCTACTGTTCGGGCTGCTATCTCTTCATAAGATCCATGACACTCGAAACACATTTCTTTTGGCATTCTAACATTGATTGTCTCAGGGATTTTAGAATCACCTTTGTGTGCTTCTTGAAGGGTTTCTAGCCCATGACAATCCACACATTTTTGACCCGCTTGGGCATGTACTGAGATAGTAAGAATGCTGTTTCCCATAGATTCCACATTCTTAGAATGGCATAGAGAGCAGTCCATGTCCGCTGACCACCACGCCCCAGATGTTGTAGTTGGAGGAGTGGGCTCCTCGGTTGCTGAGCATCCGACAATGATTCCCAACATCACGAGTGATATGGACAAAAGGAATACTAGTCTCATTGCGTTGTGTCTCTTCAGGTTGATCACCCCTTGGATTATTATTTTCCTGCTTAATAATACCGATTCCTTATTTCCTCTTCTACTTTTCAATTTCTTACTCTACAGTACAGGATAATACTCCAAATCAACCTTTATCTTGGTTTCCTCTATAATATCAACAGTCGCCTGGGAGGATAGAAAATTATCCTTTGTAACATACAACTCCTGCTTGCCTCCAGGCACTTCGAGACTGGCAATACCGTATTCATCCACTGTTGCTTTGTATAAACCCAGCATGACGTATGCGCCCTCTATAGGTGTATTGTTGTATTTATCTAGCACTTCAATCGTTACCTTATATTCCGGTGGCTTTGCTGTACGGAACAAAAGTGTCTCTGTATTGACTTGGTGTTGTAGTTCTAGGTGTTGAGTATGACCTTGAACAACCCATTTGTGGAGATTTTCGTCTTCTGGTGCGACGATTTCTTGCTCTGACCAGTACGTTCCATTGGTCTGGGGTAGCACTTCTTCTCCTAACTTACAAATAGTCACCTGCTGATGGTTTTCATCCTCGATAACTATAGGAAGACCCGCAAGAGAACAGCTAGCTGAACACTTGGCACCGATTTTAACCTTGAATATTTCTCCTTGGCTTACAGGAGAGGGTACACCCCAGACACTAAGCGAAATTACATGCGGGTTAACCGCAAACGAAATTTGCACTGAACTTTTTTTATATAGCATCCCTTCTTTTTGCTGAGCAGGGAAAAGTACAGTCCAAAGGTATTCATCGGGTTGATCTGGAGCTTTGACCCATATATCATGGGTTTCATTATTTGCTCCGTCAAATAGTGCGAGCTCAGCTTCTTTTACCACTTCACTCAAAACATTAAAAATTATAATCTTACAACCCAAAAGGTCACTACTGCATCCACTCTTAACCCTTATTCGGAATAATAGATCCCTTCCAGCATCGACTTCCTTTGGAACTGGATTTATCAGCTCGATTGTGGTTATATGCTCTGAGTTATGTATCAACTTCTCCATAGCAGTCTTCTCCTTGCTGATCGTTGTAGATTTAGTAAAGAGGGCCTTGACATTTTTTGGCCCTCTTTATCCATTGGTCTTATTTAAAATTTTATGACCAAGAAGTCAGAGCGGCAACGTTTTTACCTGCAACACGTCCGCATACGATACATTCGGTTAAGTTACCTCCAGCTTGATAGGTGAATTTAAATACAGAGGATATTTCACCAGCGGTATAGAGTCTTGGTATGGGATTAGCATTCCAGTCAAGAGCTTCTCTCTTAGCATTGGCATCAATTCCACCCTTGGTATTGGGTCCTCCCGGATAAAGCTTCATAGCATAGAAAGGTGGTTTTTCAACCGGACCCATCGTTGCCGGAGTTCTACCAAACTCTTTATCCTCTCCAGCAGCACAGAATTCGTTAAATTTCTTCACATTATCTACTAGAGTTTTGGTATCAATAAGCTCACGATTCTCAGGATCAGCCTTGATCTTCTCAGCTAATTCTTCAAGAGTATCCGCTTTGAGTATCCATCCCCTTTGAATGGCATCCATATTATCTTTGGTCCATGGTAGGAAACCATAGCCCACCGTGGATATCGTCATATTAACAACTGCACTAGAAGCTCGCCGAGTTTCATCAAAAATAATCCAACTTGGAATACGAGGATAATTCATGGTGAGAAGATCATAGTGTACAGCTTCCTTGTAAAATTGATAACGGTAAGGTCGTTTGGAATCTGTGATAATGTGCTCATCGGTATATCTCTTACCGAAATTATCGACAATTACGCTATTTTTAGAAGAGGTTACACTAGTGTTAGATCCCATCTTGAGACCTTTTTTCTCAAAGTGCTCTCCATGGGGGAAAGCAGATTCAATGCGGGAGGCTGCTTTAGCAACTTTGACTAGTCCAGCACCGACAAGGATCGCCATCTCGATGCCATCACCCGTATTAAAAGTCGTACCATAGAACCCCCAACCCGATACTCCAGGACCCTCTAGGAAGGCTCTGCGCATGGGCATATTATATTCATATCCACCGCTCGCAAGCACAACACCTTTTTTTGCTTTAATCTTGATTTCTTTGCCTTCTTGTGTAGCGATAACACCCTGGATTTCTCCGTTCTCACCTTGAATCAATTTCTTTGCAGGAGCGCTAAATAAAAGTTGAATTTCTGGACGCTTTGTTTTTATCCCTTCTTCTACAAGTGCCCAATAAAAAGCTTCCCCGGCTGACTTTTGCTCTTTAGGTTGCTCATAAGCTGGAACATCACGGTTTGCATTTTGAAAATCTTTATATCGAGTACTAATGGTCTTACCATATTTAGCTTCTTTGAACTTGGGGAACATAGGGAAAGAGGCCTCTCCGCCAGGAGCCATACCAGCTGGATCTAGATCAGGGGCTTGAGCCATCAAGAATTTTTCAACTTCCATGATTCCATCAGCAAACATTTCTGCCATTGCTGCGGATACGTGTTCTTGCTCGCCTTCATTTTTCCAAGGAATATTTTCACCGCTCATCATAGCTTTAATATATTCAACCCGGGCTGCTCTATCACCAGTGGGATCAGGATTGTGCCATACGCCGCCACTCATTCTCGTGTTCGGATAATGCTTATCTTTAGCTTGTTTTTCCAGTACTAGAACTTTGGCTCCGGCGTCATGAGCTTCAATGGCAGCTGCAGCCCCTGCGCCACCTAAACCAACGACAACAACATCTGCTTCATAGTCCCACACCTCAGCAGGAGTAGGAGTACTTTTGGCCGTACCTTCCGAGCAGCCTGCTAACAAACCCGTGCCAAGAACTGCTCCTCCGGCTAAGATACCGGTGTTCCGCAAAAAGTCTCTCCGAGATAATTGCTTTCCTTCAGCGTCTGTTCTTTTCTCTGACATTACTTTCCTCTCCTTTTTCCTAAATATTTTTTTCACAAGCTAAACCTTAATCCGTCTTAGTCTCACCTCCATTCTTACTTCTAAACGTGGTAGTGATAACAATCTTATATCTTTACACAATTGAACGAATAAGTATATTTACCTAATTTTACACCAATTAATGTAATCCATGTTATAATTGTAACAAGCATATGGATCTATTTGAAGTTACATATTGATTAAAGTGTAAATTCTTAAGCATTTTTCAGCATCTATCTTGTATTTGCGACTCTCATTGTTTCCAAGTGACAACATAGGTTTTATTTTCATGTAAGTTATGTCATGTCTTTCTCCTTAATTGATGTTCTTAAGGAATCTAGTTTTTAATTCTATTTATAATTTCAATTGAGTTCAACTTAATGTAAGGGGTTCTGTAAAACAGGAATTCTATATTAAGGGAGCACTGCAAAATGAAGAAATATCACGAAGTGCAATGGCGTATATTTCACGCCCTAGGTTACCTACTCGAAAAAAGTAATCTTGACCACCTTAGTATCAAACAACTTTGCGAAGAGAGCCACGTTTCTCGTCAGACTTTCTATCGGTATTTTCAAGATAAATATTCGGTAGTCACTTGGCATTTTGAGCTTTTGACTGAGGATACTCTACAGGAAGTCGGGCGTACACTTACTTGGTTACAGGCACATATCAAATTATTTACTGAACTGAATAAAGAAAAAGTGATATATTCTCATGCCACCGATTCCGAGGACTACAACGCAATTAGGAGATATGCATATCGTCACTCAATAGAAATCTATACCACAACACTAATTGAGTATAAAAAGATTCAACCAACTGCCCACTTACTCTTTCAGATTGATGCTGCAGCCTTAATTTCAAGCGAACTTACTTTCAGATGGGGACAAAGAGGTATGAAGGAGTCTCCAGAGGAGCTCGCAGTATTAATTGATAGTGTACTCCCGCAAGAGTTAAAGGATATTTTCGAAAGAGATCTAATGCAATCAAGTCAGTATTTTACTAGATCTGAAAGAGATCATTAACAAGGTATTTACATACATAGTCAAACTAACATTATACCCTTTGAAGGGTGAGTAGAAAAAAGCATCGAGAGCCATTGACTCTCAGATGCTTTTTAGGTTAAACAAAAACAACTTTCCGATAGAGAAGAAAATTCCACACAGTTGCTGCGCCCATCATAAAAAATTTTGCCCAAAAATCTATCACTCCCCAGCTCACAAGGAGGGTAATCATCCAGGTAGTAAAAACCATATTGAACAGGATAAGGGTGATATACAAAAACAAACTGCGACCGACCCTAGCACTACTTCGAAAGGACCAATTGCGATTCATTAAAAAGTTTACTCCTGTGGCAACTCCAATGGCTAAAACATTTGCTGAGACCACATCAAACTCCATTACCCGCCGCAATCCGAGGAAGATAAGAAGTTCCAGAAGTGCCGTGGATCCACCAACGATTAGATATTTGGAAAAAATACAATCCCCTCCCCCTAAGACGATTGAATAAGCATCACCGAATATAGATTATTGAATTCTTCGACGGATACTTTTGACCTCGCTTTTTCTCTGCTCAGTGACGATATAGCGTGGTCTTCCTTTGACTTCGTGATAAATTTTCGAGATATAGATTCCGATAATACCAAGGCTGATCATAATACTGCTGCCAATTCCTAGGACTAAGATGATGACTGTCGTAAATCCTGTAAAGGCTTGACCACTAAACTTCATATAAAGAGTCTGCCCAACCAAGACCACGTCGAAAAGCAGAAGCCCAATCCCTAGTCCAGTAATGATGTGTAGGGGCATGGTGCTAAAAGATGTAATAGAATCGATAGCCAACTTGACTAAACTTTGTATAGACCACTTAGATATCCCTTCCCTTCGCTCTTGAACCTCGAAAGGAATCTGGATTCGTTTGTAACCTAACCAAGCCGACATTCCTCGGAAAAAGGTATCCGTTTCTTTTAGAGTCTTCCAAGCTTCTACAACCTTACGGTCTAAGAGTTTAAAATCCGAAGCATTGGTTAGATTAATTCCAGTGGCTTTATTAAACAAGCGGTAATAGGTCAAGGCAGCAATTTTTCCACCAAGGGTTTCTTTACCCCTTCTGGCTTTAACCCCCTCGACCACTTCATATCCTTCTTCAAGCCAGAGACGAACCATCTCAGGAATGAGCTCAGGAGGATGCTGGAGATCTGCATCTAGGATCAAGCAAGCATCACCGGTTGCGACCTCTAGTCCAGCACACAGGGCTGCCTCCTTACCAAAGTTCCTACTGAATTTGAGAAGGAATACCTTATTAAAATCCTCAGTTAATCTCTTCATCTCAGACCAGGATCCGTCCGTTGATCCATCGTCAATTAGGATAATTTGACTTCCAATCTTTTCGCTTAATACTATGTTGCGGATTTTTTGCACATTAGCGTATATTTGCTTTTCTTCGTTATATACGGGCAGAATAATTGAGATCAAAGAACTTCCTCCAACTAGAGATTTTATAGTTTTATGAATGTCAATAATTGCTTGCTCTTAAATCAATTATTGACGTAAGCCCTCTACTTTTATACAAAACTTGGAGTGATATCTTGCTTAAAGATGCATTCATTAAGCTGAAGCAGAGTTCTAAACTAACTGTGAGAGAAGGAGCAATCCTGATCTTATTTCTCTTAGCTATGCTCTGGATTCATCGCTACATTTTCCTTTATGCAGATGATTTATACTACAGCCGTGATGCCCAGTATGGGCTAGGTTACCTGCCGGAAGCCATATTAGACGAACTGAATTCCAATGGACGAGCTTGGATTGGTGGGGCTATGGTTCTGATTCTTAAACCCCAGATCGAGCTTTTCCGCCTTCTTAATCCCCTTGTACTTGTGCTGATCGTCTATATTCTAGCAAAGATGACAACTTTTTCAGAATCCACTTTGAACACCAAAAAGGGCAACCCTGATCTCTGGATTGCCCTACTTTGCAGTTCATTATTCTTTTTATTTTTGCCTCTAAGAATTGCCCATACCACGATTTATTATGCTGCCTGTGCCTTTAATTATCTTTATCCCATAACCCTAGCGCTATTATACTCCTATCTGCTCTATACCCAAATCAACTCCGACAGTCAACCCAGAAAAGGGTTGCTTGTTCTCCTAGGCTTCTTTGTCGGCTCTTCTACTCAGCAAGTGGGGATGATCGGGATCGGTTATACCGTGATGATATCCATCTACCTTTCCTTATACCGCAAAAAAACGTCCTATAAATCGTTTCTCCCCTTCTATGGGGTTATGCTATTGGGTTATGGAATCGTGACCTTTGGTTCTCTCAAACGTTTGCTTCGGGAAAAAACCGCGGGTAATGATGTTGTACTCATGGAAGTGATTACTGAACTTCTCAAGACAAATCTGTTTTCTTTACCTGCAGCTCCCTTTGTTTTACTTATCGGCTTAAGTTGCATCTTTTGGCTTATGGGCAAGCCCCTTCACAGTTTGCAGTTCATCTTTAACCGATTCTTGAGCATTAGTTTAAGCCTGGCCTTAATCGGGTATATCTACTTTCTTCTTTATAAGGAGGTTCCTATCGATCTAACTCAAGGAAATCTTCTCTCCCTTTACGGGTTGAGTGTTATAGGCTTCTCTTTTCTTTATCTTTTCTCTGTAGTTTACACTTCAGTCCTCCTACTCGTAAAAAAGGACTACCCTTTCTTGCTCTTCAACAGCATCAATGCTATCGGCGCTCAAATCATGTTGGTTGTGGTTGAGGCTCGTTATGCAGCAGCTTATAAGGTCATGTTTCCTTCACTGCTCTTGTTGAGTATTTTTATCTTTTATTCCTTCCTAGCGTTCCGCAGGAACAATCTATACTTATCTTTGGCTTTTTTCTTGGTTACCCTAAGCCTTCAGGAAAAGCTCCTTTCCTTAACAGCGGGTGGAATCGTTTTACTCATCCTTGTGCATTATCTTTTTACTCGGTACCAAGTCGAAGGGTCTGAACGAAAAGGCAAGTTTCTGCGGTACGGCTTGGGCGCGTTTTTTTGCCTTATCTCTGTTGCAACCTTCGGAGTTACATTGCAGGGGTACTTCCAGGCATCCATCCCGCAAAACTATAATCTTGAAGTCATTGAGGAATACCATAAGGCAGGAAAAGAAGGAGATCTGATCCTGAAAAAAGTGCCTCCATGCTACTATGGCTACAATCTAGGGAATTGGAATAGCATGCCCTACTTTATGAAGCAGTGCTATGGAATCAAGGAAGATACACCCATAAAATACATCAAATAATCAAGCCATAATTACTCCTCTCACCTATGTGGTTTTCATTTTTTGAAGATGCGATCCCACTTCTTAATTCCTTCTATAATCATATATCTTAGAATTAACATTGAGTTCTATTTTAAATCCAAAGTTCCATGATTCCAGGGTTCTCCATAGGATTCAATATATCGAATTTGATCTGTCGTTAAGTCCTTTTCACTAACGTGGAGCGCCTCACTAATAGTCTTTTTATTGTTTGACTCGCCACCAGATGAAAACGCCCTTGTTATCTCTCTTTCGATTAATTCTTTTTCTATATCCTTTTCAGAAATAGTTTTTCCATTAACCACTGCAACTACATCACTTGGATATGGTTCATTGACACATCCAGTTAATATTGCTAATAGTAAAATAAGCAGAACCAGAAATGACTTTCTAGCCTTCATCACTCTCTCCCCCTTAAATTTCACTTTGATTATATGACTAATGGTTCACACGATGAAATGCGAATCCATCTTACAACTTCTACCAAATACATACTAATGTGTTATATTCTACGAGTACGCTATAAACGCATTCCGCGCATGGACGCGCGGCCTTTGCGTACGGTTTCAGATAACGTTCCGAGGAGTCCCGAAGTCTGGTTACTACCTGCATATTCGCTCAGATTTTGGAAATTCGCTATTATCTGATGGTCGGCGCCCCATAGGAATACCCGAATAATTATTGTTTCTAATTTGCATTACTACGTAATTACGCATATACTGTAATTAGAAAGAGTCGAAAGGGTGATATTCATGTCCGCTATCTCCCGTAGAATCTTCGTCCAAAAAAGAAACCTTATAAGCCTACCAAGAGATATCAGAGAAAAACTCAATATTTCTGAAGGTGATGTTCTCGACATTAGGATGGATGACAATAAAATCATCATTGAGCCTATGAAACTAGTCCCCTCCGGCCAAGCATATTTTTGGTCTGACAAAGTCCAAAACGATATGCTCGAAGCCAAAAATGACGTTGAATCAGGTTATGTTCGTGAGTTTAGTACAATTCGCGAATTTCTTGACGGTATCGAACAATGACTAGGCGCTTCAGATCTACCCGTAAGTTTGATAAGCAATTTAAGCAGCTTAACTCGAAAACATTAAAGCAAGCTCAGAAAACCATTGAGATATTCATGTCTGACCCAACCCATCCATCACTGCGATACAAAAAAATTCAAGGGACAGATACCTTCTATGAGATCAGTGTCAATATGTCGATACGTATTATCATTGATGTAACTTCAGAAGCGAGTGATCAAATCAACACACTATATATCATCGGTACGCACGATGATGTATTCCCACCAAAGTAACCTTAACCGGCTACTTTTTTATTCCGCCGACTTTCAGATAACGTTTAGGAATTCCCGCAGCGTCCCAACCACATGCATCTTCCTCTAAGTTGCGTGGAATTCGCTGTTGTACTAAACCGCTGCGCGGTGGCTTTTTGAAACCCCAAATATATAATGAGGCATGATATCATTCTTTTGTTAACCCGATTTTACTCAGAAAGGATGATTGTCATGCCTCAAAATTGTTAAAC
>JBFWMF010000037.1:0-30279 GCA_050251735.1 Desulfitobacterium sp.
TTCCCTCATACCTCGATTTGGTCATTGTTCGGATTTTTCAATGGCTTGGTTTTCTATACCCTTTTTTCTTGGACCTTGAAACTAACTTTTTTTACATTACACCTTGACTTTAATTAGCTGGTCTTAACGTCAGAGAGCACTTTTTTCGGTTGCCAGCATTCTCTATACCCTCTATCCTTAATTTAACCCAATTTCTATGAAATATGATCAATAAAGACCTGCCGCTAAACCTTTGCGGCAGGTCTTTATTGAAATGGACAAGAATTCGCAGATAGATTCTCATTATCTAGAGAAATATAGGCTCAAGAGCTAAGATATCTGTGATCGGGATTCTTAGGGATCACGATCCATGCTATTATGTAGGCGAAAAATCCCATGCCTGCCCCAAAAATAGCAACTACTGCAGCTAAGCGAATGAGGGTCGGGTCCACGTCAAAGTACTCGCCTATCCCTCCACAAACCCCAGCCAACATTTTTTCTCTACCGGATCGATAGAGTCGCTTATTCATATCGATACTCCCCCTTATTGAATAAACATTTCCTATAACTATGGTACGTTGTCGTGAACTGGAAAGTTTCAGTTTTATTAGAGAATTTTCCTGAAAGAAATTGGTAAGGAAATTATACATATTTTTATTCACTTGGTAAATAATAAACCTAGATTTAAGGAGGTGTCTTGATGCAAATTCAACTAAGTCAGAAAGAAAGTATGTTACTCCAAGACTTAAAGAGCCATGAGGAACTTTGTATTGAAAAATACACTAAGTATGCTAACGAAGCACAGTGCTCTAATCTCAAGCAAATTTTTCAAAAGCATGGCTCGCATGAGCAACAACATTATAATACGATAAACCAGATCATATCCGGTCAGGTACCAGCCATGAATCAAGGTCAATCCCAACAGCAAGGGCAAGGTATTCAAGCACAAGCAAGTGGGATGCAGGGAATGTCCGGTATGCAAGGTCAGGGGAACAACAAAAACTACAATAAAAATGACTTTACAATAGTTAATGATATGCTTTCTACGGAAAAATACATCTCTGGAACCTACGATACGTGTATCTTCGAGTTCCAAGATAAAAATGTTCGTCAAGCTCTTAATCATATTCAGAAAGAGGAGCAGGAACATGGAGAAGAGCTCTTCAATTATATGAAGTCTCATGGCATGTATAATGTACAATAAGTAAAGAGCACACTTAAAGCCAACAACCTCGATTTGAGATTGTTGGCTTTTTAATTATATTTTTATATTCTAAATTGGAAATGACTTTGTTATAATGGTAACCATGCAAACGGCATTAGAATAGGAGGTGAAACCATTGGAACAATTTCTCGAAATATTTCTCGCCTTTTTTCGGGCTAGTAACTTAGCCTTTGGTGGTGGTCCTGCTATCATCCCACTTGTCCAAGCCGAGGTTATTAATCACGGCTGGATGACCATTGAACAGTTTTCCGAAGGTTTGGCCATTGTTACCTCTTTACCGGGACCTATTGCTACCCTTTTATCTGGTTTTGTGGGCTACCATGTCGGTGGTTGGTTGGGAGTATTGGCTGCCTTGCTCGGCACCTTGGCTTTAACGTCAATTTTAGTTATTGTCTTGACCGATTTCTTAATGAAAAACAGCGAATCGCCTGTCCTTAAAGGAGCCTTAACTGGGGTGCGTCCCTTGGTGACTGTTTTAGTTGCCAAGACAGCCTTTGATATGGGATTATCTGCTTTCCCTAGCTTCTGGAGTTGGGTTATCGCTGGATTAGCAATGATTTGTCTCTATAAGTTTAAGCTCCATCCCGGTATCGTTATTATTCTGTCGATGGTGTTTGGCATCATCGTTTTGGGTTAATACCATGAACTTGGAGGTGATGTGTAATGTATAAAAAGCTATGGGAAGTATTTATTGGCTGCGCCCGAGCGACAAACTTAGGTTTTGGCGGTGGACCTGCCATGATACCCTTGATCCAACGGGAAGCCGTGACACGTTATAAATGGCTGACAGATGAAGAGTTTGCCGATGCCTTGGCTATCGGTAACTCATTACCGGGACCCATTGCCACGAAGTTAGCTAGTTATATGGGCTATCGGGTTGCCGGTTGGCCCGGCGCACTCGCAGGATTATTGGGCACTCTGTTATCTACCTTTGTTATTGTATTATTAGGCGATTTACTTATTCGTTATTCACATACACCTGCCCTAAATGCGGCCTTGACAGCTGTTCGGCCGGTGGTCGTAATTTTAATTGCCCAATCCGCATATGATTTAGGCAAAAAGGCCTTTCCGAAAAAGTACCGAAGTACTTGGGGAATTGCGGTAGTAGCTTTGGGGATAATATTTATGACCAGCGTTCACCCTGGAATCTTGGTGGTATGCGCAATGACCTTTGGTTATTTTGCATATGGTAGAAAAAAGAGTTAGATTGTAAAAGCAACTTCGCATTGAAGTTGCTTTTTTTGTCATACTAATGAATGAAATGGAAAGTCGGTAAAAGGTGGGGTATAGTTGATTCAAATTTTTATAGGGATAGCACTGATTGCCTTTTTCCTAGCTCTCGTGATTATCTACTTAGAGAAGGAGAATCCTGAAAACACTACTTCTTGGCTCTCCTTGCTTGGGGTGCTTACTATTTTGGGATTTGTCTTGTATATTATTTTCGGTTGTACTCCCATTAAAAATCGACTTTTTCGCCAGAAACATATCCCTGGAGACCGATTGCCCCGACTTACCCTTCATCAGGAAGAGTCCCTTAACCAAGACCCTATCTTTTTCCAAGAATCTTTATTAGTAAAACATCTTTCACGAGCAGTGCTTATAGGCAGCTGTGCACCTCTATCAGGGAACAATTCCGCCCGAATTTTAATTAATGGACAAAGAAAATTTGAGGCCTTGCTTCAGGACTTAGAATGTGCTCAAGATCATATTCATATGGAGTATTATATCTATCATAATGATAAAATAGGTGGAATTATCCAGAAAATATTGATAAGCAAAGCTCGTGCCGGAATAAAGGTTCGCTTAATTCTAGACGGTTTAGGGAGTAAAAGCCTTCCTAAGCCCTTTGTCAAGGAACTAAGAACAGCCGGAATTGAATTTGCGTGGTTTTTTCCACTGCGCTTTCCCCAGCTATTCGCTACCTTGAATTACCGAAACCATCGCAAACTTGTCGTCATTGATGGGAAGATAGGATATTTAGGGGGTATCAATATCGGTGATGAATATTTATCGCTCAGCCCTAAGTATGGCTTTTGGCGCGATACCCATCTGCGTTTAGAAGGGGAAAGTGTGCAAACCATTCAGGAAACTTTTTTGAACGATTGGTATTTTACCACAAATAGCATAGTAGAGGATAAGCGATATTTTCCTGAATATGAGCCCTGCGGTGATCTCCTTACCCAAATTGTCGGCGGGGGACCTGATTCAAAACATGAGTCGGTGAAAGCTCTTTTCTATACGATCCTTAGTGCAGCCCAAAGTGAAATCTTTATAACGACACCTTACTTCATTCCAGATGAGAGTATGGTCATGGCTTTAAAATCTGCAACTTTAAAGGGGGTTTCAGTTAAAATCCTTTTGCAAGGAAAGCCGGACCATAAATTACCTTACTTGGCATCGGCTTCGTATTATCGTGATTTAGTCGAGTTTGGGGTGGAAATTTATCGCTATCAGAAAGGAATCTTACATAGTAAGGTCATTACTATTGATCAAGAGATTTCAATCATAGGTTCAGCTAACTTTGATATACGCAGTTTTCAACTTGACTTTGAGTTAAGTGCAGTAATCTATAATGCCAAATTCACGATAAAATTAGCAAATGAACAGCAAGAGGATCTTAAGGATAGTATTCAGGTGACTAAAGAAGATATAGAACAAAGAACAAGGCGATATTCATTTCAAATAGCATTGGCTCGTCTTCTTTCCCCACTCTTATAGTCAGGATTCTGCCTTATGGCAGGATTTTTTTATTTGATGAGGAATAGAATCAGAGATATCGTCAGATATTTAAGCTCTATATCGTCAAATTAGTCAGAATGAGAGAGGAGGCTCCTCATAGTGCAAACGGATTCCTTTGATGCGATTTATGAAGAACTTTTTCCGGTTCTATACCGTTTTGTGCGTATGCGGGTTCCGCAGAGTGATGTTGAGGATGTAACTGCGGAGGTTTTAACCAAGGTCTGGAGAGCATTAGCAAATTTTGAAGGCAAAAGCTCTTTAAAATCATGGGCTCTGAAGATTGCTTATCACCATATTGCTGATTTCTACCGAACCCGTAAGGGGAAAGGAATGCAAATTGTATCTTTGAGTGATGAAATTAAAGCCACGACGGCAACAGAGGATCATAGTGATCATTTATTAACTGCCCTCAATGTAGGTGATACCCTTGCGAAATTATCTGAACCTCAAGTAGCGGTAATCCAACTCCGTCTTATCGAAGGATTTAGCGCAATCGAGGTGGCCCAGATACTTGGCATAACTCAGCAAGCCGTTGACAGTCTCCTGTATCGAGCAAAAAAGAGCTTCCGTAAGTATTACGAGATGGAGAAGGCAGGAGGTGTTCGATGATGAATAAGGATGCATATACCCTTTGGGAACAGGAGGGTGACTTAGAACGTATGAAGCTTTTCTTTCGCGAAGTTAGCCCTGACTCGGAACAAAAGGATCGAATCAAAAAATTGGCTCTTGAGAAGATCCTCGAAGAAGATCTTAAAGCAGCAAATGGCGAATCCTCAGGTACGGCTGTTATTCCTGAAGTGCCTTTAAAGGAGAGCTTACAAGAGAAAGTCCAACGTAAGCTGAAATCATTCTGGTGGCGTTGGCAGTGGAAGCTGGCAGTTCCTGCTGTTATAGTGCTCATGATAGCGTTTATTGGTATCGGCATGGAGGGGCTAAAAAATGCGCCCTTAGGTATGGAGAAAAATACCGCCTTGAGTGAAGCAAGGGAGCAATTTAGTGCCCAGAATTCAATCGCGAATGATAGTATCGGTATGGCAGAGGCTCCTCCGGAGCTTGGAAATAGAACTATGGTAGGATCGGGTGACTTCTCTGCAGGTGTTGCTAAAGAGAATGCCTCTAACATGCCTAGTACCGCTAATACAGGGGCTATAAGTGGGGAAATGGCTCCCATTATGCCTATTCCTGAGCCTCAGATTCCGCCTGCAGACGGTAGCTTACCGAAGAAGATCACCTATAATATGAATGCTACCCTGCAAGTCGAGGATGTTTCCCAATCCCTTGCCACGGTGACCCAAGATATTTTAGGCTTAGGCGGGTATGTTGTAGAATCCTCACAGAGCAATCAACAGAAGGAAAGCACAGCATATGCAACCTTTAATATTCCTTCCCCACAATTGGATGGTTTCCAAGGTCGGCTCGCTGAGGTGGGCAAGGTATTAAACCAATCCACAAATGCTTACGATGTCACTAACCAGTATTATGATACCCAGTCAAGACTTAAGAACCTGATAGCTCAAGAAGCGCGCTATTTAGAAATTTTAAACGAAGCAAAGACGGTGGAGGATATTTTGCATATCGAGAGCTATTTAAGCAATACTCGCATGCAAATTGAACAACTCCAAGGGCAAATTAAGCTTTGGGATCATCAGGTTGCCTATTCTACGGTGACCGTCTACTTCCAGACCACTCCTAACCCCGTCAGTGTGGATGAACCATGGCAGCCTGTTTCTTGGGAAAACACTTGGCAAGCAGCAAAAGATGCCGTCCTTAAAACGATCAGCTCCACTTGGAACGGTATCAATTATCTTTTCGTGGGGATAGCCTATGCTCTGCCCTATCTGCTTCTAGTGGGAGGGGTCTATGGGGCTTATCGATTGATTAGAGTAAGTCGACAGCCCAAAAAATAACAAGAAAACCGCTCTATATTTCAAAGAAAAAGATTTTTAAAGTTAAGAATAAGGCTTTAGAGCTAACAAACAGGAGTAGAGCTTGTGAATTGAATTCACAAGCTCTATTTTTTGTCATATAAATTCATTACTTTGAGTGTTGAAGCGCAATGAACATCCTAAGACAAGTTTTCAATCAGAGTCTAGTTCATGTTAATATAGTATTATCGAAACAGATAGAGATGCTATGGTCTTAGGATCTTAAAATCTGAATTGGACTCGGTAACAAGCACATAATAGTATTCAGGTTAAATATTAAGATGAGGATTTGGGGAAAACTGAAATCGTTTTAAATTATTCTAGGGAGGGTATGAATTTGCAAAAATGGAAACTTGCGAAAAGAATTGGTAAGTTTCTCGGGATCGCTTTGGGTGCAGTTATTGCTGCCTATAGTGTTCAAGGCTTCATTGTCCAAGCGGGGCTAGGCGGTGGTGGAATCGGAGGTATAGCGTTACTCTTGTTTTATACCCTCGGATTTCCAATCGGGATTGTGAACTTCATTCTCAATATTCCGCTATTTGCACTGGGATGGAAGGAAGTTAATCGGATTTTTGTAGCGAAAACATTTTTCGGAATAATTGTATACTCCTTATCCCTTGATTTCTTCAAAGGAATACAGCCGTTACAGCTAAATGATGTCTTTTTAGGAGCTCTCTATGGTGGAGTTCTTGGGGGAGTAGGTTCAGGTTTTGTGTTTCGTTTAGGTGGTAGCTTAGGAGGAACGGATATTATTGCGAAGATCATTCAGCGCCGCTTTGGTTGGGCCATGGGTACAACAATGCTGATGATTAATGCTTTGATTATTTTAGCTTCTTGGGCTATTCTAGGTCCCAAGATCGCCCTGTATACCTTGGTATCGATGTTTACCTTCAGTAGAACAGTGGACGTAATCTCCAGTGGTCTCCCGGCAAAATCAGTAACCATTATTTCCAATCAATCAGATCAATTGATTCAGCGCATTCTTAAAGAATTAGGGAGAGGGGTTACCTTTCTTCATGGGCAAGGAGGATATTCCTCAGCTGAAAAGAATGTAATTATCTGCGTGGTCAATATCGCAGAACTTGGTCATTTAAAACGAATTGTGAGAGAAGAGGATCCCCATTCTTTTATCATTGTTCAGACAGCATCAGAAGTAGTGGGGGAAGGCTTTGCGGTGGAATAGTGGAAACTGCATTGAATCAATATGAGATTACTTAGGTAAATATTCACTCTTTTGTAATCCAAGTGAGTGAGGAAAGAATGTAACCTATTACTTTTAGCTGATCATCATTGAAATGAGTAGTGCTAGTAAGAAATGCAATTCGTATGACCTTTTGATTAGGTGTCTTTAACCAGTATTCTTTTCCGGATATCTTTACAAATTCGCTAAAGGAGGCCCCCCAAATGGTTAAAACTCCTGGAAGGGTATTGATTTCAATGTCATTAAGGGAGTATGTATAAAAATCAAAAGCACTCATTTCTTTGCTTTTTTGCAGGTAACCTTCCAAATCACTGAGTTGCCAAATCTGAATATACCCTCTGAGGGCATAGTATTCATCATTGAGCGTAGCACTAAATTGTAACTGGTCACGATCTTCCATTCCGTTCTCGACTATCTGTGATGTGGAAGGTAATTGGATATGTAACTCCTGATTGAATTGATGAGGATTCATTTTAGGGAGCGAGGTGTCTGTAAATTGACTATATTGAGGGTAGAAGATAAGATAGGCAACAACCAATAGGATACCCCAAGGAATTATTTTTTTCACATTATCCTCCACAAAGGTTTTAGTACATCATATTTTGACTCTTGGCTATTTATTCAACTCTTTTGCTGTAAATCTCTGGCTAGTGATCGACTTGCGAAATAAAATTAACCTGCGGAAGATAAAATGATTAAACGGTGAGAGGAGTGCTATGGGTGAGATTACGCTTTATTTTAGGTCGAGCGGGTACGGGAAAAAGTACACTATGTCTAGATGAAATTCGCAAAGAAGTCCATGAAAATCCTCTCGGTTCACCCCTCATATTTTTGGTACCTGAGCAGGCTACCCACCAGATGGAAATGAGTCTTGCCCATGATCCTAAGGTTAAAGGAATCCTTCGCGCGCAAGTATTAAGCTTTCGACGATTGGGTTGGCGGGTTTTTGCAGAGGCAGGCGGTGGAGGGAAAGCTCTGATAGGGGAAGTAGGGAAAAGAATGCTCCTACGGCGCCTTCTCCTCAAGCATCGCTCCGAATTACGAATTTTCGCCCGTTCGGCTACCCGACCCGGGATGGCCGATTTATTGGCGCAGGCCATTGCTGAATTTAAAATCTACCGTATCCTGCCTGATGATCTCAGAAAAATCCAGGACTCCGATGAGTTACTAATGCAAAAAACCCAAGAATTAGCGTTGCTCTATGAAGAGTTTAACCGGAGCTTAGGTTCGGAGCTAAGGGATCCTGATGATGAACTAAATAGTGTAGCAGAAAAGATTCCCTCGGCTCCCTTTCTACAAGGGGCTAAGATTTGGATTGATAGCTTTAAAGGATTTACTCCTCAAGAGCTTTATGTTATCCAATCCTTGCTAAGCAGTGCTTCCGAAATCACCATCTCACTACCTCTTGATCCAGAATATATCAAGGAGGGAAACCCACATTTTAAGCCTGGCGAAGAACTGTTTTATGGTCCTTGGCAAACCTATCATTCCTTCGTAAACCTAGCGCGTGAAACCAAGACACAGTTCACGACGATCTCCCTGAGGGAAACTTATCGTTTTCAGCACTCGGGCCTAAAGCACCTCGAACAATACTATAGCCTTTATCCGACTCAATCCTTTAGACTTGGTAAAACGGATATTGCGGATACTTTGGGAATAAATATTCTCTCCGCTGCCAATAAAAGAGCGGAGGTTGAAGGCATTGCCCGCGAATTACGCCGGTTAGTTAGGGAAGAACATAAAAGATGGCGTGATTGTATCGTCATTTCCCGAGATTTGACAGGTTATCAGGATCTTATCGAGCAAGTGTTTAATGCTCATGATATTCCATTTTTCTTGGACCACAAACGTCCTGTGATCCATCATCCTCTCCTGGAATTGCTAGTGGCAGTTATCGAAACTGTTCAGACTGATTGGGCCTATGAACCCCTCTTTCGTTGTTTAAAGACGGATTTTTTTCCTTTGCCTAGAAATCAAATTGATCTTCTGGAAAACTATTGTCTGGCCTATGGAATCAAGGGAAGTGCCTGGAATAGCAATCGTCCTTGGAATTACTCCCATGGGTCTGAAAATAAGCAAGAAGTTGAGTCGATCAATTACGCTCGTCAAATCATTTTCGATATACTTCAGCCTTTGAAGGAAAGACTACGCCCCGATCGTGAGGGACCGCAAAGTCCAGTCAATGTTGCTCAAGTGACGGTGGCTATTTATGAGCTCTTGATACGCTTGCAGGTTCCTGAGCATCTGCAAGGATGGGCAGAGGAAGCTCGTGAAAAGGGAGCGCTGGCTGAAGCACAGTTGCAAAATCAGATTTGGGATGCTGTTATGCAAGTGTTGGATGAGATGGTAGCAGGGTTAGGGGAGGAAATTCTAGAACTTCCCGACTTTTCCTTGATCCTCACTTCCGGCTTAGAGAATTTAAAACTAGGTTTAATTCCTCCCGGTCATGATCAGGTCTTAGTGGGTTCACTCGATCGATCCCGTAACCCGGAAACTGAGGTTCTCTTTTTAATGGGAGCCATTGATGGGATATTACCGGGAAAACCATCGACTGAAGGAGTATTTGACGAATTGGACCGGTTGCGTTTAGAACGTCTTGGAATTATGCTCGCACCCAAGGGAAAAGCGCAACTCTACGAGGAACAATATTTTATTTACATGGCTCTAACTCGTGCCAGACAAAGATTATATATTAGTTATCCACTAACTGACGAAGAAGGTAAAGGACTCACTGTTTCACCTGTCGTCAATCGAGTTAAAGCTATCTTCCCGGAGTTAAAGGAAACCTACTTGAATCTGGAGACAGAGACTTTAGAATCCATCGATCATCCTTATGCTCTTTTGCCGGCTTTTGCGCTCCATCTACAGTACCTTCGTGAAGGGATACCACTATCTCCCCTATGGGAATCGGTCAGAGCGTGGTTTCAAGCCAATACCGACAGCTTTCCCCAAGCCATCATGCTGGAGAAGGGAATTGAAGCTCTAAACTATGAAGAAAAACTACCTCAGTCCTTGGCTCGACAGCTTTACGGGAAACGTTTAATCACCAGTGTTTCTCGGTTAGAGCAATTTGCTCGTTGTCCCTTTGCCCACTATGCACAATATGGACTAAAGCTCAAGGAACGCTCGAATTTTCGACTTTCTCCACCGGATATGGGTCAATTTTTTCACGCGGTCTTGCATGATTTTGCCCTTGTTTTACAAGAGAGACACCTGCAGTGGGGAGCGTTGACCAAAGAAGAATCGTGGCAGCTTGTCAACGAAGTAGCTGATCCCATCGCTCAACAATTACAGAATAAGATTCTACTGAGCAATGCTCGTTATCGATACTTAGCTCATAAGTTGAAACGCACTGTCCATCATGCGGTCCGAGTCCTTGGCGAACATGCTCGTCAGGGGATGTTTGTCCCCATCGAACTGGAGGTGAAGTTTGGCCCTCAGGAAGATATCCCCCCTTTAGAAGTGCCCTTAAATGATGGTAATTCCTTGATTCTAAGAGGTCAGATTGATCGTATTGATTGCGCCATATTGGATAATCAAGTCTACTTGCGTATCTTCGACTATAAATCCCGTGAAGCTCAGGTCAACCTCAATCAAATCTATTATGGTCTAGATCTACAACTTCTAGCTTATCTTGATGCGGCCTTGCAAGGAGCCCAAATCCTCTTGGCAGACTCTCCTCAGGTCAATGACAATTCAGAGGCCCTTTCTGATAGCAAGCTCCTTCAGCAAGGAGTCATAGGAAAAGTCCACCCCGCCGGCTTCTTGTATTTTCCGGTACTGGAGCCTCAGCTCCGCTCCAAAACTTTACTCAGTTCTGAGCAGTTAGAAAATGATCGCATCAAAGCTGTGAAAGTGAAGGGCTACTTACTTGCCGACCGTGATGTCTTGATGGCTATGGACCGCAATCTCGAAGACTCTAATTTGCTAGGAATCAAATTTAATAAGTCCGGAGACTTCAAGAAGGGGTCTCCCATCTTGACGGAAGAACAATTTACTCTGCTAAGGAAACACCTGCATGATTTTTTGCGCCGAAGTGGGGAAGAGCTTTTAAATGGGAATATTGCCATCGCACCCTATCGGCAGGGGAAGAGCAACGCTTGCCAATATTGTTCTTACAAGCCTATCTGTCATTTCGATCCATATTTGTCTGAGAATACGTATCGAAACTTACCTGTAATACAGGACCAAGACTTCTGGAATCGTCTAGACATTGCTGGAGAAGGGCAGTTGCCTACCAACACTCTAGATGGTCAACCTGATCAACTGAATATTAATGAACAACCACCGCCAACGGATGCCATAAAGCGTCATAAGAGCCAGGAGCTACTCTGGTTAGGTGAAGAGGAAATCGGCGCCGGAAAGGAGGAAGACCATGAGCAGTCCTAAATGGACTCCGGAACAACAGGCAGCTATTGATTTAAGAGGCCAGATTCTCGTCGCAGCCGCCGCAGGCTCGGGTAAAACTGCAGTTCTAGTGCAGAGACTCATAGAGCGTATTACACATGCTGATGAAAAGGTTGATGTCGATCGTTTTCTGGTTGTAACTTTTACAAAAGCCGCTGCAGCAGAAATGCGCGAGAGAATTGGCAAAGCTTTGGAGGAGGCTCTTTTTGCAGAAGCAGACCCTGGTGAAGTAGAGCACCTACTTCACCAACGGGCCCTGCTTTATCGAGCCAGTATTACAACACTTCACTCCTTTTGCATGGAGCTTCTTCGCCAGTATTTTTATCAAATAGAGCTGGATCCTGCTTTTCGGATTGCTGATGAGGCAGAAGCGGACCTTCTACGCCAAGAAACACTAGAAGATCTATTTGAGGACTATTATTCCGATGCTGATCCTGCCTTTCAAGCCTTGGTAGATGCCTTCGGCACAGATCGAGACGACCAACCTCTAATGGAGTCTATTCTGAGACTTCATGGATTTGCCATGAGCCAGGTTCACCCCGGGTCGTGGTTAGATCGTCTTCCCTTAGCCTATCAGTGGAACAGTTTGGATGAACTTTTGAAAAGCCCTTGGGGCGTGGTAGTGCGACAGGGAATTCTGGATAAGGTCGAAGAGAGTCTGAATGGATTGGAACGGGCTAGCCGCATTGCCCAACAACCCGGTGGCCCACTTCAGTATATTCCAGTCCTCCAAGATGATTTATCCCGTTTACAACTTCTTCAGAAAGCCCTAGATAATGGGGTCTGGAGTGAAGTGGAAAGCGCTCTTCGCGAAGCTACAGCTTTTCCCAGCCTACCACGGGGTAGTAAAAAGAATTCAAGCCAGTCAGCGTTCAGTGAAGACGAAATAAAGCAATTTCGTGAGGAAAGTAAAAATGCACGGGATGGGGCCAAGAAAAAGTTAGAAGAAATCAAGACTTCTGTTTTCTCCGTTCCTTTAACGGAGCAGTTGGTTTATTTAAAAAAGATGGAAAGCTTGATTCAAACCCTAGTGCAAGTTACTCAGAAATTTATTCTTGAGTATCAGAGCGCTAAACGGAAACGTAATATTGTGGATTTTTCCGATCTTGAGCATTATGCCCTAAGCTTGTTAGAAATCGAAAATCAATACTCCCCAATCGCCCTGAAGCTTCAAGAATTCTATGCAGAGGTTTTGGTGGATGAATATCAGGATATCAATCCTGTTCAAGAAAGAATTCTGCAATGCGTTTCTCGCCAAGAGGGGCCTCATGCCAATCTATTCATGGTTGGGGATGTTAAGCAAAGCATTTATCGTTTTCGCATGGCCGACCCGAGACTTTTCTTAAGAAAATACTCAGATTACCCTCATTTTAAGGTGGGAGAAGAAGCTCCCGTTCCGAATCTAGTCATTGATCTCAATCAGAATTTCCGAAGTAGATCTGGAGTCATTCAAGGAATCAACTATCTCTTCTACCAGATCATGACGGAGGGGGCAGGGGAGATAGCCTATGATAATCAGGCAGCTCTACGAGCAGGTGCCAAATTCATTTCTAACCCTGAACTTAAAACGGCTGAGGGTCCTATTGAAGTCCATTTATTTGACCCTAAGTGTATCGATTTATCAAGCTCTCAGAGTCATGAAAGTGCCCAGCCTGGGGAGATGGCTTCTTCATCAAATAGTGAACTGCATCAGGATAAGGACCTCGATTCAGGGGAAGATGATGCAACCCTAGAAGACGTGGAAAGCGCTCGTATTGAAGCACGGCTAGTAGCAACGCGGATTCAGAAGATGATTCAAGGCTGTGAATTTAAAATTCACGATAAAGTGTTGGGAGACTTTCGACCTGTTCAGTATTCGGATGTCGTAATTCTTATGCGTTCCTTATCCTCAGTAGCTCCAGTCTACTTAGAGGAATTTCAAAATGCTGGTATTCCTGTTTATGCTGAAACAAATAGCGGTTATTTTGGTGCCAATGAGGTCGATACCATATTATCTTTATTGAAGGTTATCGATAATCCTCGTTTGGATATTCCTTTGGCAGCGGTACTGAGATCCCCCCTTGTGGGTATGAATGGTACCGAGCTTGGGAAATTACGCTCCTTGCTCCCACATGGGGATTTTTACGAGACCATTGTCTTAGCGTATTGGGCTAGTCAAAAAGACCGACAGGAAGTAGCTGAAAATGAAGAAGTCAAAGATATTCTAGCTACGCATCAAGAGTACTTGACTCAGTTAGAAGCAAAGGCCAAAGCAATTCTAATAGAATCACCGGAAATACAAGAAAAGGTGAACTCTTTTTACCCGAAGTTACAGGCTTGGCGGCAACGTTCACGTCGAACGTCCTTGGCTGATTTAATATGGCATCTCTATGAGGAAACGGGTTTTCTTGCTTATGTGGGGACCCTACCATCAGGTTCCCAACGCCAAGCTAATTTGCGTGTTCTCTACGATAGAGCTTGTCGCTATGAAGCGACTCATTATCGAGGGCTATTCCGGTTTCTGCGTTTTCTGGAAAAGTTCCAAGGTCAGGGCAAGGATTTCGGGAGTGCCAGCACTGTGGGGGAAAAGGATAATGTGGTTCGACTTAT
This sequence comes from Desulfitobacterium sp., assembly GCA_050251735.1. Classification (GTDB taxonomy): domain Bacteria; phylum Bacillota; class Desulfitobacteriia; order Desulfitobacteriales; family Desulfitobacteriaceae; genus Desulfitobacterium. Next base: position 14,066 of record JBFWMF010000037.1, read on the forward strand.
CACAGTGCACTCTAGCAAGGGCTTAGAATTTCCGGTGATATTCATGGTTGGATTAGGGAAGAAATTTAATACACGAAGCCTGAATAACCAACTTCTACTCCATTCCCAATTGGGAGTAGGGGTTCCGCTAATTGATGTGGAGAATCAAGTTCGTTATCCCTCCATTATTCAATATGCGGTGAAGGAACGCTTATGGCAAGAGTCCCTTGCCGAAGAATTGCGCATTCTCTACGTAGCCCTAACCCGGGCCAAGGAGCGCTTGTTTCTCTACGGTCAAGTTAACAAATTGTCCGAAACCCTCGAGAGATGGCAAACCTTAGCCAGCACATGCTCTGAAATCTCCTTTACTGATGGTCAACTGCGAAGTGCCAAAACTTTTCTGGATTGGATTGGACCGGCTTTGGCGCGTTATCCCGAGGATTTGTTCGGCTTGGGTCACCGCCCCTTGGATTATGGCCTACCGGATAGCGCTGCTCAGTGGAAGGTCATTATTCATGAAAACATCTCAGATCCTAGTGCTGAGGAAATTGGTGTTATCAATTCGGAGACTGGATTATGTGAGCCGCTGATAATTGTTGAAAGCACTAAATTACTTGAACCCAATGTTGTAAGGGAACTAAAGGAACTACAGGAACTACAGCTGTCATCTAACCAAGGAGAGGAAGGGGTTAGGGCCAGTGCCAGTGCTAGTGTCGAGAAAACGACCTTAGCAGATATAAAAGAAGAAGTATTTAAGAGGCTGAGCTGGCATTACCCTTCATCTGAATCAGTTCGTCAAATGGCCAAAACCAGTGTCAGCGAATTAAAAAGGCAAATGCCTTGGTATGCAGATAGAGAATATGAGCCCCAGCCGGCTCAGTCGACCCTAAGCTTTTCGCGACCAAAATTCGTTCAATCCCAAAGAGATTTAACTCCGGCCGAAAAAGGAACTGCTATGCATACCGCTATACAGCATCTTCCCTTAACAACCTGGAGAGCTGCTTGGGAAAGCCTTCCCAGTGAGGAAAAGAATAAAACCCTTGAGCTCTATAGGAACTCCTTAATCCAAGCGGATATTCTTTCGGAAGAGCAGGGAAAGGCCGTATCTATTGACGCTCTCCTTAAGCTCTTAGATTCCGCCACGGGAAAACGATTATTGGAGGCAGAAGAGGTAAGGAGAGAGGTTCCTTTCACGTTATCACTATCACTTAAAGCACAAAAAGAACCCGTTCTTGTGCAAGGGATCATTGACGCGATTGTCATTGACCATCGAGAACAGGGTGCAGATATAATTGATTTTAAGACGGATTACCTCATTGGGGATACCTATCCAGAGGAAACTTTGACACAACGCTATGCATTGCAGCTTGGCTTATACGCTATGGCTGTTGAAAGGCTTTTGGATATACCGATACAAGATTGCTTAATCTATGCCACTACCTTAAATCAAGAGTTTAAGATTTCTCGAGAGGTTATACAAAGAGCCTTAGAAGCTGTCAGCTTAGATACTGTCAGCGCTGAGTCCAAGAAACAGGATTAATATGTTCATGGACTCAGCGATCCGTTATCTCGCACATTTAGAAGAAGGGAGTCCTCTGGGTCTGTTAGTCATCGAATAAACATAAAAAACCCCGTTGAAGTATGTGTTGCCACTTTTCAACGGGGAAAGGTGTGTTAACACCAGAAAGCTAAACCGTCCTCTTAACGAGTTCCAGCCAGCATCATCCGGTCATTATTCATATGAACACCGCTGGCTTTTTCGAACATTTCCAATAAACGACCGATGGTCATGTTATTGCGCTCAATGCCGCGGATATCCAGAACGATTCGACCCTCATGCATCATAATTGTGCGATTCCCTACACTGAGGGCTTGCTCCAGATTATGAGTAATCATTAAGGTCGTAAGCTTTGAGCTTTCAGCTACCTTACAAGTCAGCTCTAAGACTTTTTCTGCTGTTTTGGGGTCAAGAGCGGCGGTGTGTTCATCCAATAATAAAAGCTTAGGCTCTTGGAGGGTAGCCATAAGCAGGGTAAGGGCTTGTCGTTGTCCACCGGAGAGGAGCTTGACCTTGGTTGTCAAACGACCCTCTAAGCCTAAACCTAATTTCGCCAGCTCATTACGAAAGTAATCGCGTTTATTAACATTTAAAGCCCAACGCAAACGGCGAGATTCGCCACGGCGTAAAGCCATAACCAAGTTTTCTTCGATAGTCATCGAGGCAGCAGTTCCTGACAAAGGATCCTGAAAGACTCGACCGATAAGAGCAGCCCGTTTATGAGATGGCCATTTTGTAATATTTTGACCATCAATCGATATTTCTCCGCAATCAGGAAGGAATACTCCGGCGATGGCATTCATCATCGAGGATTTCCCTGCGCCGTTGGAACCAATCACTGTGACAAAGTCACCAGGGGCTAGCTCCAGTGAGAAATGATCAATGGCCATTTTTTCATTAATCGTTCCTTTGTTAAAAATCTTAGTTAGATTTTGTACTGTTAGCATATTGATCCCCCTTCCCAATAATGCCACCATTAAACGCTGAGAATTTTGATTTTAAACCTGGAGTGACAAGTGCGATCAGAACAATCACTGCTGTTAATAGTTTTAAATCGGTGGCTTCCAAGCCAAGCTGTAAGACGATAGCGATAATAATACGGTAGATAACTCCACCGCAAATCACTGCCACAATGGCTCGAGCTATGGAGGATGTTCCCACTAAGACCTCACCAATAATGACAGAAGCAAGTCCAGCCACAATCATTCCGATTCCCATGCTGGCATCGGCAAATTGTTGGTTTTGCGCAACAAAGCTTCCGGAGAAGGCGACTAGACCATTGGACAAGGCCAGGCCGAGTATTTTCATAATGTCGGTATTAACCCCTAAGCTACGAATCATGAGTTCATTATCACCCGTTGCCCGCAAAGCTAAGCCGATTTCAGTGTTCAAAAAGAGATATACTAAAAGTCCAAGGATGACGATCGTTAGGGAGCAGAGCACTAGGACCCCATATTTCTCCATCCCGGGCAGTTTTTCAAAGTCCGAAAAAATAGTACGTGCCTTGAGTAGAGAAACATTGGCTTTGCCCATGACGCGCAGGTTTATCGAGTATAAAGCGGTCATGGTTAAAATCCCTGAGAGTAGGGCTGTTATTTTAAATTTTGTATGAAATATACCTGTGAAGATTCCGGCTATAAAGCCGACCAAGAAGGCAATGCTTGTTGCTAACCATGGATTATATCCTTGAAAGATAAGCGTGGCTGCGGTGGCAGCTCCAAGGGTGAAGCTGCCCTCCACAGTAAGATCCGCATAATCAAGTATGCGAAAGGTAAGGTATACACCTAGAACCATGATCGCGTACATTAGTCCTATTTCTAAAGTTCCTACGACTAATTTCGGGGAGAACATTGTTAACACACCTCAATATTATATCTCTATTTTTGTATGACGTTTTAAACGTTCTATTTATTAAGAAGCGTAGCTTCACTTTGAATTTCTGCGGGTACTTTTATACCAAGAAGATCGATGGTTTTTTGATTTAAGACAATGTCAAAATCCTTTTGACTTTCAATGGGCATTTCGGCAATTTTAGCACCTTCGAAAATGCGGAGAGCCATCTCGCCGGTTTGGACACCTAAATTTTTATAGTTAATACCGATGGTTCCAAGTCCTCCGGCTTCGACTACACTACTTTCACCAGAAATAATCGGAAGTTTGTTTTCGTTAGCTACTTGGACAACGGATTGGGCAGCTGATACGACCATATTATCGGTAGGAACATAGATGGCATCTACTTTGCCAACTAAGGATTGAGCTGCTTGAAGAACGTCAGCACTGGTAGCCACCGTAGCTACTTCAACTTTAAGCCCAAGAGCAGGTGCTTCTGCTTTGACAACGCGTACTTGAACTTCAGAATTGATTTCGGCTGCGTTATAGAGGACACCGATAGTCTCAGCATCGGGGACTAACTTTTTCAGGAGTTCCAGTTGTTCCTTAATAGGGTTCATATCGGTGGTACCTGAAATATTGCCCCCTGGCTTCTCCATACTATCCACTAGATTAGCTTCAACAGGATCGGTTACTGCTGTAATTAAAATGGGGGTATCTTGTGTAGCACTCGCCATAACTTGGGCTGAAGGAGTGGCAATGGCTAGAATTAAATCGAGCTTACTGGATGCGAATTTTTGGGAAATGGATTGAAGATTGGATTGATCCCCTTGTGCATTTTGATAGTCTACAGTCAAATTCTTACCTTCCTCATAGCCTTTTGCTTTTAAAGCTTCTAAGAAACCTTGCCGAGCGGCGTCGAGGGCAGGATGTTCGACAATCTGGATAATGCCAATATTCACTTTCTTAGCTTGAGAAGATCCTTCTGTACCTTGTGATGTACTTGGAGCAGAATTGCCACCACATGCTGTTAATCCTAACGCTAGGACGATACTTAAACCAACACCTAAAACTCTTTTTATACTACCTTTTTTCATTTAAAATCCTCCTCCTATTTGGACAATAAAAAATACACCTCCGCAGGGGTGCACTTATCGCCTCACACCTACTATCCTACTGTGCTACAAATATTCTTTTTAACTTATCTTATAGTTTTATCAAGTGAATGTCAATGGTCTTTTATAGCATTGTTGCCTAATAATTGCTTGTGTTATATATCCTACAAGTTTCTACCATCCTAGTGTTGATATATGCGATAGGGTTAATTATCGCTACCCCAGTAATTGTAAAATTTTCTCAGGTACATACTCAAAACAAGATTAATTCCATATATTACTATCAAAAGAGTGCTAAGATCCTAAGACAGAGTTTGTAATTACGCAAAGCTTTTTATACTAGATGAGGAGGAAGTTTTATGAATACTCCAATGAACATGATGGGGGGGAGCCCAGAAATGATGGCTCAATACCCTGAACAAGGACAATACATCCCGCAAGGGGGGTTCGTCACTTTGGATCCTGATTACTATCCAGGTCAGGTCACCCTAGACCCGGGCAACCCTTATCACTCCTATTATGGAATGGATACTATGCATAGCATGCATCATCAAAATCATTGTTGCCCTCGACCATGCCCGCCTCCATGCCCACCACCGACTCCTGAACCTATCACCTATGTAGTAAAAAAAGGAGATACAGTATACTTGATTGCTCAAAAATTCGGGACCACCATGCAAGCCATTATCCTAGCTAACAACCTTAGTAATCCCGATCTGATCTTCCCCGGTCAAGTTTTCTATATCCCCGTTGTCTAATGTAGCTTAGAATATGTTAAAAGAATCTCTGTGTCTCTAAAAAAGAGCTACAGAGATTCTTTGTTTATTGAACCGGAGGTTCGCCTTTGAGCATTTGTATAGTTGTTAAAGCTTTTCGCACTTCGGATTCTTCGCCTTCGATGACTAAGGTAATTGCTCCTTCTGACCCAGCAACCCCTCCAGAGCCGATGCATTTTGCTTTAATTTGATATAGGGTTTCCAGGGCCGTGATTTCTGTCACCACTGTAGCACCTAACATAGGAACAAGTCCGACTTTATTGCCCATTGCTTCGTCGACTGGTGAGGTAGCCATAAACTCAACAGCATCACGTACATCGGGAATCATTTTTTCTAAGCCAATCGGGACAATCAACTGTACCCCACGAGCATAGAGAGGGCCAAAGGCTGCACCGATTGTACCGCCCATAGAATTGGCCGCGAAAACGGCGGCTAAACCTGTGGAATCGACTGCATTGCCTCCTTTGATAAAAATATCCCCAGCTTTTAATTCAGGTAAATACTCCTTCCAATGAAATGCTGAGTCCAGAGGTTTGCCTTTCGAAAAAACATATGGATGAATTCGCTGATCTTCTTTGCTTTCTCCAGTTTTTCCATCAACAATCATGCCAACAGTATAACGACTTTTCTCTGCAAGTTTATCTCCTAATAGTTCATCGAGAAGAAAAGCATTCGTCGTTCCGCCTGCCAAAATAACGGTATGATTTTGCATAGCGTTTAACATGGCAGGCAAAGCTTTGACCCCCTTAGCAATCAGTCGTTTGGATTCACTAGGGGTTAAAGTAAATAGTGCTCTCACTTTATTTCCTCCTTTTGATTAACCATACTAATGCAAGCATAGATCATAATACCATAATTTGCATAGCAAATAGGTATTGACAGATTGTGCTAACCCCTATATTATAAAAGTGTAAGGAAGATTCAGTCAAGTTTCCCGCAGAGCTCCTCCAAGTCAGCATGAGAGTTTATAGGTTACCCGTTTGAGTATCATATCCCGATAGATTAAGAACTTGAATCACCTAACCTTAGTTCCTAACTAACTTTTGGACGTTCGCTTTAAGGGAATCCGAAGAACCTTTCCAGTGTAACAGAGTCATGTGTTCAGTTGTATCCTTTGGTTGAACAATACGATTTATCATTTAGTGTATGGTTAATTTTCTTGCCCAGGAATTCTTCTTCGTTGGAGGAGCTTTGCGGGATTAATATTTACCTATTAGCCTTTGATCTATGGATCAAAGGCTTTTTGTTTTATAAATCTTAGCATAAATCCTTTTTGCTATTATATTAACACAATCCATTTTGCCATTAACACAATTAATATTCCATTAATTTGGGTTAAATAACATATATTGGTAACATATTTTCATCCAAAGACATAATTTAGATTAGGAAATGAACCCAGAACCAAAAGATACAGGAGGGAATTGATATGGCATTAGGTGCAGGTTTAGATGGTTGTGGACCGAACTTTCTTCCAGGGATCGCAATTGTAGTGGTAATTATTCTTCTGCTCATCGCCATGGGTATTGTATTCTAAACAACAAAACGAACGAACTCACTCACATGAAAGGGGGATTACTCTTATGTATGGATACGGTGGATGTGGATTTGGTGGTTATGTAGGCGTTGGGATCATCGCTATTGCAGTTCTAATTCTGATTGCTCTTGGCGTAATCTTCTAATAAAATAAATGTTAATTGGAGCGTTCCGAAGCGGAGCGCTCTTTGTTTTTAATTACGGTTATGATAATCTAAACTATGAGAGAATGGAAGTCATGATGAATTGAGGGATAATCGTGAAGCCGAAAATTTTAATTACCCGTCGAATACCAGAAGATATTCTTGCAATGATTCAAGAAACCTGTGAGGTAAAATTGTGGCCTGAAGATGATGTTCCTATTTCGAGGGATGTCTTAAAGCGAGAAATTAGTGACATAGAGGGATTGTACTGTTTATTAACCGAGTCTATTGATGATGCTTTGTTAGCACAAGCTAAGAAACTCAGAATTATTAGCAATATGGCAGTAGGTTACAATAATATTAATGTAGAAGCTGCAACCAAACGCAAGATTTTGGTCACGAATACTCCTGGAGTACTTACAGAAACTACGGCTGACTTAACCTTTGCCTTACTTATGATGACGGCTCGTCGTATGGAGGAAGCTTCTCAATTTCTGCGTCAAGGTCAGTGGAAGACATGGTCGCCGATGCTGCTAGCTGGTCAAGATATTTATGGCGCCACCCTAGGGATTATCGGGATGGGGAGAATCGGAGAAGCCGTAGCTAGGAGAGCTACGGGGTTTGATATGAAGATTATCTACCATAACCGAACGCGGAAGATAGAATTTGAGGAAAGGCTGGGGGCTCAATACCGGACATTCAATGAGGTGCTGAAGGAATCAGATTTTGTTTGCGTCTTAACGCCCTCTACTCCTGAGACTCAGAACTTAATCGGTAAAAAAGAACTGGAGTGCATGAAACCCAGCTCCATCCTGATCAATACCTCCCGAGGGGGTATTGTGAACGAAGATGATCTCTATGAAGCTCTAAGAGATCAAAAAATATATGCAGCTGGGCTTGATGTTTTCAGCGAGGAGCCCTTATCTCCTCAACATCCTTTGCTGACTCTACCGAATTGTGTTGCACTTCCTCATATTGGTAGTGCGACAGTTAAAACTCGTCGTGAAATGGCTCGTTTAGCCGCTGTTAATTTGGTAACGTTCCTACAAGGAAAAAAACCACCTCATTGTGTGAACCCATCTGTTCTTGAGAAAGAATAAAGGAGTTTCATTTTCATGTTTATGTTTTCTGATTTGGCGAGAACCTCTATTGAGGAGCTAACACTTGCTTGGAACCGTTGCTGGCAAGGTTATTTATATGAAACTAAATACACCGAAGCGCAAATGAAAGCATGGCTCGAGAAATGCCAAATCGATTTATCACAATCCGTTGCCTTAAAAAATTCGGATCGTATTATTGGATTTTCTCTACTGGCGACGGAGAATAGACTGGGATGGCTTGCAGGTACCTGTATCAATCCGGAATTTCGGGGCCAACGTTTATTTGAGCCTCTTATCAAAAATCAATTAAATAATGCTGATAGCCTAAAATTAAGGGGGATTCAGCTTGAAGTCTTAAGCCAAAATCATGCAGGCAAGGTTTATGAAAAGCTTGGTTTTCGTAAGACTCGGGAGCTTTATGTCTACCGATACCCTAAGGAAACCCCCATTGCTTTAGTACCCCGTAATCAGGGGGGAGGTCTTTTTCGAGAAGCGATTCTCTCCGATTATTTTCAAGCCAGAAATGAGGCCGGATTTCTCCCTTCCTGGCAGAGACGAGAAGAGTATCTAAAACGCTATCCATCCTTGCAAGCTTGGCTCAATTCGGAGGGAACAGCCGGTTTGCTCATGACTAAAGAAAGTCTTGCGGTACTAGATGCTTGGACTATGGCTTGGGAACAGGCAGATAAGCTAGTTGCGACCATTTTATCTAAGACCCAGGGGGATTTCAGTTTAACAAATCAGCCGAAAGATTATCTAACCGCATACTTAAACCAGCATGGCATTAAGCCTAATGATATACAATATGAAATGAGATATTCATGAAAAAGATGTTCATTGTTGGCATTTGAATGGAACAAAAAAGAACGACAAGGCATATGATAAAAAATAATTCTTAATTATGTGGTGGAGCAAATAATGTAGTGGCATAAATAGATAGACCACCACATAGAATGAAAAGGTCAGGGTTAAATCACTGCGCCGACAAACCAAATTATTCCTATTGCCAAAAAATGATAAAAATGTTATGATTGAGAAATGCAAAGAAAGGGGGAGTTCAATGAGTGATAATGAAAAGCTTTTGATTGAATCAATACTTGCTTCAGTTGGCTTAGAATCTATTAAGATTTCTAGCACAAAAATCAACTGTAAGCTGAAGTAATCCACATCAAAGCCAAATATGATTTCATAGAAAGGATCTGGTAATTTGTCGGTCACCCAACAAACGATGCCTAACCTAGATATTTTCTGTGCACTAATGTAAAAGCGAGTTCCTGAGAGTAGGGAACTCGCTTTTACTATTAATAACAATCATTGTATAATAAGGGCGAAATACTGTTGAATTGAGGGGTGATTATGTATGAAGCCACATATCTTAGGAATAGCTGGAAGTCCGCGTCGTAATGGTAATACGGATCGACTCTTAAAAGAGGCTTTGGATTCTTTACAGAGTGGGGGATATTCGATTGAGAGAATCTATGTCCGTGATCTGCAGTTTTCACCCTGCTTAGGTTGTAATGCATGTTCGAAGACCGGTCAATGTGTGCAAAAAGATGATATTCAGTACCTCCAAGAACGACTTCTCGCTGCAGATCGAATTATTGTCGCAGCTCCTGTTTTTTTTATGGGAATCAACGCCCAGATGAAAGCGATAATCGATCGTATGCAGACTTTTTGGGCGCTAAAATATGTGCTTAAAAAGCCTATCATTGCTGCATCTGAGCGATTACCTCGCCATGGGCTTTTCCTTTCGGCAGCCGGAACAGATTTCCCAGATGTTTTTAGCTGTGCTGAGAAATCTGTGCGAAACCTCTATCATGTCATGGATGTCCATTACTTCGGATCCTGTGCTTATCAGAAAATAGACACAGCTGGTGAGATCGCTCATCATCCAACAGCTTTCCGTGAAGTTCGAGAGAAAGCGTTGGAGCTTGCACTGCTGTGATGCCAAGGGCTAGGGTGAGTTTTCTTGCATAAATGATTATGAATCTTTTCAAAAATAAATATAATGTGTATGATATACTTACAATAGGTTTATTATCATTCTATCTATCCCGCTAAAATTCACATAGAAAGGATATTTGCGTATGACTGAGCCGAATAACCTTCAGGAGATGAAGATTGCTATCGTTACCGACAGTGCGTGTGATTTAGAACCAGAAATTATTCGTGAGTATGATATTGAAGTATTACCCTTACATATTATTTATCATGACCGTGAATATCGGGATCGCGTCGATATTTCCCCACAAGAAGTTTACGACTCCCTAGATCAAGAAGTTCCTAAAACTTCCTTACCAGCGCCGGCCGAAATTCAAGCTGTTTTCAACCGCTTACGAGAGCAAAATGTGACTCATGTTTTGGCTCTTCATCTTTCCAGTGGTCTCAGTGGAACGTATCAAGCCGTCTCATTATTTGCTCAGGAATTTAAAGATATGATCATAGAAGTGGTCGATACGAAAACACTTTCCATGGGCTTAGGAATCTCGGTCATTGAAGCAGCACGGGAGAGGCGTCGTTCCATGGATTTCGAACAAGTGGTAGCGACCGCCAAAAAAACGGTCCGAGGTATTAAGGCTTACTATGTTCTTTCGACTCTAGAGTATTTGAAAAAAGGCGGTCGGATTGGCTATGTAGCAGGTACCATAGGTGAACTACTTCATCTTAAACCGATCATTTCTATTAATGAAGAAGGAAAGTATTTTACATTCTCCAAGGTACGGGGAAGAGAGCAATCCTTAAGAAAATTGAAGGATGTTATGCTAGACCATTTAAAGGAGAGTATGGCTAGTATCGCAATCGTTCATGGTGGCTCAGAGGCTGAAGCTCGTGATTTGGAAAAAATAGCACGTGAGCACCCCAATACTAAGGAACTCTTTTTTGGTCAAATCAGTCCTGCCTTAGGGGTCCATACTGGACCTGGGTTAGTAGGGCTTATCGTTTATCCAAATTCTTAAAATGATACTCTAAGAAGAAGACGCTCTAAGAACAAGGCACACCAAGAACAAAAAAGCTTGCAGATCACTCTGTAAGCTTCTTTTAACTATTACCGTCATGAATGCTATTGATACTTTCACTACTATTTTATTATTGAAGATCATAATTTATATTGAAGTGATAATACAAGCAAAGGAGTATTGTTGATGTTTCAAGAACGATATCAATTTTGGTTAAATGACTCATATTTTGATGAAGCGACGCGTTCAGAAGTTGCGAGCTTAAATGATCCTAAAGAGATCGAGGATCGTTTCTATACCGATTTAGAATTTGGTACTGGGGGACTCCGTGGTATTCTCGGCGCAGGTACTAATCGTATGAATATCTATGTGATTCGCAAAGCTACTCAAGGCTTAGCAGACTTAATTAGCGAGGGAGGAGAAGAAAGAAAGGTCCGCGGGGTGGTCATTGCCTATGATTCTCGGCGTCTATCTTATCACTTTGCCCGAGAAGCAGCATTGATTCTTGCTCGTAACGGGATAAAGGCCTATCTATTTGAGGATCTTCGCCCAACTCCGGAGCTATCTTTTGCTGTTCGACATTTACTTGCTCAAGCGGGAATTGTCATTACTGCCAGTCACAACCCCAAAGAGTATAACGGATATAAAGTCTATTGGGAGGATGGAGGGCAAGTCCCTCCAGACCGTGCCGATCAGATTCTTGATCGTATTAGAGCTCATCAACAGTGGAATGATATTCACCCTCTTCCGGAAAAGGAAGCCCGGGAAAAGGGGCTGCTTATCGACTTAGGGGAGGAGCTGGATTGTGCATATTTAAAGAAAGTTAAAGAATTGGCATTATACCCTGACCTTGCCCAAGAAAAAGGGAAGAACCTTTCCTTAGTGTATACTCCCTTACATGGGGCGGGCAATATGTTGGTGAGGCGTGTCTTAACCGAAATGGGCTACTCAGTATTCACTGTTCCTGAGCAGGAAAAGCCTGACTCAGAATTCCCTACGGTTCCTTATCCTAATCCGGAAATCCCCTCTACCTTTGATCTAGCCCGAAAATATGGAGAAGCTCAGAATGCCCAAATCCTGATAGCTACCGATCCAGATGCGGACCGTCTCGGCATGGCCATTCACACTCCTTCAGGAGAATATCAACAACTCACCGGAAATCAAGTGGGCACCCTGTTAACCTATTATCTCATAACCCAAAAGAGGAGCTTGGGGATTCTACCGAATGATGCGGTGATTATTAAAACAATTGCTTCCACAGATCTTGCTGATCTAATGGTAATGGACTTAGGGGTTCAAATCGAAAATGTTCTCACAGGATTTAAGTTTATTGCTGAGAAAGAGCAGGAAATGGAGGCTCTAGGAACTGGGAATTTCCAGTTTGGATTTGAGGAGAGTTATGGGTATCTTGCGGGGCATTTCGTCCGCGATAAGGATGCCGTTATTGCATCCTTACTACTCTGTGAAGCCGCTCTCTATTATCAAGAAAGAGAAGGTCGTTCCTTGCTTGAGGTCCTCGAAGACATATACCAACGCTATGGCTATTTTGTCGATGATCAAATCTCCATGACCTTGCAGGGTAAGGAGGGCAAAGAGAAAATGCAGCGAATGATGACTACTCTTCGGGAGACCACGGTGGAATCTTTCGGGGGGATACTTATCGAACGCATCGATGACTATGAACTGAGGAAAGGAAAAAGAATCATTGCGCCTCAAGAGAATTATTCACTTTTACTGCCTCAGTCTAATGTCATCCGCTATTCTTTACAGGGAGGCGGCTTCGTCATGGCCCGACCCTCAGGTACAGAGCCCAAGATAAAATTTTATTTCAATATCAGAGAGGTTAATCCTCAACAACTGCAAAACACCCTTGAGCGAGTAAAATCTGATTTACTAAAGCTGGTTGCCGATTAATTGAATAGTAACTCTCCATCCACCCCCTAAGTTAAGCTTGGGGGTTTTTTTAATATAAAATTATCTCTGACCTTTATTGACCTTTAATTGAGTTGTGCTTATAATATATTTATAGAGACTTATTGAATATAGAGTTTTATGGAATATTAAGTTATTGATAAAGGAGTGATCAACACCATGTCTTTTGATACCAATCGCTTTACGCAAAAATCCCAAGAAGCCATCATACAAGCTCAAACTATGGCAGAACGGAATGGCAACAGCCAAGTAGAGCCTGAGCATTTACTTTTGGCTTTACTTGAACAAGGAGAGGGAGTGGTCCCTCAAGTCTTAACAAAACTAGATATCCCTGTGGGAGCATTGGCTCAAAAAGTACGTCAAGATATACAGCGCTTTCCCCGGATGACGGGGACATCCGTCCAACTAACTTCTTCACCGCGCCTGCGAACTGTTCTGGTCTCCGCACACGATGAAATGGACACGTTTAAAGATGAATATGTAAGCACAGAGCATCTTCTTCTAGCTATTCTTGAGAAAGGGGAAGGGGGAGCAGAAAAGCTCTTAAAGCAAGAGGGGCTCACCCGTGAAAAACTCCTGCAAGCTCTGCGGGAAGTTCGAGGAACCCAGCGGGTTACCAGCCAGACACCTGAAGGAACCTTTCAGGCCCTCGAGCAATATGGACGTAATCTTGTGGAGCAAGCTCGTCGGGGGAAGCTAGATCCGGTGATTGGCCGTGACGAGGAAATCCGCCGGGTAATTCAAATCCTCTCCCGACGAACCAAAAACAACCCTGTTCTTATCGGTGAACCTGGGGTTGGCAAAACTGCGATTGTGGAAGGTTTGTCCCAACGCATTGTCAGAGGTGACGTTCCCGAATCGGTTAAGGATAAGAAGGTAATCGCCTTGGATATGGGATTGCTCATCGCCGGAGCCAAATATAGGGGTGAGTTTGAAGAACGTCTTAAAGCAGTACTTAAGGAAGTCCAAGAGCGCGAAGATATTATCCTCTTCATCGATGAACTTCACACGGTCGTCGGGGCAGGAGCAGCAGAGGGAGCAATGGATGCTAGTAACATGCTCAAGCCCATGTTAGCTCGGGGTGAGCTGCACATGGTCGGTGCCACCACCTTAGAAGAATATCGCAAGTATATTGAAAAGGATGCGGCATTAGAACGACGCTTCCAACCGGTTATGGTAGGTGCCCCCACTGTCGAAGATACTATCTCCATATTGCGCGGTCTCAAAGAGCGCTATGAAACTCACCACGGGGTAAGGATTACTGATGGTGCTATCATTGCGGCGGCTGTACTTTCCGATCGGTATATCAGTGACCGTTTTTTGCCTGATAAGGCTATTGACCTTGTGGATGAAGCTGCGGCTCGGTTGCGCATGGAAATCACCAGTGACCCCTATGAATTAGATCAAATCAAGCGCCGTATGCTTCAATTAGAAATTGAACGGGAGGCATTAAAGAAGGAAAAGGACGAAGGGAGTAAGGAGCGCCTTGCCAAGATTGATGAAGATTTAGCAAATCTCAAAGAAGATCGGGGGGCCCTTGACGCCCAACTTCAAGGGGAAAGGGAAGTTCTCACAAAGATCAATAAATTAAAGGAAGAAATTGATCAAACACGCACAAAAATGGAGCAAGCTCAACAAACTTATGATTATAACAAAGCTGCTGAACTTCAATACGGTATATTACCTAAATTGGAGAAAGATTTGAATGCCTCAGAGGAGCAGCTACGAACACGCAAAAATTCTTTATTAAAGCAAGAGGTTGGCGAAGAGGATATCGCAGAGGTAGTAGCCAAATGGACACAGGTTCCGGTAGCGAAGCTCCTCGAAAGTGAATTAGCTAAGCTAGTTCATATGGAAGAGCGGATACATGAACGTGTCATCGGGCAGGAGGAAGCCGTCAAAGCGGTGTCTGACGCTGTACGTCGAGCTCGTGCCGGACTACAAGACCCCAATCGTCCTTTAGGCTCCTTCTTATTCTTGGGGCCAACAGGGGTAGGGAAGACCGAGTTAGCTAAGGCTCTCGCCGAGTTTCTCTTTGACGATGATCAAGGAATTGTCCGGATTGATATGTCGGAATACATGGAGAAACATACGGTGGCGCGCTTGATTGGAGCTCCTCCCGGCTATGTAGGCTATGAGGAAGGAGGTCAGCTAACCGAAGCAGTAAGACGGAAGCCCTACAGTGTAGTGCTATTTGATGAAGTAGAAAAGGCCCACAGTGATGTGTTTAATGTGCTTCTCCAGCTTCTCGATGATGGCCGCTTAACCGATGGACAGGGACGCGTTGTCAACTTCAAAAATACCGTGGTCATTTTGACGAGTAATATCGCCAGTCCGTTGATCCAGGAAATGACGGCTTCAGGCGCTTCCCAAGAAGTGTTACGTTCCAAAGTTACAGAGGAATTGAAGAATTATTTCCGCCCGGAATTCTTAAACAGACTGGATGAGATGATCGTATTTCATCCTCTTGGCCAGGAACATATTCGTTCTATCGTTGAAATTCAGCTGGATCTGCTTCGAAAGTATCTGGCACCACGAAAAATCACTCTGGATCTTGCTGATGCTGCTCAGGACATCATTGCTCAACAGGGCTATGATCCGATCTATGGGGCTAGACCACTCAAACGTGTTATTCAGCAAAATTTACAAAATCCTCTAGCTATGCAAATCCTCCAGGGAACAATTCACGAAGGTGCTCACGTCATGGTCGATGTTAACTCCCGTGGAGAATTTGAATTTAACACTCTTAGCAATTAATAGAACCCAGTAAGGCAATTAGACCTCCTCTTGGGAAATTACAATCTCGAAGAGGAGGTCATTCTGATTCGTGCACCCATGTATGACTTGCTGAACATCACTTGCATCCTTATGGATAAAACTATAAACTATAGATAGTTATGCCGTGATCGTGATACAACGATTATTATTTCCCCCCAAAGGCAAGAAAGAAGCTTATAAAAAATGAAAAAATGGTTATTTTTGACCAATGTTACGACAGAAATCGAAGCGGATATTGTCATTGCTCTTCTTGAACAAGCAGAAATCCCTACCCGGAAAGCCTTCCCAGGGAGTGGTAATTTAAAAGCTACCTATGGCTTAATCAATGGGGTCGAGATTTATGTCCCCGAGGATTGGATGGAGCAAGCCAAGGAGATACTTGAGGCTGTCCTGAAAACTAGTTCAACAGGATGATCTAAAAAATGCACCACAAAAAAGCCTGCCTTAAGGAGGCTTTTGATATTAAGTTACAATTAGTTTAACTTTCAGTAATGCTCACTATTACCCCAA
>JBFWMF010000038.1:0-30106 GCA_050251735.1 Desulfitobacterium sp.
GCGGTAACATCTTTTCAATGATAGAGTTTTTTAACTCCTTGGGATATCTCATATTGTTTTCTCCTCCTGTGTTCTCTTCAAGGATACTTTTCTTTGATCCCTACGTCAACTATCCTAACACAGGGGGATGGTGGGAAATGGTTTTACTGGATGAAACCATGTGCTTTCATCATAATTATCATAGGTAATAAGGAAATAACGAAATAATACGACGAAGGAGAGAGAATTAGAGATGGAAAGAATCGACGATATTCTAGAAAAGCTATGAGCTAGATAAAACAGCTGTCAAGCGCAAATCCCATGATAATCCGGAAATCACCAAGATCTATGAGGAATACCTCGGTGAACCGGCCAGCCATCGCTCCCATGAGCTATTGCATACTCAGTATGTGGCACGGCAAAAATAGTATTGGGTCAAGAGTGCGGTACGACAAAACGTTATTCTAGTAAGGAGGGTTTCGCTATGGCTATAAAAACATCGGCACAAGTCATTTCGATAGTGAAGCCTATTCTTGATGATCTTTACCATAAACACGAAAGCTCTCCGGAAAGGCTCCTCTACCTACTGGAGCATCTGGATTCCGAAGCACAAGGACTATTGTTTTCGTATAGTCACCAAACTCGTCTAAAGCACTACGGAAGGCAAGTCTATCTTCGGGGACTTATCGAGTTTTCGAATGTCTGTGGCCGTAATTGTTACTACTGCGGAATCCGCAGAGATAACCTGAACGTTGACCGTTATCGTCTTTCCCAGGAAGAGATTTTGGCCTGTTGTCGGGAGGGACATAGGCTCGGCTATCGAACCTATGTCCTCCAGAGTGGGGAAGACCCCTACTATACCGATGAACGCTTAGTTGAGCTTATAACCGCTATCAAAGCCGAGTTTCCCGATGCCGCCGTTACCTTATCCCTTGGAGAAAGGTCCTATGATAGCTATCAAAGACTTTTTGATGCTGGTGCCGATCGTTACTTATTGCGCCATGAAACCGCATCCGAGGGTCTTTATCAACGCTTGCATCCAGATTCAAATTTCCACAATCGGCGCCAATGCCTCAAGCATCTGCAGGAAATCGGTTATCAGGTGGGGGCAGGGTTTATGGTAGGTTTACCGGGTCAGACTCATGAAGATCTTGTCCGGGATTTGATGTTTTTGAAAATGCTAGAGCCGAAAATGGTAGGCATTGGACCCTTTATTCCTCATGGACAAACACCTCTCGCTGAATTTAAGGGTGGGACCGTTGAAAAGACCTTGATTATGCTTGCCTTAACTCGGTTGCTATTACCGGAGGTCTTGCTTCCTTCCACCACGGCCATGGGAACTTTGGATCCATTGGGGCGGGAGAAGGCTATTAAAGTGGGGGCCAATGTGGTCATGCCCAATCTCTCACCGGTTGGAGTTAGGGAGAAATATGAGCTCTATGAAGGGAAAATCTGTACCGGCGACGAGTCGGCTCATTGCCGAGTGTGTATTGAAAAGCGTATTAGCGGTGCAGGCTTTGAGGTCAATATGGGAAGGGGTGATCATCCATCATGGAGAAGGTAAAGGCTGATTTCATTGATCAGGAATATATCGAGACGTTATTAACACAAGCAAAATCCCCCAGTCCTGAAGAGGTTGAGAACATCTTGGTGAAGGCTCAAGGGGCAAAAGGTTTAACCCACCAGGAAGTTGCCAAGCTACTCCAGGTTGAGGATGAAGACACTCTGCAGAGACTCTTTAAAGTGGCTGGAGAAATCAAAAGGAAAATCTACGGTAACCGAATCGTACTATTTGCTCCTTTGTATATCAGTGACTATTGTGTCAATAATTGTATCTATTGCGGCTACCGCAGAGACAACTCCTTCCCCCGGCGTCGGCTGTCCATCGCCGAGATCCAAGAGGAAGTCAAGCTCCTTGAAAAGATGGGGCATAAACGGATCGCCTTAGAGGCTGGCGAGGATCCGCTTCATTGTGATATCGACTATGTGCTCGAGGCCATCGATGCCATATACAATACAGAAAACGAAAATGGTGCCATCCGCCGCATCAATGTGAATATCGCGGCCACCACGGTGGAAAATTACCGTAAGCTTAAAGCGAAGAATATCGGCACCTATATTCTATTTCAAGAGACCTACCATCGTCCAACCTATGAGAAGGTCCATCCCCAAAGCATCAAAGGGGATTATGATTACCATACCACCGCCTTTGACCGTGCTATGGAAGCAGGGATCGAAGATGTGGGGGGCGGTGTCCTTTTCGGCCTTGCCGATTATAAATACGAAGTCATGGGGCTCCTTCTCCACAATGACCATTTAGAAGAGAAGTACAAGGTGGGTTTTCATACGATTTCCGTGCCGCGGCTTAAAAAAGCCGGGGGGATGGATCTGACGGAATTCCCCCATTTGGTGGATGATGCCACCTTTAAGAAGATTGTTGCTATTTTCCGGGTCGCTGTTCCCTACACAGGGCTCATCCTTTCCACCCGGGAAACCGCCGAGCTGCGCAAGGAAGTTATCCATTATGGCGTATCCCAAGTCAGTGCCGGCTCTACTGTGGGAGTAGGGGGCTATAAAGAACAGGCAGAGAACAAGAGCGCTAACCAGTTCGAAGTCGGGGATCACCGAACTCCCTTGGAGGTCCTTAAAGACTTGATGAAGGATGATTTTATCCCCAGCTATTGTACTGCCTGCTACCGGCAAGGACGGACAGGGGATCGCTTTATGCAGCTAGCGAAATCCGGGCAGATTCAAAATGTCTGCGGCCCCAACGCCCTCATGACCCTCATGGAATTCATCCAAGATTACGGGGATCAAGAAATTTTGGAACAAGGGGAAAAGGTCATCGCCAGAGAAGTGGAGAAAATCGCCCGCGCTGACATTCAAGCACTTGTACGCAAGAATCTGGAGCTCATAAAACAGGGGGAGAGGGACTTGTATTTATGAACCAAACTCCGACTGCAAACCAACCTCATATAGCTATCTTCGGCAATCGGAATGCGGGAAAGTCCTCCTTGCTGAATGCTCTGCTCGGTCAGGATTTTGCGCTGGTCTCACCCGTTAAGGGGACGACTACGGATCCGGTGCAAAAGACCATGGAGCTGATCCCCTTCGGACCGGTGGTCTTCATCGATACAGCGGGTCTGGATGATGAGGGGGAGCTTGGTGAACTTAGGGTGGAACGATCCCTTAAGGTCCTGCAAAAGGCTGATTTAGCCATCTATGTATCGGATATTAATGCTATGGATGAGGCCTCCTTTGAGGCGGCAAAGGCAAACTTCATCAAAACCAATACCCCTTATTTAAGAGTTATTAATAAGGTGGACTGCGTTTTCCCTGAGAGAGTGAAAGAGATTAAGGGTGATGCTGTTTATGTCTCTTCCCTAAAGGGCGCTGGCATCCCAGAGCTAAGGGAACAACTGATTAAGATTCTCCAAGATTCAGCCCAGGATCCGGCTATCGTCGGGGATTTATTACCCTACAATAGCACGGTGGTTCTTGTGGTCCCCATCGATTCAGAGGCCCCTAAGGGTAGACTGATTCTGCCCCAAGTCCAAGTTATTCGGGATTGCTTAGATCATGGTCTCCAATGCCATGTGGTGAGAGATACTGAACTGGAGTCAGCTCTTCAACAGCTACCCAAAGTAGATTTAGTCATTACAGATTCCCAAGCTTTCAAGCAAGTCAATGGGCTAGTTCCTTCAACCATCAAGTTAACCTCCTTTTCCATTCTCTTTGCCCGCCTTAAAGGAGATCTAAATGAATTAATTCGCGGGGCTTCTCGCCTGTCAGGCTTACAGGAAGGAGCGAAAATTCTCATGATGGAAAGCTGCTCTCATAACCACTCACATGAGGATATTGGCCGCATTAAAATTCCTAACCTTCTCATGAAAAGATTAGGAAAAACTTTTAATTTCGATTATAAAATGGGGCAAGACTTTCCTGAGAACTTGGAGGAATATGATCTGGTGATTCACTGTGGCTCCTGTATGCTGAATAAAAAAACCATGGACTCCAGGATCCAGCAATGCCAAGCTAAGGGAATACCCATCACGAACTATGGCATCGTTATAGCCTACTTGAACGGGATTTTGGAGAGAGCTACTGAGATTCTTGTCTAAGATAATAAAATCCATGACCATTGTTTACGTCCTCCTTTTTGACCGCAAAGAAAAACTCCGCATGATAATAAATGCGGAGTTTGTTTTCTGTAATTAACACATAGCTTAGCTCAACAAATGAGCATCGGCAAACCAATTCCCGATCACCTGAGGACATTCAACCTGCGCTAATTTTTCGATGAATTGACCCTTTTCATCCACCACAATCCATTCGCCGGATTCTTCACTTAAGATGATTCTTCCACAGAATTGAGTAAGGGGCGAATGTCCCTTGCGAGTAAAAGAAATAAGGTCATTAGAGTACATCTTCTTTCTAGATTGCCCATGATCCCAAAGGTTGGTAAAAGGCATGATCTCGATGCCCGTGCGAGCTACAGCATCTTCTTCCCAATCGTCTTCATATATAAGGGTTCCCTCTTTTTTGTTGTAGGCGCGAAACTCCTTTAGATTCATAAACTCCCCACCTTTTGTTATATATCTATAAATTCAGTATAATCCAAAATATAAAAACAGTCTATAAGTTTTTCGAATTTTTGGAAAGTGTTTGTACCCAAGGAATAATTCCAAGCCTTACTTCCATACAGTTTTTAGAGGGCAGAGTGCATCCTGCCCGTGGGCAGGAAGGGAGGAAATCCATGAGATTGCGACGAGATTGGAGTAGAAGGCGTCGGGGATGGATAAAAATTGGGCTTGGAGCAGTGGTGGTGGTCATTCTTATTGCCGCTGGCAGCTTTTTTTGGCAGTATAGTCCACAGGGTGAGAAAAGCTGGAGCTGGAGCATTGGCAACCAGGTGATCCTGATTGATGCGGGGCACGGTGGGGTTGATCCGGGGGCAGTGGGTAAGATCAGTTTGGAAAAGGATATTACCCTAAATATCGCAAAGCACCTACAACTCTTGATTCAACAGGCTGGTGGAGACCCGGTTATGGTTCGTGTGGCCGATGTGGATCTGGGAACTTCTCAGGGTCTGGCTAAGCGAAAAAGAGAGGATCTAGCCCAGCGCATACAGTTAGCAAAGGATTCTAAGGCAGATGTCTACTTAAGTCTTCATGTCAACAGCTCCCCCAACCATTCTTTAACGGGTCCACAGGTTTTCTATCATGCCGACTCACCCGGCGGAAAGATGCTGGCCGGAACAATCCAGGCTGAATTAAATAAGCTGGCTGGTACTAAGAGGGTGGCTAAAGATAATCAGGATCTATTTATCTTGAAAAAGGCGGATCAAGCGGCTGTCACTGTTGAAGTGGGATTCCTTTCCAATCCCCAAGAAGAAACAAAGCTTAATGAAACAGATTACCAACATCAGTTGAGTGTAGCGATTTATCAGGGGCTTTCTGAATATTGTCGCAAACTGCAAAAGGAAGGGTTGCCTCCTGTCGATATGACCAAGTGAGAAAGAAGGAAATGCTGGGTATAATCCCGAATAATCTACATTGGCCATGAATAGCCTTAGGCCATTGTGCTAAGAATTTGGAGGGAATACCAGTATGACTCTATTACCCATCCTTTTGTTTGTTTTAGGAGTGATTTGTCTTATATGGGCTATGAGAATGGGGAATTCCTCAGGTAAATCCAGCCCGGAGATTCTCACCATCCTGCAAGGACTTGCCGGAGTAAAAAAAGAAATCAGCCAAGCGCAAAGAAGTCTCCGCGAGGTTGAGAGTCAATTGGGAGACCACGAATTAAGATTGATGCGTAATGAGAATGTTCAGGCCGATCTCCGTACAGAGATCAACGCCCAAAAGATTAATATTAACAATCTTGACGCACAGCCAGTTCCTCCTACACAGGAATACATTCCCCAGCGAACGATTAGGCCGCAAAACTCAGCCCCCTTCTATGGGATCAACGAACAACCCAGCAAAGAGGAGTTGGCCCCCCAGGTGCTCCCGGAAAAATACCAGTGGGTCCTGGAGCTGCACCAGCAGGGGTGGTCAGTCACAGATATAGCGGGCCATTTGGCCATTAGCCGTGATGCAGTCAATATGGTCTTGAGAACGGCCTCCAAGGGAAAGGGGCTGGAACGATGAAAATATCCCGCTCCTATGTCTTAGGACTGGGTTCCGGCCTTATTTTAAGTGCTTTAATTGCCATGGTTATGCCTCCCCTGAGCATTAATTTATCTGATGGAACGCCGGCAGCTCAGCAAACGACGAATCCGAACCCGAATGGTGCAGATAACGAGAAAGCGAATGGTTCAGGCAGCGGTAATTCGAGTGTAACAGATAGCGAGAACTCGGATGCTACAAGGAGCCAAGATCAGCAGATCTCGGAAAATCAGGGAAAAGAATCAGATGCTCCCCCTGTGGAGGATAATGCGAACCCTGAGCCTACTGATATTGCTACCGCTCTCTTTATTATTCCAGCTGGATCTACTGCTGATAGAATCGCCGATCTATTGCTTGCGGAGGGATGGATAGCTTCTAAAGAGGAGTTTCTCAACCTTGTAAAGGAGAGAGGTCTTGCTAGTAAGTTCCGCGCCGGAAGTTATGAATTGAGTCAAGAGATGAATACTGAAGAAATACTTGGTCAGCTTATTCAATGAGTTTCACCGACTGACAGTCTGTCGATTTAGAATGACAGACTGTTTTTGCTTGTATTGTCAGAAAAGGATACTTCGTTGTATCTTTCCCCCAGCATAAGCGATAGAAAGAGACCGTGTTCGGATGGCATTCTCTGGTGATTGCAGAATAATCTAATAAGACTTACAATGGTACTATTGAAACTTTTTAATAGATGAAACGTAAATCATGATGAGAGGTAGATCAAAGAGATAGGAGCGGCTTGTCATTATGGAAGATGCTGAATTAATTCAGCAGGTTCTGATGGGAAAGCATGAACAGTACTCTATACTCGTTCAGCGCTATCAAGAACCCTTGATTCATTTTTTGCGTGGAATTCTCGGCACAGAAGATGAGGTTTTTGACTGTGCTCAAGAAACCTTTTTAGCCGCTTATCGAAATCTTTGGCGTTATTCTCCTGCTCACACGTTTCGCGCCTGGCTCTATGCCATTGCCAAGAACAAAGCCATCGACCTGATGCGGAAAAGGAAGCGAGTCATTCCTTTAGCTATCGACGAGAACCTAGTCGATAGCCAGCTGGGACCCGAGGAAGCTTGGTTAGCCAAGGAGCAAGCCTTAGATGTTCAAGCCATCGTGGCTGAATTGCCAGAAGCATACCGACAAGCCCTCTACTTGCGCTATCAACAAGAACTCAGTTATGAGGAGATCAGCATAGTTTTAAATATTCCCGTGAGTTCGGTGAAGACCCACCTGCATCGCGGTAAGGAAAAACTTCGTCAGATCATGGAAAGGAGGACGATTCATGAAGGAAATGGATGATATGCTCAAGCAATTATTCCCAGATAAGCCGATTGCTCAAGAATCTTTGCAGAGGATGAGTAGTGGGATCATGGATCAGATTCTTGCTGCCCCGATAAATTTTCAAGAGCAGCGTTTGGTTGCTCAGCGTCGCAAAGGGGGCTTCATCTTCCTCACCATCATCGTCACCCTTTCATTCAGTTTTTTCCTGCTGAATTGGTTCTTTGGTCCTTGGCTAAGTGAAGGGTTGAGAACCATAGGGTTGTGGCTTACAGCTCATGTTCCGTTCCTAGAATATTTCCTCGGCCGATGGGATTGGCTGATTGATACAGTGGAAGTCCTTGCGAATATTAAATTAGGTTACGAGTTTCTGTGGGGACAGTATGGTTTGTCGATTATGGGTATCCTCTTAGTTTGGGTGCTCTTTGAAGGTATCCGTGCTAAATTGAACCACAGAATGATAGATTAGAATTCCTAAAGAGATGGAGATGTTTCAATGGATGCCGTTAAGATGTTTTTTAGAGATCAAGCTCAGATCGTCTGGAAAGAGGCTTGGCAGGCAGCACATAAAATCGGCTCGAATCCAGAGCTTGGTTATCAAGAATATTTTGCGGTGGAGACCTTAACCCAGTTACTCAAGAAACACGGCTTTACGATTGAAAGACCGGCAGCAGGTCTGGAGACGGCCTTTATTGCTCGCTATACAGGTCATCAGCCTGGTCCCTGCCTAGTTTTTCTTGCTGAATACGATGCCTTGCCGGGAATCGGTCATGGCTGCGGTCATAATCTGATCGGAGCAGCCAGCGTGGGCGCGGCGATTGCCTTAAGTAAGAGCTTAGAGCTCTCGGGCGAGATCTGGGTGGTGGGTAGCCCCGCAGAAGAAACCAGCGGGGGCAAAGTGACTCTGGTAAGTCATGGGGTTTTTGACAAAGTGGATGCGGCTTTGATGTTTCATCCGGGAAGTCAGAATGTCTCAGAGATATCCTCCTTGGCTTTGGATGCTTTGGAGTTTGTGTTTCAAGGCAAGGCAGCCCATGCAGTTGCTGCTCCTCATCACGGAGTGAATGCTTTGGATGCCGTGATTGATTTTTT
Source organism: Desulfitobacterium sp. (assembly GCA_050251735.1). Lineage (GTDB taxonomy): Bacteria > Bacillota > Desulfitobacteriia > Desulfitobacteriales > Desulfitobacteriaceae > Desulfitobacterium. Next base: position 8,514 of record JBFWMF010000038.1, read on the forward strand.
TAATCGCATCAATCTGTTGAAGAAAAAGATGGACCCTGATCTCTACATCAATGGCATTGTTACGGAAGGTGGATCGTCACCCAATGTGATCCCGGAGCGAGCTGTCGCCCGGTTCTATCTCAGAGCGCGCCAACGTAAAACACTCAATGCCTTGCAAAAACTGGTGATACGCTGTGCTCAAGATGCGGCATCGGTGGTCTCGGCTAAAGTCACCTGGAGCCATTTCGAGCACTCCTATGATGAGCTGTTGACGAACCGCACCTTAGCCAAGGCTTTTGAGAAAAACTTACGGGAGTTGGGGGTGAACACTATATCCCCTCCTCAATCGGCGATGGGATCGGTGGATCTGGGCAACGTGAGCCGGGTCGTCCCGGCCATCCATCCTTATCTAATGCTTGGAAAAGGCATGGATATTCCTCATACTCGGGAATTTAGCCGTGCCTGCGTTTCCTCCTCAGGGGAGAGGTTGCTTTTGCTGGCCATTCAATCATTAGCCCTCACCGGTTGGGATATTTTGAGTGATCCTTTGCTTTTAGATCATGCCAAGCGGGAATTGAAAGCCTACCGAGGGTAGGGTGGATTATGGACACCTACCATATGTGATTTGCAAAATAATAAGCGAAAACGTTAATGACAACGCGGAACGGCACAGGGGCCGTTTCCTACATTTTTATAGGTAGGGAACAACCACCCCCGTGTTGTTCCTTTTTTTAGAACTTTTTGTCCTATTCTAGGTTATAATTGAATTGCGAAAAGCAATGAACGCAGTTTAGACTAGCGTTTATTCCTATAGAAGTATCGTCAAGAGAAGTAGCGTCAGCATGTAAGTGCGAAGGGGTGGAGAGAGTGAGAATTTTACATACAGCGGATTGGCATTTAGGCAAGAACCTAGAGGGCTACAGTCGCATGGACGAGCAAGAATTATTTCTAAACGATTTCATCAAAATTGTCGAGGAGAACCAGGTGGATATTATCGTTATCGCCGGTGATGTTTATGATAGTCCGAATCCCCCGGCCAAAGCCGAGAAGATGTTTTATGATACCTTGAAAAGGTTATCTGCTAAAGGCGAACGACTCACCTTAGTCATCGCCGGTAATCACGATAATCCGGAGCGCTTGGTCGCCGCAGGTCCCCTCGCTAGGGATCATGGCATTATTATGGTAGGCACCCCGAAAACCGTCGTGGCCGAGGGTGACTATGGTAACCATCAGGTAGTTGCTTCCGGAGAAGGTTATGTAGAAGTAGCTATTAAAGGGGAAAAGGCGGTTATTCTCACTGTTCCTTATCCCAGTGAAAGAAGGTTAAATGAAGTTCTTTATGATACCATGGCAGAGGAAGAGGAAAAATTAAGATCCTATGGTGAGCGGATCAATCTGCTATTTACGAATTTAAGTGAACGGTTCCGTGAGGACACCATCAATGTTGTCGTGTCCCATTTGTTTGCTATGGGAAGTGAAGAAGCAGGCTCCGAACGAAGTATCCAATTAGGGGGAAGCTTTATTGTCGATGGCAGTTGTTTTCCTGAGAACGCGCAATACATTGCTTTAGGCCATATCCATAAACCACAGATTGTACCAGGCACAGAGAGAAGAGCAAGATATGCCGGCTCTCCCCTTCATTACAATAAGAAAGAAATTAATTTTGCCAAGAAATGCTTCCTCGTCGATTTACAACCCCAACAAGAGTGTAGCATCAAGGAAATAGATTTTAAGGTCTATAAGCCGATTGAAGTCTGGAAATGTGAGAGCATTGAGGCGGCCCTCGAGCGTTGTGAGGCCAACCAAGACAGGGAATGCTGGGTTTACATCGAAGTATCGACGGATCGGTATATCCGTGAAGACGAAATCAAAAGGATGAGAAGTATTAAAAAGGATATCCTAGAAATTTCTCCGATCATCACCGGGATGGAAGCCGAGCCAACCCTCAACAGCATTACGGAGAGATCCTTTGAGGATATCTTTAAGGAATTTTATCTCAAGGAGCGTAAAGTGGAACCACAGCAAGAGATTATCGACTTTTTGCTATCCATACTACAGGAGGAAGAGGACAATGAAGCCCATCAATCTTAAAATTAGAGGGTTAAATAGCTTTACCGATCTCCAAGAGGTTGATTTTCTAAGGCTGACTGATAAAGGACTGTTTGGTATTTTCGGTCCTACCGGCAGCGGCAAATCGACCATACTGGATGGCATTACCTTAGCCCTCTATGGTGCTGTAGCCAGAGGGAGTTCTAATTACATGAATACCAATAGCGATGGGCTAAATGTAAGCTATGAGTTTCAAATCTCGGAAAAAGAGACAAGAAGATATAGGGTAGATAGAGAATTTCGTCGAGATTCCAAAACCGGCCACGTGCGAAGTAAATCAGCCAAAATCGTCCAAATTACGGATGCGGGTGAGTTGGTTTTAGAGGAACAGGCCACCAAGGTTACCGAGCAATGCGAAATGATTTTGGGTCTACAGCTCGAGGATTTCACGCGGACCGTGGTCTTGCCCCAAGGGAAATTCAGCGAATTTCTGAAGCTGGAAGGGAAAGAACGGCGGGAAATGCTCGAAAGATTATTCAATCTGCAACGATACGGCGATGACCTGTCGATCCGCTTAGCGGTTAAAATTAGACAAGAAAAGGACAAAGCTCAGAACCTAGCGGGCGAGTTGAAGACCTATGAGGAATACAGTGCAGAGATATTGCAGGAAAAGACGAATGAATTAAGCGCCTTAGCGGAAAATCTGGATATTTCCCGAGCGGAGTCCCAAAAGGCAGAGGAGGATTACGCCAAGGGGAAGCAGCTTTGGGATCTCCAGAGTGAATTAGAGCAACACATCTTGCAGAAATCGGATCTGGAAAAAAGGGAAAATGAAATTAAGGAAAATGAAAGGAAAGCTGAACAGGGCGAACGGGCTCTTCGAGTCAGGCCTTATCTCGATCATTATGAAGAAACACATAGTGCAATGGCTACTACTCAGAAGCAAATAGACGACCTCAAAAGGATCGTCGCTGAATTGGCTGAGAGTCAAAAGCAGGGAGAGGAACGCTTAATAAAGGCGCGGTTCCAGAAGGATCAGGAACTTCCGCTGCTCAGGCTTCGCCAACAAAGTGTTGCTGAGGCGATAGAGGAAAAGAAGAAGCTCAATGCCTTGCTCCAAGAAAAGAATACCCTTCAAGCAGGTTTAGAAGCTGTAGCCAAAGAAGGGGTCGACAAGCGGAAAAAGGCCGAAGAGATCACGGCGAAAGCGGATGTCTTGAATGCCGATATCCTAGCTAAGGAGAAAGAGGCGGAGGAGTTAACCCTAGACCAAGACTATAAGAAGAAGGTCAATGAAGCGATCGTTGTCCTTAATACTTATGAACATGCCAAGAAGCAAGTGCATGACGAAAGTCAGGTCATCGAGCAAATTAAAGCAACAATCCAAGGTGCGCAAAACAAAGCGGAAGAGTTAGCTAAGCAATTGGCAGCGAAAGATGAAGAAGTAAAGAACCATCAACTCGCCTTGCAAAATCTGATCTCGGCCTCGCCTGGGGATCAAGATACCTTGATGGCCCTGCAGGATAAGGTAAATCAAATAAAGGATAAATGGAGCAAACACGCGGAGTACACCACGGCCATTGCTAAAGCTCAGGAAACGATTGTTAAAGAAGAACAAGACTTGCAGAAGTCTAGGGTAGAAAATGAAACCCTAGAGCTGGAAATCAATAGGCTGGACCTCGAGATCAAGGCGATTGAAAACGAAAATAGGGCTCATATTTTGCGGGAAGAGCTCAGAGACGGCGAAGCCTGCCCGGTTTGTGGTGCAAAAGAGCATCACTTGGAAGCTCTTGAAGGCCCTGCTGTAATCGACAGCGAAACTCCAATCGGTCGTAAACTTGAGCAATTAAGTGGTATATTGCGTGAAAAGCAGGCTGCTCAGCAGCTAAGCTCCAATCGGGTCGCCACCCGCCAAGAGACCATTCGTTTTCAAGAAAACACTTATCAGGAATATCAATTAAAACTCAATGAGCTAGGAGAAGAGTATAAAGCCTACTCTAATGATGAACTTCAAAAGCAATTCGAGCAGTTAAGAGAAAAAATCACCCTCTTCCATACGCAAAAGGATGATTTAGAGCAGAAGAATACTCTCTTAAAAGAGGACTTGAATGCAATAAAAATGGAGCTGAATACAGAAACTATTATTACGGCTGAGAACAAGACCCAGCTGGAAAGTCGCCAAAGTAATTTAAGCTCCATACAAGTAAAATTCGAAGAAGCTCAAGCTGAACTGCTAAAGTATCAGGCAGAATTAGGTGTCGAGGACTTCCTAAGCAAACAGGAAGACATGATCCGGAAGGACAAGCAGAAAGCAAATCTAGAGCTTGAATTAAAGCAGCTAAGGGAACAACTAAAGGGTGCACAGGGGCAAAGGGAGTCTCTTAATCATGAATTAGCTGAGCTACGGGAGGTCTTCAAAGAAAAACAAGCAACGCTAGTGGAGAAGGAAAGCAGCATCCAAGAGAAGGAAACCGGTATCAAGGCGAAGGTAGGTGGGGTAGAGGATTTAGCGGCTTATCAGCAGGAAATCTCGGATTCAATTATCAAGATAGATCGTGAATACCTTGAAGCCGAAGAAAAGAAGAAGCTCATTGATCAGCAGTACAATGAAAGCCACACCCATTACCGATCAGCCGAAAATAGCCTTAGTGATTTAACAGAGCGCATGAAGAAGAATCAAGAAGCGTTAGCAAAAGTCCTGAGGGAGGAGAAATTCCAGGATAGTGATGAGGCCAAAGGCTTCCTGATCGAACGAGCGGAAATTGAAAGACTCAAAATCCAAGTTAGGGAATATCGGGATCTCCTCGTGAAGTTAGCCGGAAGCATCGACGCCTTAAAAGCTAAAATGGGTGGACGCAGCTTGTCAGCAGAGCAGTGGCAGGCTCTGCAAACCAGCAAGGGAGAAAAGAATAATTTACTTAAAGCATTAGAAGAAAATAAAATCAAGCTGGAGTCCAGCATCACCCTCATCAAAGCAAAATATGCCGAAAAGACCAAGCTGTTAAAGGACCAAGAAAAGTTGGATTATCAGCTGGGTCTCTTAAATGATCTGGAAAAGCTCTTTAAAGGCAAGCGCTTCGTCGAGTATGTGGCAGCCCATCAACTGAAATATGTATCCATCGAAGCCGATAAGAAATTAAAAGAGATCACGGGCGGAAATTATGGGCTGGAAGTGGATGAGAATAGCAAGTTCATCATCAGGGATTATAAAAACGGAGGGGCCCAGCGGGATGCGAGCACCTTGTCCGGTGGCGAAACATTTCTGGCATCCTTAGCTTTGGCCTTGGCCTTATCGGCTCAGATTCAATTAAAAGGCACCGCACCCCTAGAATTGTTCTTTTTGGATGAAGGGTTCGGGACTTTAGATGACAATCTTTTAGAAGTGGTGATGGATACTTTGGAAAGAATCCATCATGATAAATTATCCATTGGTATCATCAGTCATGTGGAATCCATCAAGAATCGCGTTCCTGTCAAGCTCATGGTCACACCCGCTAAGGCCGGGTTAGGCGGTAGCAAAGTAGCCATCGAAGTCAGTTAAGCTGCATGCATCATGATTTTTGAGCTAAACGGGTGCTAAAGGTTTCCGTAAGCACACCGGAGAAGATGAGTCCAAAGGCAATCGCCCCGGCGATGAGCAGGGTGATGGAGCCCAAGCGCAGACCTTCTAAATAGTTGTTTTCGATCAACTGACGCATCGTGTCATAAGCCATGCCACCGGGGACTAAGGGAATGATGCCGGAGACACTAAAGACCGTGACAGGCAGCTTGAGTTTACGGGCAAGGCCTTGACTTAGGGTGGCTACCCCAAAGGAAGCAGCGAGAGTGGCAGTCACTAGGTTTACATTCAACTCCTTAGTCAGAGTCACATATATCATCCATCCCAGCATACCCACCAGCCCACCGCCCAAGAGCGTTTTTTTGGGAACATTAAACAACACCCCAAAAGCCATGGTGGCCAAGAAACTGGCATAAAGTGCGGTCCAATTCATAGCTCTTAACTCCTTCTTTCTTCAATTTCTTCAATTCAGCTACGGACACCATATTGTGCTGACTACATTAGTACAGCCAAAATCACGGCTACTCCTGCCCCGATGGCAAAGGCGGTCAAAAAGGCTTCCGTCCCACGTGCTAATCCGGAGACTAAATCACCCGCCATCAGATCACGGACGGCATTAGTGATCAGAACACCGGGGACTAAGGGCATCACAGAACCAATAATGACTTTATCGATTTGGATATTCAGACCAAGAAAACTGAAAAAGTATGTTAAGGCGCCAATGGTAAATGCCGCCAGAAATTCAGCGAAGAATTTAACTTCGATCCGGCGATTGGCTTTGGCGAAGAGAAAAAATCCCACCCCTCCAGCCGTTACTGCCGCTAGGAAGTCAATTCCAATACCACCAAACATGAGGGCAAAGAAGCCGCTGGTGAAAGCTGCTGCCAGCAATTGCTGCCAGAAGGGATAGAGAGATTGAGCTTTCTCGATGGAGAGCAGAGCATCACGGGCCTGTTGAATCGTGAGCTCTTCTTCGCTCATTTTCCGAGAAATTTCATTTACCTGAGCAATCTTATTTAAGTCAATTTGACGATTTTCTATGCGTAAGAATTTGGTCTGCTCTAAGTCATGCTCCTCGCCCTGGAGGGACAAGAAAATCCCCGTAGGAGTTACATAGCTGTGAGACTCGGTCATGGCACAAGCTTGGGCAATACGATTCATCGTATCTTCAATCCGATAGATTTCCGCCCCGCTTTGGAGCATGATCTTTCCGGCAAGGAGACAAATCTCCATAATTTCGCCAATAGGTGTTTTCACCGCGATTTCCCCCTAAACGCCTCTTTTAATCCTTATTAGCATACCATTTTGCATGAAGAAAGGAAATTTTTTTTCTAAAAAGCATTGAATGTTTATGCATAAGAACGTATAATTATAAAGAAAACCCGACTTCTCCTCATGCTTCATACATTTATAAGGGGGAGTCGCTGGTTGCCCTTATACTATCTACCGATGAAAAATATATAGCTTATGATATATATAAAATAAATAATCAAGGAGGAATGGGTGTGAAAGTCGGTATTATTGGAGCAACAGGCTATACTGGTCAAGAGCTGGTGCGTTTACTTCAACAGCACCCTGAAATAGAACTGGCTTATTTGGGGTCTTCCAGCAACAGCGGTGTAATCTATGAGGAGCTGTTCCCGCAGTTTTCAGGATTAGGAGCAGGCAAACTTCAGGATGAGCAAGTGCCGGATTTGGATATTTTATTTTGTGCGCTTCCCCATGGTCTTACGGCGGGCCGCACAGCCGAGTGGCTGAACCGTGGCATCAAGGTCATTGATTTGGGCGCGGATTTCCGCTTAAAGGACGCCGCAGTTTATGAAGCATGGTATAAAGTAACGCATCCTGCCCCGGAGCTACTTTCGGAAGCTGTCTACGGCCTGCCTGAGCTCTATCGGGAGCAGATTCTTGGTAAACAGCTTGTCGCCAATCCTGGCTGCTATCCCACGGCGAGTATTTTGGCTCTTGCTCCCTTATTGCGCAAGGGATTGATCCAAAAGGATGGATTGATCATTGATGCAAAATCCGGAGTTTCGGGAGCGGGACGGAGTGCGACCTTAGGGAACCATTTCAGCGAGGTCAATGAAAATTTTAAAGCCTATGGGGTGGCCAGCCATCGCCATACCCCAGAGATTGAGCAGCAATTAGGGGCGGCTGCGGGAGCAGAGCTTTTCCTCAATTTCACCCCCCACCTGGTGCCCATGATTCGCGGGATTCTGGCCACTATTTATGCCCAAGTTTCCCCCGGTATCACAGAAGAAGACCTGAAAGCCTGTTGGCAAGAGCAGTATGAGGGCGAGGAGTTTGTCCATATTCTACCGGATGGACTTTGGCCCCAAACGAAGTTAGCTGCCGGCAGCAATCACGTCTTCCTACAATTAAAGGTTGATCCACGTACCGGGCGAGCCATTCTTGTCTCAGCCCTTGATAACCTAGTAAAAGGAGCCTCCGGGCAAGCCATCCAGAACATGAATCTCATCTGTGGTTTGCCGGAGAATATGGGACTGGGTGCGCGGGGGCTTTGGCCTTAAGTTCATATCCGTAAATGTGAATCTTGGATGAGGTTTAGTAAACAAAAAGGTAGTGAGTTTTATGGAGAAGATAAATGAAAAAAGTGAAAATATAGCAACGCCCAAACCCAAATGGTCTTGGCTCGACGGTGGAATAGGGATTCCCCAAGGGTTTAGAGCGGTAGGGGTTAAAGCAAAGATTAAAAATCCGGATAAATATGATGTGGCCTTGGTCTACTCGGAGGTTCCTGCCCAAGCTGCCGGGGTATTTACTCGGAACAAAGTAAAGGCCCATCCACTTATCCTAACGAAAAAGCATTTGGCAAACGGGATAGCTCAGGCTATGGTTGCCAATAGTGGCAACGCCAATGCTTGTGTGGGCAAGCCCGGTGATGAGACGGCTTGGGCAATGGCCACTAAGACAGCTCAGGCCTTAGGGATAAAAGCCGAAGACGTATTAGTGGCTTCCACCGGAGTAATCGGCGTAGAAATGCCGGTGGAGCGGGTGCTTAAAGGGATTGAGCAAGCATCCATCGAGATTTCCCAAGCAGCTGACTCTCAACAAGCCAAACAAGCTGCACATCAGGCAGCTTTGGCGATCATGACGACAGATCTCACGGTCAAAGAGGTGGCCTGTGAATTAGTGACAGAGCAAGGTGTGATTCGTTTAGGCGCTATGGCCAAAGGATCGGGCATGATTCATCCCAATATGGGTACCATGCTGGGCTTTATCACCACCGATGCCGATATTCCGGCTGCCTATCTTCAGGCCTTGCTTACGGATGCCGTAGAAGATAGCTTTAATATGGTGACCGTGGATGGGGATACCAGCACGAATGATATGGTGTTAGTCCTAGCCAATGGCCAAGCAGGATTCCAATTAAGCCCCAGCGATTGGGCTGAGTTTCAAGAAATGTTCCGCGCAGTGTGTAAAAAGTTAGCTCAAGAGATTGCCCGAGACGGAGAAGGGGCCAGTAAGTTCCTCGAGGTCAAGGTTCAAGGAACCCAAACACTAGCAGATGCTCGCCTCATTGCTAAAAGCATTTGCGGTTCCAGCCTGGTGAAGACCGCGGTCTTTGGCGAAGATGCCAACTGGGGGAGAATCCTAGCTGCGGCAGGGTATTCCGGAGCTGACTTTGATCCCGACCGAGTGGATATTTATCTGGGACATGTTCTTGTGGCCAAGGATGGTCAAGGGGTTAATTTTTCAGAAGAGGAAGCAAAGGAAGTTCTCAGCCAAAAGGATATTAGCATCCTAGTGATTATGCAGGAAGGGGAAGCCCAAGCCACCGCCTGGGGCTGCGATCTGACCCATGAATATGTCACCATCAATGGCTCTTATCGAACATGAGCAAGAGTGCAAATTGGGGACAGGTCCCAGTTTTCAGATCCCAGTTTTCAGTTTTCAAACGGGTCTTTTTCAAGTAAAACTTTGTCTCCAGGATTTTGATTTACGCCGTTCGCTCAGTAAGCTGCGTGGACAAAACTAACGCTCAAGTAATCCGCTCCGTCGGTACCTGCGCTTCTAAGTTTTCGTCTGGGGCGTTGCGGCTTGGGCGAAATCCTCATCCGGCTTTCGTTCCGGCTATATCGGCTCTTCGAAAGCACTGTTTTCGCACTTGTCACTCATAGCTGGTTGGAAACGTCCGGTTTCCAACCCGACTCCGCTGCATACTTTTCGCGAAGTTTTGTTTCCGCTCGCTTAAAAGTCGCTCACTCTTGTAAATCAAAATCCTTGGGTTTGCTTTTTGGATTGGTCGGGTATGCCTTGAGGGGGAAAGTGACCGGTTCTTTGTAATAGAGTGGCTAAGGCAAGATTAGAATCGACCAAATCAAACCAGAATAAGCCAGAACAGAGATTGAAACGTTAGGGTATATTAAGTTCGGAACTAACCTGTTAATGGACAGCATCACTCGCTCCCTAGCTCCTGGCCTCTGACTTCTGAAAAAGGAGATAACGAAGATGACACCCTTAGATTTAGGATTAGATAAGGCGAGAGTGCTGATCGAGGCGCTCCCCTATATTCAAAGATTTGCCGGGAAGACTGTGGTGATCAAATATGGTGGCCACGCCATGCTGGAGGAAGATTTAAAAGAGAAGGTCATGTTAGATCTACTACTTTTACACTCGGTGGGAATTCATCCGGTGGTTGTCCATGGTGGAGGACCGGAGATTAACGCCATGTTGAAAAAGGTAGGGAAGGAAAGTCTATTCATTCGAGGACTGCGGGTTACCGATCAAGAGACTATGGACATCGCGGCGATGGTTTTGGTGGGCAAGCTGAATACGGAAATCGTCTCGCTACTTAATCGTTTTGGTGGCATGGCCGTAGGACTTTCCGGAAAAGACGCCCAGCTGTTGCAGGCGGTCAAGAAACCGATGAAGCTTGAAAATCCTCAGGGGGAATGGGAGGATGTGGATTTGGGCTTTGTAGGGGAAATTGATCAAGTCCGGCCGGGAATTCTGACATCCCTCTTGCAACAAGGCTATATTCCTGTCATCTCACCGGTCGCCGGTGGTGAGGATGGAGAGTCCTACAATATTAATGCAGACACGGCTGCCGGAGAAATTGCTAAAGCCTTAAAAGCAGATAAGTTTCTTCTCTTAACGGATGTGCCGGGAGTTTTGAAGGATGTAAACGATCAGGATTCTCTAATTTCTGTCATTAAAGAAGAAGAAATCTCTGAACTTATAGATTGCGGTGTAATTAGCGGGGGCATGATTCCCAAAGTCGAATGTGCACAACAAGCTCTCCAAGGGGGAGTGGGAAGTGTTCACATCCTTGATGGCCGGATTCCCCATGCTATTCTATTGGAGTTATTCACAGATGGTGGAATTGGCACCATGTTTTCATAGAAGGGGGAGGTAAGAATGAATGAAATGACTGAAACCATGATTGAACGGGGTCAAGGTGTGATCATGAACACATATGGCCGTTTGCCTATGGCAATTGTCAAAGGGAAGGGCACCATGGTCTGGGACACCGAAGGAAAACAGTACTTGGATTTTGTCACGGGCTTAGCCGTCAACTCTTTGGGACATAGCCACCCTGTGGTGGTCGAGGCGATTCAGAAACAGGCCGAGGAGATTCTGCATACCTCTAATCTCTATTGGATCCCCAATCAGATCGCATTAGCGGAGAAGCTCGTCAAGCACTCGTTCGCCGATAAGGTTTTTTTCTGCAACAGTGGCGCAGAGGCTAATGAAGCAGCCATTAAGCTAGCACGCAAATATGCCAAGGAGCACTACAACGAGGATAAAATAGAAATTCTCACTCTGGTCAATTCCTTCCATGGTCGGACTTTAGCGACTTTAACTGCTACAGGCCAAACAAAATATCAAAAGGGCTTTGCCCCCCTACCGGAGGGTTTCTCCTATATCCCCCTAAATGATGTGGCGCAACTGGAAGAGAAAATGAATGATAAAGTGGCGGCAGTCATGCTAGAAGCCATCCAAGGAGAAGGCGGCGTGTTTCCCGCTAACCAAGAGTTTTTAGAAAAAGCGCGCCAGCTCTGCGATCAATACGGCGCTCTCCTGATTTTCGATGAAGTCCAAGTAGGCATGGGGAGGACCGGCAAGCTTTTTGCCTACGAATGGAGCGGTGTGACCCCAGACATTATGACCTTGGCCAAAGCTTTAGGAGGAGGAGTACCTATCGGGGCCATGCTAGCGACCGATCAGGTCGCATCAACCTTTAAGCCAGGAGATCATGCGTCCACCTTTGGCGGCAATCCCCTAGCTACATCCGTAGGGTGTGCGGTAATTGAGGTTCTCACAGCCGAAGGATTTATGGCTGATGTGCAAAAGCGGGCTGAGTATTTTAGAAGCAAATTGCAAAAACTGGCCGATAAATACCAGACGGGGGAGGCAATCCGCGGCCAAGGCTTTATTCTAGGTTGGCCCATTGACCGCTTAGGGCCAGAGATTGTGAGCGATGCCAGAGAAAAAGGCTTACTGATTAATTTCGTCGGCGGGAAGGCCTTGAGATTCTTGCCTCCTCTGAATGTCTCGAAGGAAGAAATCGACCAAGCGATCGCTATCTTAGATCAAATTTTCAGCGAACGTTGGTAATAAGTTAGATAGTAACGGCTCTAATAGAAGTAGATGTCTATAGATTGAAGTGCACTCCTAAATGCTGGGTTTGGTATCCAACATTAGGGGTGCACTCTGATAGGCATCTATTTTTTATTCTGTATGAGCGTCCCATTAATACTTTCATACCTGCGATAATCTTTTAATCCATTCAAAGCATTTGCAGGTATATCGGTATAAAGTATCGAAGGAAAGTAATTACGCATATGTAGGATAATGTATAAAACTCAAAGATGTTCATTATAGAAAAGTATTCGCGAAACAAATGCGGATATTTTACATCTGGTCTAATTATTACGAAGTGCGGGAAATTGACGTTATATGACATATCTGAGTCTAGTAAAGAAAGCTATTAGGAGGCTGTTATGAAGAGTAAGACGAAATTATTTCCAATTATAATTGGTATAGCCATTATTGTGCTTATATCTTCCTACTACTACAGTTCTGATAACCTCAATACCTCCGAGAACAAAGACTACATAAAAATAATAGATAATATATTTAGTAATGAAAGCAAGAACATTAGAGGCGCAGTAGTATTTTATGGTAAAGGTGATATTCCCTTAATAAATCATCTATATTCTAATTATCCTCTTGAAAGTATTTATTGGATTTCTGCAAGTAAAGACGATAATCCAGAAAAATATAACCTAATAATGGAGCTAATAAAGGAAATTCCATTACAAATTAAAGGTGAAACAGGAGATTTAAATATCAACGACTATTACATAATTGGAGCAAATATTGATTGGGATGAAAAGAGGCTAATAGGAGTAAATCAGCATTGCAGTTATATCCGGTTATTTGTGGACAAGAACTATAATATATATCTTCCTGAAATATATCCTTATCATGATAATAACGCTACTGAAATAGTAGGAAATAAATTTATGGCACTCAAAGCAAATGATAAGGCTAGAGAATTGATAGAAAATATCATTAAAGATATTACCTGAAGGTATGCGTCTGCCGATACGTCATATAACAGCGTATTCCCAAAATCTGAGATAATATGCAAGTAGTAACCAGACTTCGGGAATACGCGGGACGTTATCGGAAATTGCGCAAATGAAGCGAATCTGACTAGGAATAATCGCGGTTGGAGGGTGTGTATGGTATTTGAGTTGATAGGAACTTTAGTGCTTTTTGTTTTCGGGATTACGTTAACATTTTTATCTTATCAAACATGGTATATCGACTGGGTTAATGAGAGGATTCCCATTGAAAGGACTAAGCTGATTCGAGGGGAACGCATATCTGGAATTGGGTTAATGACTTTGGGACTACTGCAAACAATCAAAACTCTTATATAAGCATGGAACACAGTATTATTTGAACATTTGAATAAAATGGCAGCATGATTTAGTAACATGCCAAGCTTGAATAAAGGAAGAGATTGACCGTGCGCCATGGCTAGGCACGGATCTGTGCTCGGATAGTCAATCGAGCTCCCATACGATAATAAGGAAGAAATGCTTATTTACACAGGGATTTGACCGTGCGCTGGGGATAAGCACGGATCTGAAATGTTGAAAAGGTCAAGATAAAAACAAACAATCATTACTAAGAACTACAAGTTCTATCTATATATAATGTTTGCATGGATTGCGCAGGGAGATAGGCATTCTGCAAGAGTTATCATAGGGATATGCAAGTAATTATTTGGGGGCGCAACATCCGATAACACCGAATTCCCACAACTTAGGGATGATGCATGTGGTTGGGACGCTGCGGGAAATTGACGTTATATGACATTTCCTGCAGGAACGCCCGCCGTCCATGGCGGGATTTAGACAAGGCGTTATTTCATATTTGTAGGATATTACGCAGTAATACTAAATAAATGGATTTTGAATAAGTGAAAGGAAGGAAACGGAATGCCTAAATGCGAAAAATGTGGAGTTGAAGTTCCGCAAGATGATCTCTATATAGATAATGGCTTAAAGGTATGTGAGGGTTGTAAGGTAGATGGCATAAAGCGTCCTGAACTCAAAATAGACTATAAGATTTTAGGACATGATTATTTCCATTAATAATACACATTCTTCCTAAACTGTGAACTATTTGATTGGGAGTTGTCTGGGGGCGCGCCGTCCATGGCGCTCTGGCTTCGCGGGGCAGGAAACGTCATATAACAGAGGAGTCCCGCAACTAGAGGATGATGAATGTGGTTGGGACGCTGCGGGACTCCTCAGAACGTTATATAAAATCGGCTTGCATGATAATTTTAAGGGTCGAAAAACACCATATGTATACATGGTTCCATATGTGGTATCATATAAATAGAGGGGAGATATAATGACTAGACTAGACAAGCTATTTGCAGATATAGTTAATAACCCAAAAGATGTTAGATTTGAAGATATAGACAAACTTTTGAAGTACTATGGTTTTGAGTGCAGAAATCCTAAGGGTGGCTCGAGTCATTACACATATTTTCATAGCTTACTACCCGATATTTTGACTATACCGAAGAACAGACCTATTAAGGCCGTTTATGTAAAGAAAGCGATTAGTGCCATCCAACGAATAGACAGGGGTGAAGAATAATGGGTAAAGATTTAGAGTATTACCTCAACCTAGAATATGAAATGAAACTTAAGAAGCTTTCCCAAGAAGAAGGTGGCGGGTGGTTTGCCGAGATACCTTTACTTCCTGGTTGTATGTCAGACGGTGAATCTTTAGAAGAAGCAGTAGAAAACCTAGGCAATGCGAAAAGAGAATGGATTGAGGCCAGCTTGGAATTGGGAAGAGTAATTCCTGAACCCACAACTGATGAATTTTCGGGACAATTAAGAGTTAGGATGCCTAAATCATTACATCGTACTCTTTCACAAATGGCTAAAGATGAAAGTGTAAGTTTGAATCAGTTGATAATTCATCAATTATCTAAAGGAATTGGGTATAGATTATAAGATAGCCGACTTTATATAACAGAGGGTTTGCGACATCGGGGAATACATCTTGGGTATTAGTCCGACGTCGCAAACCCTCGAAATGTTAGGTGAAATGTCCGGTTGTGGTTATGTTTGGGGAGGGGCGATGGATTTCATTTTTAATGCTTTCTCCTTAAAGGGGTGATTCATGATTGAAAAGGTTTGTTATTATTAGTATCTGTTTTCTTGGCGCAGCGGTTCTCGTAGTTTCTATTTCTAAAAATGGGTTTGAACAAACACCTCTTACTAACAGTTTGTCACCTGAAAAATCCGTTCATGTAACACAGATTTCTTGTCCATTAGACAAGGATACTGATGGTATAGATGATCTTAGTGATATCGTGGCTGGAGCCAAAGACGAAGTAACTAGGAAACCCCAGTACCGCAGTGCTTATTACCAAGGGGGATTTCCACCCGAGACTGAAGGGGTTTGCACTGATTTGGTGTGGAGAGCGTTCCGAGATTCTGGCTATAACCTTAAGGAATTGGTAGATAAAGATATACGTGAGAACTTATCCAAATACCCTCGTGTTGGAGGAAAACCGGACCCGAACATTGATTTTCGTCGCGTTCCGAATCTTATAGTTTTCTTTCGTAGGCATGGATTGGAACTAACAAAGGAAATAAAACCGGGTGATGCAGAAAATCTCTCTTTATGGCAAGCAGGCGATATTGTCACATATGACTATCCCCACGAACACATTGCAATCATATCCGATAAACGCCGCCCAGATGGTGTACCATACATACTTCATAACGCGGGACCGACTCCCAGCGAGACGGATCAGTTAATGAGTTGGCCATCTCAAATGACTGGACATTTCCGTTTTCCGCGATTCTAGTTTGACGTTGTGAATGAAATATGAATGCCCGGACACATCACCTAACACGAGGAAGGGACGGACACGTCGGGAATCCCGGGGACGTTAGGCGAAAGCTTTGGTGAAAGACATTTTTTGGGGATTATCTGTAGAATGTTTGTTTTTGGTGATATACTATAAGTAATAATGCTTTTTGAAGAGGTGAATATTATGAGTCAAGTAAAGGAAGCGGCCATAAGAATAATTGAGAACCTACCCGACCAAGCAACTTTGGATGATATAATGTACCAATTATATGTTAAAAAGAAAATTGATCTGTCCTTGAAAGCAGCAGAGGATGGCAAGGTATATTCTCATGAAGATGTTAAGAAGAGGATATTAAAATAAATGAGAATTGAATGGTCAGAGCCAGCTGTACTTGATTTAGAAGGTATAAAAGAATTTATTGAAAGAGATTCGGATTATTATGCTATAGAATTTACTAGCAGAATTATTGAGATGGTCGAAAAACTTTTTGATTTTCCTAATCTGGGAAGAAAAGTTCCTGAAGTTGAAGATGAGAAGATTAGGGAGATCGTTTTTCATAACTACCGGTTAATATACAAACTAAGTGATGAATCAATTCTTGTATTGGCAATAATTCATGTGGCACGAGAATTAAATAGTATAAAACCACAACCTTGGGAGAACACATAATTTTGCCCAGGGTTTTCTTTTGGGCCAAAGCCTTCGCCTAACACGAGGATTCCCGCGAGGGTGCGGATAAGTGAGCCTATGGGGATAAGCCGCACCACATGTCCTCTGTCACAAGACTTGCAAATTTGAAGTTGAATAAAGAGGAAGCAAGTCTTGCGCCAGCCCTGCCGGTACGGACACGTCGGGAATCCCGGGGACGTTATCTGGAATCGGAATATCGGAGTTGTTTTGTGGGATTATTTTCAAATTGAGTCTATATAGGTTATAATTAACTAACGAGGTGTTGCTGGATGCCAATAATAAGTGAATTTTACGGTATAAAGATTATGATGTTTTGGAATGATCATTATCCACCACATTTCCATGCAGAGTATGGTGAGAACAAGATTTTAGTAGATATTGAAAGCGCTACGGTTTTAAAAGGGATCTTCCCTTCAAAACAACTCAAGCTAGTTCTTGCGTGGTGCGAAATTCACAAACATGAATTGATGACCAATTGGGAGAATGGAAAAGGAAATAATCGATTTATTAGAATCAATCCTTTAGTTTAAGGGGGTACTATAAATGTTTCATAAAGTCTTGCAGGTAGTGCCGACTGATGATTACAAAGTATACATCTATTTTGAAGATGGGAAGATTAAACTATTTGATGCTTCGGAGCTAATAAAAAAGGGAGTCTTTCAGCAACTCCAGGACGTTGAATTGTTTAAGAATTCTTGTACAGTTCTTAATGACACTTTAGCTTGGGATTTATCCGGTAAGTTTGATCCATATAATTGTTTAGATTTAGATCCCGAAGAACTTTACAATTCTTGTCCAGAAGTAAAAGAACCAATTGAAAATATAATTTAGCAACATGAGGCTGAAAGATGGAGTTGGCCTCATCTTTTTATAGCCATCTGTCTGGGGGTTCCGACTCCAGATAACAGAGGAGTCCCGCAACTAGAGGATGATGAATGTGGTTGGGACGCTACGGGACTCCTCAGAACGTTATCCGAAACCTGGCTTTCGGGGTTATAGTAAGAAGCTATATTGTCTTTTCCCGTGAAGTATTCTCCTGATTTCAATTATTTCATCAAGTACAACATAGAAAACAAGGTAATTTCCTATTAGCAAGATGCGGTAGTTTAAATGCATCAGACGCATGTCTTTGGGGATCGATCCCATGTATGGGAAAATTTCAAGCTTAGAAATTGTTTGATCTACTTCGCCTAGGAAGGATTGTGCAGCTGACGGATCATCCATCTGGATATATTCAATAACACTGGTTAAATCTTCTTGAGCAATAGGAAGGTATTCAACATGATATTCCTTATCCATTGATCTTTTCCCTCAAAGTCTTCATTAAATCTTTATGTGAGATTCGCTCTATTCCTGAATTACTTTGTGCTTCGGCTTCACCAAGCTTTTGATAGAGATCTAACAACGTTTGTTGTTTTTCATATAGGGCCATACTCATTACAACAAGATCTCCTTGACCATTCTTAGTGATGAAAACTGGTTCGCCATCTTTGTGGCAGATTTCAGATATCTGGTTGAAATTATTTCTTAAATCAGAAATAGGTTTTATAGTAGGCATAATCATTCTCCTTTATCATTATATATATTACCATTATATCATGATTGTGATAGATGTATGCAAGAGCCAGACTTCAGATAACAGTGAATTCCCTAAATCTGGTATAATATGATTGTAGTAACCAGACTTCGGGAATTCACGGAACGTTAAATGAAAATGGTCGCAGGAACGTTGCGCCGTCCATGGTGCGGATTGTGCAGATAGGCTTTGGAGGATTTTGTAATTTAAGTTTCAGTTATTTCATAATGAGAAATACCCGATAAACGGGAATTTATTAGCTTAGGTGGAGAAGATAGATTATGGATAGTTTGACCGCAAAGAAAAATGAAATGCTGCAAGAGATGGCTACTATGGAATTCCATCCGGCAGTTATCGAAGAAGAGGTCAGCCTTACAAATTGCACAAAGCTACCTTTGTCAAGAGTAACAGCACTTGGAACAGCGTTTGAGCCTGTAGTTTCGGCATTTCAAAGTGTTGTAAATAGCGGTGCTACAAGTGGATTATATAAAGTGACAGTTCCGGCAGGTGGACACTTAGCTGCATTTCAGGATGGGAGCGGATATTTAGGCTCTGTTTTGAATGCAGGCAATCAGGTTGCAGGACAAGCAACTTTGACTCCTCTCGTTTTTAATCCAACCATGCTCTTTATGGCGGCAGCTTTAGCCAACATAGACAAGAAACTTGACAGCATTCAAGAATCGCAACAAGAAATACTTGATTTCTTGGTTCAGAAAGATAAGTCAGAACTCAAAGGCGATCTTAATTTTCTGTCTGATGTGATGAACAATTACAAATACAACTGGAGCAACGAGAAATACATAAACAGTAACCATATTAAAGTGCTGGACATCAAGCAGTGGGCTGAGCGAAAGATCATCTTTTGCAGAGAACAAATTTCGGCAAATATTGAAAAAAACTCTTTTCTTCACAGCGATCAGGATGTAAAGAAGCAACTCGAGAAATTTCAGTCTGAGTTCAGAGACTATCAGCTTGCTTTATACTTATACTCATTTTCTTCCTTCTTGGAAGTTATGCTTTTGGAAAACTACGAGGTAGCTTTCTTAGATGGCGTTGTGAGCAAGATTGAGGATTATTCTTTTAAGTACCGTGAACTCTATACAAAATGCTACGATCAGATTGAAGGTAACTCAAAGTCGTCAATACAATCTCACTTATTAAGCGGATTATCGATTGCAAGCAGGGTTGCGGGAAAAGCCATAGAAAAAGTTCCCGTCATCAACAAGTCGCAAATTGATGAGTCTTTAATCGAAACCGGAGATAAGATAGGTGACTTCAGTTCCAAGCGAACCGTAAAGACTATGCAGGCACTCGTAGACAAGCAGAACAGCTATGTGACGCCTTTCGTTGAGAACATCAAGGCGGTCAATAGATTGTATAATAGGCCGCTTGAAATAGTCTTTGACCGTGAGAACTTATACCTTGAGGTTACGGAGTAAAATACTGGCGTCGACTTTTTAATTCAGCGATAAATCCGTATTAAATGGATCGATTATATATACGTAGACGAAAGGAAAATTCCAATTTGTCGATTTGATTATGATCATAATGTGATGTTTAAAGATTCAGACAAAATTCTCACTACCTAACTCATTTGCATGGTTTTTAGGGGGTTGAGGAGTCGCCCTTCATGGCGACTTCTGAGTATGGGGGCGACCAACTTCACTTAACAGGAGGATTCCCGCGAGGGTGTGGTTAAGAGAGTTTATGGGGTATGCCGCACCACATGTCCTCTGTCACAAGACTTGCAATTTGGGTTGCATAAGTAGATGCAAGTCTTGCGCCAGCCCTGAGGGGACGGACACGTCGGGAATCCCGGGGACGTTAGGCGAAAGCTTTGGTGAAAGACATTTTTTGGGGATTATCTGTAGAATGTTTGTTTTTGGTGATATACTATAATTAATAATGCTTTTTGAAGAGGTGAATATTATGAGTCAAGTAAAGGAAGCAGCCATAAGAATAATTGAGAACCTACCCGACCAAGCAACTTTGGATGATATAATGTACCAATTATATGTTAAAAAGAAAATTGATCTGTCCTTGAAAGCAGCAGAGGATGGCAAGGTATATTCTCATGAAGATGTTAAGAAGAGGATATTAAAATAAATGAGAATTGAATGGTCAGAGCCAGCTGTACTTGATTTAGAAGGTATAAAATAATTTATTGAAAGAGATTCGGATTATTATGCTATAGAATTTACTAGCAGAATTATTGAGATGGTCGAAAAACTTTCTGATTTTCCTAATCGGGGAAGAAAAGTTCCTGAAGTTGAAGATGAGAAGATTAGGGAGATCGTTTTTCATAACTACCGGTTAATATACAAACTAAGTGATGAATCAATTCTTGTATTGGCAATAATTCATGCGGCACGAGAATTAAATAGTATGAAACCACAACCTTGGGAGAACACATAATTTTGCCCAGGGTTTTCTTTTGGGCCAAAGCCTTCGCCTAACACGAGGATTCCCGCGAGGGTGCGGTTAAGAGAGTTTATGGGGTATGCCGCACCACATGTCCTCTGTCACAAGACTTGCAATTTGGGGTTGCGTAAGTAGATGCAAGTCTTGCGCCAGCCCTGAGGGGACGGACACGTCGGGAATCCCGGGGACGTTAGACGAAACTGCTAGGTCGAATTTTATTAAAGAAAGGTGCATTTTATGGATAACCCAAATAAGATAATGGTTCCAATACTGGGTGCAAGTGATGAGGCTATAAAGGCGGCTTCGGATTGTTTGGGTGTATCATTTCCCGATCAGTTGAAGGAAATCTGGGCAATATCCAATGGGCTAGAACTTGCTGGCGGATGGATAATGTTTCCCGTTTTTGATAAAGCAAACCCTCGAAAAACATCAAACCATATAGTTTATGCGAATACCAAAGGACGTTGGCAGTATATGCCGGAGGATTTAGTATCAATTGCTTCGAACGAAACGGGTAATCAACTGGTGCTGGAGAAGGTAGAAAATGAATTAATGCCGGAGGTTTTTGTTTGGTATCATGAAAGTAATAGGATCAAGAAATGGGGCAAGGGGTTAGATTATATCAAAGATAGAGCATTTGCTAGAGTTAGTAAGATAAATGCAAAGGTTCAGAAGGGCGTCAATAGAAAGTCTTAGCAATTCTTTGCCGCAACATCACATAACTAATTAGAGATTTATGATGTTCCTAGACACAGAAAAAGCCATTGATCGAAATCAGTGGCTTTAAAGGAATCCTTACTTTGGCAGCAATTAGAACATCATAAATCTCTTGTTGTACTGAACCGTCTGCCGAGCGATGTTGGTCTATGGGGATTCAATCTTTTCTCTCTAGGTCGAAAATTCCTCAATAAGGATAATTAAAGAGTAATGGA
>JBFWMF010000039.1:0-17884 GCA_050251735.1 Desulfitobacterium sp.
CGTAACGATTCCTACAGTGATTCACTTTATGTTCTCCATAGCTTTCTTACTCTAGCAGTTATCCCAGATTTAGGCTTCTTGGACTTCCACATTGTCTTGTGAGCTTTCTAACCCAGACGTTACCATCCACGCTAGTCACAATAGAGTTACCCCGAATGGATGGGGTAGCCTTTCGGCAATATATCAAGCGACTTCTTGTCGCACATGACTTCCCTGATCGCTATTCATAATCTCAGGTTTACAGCGACGAAAGGCTCGCTTCAGGCAGGTCATAACAAAGCCCTTCTCCAGGGTACTGGAGAGTTTATAATCCACGATGTATCGGCTATACCAGTCGATGATAACGAAGAGATACATGAATCCTTTATCCATTTTGATGTAGGTAATATCCACACCCCACACTTGGTTAGGGCGTATAATCTTTAGATTTCTCAACAGGTAAGGCTTTACATATTGTACATGGTAACGTTTGATGAGATTGGGTTTAGGATAAATTGTGATGATATCCATTCGTCTCATTAAACGCTGAACACACTTGTGATTGATTAAGGCCTCCCTACAGAGAATATCCCTAACTTTGCGATATCCATACGTGGGATGGGCGGTGTGAATCTCATCAATCTTGTGTATGATCTCTAGGTTTTTTCATCAGGTCCAGTAACCTTTAGTTTCCGGTACGAACTCCTACGATTGATCGATAAAAGTTCACACTGACGCTTCACCGTCAGCTTTTCATGATGGTGTCCAACAACAGCTTTGCGGCTACTTTCTGCCACGCAGCTCTTTAGATTTTTCATTCAATCGACTTCAATGGTCAATTGGCCAACTTTTCGCTCAAGATCAGCAATCTGCTCTTCCTTCTATGCAAGGGCTTGTTTGGCATCAGAAGGACCTTTTTTAAACACTTCAGATGCTCGTTCTAAAAACTCGGTCTTCCAGCGACCGATGACGATCGGGCTGATTCGGTGCTCAGCAGCCAATTCATTGACTGTATGTTCTTTCCTTAATGATTGAAAGACCACTTGGGCTTTAAATTCTGGGCTAAAATTTCTCCTCATCCTACTCGTGCTTTCATTATAACTTAGTTTTTCAAAATCGTGTTACATCCCTGGGGTTCAGTATAATCAAGGTGGTCAACTTTTAGATTGGCAAATCCATGAGTGTGTGAGTAGGTACTGTAGTCGTTTGACTTTGTTCTTGTCACACTTCTCTGTTGCCCTGGCAA
This sequence comes from Desulfitobacterium sp., assembly GCA_050251735.1. Lineage (GTDB taxonomy): Bacteria > Bacillota > Desulfitobacteriia > Desulfitobacteriales > Desulfitobacteriaceae > Desulfitobacterium. Next base: position 1,226 of record JBFWMF010000039.1, read on the forward strand.
TTCTGGTCTGTAGCCTATTAACTTCGTTTTGCACTTAGGTTTTGAACTGTGGCACAGTTCTTGCAATAATACATTTTGTTTGCGAGAGACTTACCTTTCGCTTATAGGAAACTTGAGCAATTCAATTGAAAGGGGAAATGTTTATGAAAACGGGCAAAGAGTATATCGAAAGTTTGCGGAACCGAAATATCAGGGTATATCTAAAGGGTAAACTTTTGAAGAGTGATGGGGTGATTGATAATCCTTATATTCGGGGACATGTGAATGCGGCTGCGATGACTTATGACCTTGCCCATGATCCTACCTGTGAAGACCTAATGACTGTTATTTCTCATCTTTCTAATAAGAGGATAAATCGCTTTACTCATATTCATCAAAGCCAAGAAGATTTAATCAAGAAAGTAAAGATGCTGCGTATGATTTCTCAGAAAACAGGCACCTGTTATCAAAGATGTGTAGGGTTTGATGCTATCAATGCTCTATATTCTACTACCTTTGAGATGGACCAGAAGCTAGGTACTACTTATCATCAGCGCTTGAAAGATTATATCCTGTACATGCAGGAAAACGATATCATGGTTGCCGGTGCTATGACTGACCCCAAAGGGGATCGCAGTCTACGACCAGGACAGCAAGCGGATCCAGATATGTTTGTGCATATTGTCGAAAGAGATGACAAGGGAATCGTGGTCAGGGGAGCAAAAGCTCATATGACAGGTATGGTAAATTCCCATGAGATGTTAATCATGCCGACAACAGGCCTGACGGAGGAAGATAAAGATTATGCTGTCTCCTGCGCCATCTCTGTAGACGCTCCTGGTGTCATCCACATCTTTGGAAGACAGACCAACGATGATCGGAAATGTGAAGGGGAAATCGATCAAGGTAATGCTCGGTTCGGTATTGTCGGCGGTGAATGTCTGACCGTGTTAGAAAATGTTTTTGTACCGTGGGACAAGGTCTTCATGTGTGGCGAAAGTGAGTTTGCCGGTATGCTCGTGGAACGATTCGCGAGCTATCATCGGCAAAACTATGGAGGCTGTAAGGGAGGGGTTTCCGATGTCGTGATCGGTGCTGCGGCAGTTATGGCTGATTACGGTGGTTACGCAAAGGCGAATCATGTGAAAGATAAAATTAATGAAATGATTCATATGACGGAAACTCTTTATGCTTGCTCCATCGCGTGTTCTGCGGAAGGTAAGAAAACTGCTTCAGGGGCATATTTTGTTGACCCTCTTTTGGCAAATGTCGGGAAGCATAATGTTACGAAGCTAATTTATGATATCGACCGAATTGCCCAAGATATTGGGGGGGGATTGACGGCGACGCTACCGTCCGAGTCAGATCTAAAGAATCCTGAGATTGGGAATTATGTAGAAAAGTATTTTAGAGGTGTTGCAACTGTTCCAACCGAAGATCGGATGCGTATGGCAAGACTAGTAGAAAATATGACTGGCGGTACCGCACTAGTTGAGAGCATGCATGGAGCTGGATCTCCTCAAGCGCAAAAAGTAATGTACTCTAAGTTAGCTAATCTAGAGCATAAGAAACGTTTAGCAAAAACACTTGCTGGTATTAAAGTCAATGCCAATCAAGAGATAAGATAGAATGTAGCGTAGCGAAATTACAATACTGTAGTAATTTGCAACACAAATCCTAATTCAATTGGTAGTTCGTGAGCGAAAATTCGATGGATTTATGGGCAAAGTACAAGGTAAATATAAAATCCAATTAAAATAATTTTTACTTACAATATTAATTCATGGGTGTTATATCATGAAGACTATTATCGGTGTTAAATATTGCGGACATTGTAATCCATTAGTCGAAGGACCAGAAATCGTGGAGAACCTTGAAAAACTGGGACCTAACCTAGAGTTTGTATCTTGGCAGGAACCCAAAAAAGATATCCTTCTAATGATTAATGCTTGCACATCAGATTGTGCCACTCGGCCTCATTTCGATGGCCCAGTGATCAACGTGTCAGGTAGTTCTGTGGAATGGATTGAGTATTCCCGAACGGGATTACCGAGTCAGATTATAAGAATGATCGAAGAAAAGGAGGCGGAAAGTTTGAGCAATGTTGAGCTTAATAACAAAAAGAAAGCAGATAAGCGGATGACGCTTACAGACGCCATTAAAACCTATGTCCAAGATGGAAGCATGATTTCCTTCAGTGGTATGGGCGGGGCCCAATGTGTTGCCCACACCTACGAAATTATAAGACAAGGAATTAAGAATTTAACTCTGGTTGGGGATAGCCCTTGCGAAAGCGGGGATATGCTAATCGGTGCCGGAGCAGTGAATAAGGCGGAATTAGCTTGGTGCTCTTATGCCGTTGCTGGCTTAGGGTATAACTTCCGGAGAGCGATTGAAGAGAAGGTTCCCCACGCAATTGAACTGACTGAGTACTCAAACTTTACGATTGGCTTGCGGTTTTTAGCCGGTGCAATCAATGTTCCCTATATACCGACAAAATCTTTAATGGGTTCTGACCTCTTAAAATACAACGAAAAGATTAAGGTAGAGGAAGATCCTTATACAGGAGAAAAGGTAGCGCTGATTCCGGCAGTTCATCCGGATGTTGCTATTGTGCATGTGTCCCGTGCCGATAAGCGCGGTAATGCGCAAACCTTTGGCTTCTCTTCCAATGCGGAAAACCTAGCGCGAGCAGCTAAATACACTATTATCACCTGCGAGGAGATAGTTAGTAAGGATGAAATTACCCGCCATCCCAATTTAACGGTTGTTCCGGAGTATGCAGTGGATGCTGTCGTTGAGGTGCCATATGCGTGCCACCCTTGGAATTTCCCTTATGCTTATGCTTACGACATGCCCTTTCATACTGAACAGCTAGCTGCTTTCAAAACGCGAGAGGGCTTTGAGAAATGGCTAGAGGAGTATTGCTTTGCTCCCGGTAGTTGGGAAGGTTATCTGGAGAAGGTGGGATATGGTCGCCTCGATAAATTGCGCAGACTTGAGAACCGCTTTACGAAAGCAAATTACTAGGAGAAAGGTGGGATAAACGTGAGCAAACAGTATTCCCAAGATTATACAATGCAGGAATTCCTCGTAGCAGCTTCTGCTCGAGAGATTAAGGATGGTGACGTGGTATTTGCCGGAGTTGGAGTCCCCACCTTAGGAGCTATGGTTGCCAAGCTTACCTATGCGCCAAACGTCATCATGGCCATGGAGTCAGGGAGCATTGGTCCTCAGCCTTATCGGGTGATTTTAGGAATTGGGGATAATGCCTGCGTGGAGAACAGTATCTGTACTACTTCACTCTGGCGCCTCTTCGCCGATCAACAGCGTGGCTATTTTGACGTTGGTATGATTGGCGGAGCCCAGGTAGACAAATACGGCAATCTGAATAGCACAGCGATCTTTGGCGATGGGGATTACTATACTCCTGCTTCAAGATTACCTGGTAGTGGTGGTGCCAATGATATTGCTAGTTCAGCCGGAAGAACAATTATTACCCTTCCTCTCCAAAAAAGGCGTTTTTTAGAGAAGGTTGATTATGTCACTTCCCCCGGCTATATTGACGGCTATGACGCACGGGAGAAATACGGTTTGCCGGGAGGGGGTCCTGCAGCCATCATCACCAACAAATGCGTTTTTAGATTTGATCCAACAACTAAAGAAGCCTATCTTTACAGTGTTCACCCTGGAGTCACTGTAGAAGATGTAAAAGCTGAAGTTTCCTGGGACTTAAAAGTTGCCGACGATGTAAGAGAAACAGAGCCTCCTACCGAAGAAGAAGTTCGCATTACAAGAATTTTAGATGCTGGGCAAATCTATACGGGTAGCGGTCTGAAGGGTTTAACCTTCGAAAAATATGTGAAAATATTGGAAGAATCGCAAGATCTTCTCCATGAACTGTTTTGATAGGGGTGTGATGACTTGAGTAACCAGATGTTCGATTTAAGTGGAAAAGTAGCTATCGTGACCGGTTCTACCAAAGGGATTGGCCGTGGGATTGTAGAAGCCTTAGCCAAGGCCGGAGCAGATGTAGTGGTCGTAAGCCGAAGCCAAGCTGATTGCGATCGAGTTGCCGAAGAAATAAAGCAATTCGGGCATGATGCCTTACCGATTGCTACGGATGTCACGAACCTCGATGCTATCGATGAGTTAGTGAAAAAAGTGGTAGCTCACTATGGGAAAATTGATATTCTAATCAATAATGCGGGTTCAGCCATTACCAAGAAAGCTGAAGATCTAACTGAAGCAGATTGGGATCGTATCTTGAATGTTGATTTAAAAGGTGTATTTTTCTGTGCCCAAGCAGTTGGTCGCCAAATGATTAATCAAAAGTCAGGCAAAATCGTCAATGTTGCCTCGATGTTTGGTATTGTTGCTGACCGTCAAGTGCTTCCTTATTGTGTTGCCAAGGGTGGCGTCGTCCAAATGACCAAGGCACTTGCTTTAGAATGGGCTAAACATAACATCCAAGTGAATTCCCTTTGCCCAGGTTATGTTATTACGCCGATGAATGAAGCCGATCTGAAACAAGAAAAGATTCATAACCATATCACTAAAAAAATTGCTATGCGCCGTTATGGTGAAATCGATGACATGGCCGGTGCTGCAGTTCTCATGTCTTCCAGTGCTTCAGACTATATGACGGGTCAAATGATTGTTATTGACGGTGGTTGGACTGCTGAATAACAAGCGAAGATAGTCATACCTCACCGGTATCCGTACCCTATGCGGTAGCCTTCGTTTCTATGATGTCGGGCGGTATCGCTATGGATAAGATCTTTAAGAGTAAGGCCAAACCAGTTCTTCTGATGTCGTTCATTCCAGCCATACCCATTTTGTTCTGTCTGGGTGCTATACCAAAAGGACAAATTAGCACACTCATCATCATGCTTATGGTTAACGGATTTTTCGTCAACCTTTTCTGGGGAGTAATCTATGCTTATCCGCAAATTCGTTATCCTAAGGAAATGGTCGGAACAGCTATGGGTGTGTTAAATGGCTTTGGCCAATTAGGTTCATTCTGTGCCCCATTAGTGGCAGGCTATCTCGTGTATACAAATGCAGCTGGAGTCATTACCTATACAAACGTATTTATTTTCTTCGCCGGCCTTGCAGTTGTGGCAGCAATATTTGCGAAATTTCTAGATGAGAAACCGATTGACCCGGTCAAATTGGGTGTGAAACTAGATTAGAATAAGGCGACTTTGCTACCTCCATGAGTAGATAGCAGAAAAAACTCTATTGACTCCCTATGAAGTTTGAATATTTTGAAATATAATACTATGGAGAGGAGTGAGCCCATGGAAGAAGTTGTTATTGTGGGTGCCGCGAGGACACCCATCGGAGATTTCCAAGGATCATTAAAGGATGTTTCAGCTGTCGAACTCGGGACGATAGCAGTCAAAGGTGCTCTAGAGAAAGCTGGAGTAGATGCCAAACTTGTGGAAGATGTCGTCGGGGGAATGGTCTACAAAGCTGGGGTGAAAGGAAATCCTGCAAGGCAGATACAACTCGGGGTTGGTATCCCCCTTGAAGCTGCAGCCACTACAGTGGATCAACAATGTGGTTCAGCTATGAGAGCGTTAGAAATTGCCACCCAACAAATGTACTTAGGTAAATCCAGTGTCAGCGTTGCAGTAGGAATTGAAAACATGTCCCGCGCTCCCCATTTGTTGTTAAACTCCCGTCAAGGTACAAAATTAGGACCTACCAACTTAGAGGATCATCTCACTTACGACGCCTTAGTCGATGCTATGATGGGGTACCATATGGGTGTGACAGCGGAAAACCTTGCGGAGAAATACAACATCACCCGTGAGGAACAGGATCAACTGGCCCACCTCAGTCATACTCGGGCCGTCGCCGCTATCCAAAATGGGTATTTCAAGGATGAAATCGTGCCTGTGGAAATAACCACTCGCAAAGGTACAAAGGTCGTTGAGGTGGATGAGCACCCTCGTGCCGATGTATCTATGGAAAGCTTGAGGAAGCTTAAGCCGGCCTTTAAGAAAGACGGAACAGTCACAGCAGGTAACGCTTCTGGGTTGAATGATGGTGCTGCTGCCTTAGTCTTAATGACAGCTTCCAAAGCTAAAGAGCTCGGAATTAAACCGATTGCCAAGATTTTAGCGACTGCTTCCTATGGTGTAGCTCCGGAAATTATGGGAATTGGCCCAGCATATGCTATTCCTAAGGTTTTGCAGTATGCCAAGCTTGAACTCAGTGATGTGGATTACTTCGAAATCAATGAAGCCTTCGCCGCCCAATTCCTCGCGGTGAATAGAGAACTGAATCTTGATATGGATAAAGTAAATACCAATGGTTCGGGAATTGCCTTAGGTCATCCCGTAGGATGTACAGGTGCTCGTATTATCGTTTCCATGCTTTGCGAACTGAAAAGACGTGGCGGAAAATATGGCGTTGCCTCCCTATGTGTAGGTGGCGGGCCAGCTATGGCAACCGTTATCGAGATGCTATAGTGACTCTTTCCACAGCTGATAGTTTTAGCTTAGGGAAAAAGGGGTTGCTAGCCCCTTTTTCCACTATCAGGAGGTATAAAGCCTAATTGGTAGATAGTATAAGCAGTGCTTTCTTTGTGCTAACTAAGTTTGTATATCTAGGTGAAGAAGGATAATTCTGATTAATGACAGGAGGATTTACTATGAAAAAGGTAGTTGTTCTTGGCGCCGGTACGATGGGTGCCGGTATTGCCCTCGTCGTTGCTCAGGCAGGATTTCAGGTCGTCCTGCGTGATGTTTCGGAAGAACTTGTGAATAAAGGTCTTAAAGGTATTGAGAAAATCTTGAGCAAGTCCGTGGAAAAAGGTAAGATATCCGCTGAGGATAAAGCTGGAGTCTTAGGTCATCTGAAAGGGGTTTATGATCCCCAAGTGATTGTGGAAGAAATGAAGGACGCCGATTTAGTGATTGAAGCTATTGTGGAAAATATGGCTATTAAGAAGAGCGTGTATAAAGAGTTAGATGCCCAATGCCCAGAAAAAACAATCTTAGCCTCGAACACCTCTGCTTTAAGCATCAGTGAGCTAGCCTCAGCAACTAAACGTCCTCAAAATGTAATCGGTATGCATTTCTTTAACCCAGCTAATGTTATGAAACTTGTTGAAGTTATTGCTGGTGCCGCCACGAGTACTGAAACCCTAGACAAGGTAAATAACTTTTTAAAAGAAATCGATAAGGTTGCTGTTCAAGTAAAAGAATCACCGGGCTTCGTTGTCAACAGAATGCTGGTGCCATTAATCAATGAGGCTGCCTTTATCTATATGGAAGGGGTCGCCACTGCCGAGGATATCGATGCTGCTATGAAGCTCGGTGCCAATCATCCCATCGGACCTCTTGCTTTGGGTGATATGATCGGTTTGGATGTCTGTCTGGCGGTTATGGAAACGCTCTATAGCGAATTCGGTGACTCCAAATATCGCCCGGCCCCTATTCTGAAAAAGATGGTGCGGGCAGGTTTCCTAGGCCGTAAAACCGGAAAAGGGTTTTGTCAGTATTAATTATCAAGGGGGTTGAGTGATGTCGGTTGTTGAACTAAAGAAAGAAAACAGATTAGCCTTCGTAACGATCAATCGCCCTAAGGTATTAAATGCTCTCAATACGGAAGTCCTCAATGAGTTAGATAAAATAATAACGGAGCTCTATGATGATAAAGATATTGATGTAGTTATTTTTACTGGTGCAGGGGAAAAAGCGTTTATAGCTGGGGCAGATATTGCTGAAATGAAAGAGAAATCCCCCAAAGAAGCCTATGCCTTCGCCCGTCAAGGTCAGATTTTGTTTCAAAGGATCCAGGACCTACCCCAACCGACGATTGCAGCTATTAATGGTTTTGCCTTTGGGGGAGGGTGTGAACTGGCCATGTCTTGTGACATGCGCATTGCCTCGGAAAAGGCAAAGTTTGGGCAACCTGAAGTGGGCTTAGGAATCACTCCTGGCTTCGGGGGTACTCAGCGTCTCCCTCGCCTGATTGGTCGAGCAAAGGCTATGGAACTTATTCTAACCGGGCGTACCATCAATGCCTTTGAGGCGTTAGAGTTTGGTTTGCTAGATAAAGTAGTAGCTCCGGAAATTTTAATGAGCGAAGCGGTAAGCCTGGCAGAAGCAATTCTTTCCAAAGGACCTTTTGCGGTTCGCCAATCAAAGGTTGCTATTAACAAAGGTCTAGAAGTAGATATTAATACAGGCTGTGAGCTCGAAGGAAACCTCTTTGCTTTATGCTTCGGAGATGAACAAAGGGAAGGTATGTCAGCATTCTTAGAGAAAAGGCAAGCGAATTTTAAAAAATAGTGGGCCGTTTTCAGATTAACATATAAAGGAGTTATTTTTATAGAATTGACAGCCCCAAAAGTGGCTCTTTTTTTAATCTCCCATTATTTGAATAGCATGAATGTTAGATTGTGTCAATGTGTGTCTCATGATAGGATGGACTAAATATAGGGTCTTAAGGAGCTTTTAGATCTTATAAGAAGATTTCGGGAGGGGTGGTCAAGTTGAACGAAACACTACAGACAATTCTAACGCGGAGGAGTGTCCGTAAATATACGGATCAGCTGATCAGTGAGGAGCAAATCCAATGGATACTTCGAGCGGCCATGAATGCACCTTCTGCTGGAGATGAGCGGCCGTGGAGATTCTTGTTGATTACTGACAGGGATAAACTAGTAAGGATTTCGGAGTTTCACCCGTATTCTAAGATGCTAAGAGGGGCAGCCCTCGCCATTGCAGTGGTTGCAGACCCGTCAAAAGTTAAGTATGAGGGTGAATTAAACCAACTTTGGATTCTGGACTGTTCAGCAGCAAGCCAGAACATGCTTCTGGCTGCCCACGCACTTGGTTTGGGAGCTGTCTGGCTGGGGGTACATCCAGAGCAAGCAAGGATTAACGGCATGCGAGAACTATTTAACATCCCTGAGGAAATGGTACCCTTTAGCATCATTTCCCTAGGCTACCCTGTCGAACCTAAAAAAGCAGTAGATCGTTACGATGAAACCCTTATTCACCGCGAAGTTTGGTAATATGGCGATATTGTGAAACAGCGACATGGAGGGATGGACGTGCGAGATGACTTTTGTTTTTTTCATCGGCTAAGGGTTCGCTATTCGGAAATTGATTGGCAGGGCATTGTCTTTAATGCTCATTATTTAACCTATCTAGACGTAGCAATAACTGAGTATTTCCGAAATATCGGTCTAGATTATAAGCAGCTTGCTCAAGAAGGCAAAATGGACATGGCTTTGGTTAAAACGACCTTGGAGTATAAAAGTCCCGCTATGTTTGACGACCCATTAGAAATAGGAGTTCGTATCCCTCATGTGGGAAAGACAAGTTATACTGCAGATTTTGGAATTTTCCAAGCGAGTTCAGAGAATTTAGTACTTACCGCTCAAACTATTTATGTGAACTACGATTCTATAAAACGCCAATCCGTTCCTGTCCCGGATTTCTTCCGCACCACCGTCCAAGCTTTTGAACAGTGAGCTCAAAAGACATACACTAAACATAGCAAAAGGGGTAGAGTGAAAGATTATTTTCACCCGACCCCTTACTTAATCAATTACTACCAGTACATAGTTTTATCTTCGTTGACATAGCGACTCAACTTACTTTCGTCAAGAATAACTATGCCTTTCGTTTCTTTCTTGATCACGCCATCTTCTTTTAAGAATTTTAACATTTTTGAAACAGTAACCTGGTGGATCCCAAGATATTCACTAAGTAGTTTGTTATTATAACCGACTTCAACACTACGTTTGCCATCAACGATGCTGGAATGATCGAGCAGAAGCTTACAAAGCAGCCCGAAGTTATTTTTATGACTTTGTGCATGAAATCGTTCAGTAACTGCGCGATATTCCTTCATAGCTAAATGAAGCATCTCTACACATAGATCTTGTTGGCTTATCACATACTGATAAAATGTTTCATAAGGAACTTTATAACAGCAGCATTTGGTATGGGCTACAAAATTAGATGTACTGATACCCCCGTTAAATAAGACTAAAATGCCAATCACTGATTCTAAGCCAGTATTAGCCCTTTTTATGCCATACAAAATCTCGGCACCTGTTTCGGAAATATGCGTGCGATAGCAGATCCCAGAAGTTATGATGTAGACATAATCAATCTTTTCTTGCTGATGAATGATGTGTTCGCCCTTCTTAAATTCACAATAGGTCTTCATAGGTATATCCTTAAGATTCATCCCAAAACCCTCCTTCGAAGTTTCAAATTCAGAGGGAATCTCTTCAAGCAGTATGTGCAAGAGTTAAGCACGATATCTCATTATACCATGTGAATATTAACATTTTCACCTCATTGCGACAAATTTTTGTGGAAAGCCATAATAAGCAATACCCCTAATCGATTAGGGGTATTGCTTATTCACATTCACTATTAACCGTTAATCAATTTAAGAAGGACAGGTTTCTGCTGTAATCCTGCTAAACGTTGGACTTCTTCACCTTGTTCAAACAGGATGATGGTAGGATAGCCTTCCACGCCGAATTTTACAATGGTTTCTTTATTCTGGTCAAAATCTAGTTTGAGGATCTCTACATCATTCACATCTTTCGCTACATCATTGAGGACGTAGCCCAACATTTTACACGGACCACAAGTGGATGAGTAAAAATCCACTAAGACTTTACCGGTCTTCTTCGTGAGAATTTCATCTAATTCATTACCACTGGACTCTCTAACCGTAACAGCCATTTTTATTACTCCCTTTACTTCAAATTTCCGATATATTTCGCGACAGCTTGAGCTGCGATAGCTCCATCATTGCAGGCCGTGATGACCTGGCGGAGATGTTTGCTGATGACATCCCCAGCTCCGTAAATTCCCGCAACCTTAGTTGCCATCCAAGCATCGGTTTCGATATAACCATACTCGTTAAGGATGCCCAGACTTCTAAAGGCCTCTGTAGTAGGTTGTAAGCCGATATACTCGAAGGCCCCATCGGCCAGGACTGTGAGAGCTTCGCCAGTTTTTGTGGAAATGGCGTGAAGTCCCAATTGGCCCTCTTGAGTAAAGAAGTCTTTGATGTCGTAGTATTCATATATTTCAACATTGGGTAGCTGACGCAATTTAGCGCAAGCGCTGGGATCAGCTGTCAGATTCAACATCGTCACAATGGTTAGTTTCTTAGTAATACCAGCCAGGAACAGGGACTCTTCCACTGCCGAGTTGCCGCCGCCGATGACCATGACCTCTTTATCTCGGTATTTCGCCCCATCGCAAATGGCACACCAACTGATTTTGGAACCGGCAAAATCTAATTCGCCGGGAACTCCCAGCATTCTTGGTTTGGTACCTGTAGCAAGGATGACGGCCTTCGCATAATGGACGCTGCCCTCTTGACAGATGAGTTTCTTCAGTGAACCTTCGGTTTGAATAGCATCGACCGTGCAATAATCAAAGGGGATGCCTAATTCTTGGGTATGCTCAAACATCTTAATCGCTAAGTCCGCGCCTTCAATGGTGCCCATGCCGGTGTAGTTTTGAATTTCATAGGTATTAATGACTTGCCCTCCCGGCGCCAACTTATCCAGCAGCAAAACCTTTAGATTTGCTCTGGCTGCGTAAATAGCGGCGGTCATACCTGCCGGACCGGCCCCAATGATGGCAACATCATAGTGCATCATGGCTATTGCCTCCTCCTCTGCAATAATTATATATGGTAAAGCACGATGGCTTTACTCTCTATAGAATGAGTGGTTATGGTTAGGAACATGGATTTCAGTACAGTAGGCTATAATAAACAAGATTATGCGTTTATCATAGCCTACTGTCGCTATACAATTAAGATTCTTACAAGGTAGTTTTTGTGGATCTACAGTTGGAGGGTAATCCCCGTGTCGTATTTCTTATCATCAATAATAATGGAAACCTTGAAATCACCGGTCAAACCTTCACGACTAATCGGGAATTCCACCGCCCGATCATCGGATTCCAAGAAGGTGCCCACACACATAGCCAAGAAGGGACGCTTGGTGGTGGGAACAAAATAACTGTGAGTTTCTTTGCCTTCCAGTTGGAAGAGGACCATTTGGCCTTTTTCAAATCTTGCTTTGAAAATAATGCGATCTGCTTCGAGACCGATTTTTGCGTCATTTTCTGCAGGGATCAGGCCACCGGCTTCCGTGGGAGGTATGGTCAGGAATTTTTCAGTGACACCTAAGGTGCCTAAGAGTTGACCTTTGCCAAAAGTTAAAGTATCTTCAGGGCAATAGAGAGGTAGCTTTTCAGCTCGGTAGTAATTGGCGGGAAGATGCATTTCGTACAGGATGACATCATCTTTGATCTCCACAGTGACTGAGTTAAGTTCACAATATTTAATGTCATCACCTACATAGCGGGAGGGTGGGGTGTCACAGGTTTCTCCTTTGAATTTTCCGATGCCGCCAGAGTGCACAAGATAATGACCTTCTCCGTAGTATTCAACATTACAGATATAAGTGGAGAAGAAGTCTTCCCCTCTTTCCTTACCAAATTGCCAAACTTGCTCAATTTCCATCTTTTCCGTATCGATTCGGTAACGAACGCCGCGCGAGAAGTTGTCTTTGGCAGGAACATATTTTTCTTTTGTCTTCGCTCTCCAATGGCCATTATCGAAGCACATGATATCTCCATCGGGCAGAACTACGCAAGCATGTTGCTCATATTGCCAGTCAAATTTGCTCAGATCACCCACAGGTTTGAAGAAGTATTTATCGACCATGTCCTGGGGCCAGCCTTCAGGGTCTCCGATAATCCAATTGAGTTTGCCGGTTTCATAGTCAATATTAATTACAGCATCTTGGTGGCGACCGGAGAGAGTTAAGGAGTTGGTTTTTTTATCATACCAGACAGCATTATTATGGAACCAGTCATGTTTATCCTGGCTTCCCGATCCACCCACAGGGTATTGAGGAAGAATTTGCTGATAATCCCATCTTTTAATGATTTGCCCGGTGGTGCGATCGATCAGGACACACATGTCCTCGACAGTTCCTCGGGGAGGATCTTGAGTTAAGACGAGAAGATTGCCATCTTCCATTTCGAATTGGTCGTGGTGATAGCCGCCGGGTAAACGATATTCCTTGTAAATCTTGCCAATCATACCCATCTCGTAAAGACCACTCGTATGATAAGGGGGTAACATGAGGCGATCAGTACCGATGAGAAGGCGACCGTTTTTCACGCGCTTAAGGTCGAAGGCGAAGTTGGTCGTTGCATACCAACGGACTTCGCCGCGATAGTCATAGGCTGCGGTCATGGCCGGTGTGGTAGGGCTGACAAACATCATATTGTCTTGGAAGTATTCTTGGGTCGTGGAGAATTGAGTGGGTTGCTTTACTTTGTCTGGGAGTACAGCGGTTTTAATTTTGAGGATGTTTTTTTCTCCATTACCGAGAACAAGCTCGATTGTATTTTCATAGTCTCCGTAAAGACCATAGACAGGGATGATATGTTCTTTAGCCTCTGGGAATTCAAAGCGAATCGTCCCGGCCGCTTCCTTGCCCTGAACGGCAATGGTTACAGTGGTAGGCTGCTCTGTTTTAAACATAACCAAAGCAGTTAAGGGAGCGATCAGATAAGGATTTAATTTGACATAAGGCTTTTGCAAGGAATAGCTCCCCGCCCTATACTCGGCTAAAAATTCCTGTTCAGCTCGATTTTGGGTAGTAAGAATGTGCTCAAACTCTTTGTACTTGACACTCATGGCTATACCTCCTTAGAATATTAGAATTTTGTAAAACCATCATCATCGTCATCATCAACTAAGGAAAGATCCTGATCCCCTGCAGCAACGCAGGCTTGATGAACCTTTGGATAACCGACCGTACCGTCAACACCGACAACATTTTGCACTTCGCAATCAGCTGCACCGGGAACGCGGAATTTGCGAATATCAAGCATAGGGATTGCGGTCTCTTGGGGTTCAGGAAGCTGTGGGATATAGCTGTAAGGATAACGATAAGCGCGATAATAGATTACTGCCGGATTCTCAGTAAAAGGAGAAAGGAATTCCCACACCACTTCTTTCATCCGTGTAACCTCGAAGAAGCGACCTCCTACCCCTTCGGTAACTAAGGTGTTTCCGTTAGGAAGGCGTTGAGCGGCACTGGTCAGGGGGCTATAGAAACGATAATCGTTAATGATGGGCGAACCATAATTCATGAGTTCACTGGCGGTGATTTGCCATACGACCTGCATGGTTACTGGGTTTAATTCCAGCACTCGCGAACGGTCAGCGATGTTTACTTTAGTTCCATCCTTAGAAATATTGCTGGGTGCACCATAACCGGACCAGCCGCCGTTATCAAAAATAAGGATGTTGCCGGCTCCGGGTAGCCCTTGGGGAACCATATGCACATGGTGTTGGCCGATGATTTGGCCGATTTTCCGTAGCTTGGGATCATCAGCAAAATCAGGACCCATTTTCCAAACGACCTTACCGGTCTCCTTGGAGATAATCGCGCAGATATTGGATTCCCGAGCGTCCCAAATAATGTTATCGGGATGGAAACGATCATCTCCCTTGTCATACCATTTGTTGGGACCAAGAACGCTCATGGAGTTGATGTGCATCCAGTCGCCCATGCCGCCCCCGGCTTCATGCATGTTCGGATTTTTGTAGAGGGCTAATTTGGCGACAGCATCAAAACCATATTCATTAAAATGATCGACGGCATGCCATTCCCAGACAATATTTCCTTCCCAATCCACTTCGATAATGACATCATCCAGTAGATTTTTATCGGAGATGCGTTTGTTGTAGCAATTTTCATGACAAAGAATTAAAGTGTTACCGCTATCGGTCTTGCACTCCATTCCCGGCACATAGTAACCGACAGTATTGCCTTCTCTTTGATAATCATGGTGCTGGCGAGCCATCCATTGAGGCTTTTCCCCCTCATCTTCGATATACTCTTTCTTATTGAATTCCCAAACCACTTTACCATCCCAGTCGACTTGAATAAGATCGATTTGGTCTTGATAGCCAAACTTACCGTTTCTCCGACCGCGGCTTCCCATAACGTAACCACCGGGGAGCAATTTGTTGGGAAAGCCCATGAGGTCCTTGAAGACTCGAACCACATTACCATTCATATCGATAATGACACAGCCTAAGCCTGCAGCATTCAAAATGGTGTAGCCATTAAAGCATTTTTCAGGATTATAGACGGTGACTCCGGTTGGATGAACAAAAGGTTGACCCATAAAACAACACTCCTCTTTGTTTAATTTACTTAGGAAAAAAAGATTCTGAGACAAGGGTTAGGCCTGGAAGCGAATTTTAGAAGAACATTTTAGCTAATTGATAACCGACGAAGGTGTAAACTACCCAGCCGGCGATAACGATCGGGAAACCGAATTGGAGGATGTATTTCATTTCGATGAGATCTTTGCGGGCATGCATCATCCCTGCATAAGGTGAGGCAGCCGGGGTCAAGATGGCAAAGAAGGCGGCCATGGTGATGGTTATCGCTACAGCAACAACATTCATATCCGGGTATTGAGGGGCAAAGGCTAAGAGGATCGGGAGGAGAATAATCGCCATACCGGCATTATTGGCAAAGTTAGTGGTAATGAGAATGAAGACGATCATTAAGCCGACAAAGATGAGTTCGGGTTTACCACCGAGGAGGGGTTGCAGGATATCGATCAACCAAACTTTGATGCCGGTGGATTGATGGGATACCGCATCAGCTCCATACATGGCTGCGGCGACTAGGAAGTAAATATCCCAGGAGAAGCTCTTGGCAGCTACTGCTCTATAGGGCAGGGCCGGTTTGCCATCGACTTTAATGAGCATTACGGCTACTATAACGATAAAGGTTACGCCCAGGGTGCCCATGTTATTCAGGACAGCCGTGATAAGCCAAGTGGCGGGCATCACGCTGGGTGCCATCAATAAGACCACATAGGCAACGACAGCTCCCATTAAGATTTTTTGTTGCATATTCATAGGGGGCAAGGGATTGCGTTTGAATTGTTCAACATTAACCTTTTTAAAGCTGGATAAATCTAATCTCAAGAAAAACTTAGCAATGAGCATAAAGATCGCTAACATGATCATGGACATGATAATGTTATAGGCTACATAAGAGGCATAATTGACTTGAAAACCAGAAATTTTCTGAAAAGTACCTACTATCGCCAAGGCAGCACCTTTAAAGGGGAACATAGGTTGAGCGAAGGTGGCTGCAACATAAACACCGAAGATGGAAAAAGCGTATTCCTTTGTTCCTTTTTCGATGTTAAATTCTTTTAGGAACTCAGTGGCGATCGGCCAAAAGATCAACAAACTGGCCAAAGGACTGGTAAAACCGGAAAGGAAGAAAGAAGCAAGGAAAAAGACCGTCAGGAAGGTATAGGGTTTGCCATTGATGACTTTTCTGGTTAAGAAAAAGCGGGCCATGTATTGGGTGCAGCCGGTATATTCAATCGCCGCAAAAAGAATCATGGATAAGGTGAACAGGACGACGACTTCACTACCGAAAGCAGTGAGGGCAATGGTCTTAAAATTAGCATAGCCGCTGAGCCCGATGAGGAAAAGTCCTAAGATACTTGGCCAGATGCTATCCACTGTTGACCAAAGATAAACCATACCAACAAAGATGGCTAAGATATGCATACCGACTGGGGTGATAGCGCCAATCGGATCAAGGAG
>JBFWMF010000040.1:0-17821 GCA_050251735.1 Desulfitobacterium sp.
GGTCTCTTTGCTTTTCACTAAAGTGAAAACTAAGTAGACGAAATGCGTGATGTTCTGGGGTACCTGGGAAAGTAATATCCACACTGCAGGAGTATGCGTTACGGGACGCAGTGTGGCGAAATGCTCATCCGCATTTCGTGTCGCCAGGTAGTGCAGGAGACCATCGATTGAGATGGTCTCTTTGCTTTTCACTAAAGTGAAAACTAAGTAGACGAAATGCGTGATGTTCTGGGGTACCTGGGAAAGTAATATCCACACTGCATGAGTATGCGTTACGGGACGCAGTGTGGCGAAATGCTCATCCGCATTTCGTGTCGCCAGGTAAGCAGTAGAGAGACCGTCTTTTATAGATGGTCTTTTTGCTTTTCACTAAAGTGAAAACGAGACACGAAGTGCATGATGTTTTGGGGTCGGTTCCACCCGTTCGGGCTCACACGGCGTGGGTATTCCACTGACAGTTTGCCGTGTGGCCGAAATAGTCCACCGGACTATTTCGTGGCGCCACGTAGCAGGTTTATGTGGCCGTGCGGCTTGGCCAAAATGATGTACTACATCATTTTGTATCTCGAACAGGTCAGTTGAGTATCCACACTGCAGGAGTATGCGTCCCCAGTCACAGTGTGGCGAAAGTGAACCTTCAGCGGGAAAGCTTATCTATGTAGTTTCCGTTTCGGCGAAACAGTCCACCGAACTATTTCATATCAGCATTTCGTGTCACCAGGTAAGTAAGCAAGAAAGACCGTCATTTATAGATGGTCTTTCTTGCTTTTCACTAAAGTGATAACTCTTGTATTTAGTTTTAGATGTTTCATCATTAACAAAAGCTATTGTGTGATCCATCGGGGCCTCAACATACAATAGCATATTAGCTTTGGAGTAGGCATATACAGTAATAACGATAGAGAAAACAGGTGCATAATTAAATTCACTACAAATCTGTGGAAATGATGTAATGCCAATAACTCTCACGATTATTTAGTTGCCCCAATTATAGTTATACGCTGCATCAAAGGGGGTGAATGATAAAGGAATAGCAAAAAGTAAAAGTTTTAGTAACTTTCATTTGAAAGGAGTGTTGACTAACGCATGAACAAGTTCTCTAAAAAAGCACTTACGCTTTTGCTGGCAACTTCCTTTGCATTAGCTAGTGCTGCCGCTCCGGTCCTAGCAGCAGGTAATGCTTTGATGAAGCCTCCAGCAAAGGATGCGGCACTCGTCGCAGACCTTGAAGGATTTCAAAGTACGACAGGAAAAAATCTTCTTGGTAAAGACATTGGAACACAGGAAGGACTAATCATCAGAGAAAGTCGAATTGAGAATGGCAAAATTATCATTCCGGCTTCAGGACTTTATTACACCACGAGAACGCCTCCTGCGAAAATGCTGACCGGACATTCAATTATTATCCTAGGCAAAATGTACACCATTGTAGATACGTCCACGAGATTAGATGTCGTCTCTAATGTCGAAATTAAAAAGGGAGAATCCGTACCTCTAGGTGATGGCACTAAGCATCTACAGCTTTCTAGTATATCCATCGATGGGAACGGTTTTGATGCGCCATCAGCTAGCTTCCAGATTTTAAAGCCTTCAGGTAACTATTATGGCACAGCTTTTCCCGTTTCTCCAAGTGAAAAGCTTAAAGCAATTACTGATGGTGTACTGAATAACGGAACAGGTAGAAGTACTGGAACCTATTTCCCAGGTCAAGACGGTCAGAATTTTCATGTGGAGTATTATGGTACACCTGTAGCTATTAGTGGTCAATCTTATCTGGTTTCAGATTATGTCACAAAGGATGGGGCCCATGTCAATGAGTTTGCTACAGGCGCGATCGTGGATACTTATCTTACAGAGAAGCCCGCAATTGAATTGAGGATAGGTAAAGGCGAAAAATCTAATGTGGGTGACTACACTGTGACGGTCACCGAGCTTACTCAGAATTCAGCTACGGTTCAATTGACTTCAAAAGATGGGAAAGTCACTGAGAAAGTTCTTGGGCCATTGACGGATGATTCCATGACCTATTTACCAGCAGATGAGCTGACAAGAAATGCATTAGTTATGAGACCAGAGAAAAATGATGTGCAAGTCCAGCTCGACGCTTTCCGTGAACCTTTCAAGGATGGAAAAGTTGCACTTGTTGGCTACACTGACTTAATCAAATTGGATAATCCAGGCGTCTGGGCAAGTGATCCTCGGTTTATTGCCCGGCCCGACACATGAAGCACCTGTTCACTGCTTATCGAGTTGATGCTCGAAAACAAAGACGAGATCGTACTCGATGCAACCAACAACGTGTTTGTTGGTCCTGATCAGTATTTTAAGGCTGTTATTGATGAGTTTGATGGTCAAGAAGTTAAAGCCTGGCATATTGAAGATGTCAAAGGAAATAAGACTCCTAACTTAGCCCAAAGGGCAAAGGGAAAAAATATTGACCTGATGCTCAATGTGCAAAACCGCACAGTCGATCATTTCGCAAGCCGTTACCATGTGAATTTACTAACCGAGCAACAAGCTCAAATCAATAAACTATCTGCTGAATCTAAAACCACTCAAGCTACGGCTCCAGCAACCGAAACTGCTCCGGTAGCGAAATCTGGGGTTCCAGTCAGTGTCACGGTTTTCATTATCCTTGTAGCGATAGCCATTATTGCGATACAAGCAAAACGTAATAAAGGTGCATAAGGAGGAGAACATGAAACGTCTATCGAGGGCGGCCCTTAGTGCCCTACTTGCAATAACACTCATCCTTAGTTTTACAGGCTGTAGTCAGAATGCCGCGACTCCGAAGGAAGACCCCAAAGCGAATCAAACCGAAAAACCAGATTCTTCAACGAAGCCGCCTTCCGATCCAGCTACCCCCACGGATAAAAAACCTGCTGTAGAAGAAGAGAACTGTAACTGCTAATCTTTTTTGGAGATTACTTGGGAATACATCGTTTGCTCTCTCGGTTAGCCAGGGAGCGACGATGTAATTTCCATCTATAGGGGGGAATTACATGAAATTAAAACGTAGACAATTTCTCGGATTGTCCACTGCCGCGACACTTGCTTTTGTAGGAATAGGAATAACCGGGTGTAAAACCTTTAAAACGTCTCCTGCCACGAAAGAAAAGGATAACCATGACGTTTGGATTCCTACACACTGCAAGGCCTGTGCTGCCGATAATCGATGCCATCTCTTAGTCCATCGTGTCGATGGGGTGGCCGTAAAAGTAGAAGGTAATCCGGCTTCACCGACCAATCAAGGACGCAACTGTGCAAAATCCGCTGCTTCCTTGGCCACTTTGTACAATCCCTACCGCGTTAAAACTCCTTTAAAACGAACAAATCCCGAAAAGGGTCGGGGTATCGATCCAAAGTGGCAAGAGATCTCTTGGGAAGAAGCAATTAGCATCGTTTCAGATCAACTCCAAAAAGTCCGTAGGGATGATCCGCGAAAATTTATCTTTTTAACAGGTCATGCGGCAAGCCTTAACATTAATACAGATCAAGATTTTGCTGAAGCCTTTGGTACACCCAATGTCATTGTAGGCGGAACCTCAGTAGGTTGTGGGGGCTCCAGCAGTCCGATCAACAAAATCGTTAACGGTGGCGGTCAAGCCCGTGCGGATATGCTTTATTGTAAGTACTTTTTAAATCTTGGTGCTAATTCACAACAAGGAGCCAAAGGGAATAGTGAGGAGATCGATGCCTTTGTCAATGCACGAATTCGCGGTTTAAAAGTCGTAAATGTTACTCCTCTGCTTAGCCCTTCACTAGCCAAAACAGATGAGTGGGTTCCTATTGTTCCTGGAACTACGGGTTATTTCTTGTTATCCATGATCAACATCATTGCCAATGAGCTTCAGGTCTATGATAAGACCTACCTATTAAAGCGGACGAATGCACCTTACTTAGTTGGAGAGAAAGGGCTTTATCTGCGCAATGATGAACAACTCGATGATGAAGTACGCGGCTTATCCCTTGGAAAACCTCTGATTTGGGATCAAGCCGATCAGCAAGCTAAAGCATTTGATGATTCGACCCTCATGGACCCCGCTTTGGAAGGAAGCTTTACGATCAATGGTAAGAACTATCGCACCGCTTTCCAAGCTATTAAAGATCATGTTAAAAGCTATACCCCGGAAAAAGGAGTTGATATTACAGGCATTTCCGCAGATACGGTACGCCGACTTGCCAAAGAATGGGTCGAGCATGCTGAAATCGGAAAAACGATTACGCTGGAAGGCATCGTTTATCCCTATCGCCCGGTGGCAATTATTTCTGAACAGGGATCAAAGTGCCATGTCGATAATTATTTGGTTGTTCATGCGACGAAGATTCTTTCTCAACTTGTAGGAGCGACGGAGGTTCCCGGTTCAGCCAAGGCGGCCGGAATCCCTTCCTATAAACTTAATCCGGTGGATGGAATTAATATCTCCGAAGAATTCGTCTATGAACCCTTAAGTAAGAACCCTAATAAAGTAAGTCTTCAGGAGCATTCTCCAATGTCCGCTTCATCTTCGGGCTTAGCATGGCTTACCCTATCTGATCCTGAGGCTTACGGGTTCGATTATACACCAGAGGTACTTGGCATATGGGGAGGAAACCCTCAGGCTTTACTGGGAGACTTCGAGCGAATTAATGCAATCATGAAAGCATTTAGCTTTGTTTTTGCAATATCCTATGAACTCGATGAACCGACTGAATTTGCCGATATTGTCTTGCCGGAAAGTAGTTGGCTTGAGCGCTATGCTCTAACGTCATATACTCCCAAGACATCGTATACGAAAGCTTTCCAAGAGAAAGGGAATTATGGCTGGGCTCTTCAACAACCCGTTCTTGAAAGTCCCTTATACAACACCAAGGAGGGAAACCAGATTCTTCTAGAATTAAGCGAGAGCTTAGGCATTCTTTATGGAGAAAAAGGGGTACTCGCTCGACTAAACTCCTCTTTAGGACTGAAGGAAGAGTTCAAGCTTACCCTCGATCAGAATTACACCTGGGAACAGATTATGAATCTCATTTGCCTTGCTAAAACCGGTGGTGAGCATGATCTGACCTGGTTCAAGAGCCAAGGAATAGCCTCCTATGATATCTATAAGATTAAAGACTATTACGGATATAGCCGATATCCCGAAGCACGTGTTCCAATTTACCTCGAAGAGTTCGCTTCACATCGCGTTCGGTTGGAGCAAGAACTTAAAGTAAAAGAAATCGTAAGGAAGCCCGGAAATGAATTTGTCCTCAAGCAATTAACACCTCTGCCGTATTGGGAACCCCATCCGGAACATAAAGCAGCACCTGAGTATGATCTTTATTGCATTAACTATAAAACTATGCAGCATCATTTCGCTTGTAATATTGGTAACGGTTGGTTAATGGAACTCACCGAAGATCAAGATCCCTACGCCTTGAACATTATGGTTAATGCTAAAACTGCATCGGCTCGGGGACTTAAAGACGGAGATACCCTAGAAATTGAATCGTATTTGGGAGGTAAAGTCAACGGACAGGTTAAAATTACCCAGCTTATCCATGAAGATGTCCTAGGTATTGCAGGTGCCTATGGAATGTCCACGGCAAACTTTAACCCCGCGGCAAAACGAGGTACTGCCTTTGGAGATTTACTCAAACTTTCAGAAGATGTGATTAGCCCCTTGAAAATTAATCTAGATCGGGATGTCAAAGTAAAAATTCGAAAGCTTTAGGCCAAATGGAGGGGAAATAATGGTGCGACATGGAATGCTCATTGATTTAAGACGATGTGTGGGCTGTTTTGCCTGTGTTATGGCATGTAAAGCAGAGCATGCTACACCCTCTGGTGTGACCTGGAATCGCGTAATCGTGACAGAAAAAGGCGAATATCCTCATGCTCGAATGACGTTTAGACCGACGCTATGCCATCATTGCTCAAATCCTCCCTGTTTAGAGGTCTGCCCTACAGGTGCTACCTATAAACGCGATGACGGAATTGTGGATGTCAATGCGGACAAATGTGTAGGTTGTCAATACTGTGTTGCAGCCTGTCCTTATCAAGCGCGAAGTTTCAATAAAAAAACGGCAGGATATTTTCCGGAAATAGGTCTCACGCCGTACGAGGAGCAAGGCGTGAAGCAGCACCTCAAAGAGACGCCTGAAAAATGTGTATTCTGTCATAAACGAGTGGATGCTGGCCTAGACCCTGCCTGTGTTGTAAGTTGCCCTGGACATGCACGAATTTTCGGCGATCTCAATAATCACCAAAGTGAAATTTCTATACTCATCAGAGAAAATAAAACCTTCCAATATTTAAAACACTTAGGAACAGAGCCTTCTGTCTACTATATTCCAGACCCTCTTGAGGAAATAATGGGAAGTGAAGAGTGATTATGACCCGGCTGCGAGAAAATACTTCCAACTTTCTAGATATCTTGGTACAATGTAGGCAAGAACATAAGGAGGTAATTATATGTACGCAGTTGTTGAAAGCTCATGCATTGGTTGTGGCTCATGTGAAGCGGTTTGTCCAGAAGTCTTTAGAATGAATGATGATGGCCTAGCTGAACCTTATAAAAATCCTGTTCCAGCGGAACTCGAAGAAAAAGCACAGGAAGCTGCCGATATTTGCCCTGTTAGTGCTATTATTTTAGATTAACAAAATAATCAAGAGGTTCGATTTGTCTTTTATGACGGGTCGAACCTCTTTGATTTCCTTTAGTACATTTCATGACAGAAATAGATAGTTATTCGAAAAGGATTACAGGGCGGCGAGCAGTTCCTTGGCGTAGGCTAGGTAATAGTGGCGACCATTAGCGCTGGTCTCCAAATGGCTGAGGTTAATAAGTCCCTGTGCTTTGTATTGTTGTGCTTGTTTATTGGTACTGTCTGCTGCGAGTAGAATATCTGCTAGCTCGACACCCCACTGATCATCTTCGTTATCTAAAGCTTCCCTAATTGCGAATAGAACCTGTTCTGTGCCACCCATTAGTGCGATGGTTTTTTGAGCGCGTGACTGAATCGGGAGGGGATTAAGTTTGGTAGGATTACCGTCAAACCAACCAACATACCCGGCATAAATTCCACGAACGGACCAGGCCACGGTTCCATAAAATTCACCAAGGTAAGGAAGACTAGCCCATTTTTCAGGTAGCTTTACGGTTTCGGCAACCTCGTCCATGGACAAGCCCTGATTCATGCCCTTAAGAGTTTCGGTAAGAACATAGTCTATAGCATCGCGAAAATTAGATAAGGTCTCTGCGACAACGTTTTCGCCACTGAGGGGACGGGTATGACCGGGCAGTAAATGATTGGCTTTATAAGCAATCAACTTGTCCAGGGTATCTATCCAAGTGCTGATATCCCTGTATTGACTGCCTCTGATGGCGTACAGATTAGGCCAACAGCCATAATAGTTGTCGCCGCAGCAGAGCACTCTGTGGGTGGGAACCCAGACAAGCAACTGATCATCCGTTTCTCCTGGGGCAGCGGCGAGTTCCAGGGTGATGCCATCAATATGGCGAATGACATTTTCCTCCCGGTAAATTGTGGTCGGAGGCACAATCGCATATTGTCCCTCGCCCTGAGCCTTGCCTTCACGTATACCGATGCCTTGAGAGATGTTTTCTTCATCGCTGAGCTGGTAGCCGAATTGTCTGGAACCACGTTGAGTGAGAACGTCATCCAGGGCATTCATCCGACCCAGAACCGGCTTACAAGGTGCAAAGGCAATGATTTCTGGCTCATAGTCCAACAAAGCCCCTGCGCCCCCGCGATGGTCCGGGTGACCATGGGTATAGATTATTGTCTTAATCGGCTTGTCGGTATAGCCGGCGATAAGGGACTTGAGGGTTTTAGCCCGCTCGTCAGTGTCAAGGGAATCGACCAAAATGACTGAGTTTTCGGCAATAATAAAGCTGGCATTACTATGTCCATAACCCATAACGTGGTAAACAACTCCGGGAATGATTTCAGTTACCTGACGTGGGAAAGCCTGAGCGGCAAATTCTTTAAGCAATTGCTCTCCGTCTGATCGCAACATAAACGACACCTCTCAAAAGTACTTATTTAACAGTTCTTACTTCTATCATAAATAGAGTGATTCCTGCTTACAAGTTATGATCTATAACATGGGAAATGGCTGCTACCTGAGACTAGGTAGTCCAGCCATTTTGCTTTTTGGTTACTTATTCTAAAGTTCGATCACCTCAAGATCGTTGGGAACCAAGAGATTCCCCTTAAAATACTGTTTGCCTTCCTTAATATATAATTCTTTCCGTTTGGATAAGGCTTTGTCTTCCGTATGCCATAGGATCAGGTTTTTCACGTTCATTTGGGTAGCCAACTCACAGGAATCTTTGACAGTACTATGGTGTTTTTCATAAGGCTTGAAGATATCTCGTTCCTCATAAAGGCAAAAAGCTTCACTGAGCAGCCACTCGCTATTTTTTGCGTACTTCTCGCTTAAGGGATGATAGGGTTCATCTCCCAAAAAGGAAAGTTTTTTGCCTTCATCCAAGTTCACAGTGAAACCAAATTGTTTCGTCTTGGCAGCATGAAGATCGAAAAAAGTGAAGGAATAATCCATGATTTCTTCCTGTTGTCCATCAGCTACCGTCACCAATAGAATTCTCTCACCTATTAAGTCATTAAGCTTTTTGTCCAAAGTGATTTCTGTTAATGACTTGATATTCTCGACCAATTCATCATGGCAATAGATCTTGAGATTCCCTTCGTAGCGGCCAGCTAAGATCAAACTACCGATGATTCGGATAATCCAGACCATGCCTAATAGGTGATCCGTATGGCGATGGCTGACAAAGGCCTGATGAATTTTCAGGATAGGAATTTCGGCCTTTTCGAGTTGAGTTAAAATTCCATTTCCTCCACCGGCATCGACGAGTACATACTCTTTCCCATCAGTTAAGGCGAAGCAGGTATTGTAACACTGGGTAACCACTGCGTGTCCTGTTCCTAGCACAATTAGCTTTTTCATTAGTCCATACCTCATCAAATAAATTTGTATATACTTCGCTTTTACCTAATGATGAGATATTCTCGGAAGGGCGCTTAATTCCTTTTAAATAGGTTAGGAAGATGCCAAGTGTTTTAAATCTTCATCCTAATTGGCCTCAGCGTGAATGCCTTGGGTGTAAAAGAGGAGCCTTAATCCTTTACTGGTTTTACACTTAAACCAGATGCATTAAGTTTAGCTTTAACTTCTATGTTAACGGTCATTTCCTTAAACTCCTTCTCCCAGTTCTCTTTAAGCTCTTGATATTCCTGGGGGAACTTTCGGTGGAATTCCACGCCAAACTTAAAGACATCGATTCCCAAGGTTTGGGCTTTGTGGAGAGCTGCGTTAATCTCCTCTTTAATGGCCTCCGCTTGTCGATTCTCCAGTTCGCTGAAATACTCGGGTGTTGCTAGGTTTACAGAGGACATCTGTTCCCCAATATTACTGACCTCTTCGACTTGAACGGTCATGGTTGGTGTTCCATCCATTATGTTTGCTTCTAATTTGCTTGTGGCTTTGATGATTTCTAAGGACACTTTTTTCGATTCATCATCAGGAGAATTCATAACGATAATCCCGCTTTCTACTTCTCCTATGATCCAAAGAAGGCCACGGGTTTCCTTTGCGTTGAACCAGCCAACAAGCTTATCGCCTTTAAATACAGCGGTCTCGGAGAGTTTTGCAATCTTCTTTTTTTCTTTACTATCGGGGAGCTCCACCAGCTCTAATCCAGAAACAAAAGGATCCGTTGTTTCACTCGCTAAACATTTCATGACATCAAGGAGGGTAGTTTTCGTAGCCTTTGAAGTTAAGCCTGTTGCCTCAGCTAAATTCTCGAGAGCTTGGGCAGGGTCCTTTTCTTGTTCGCTGTCAGCTTTGAGGATATCTAGGGCTTTTCCTTTGGCTATAAAAATAAAGCTAAGTTCGCGTAATTCAGGCCTTCGAATCATCAAGTCAAGGAGAGGTGAAATTCCTGATTGTGCAGCTTCTTCACTGATAATGATGATTTTATTTCGGCCAAAGAAGGATTTTCGACTAATCCGATCTCGTCCATTACGGAGAGCTTCAAACAGAGTTCTGCCGGTAGTGGTTGTTATCCAAGAAGTTTTTTTATCACCGCCACGGTTGCCACCATTTTGTGAAGTGCCCTTCATGGCCATGGGCTTAGCCATTTGGAGAGAAACCTGGATCTGGCCATCTTCCAATAGATCGATACCCATAGCATGAGAAATGGAGAGGGTATCTATTTCTCTTTTATCCCAACAACCAGGTAGGCTAAGTGTAAGAAATGCGCAAAGAATGCAGAGGATTGAACGAAAATTCATGGTTGGTAGTCTCCTTGCTTACGGATGATAGCAGTGAGGAGCAAGAGGAAGGGAATAATAAAGATAAAGATTATGGTAAACCAGGGATGGATTTGGAATGAAGTAAATTCCTTAAGTTCTACAATATTCTTACCTAACATTGCGGATACCGGAATGATTATCGAAACCAGAGGAAGTAAGAGGGGTTTATAAGTTTTTAATTGAAAAACCTGACTTGCCCCCAGAGCCATCACATAAAGATAAAGGGATAAATTAATAGATAATCCTAAGACCCAAAGAGCTACATGAATGGACTCCACACGCTCAACGAAATTTCCTAATTGGATAAGCCGGACTGCATTATAGAAGGGGTAAGTCAGGTTTTTTGCCAAGTCGTCCCCGAAGAGTGCAATGACAGTGGCTGTAATGATAAAAACAAACACCCCTAACAGTAAGGGAAAGGTTAGGTACACGGTTTTTAGTTTGCTGCAATCATTGAGAAAGGGCAAAATTACTGCCATAGCGATAATCTCAATCGTTGCGGATGCTAAGTAGAAGCCTGATAAAAACGACGATGGGAAAACCCCGCTTTCCAAAAGAGGCAAAAACTCTTTAGAGTCCATATCTTTAACTAAAGATAGGACAACGACCAAAACTGTAAACAGGATGATGGGAGCAAATAGTTCGGAAAGCCGTCCTAAATTCTCGATTCCTTTATAGGCAGCATAAGCTGCTAGGAGAAGTAACGAGATTTTAAAAAAGAGGGGAGGAGTGAGAAGCATAACCACAGTTGTTAGAAATTCCGAGAAATAATTTATGGTAAGAGCAGCATTATGGATTAAGAAAAGAATATAGAGGATTCCGATGAGCTTTCCTAGCTTACCGAGGATGGTATCTGTGTATTCGAAAAAGGTCTGGTGGGGGAAGCGCTTGGCTAAAAAATAGAAGGGTAGTGCCACTAACAAGTGTATGGGGAAACCAGTCAAACAGTTGATCCATACATCTTGATTCTCAGGAGGTGCGGCAAGAACAGGGAGGAAAGCAATCCAAGTAATAGATCTGCCGACAAATAGGAGCAAAACCATCTGCTTAGCGGTTATTTTGCCGCCTTCCAACATGCTATAAGCCTCCCTTCGATGCCTCAGTAGTTAGGATATGAAGAACCGGATGATCGCTTCGATTCCTTTGTTGGGATTGGGCAGCTCCACCCCCAGGACCTGGAGAAAGGAAAGAATGAACCCTAGGGAAAGAAGCAGGGAAGAGGCAATGAGTTCAGGCCACTGCTTTTTTCGCACAAGTGCTGGGGTTTGAATAAGAGCTATGACTAAAAAAACCATAATGACGGCAAGAACATTCATTTTTATTCCCTTTCGTTATTTCGTTTCTTATTTATTCAGAGGTTCTGAGGTCAGGCCGGCTTTAATGAGTTGGAAAGATACTTCAAGCTTCACTTCAATTTTGGGAAATAACTCGTCCCAGTCTTCCTCCAGTTCCGGCCATTCTTGAGGATACTTACGATGAAACTCCTCGCCAAA
Source organism: Desulfitobacterium sp. (assembly GCA_050251735.1). GTDB lineage: Bacteria > Bacillota > Desulfitobacteriia > Desulfitobacteriales > Desulfitobacteriaceae > Desulfitobacterium. Next base: position 11,820 of record JBFWMF010000040.1, read on the forward strand.
TTCAAAGATATCGCCCCCCCATTTCTGGGACTTAGTTACGGCGGCTATAATTTCTTCTTCGATGACGTCTGTGGCTCTCTTTTCCAACTCAGCAAAGCTTTCGGGTGTTGCTAAATTGCCAGATGACATCTGTTCGACAAGATTTCCTTCTCCCTGAACTTTGATCGTGATACTGAGGGTATTATCGGTAATTTCGGGTGTTAGCTTTGTAGAAGTATTAAGTATTTCAAGGGTTACATTCTTATCATTACCTAGGGGGGATTTCACAACGATGCTTCCGCTTTCAACCTCGTTCAATACCCAAAGGACGCCTCGAGATTCAAAACGATCAAACCACCCCACGAGCTTATCCCTTTTAAAAACTGCCGTATTGCCCAGAACAATCATATCTTGAGACTTGCCATCGCTTTCTTCAGTTTTTATACCCGGGAGGATGGGACTGGTGGTTTTTTTACTACTTAAAACTATAAATAAATCCTTCAAATTGCGTTTCGGTAGAATTGAAGCGAGGACACTTATGTCAGCCAAATTTTCAATGGCTTTACCGGGGTTAGCTTCTTGTTCGTGCTCTCCCTTGAGGATGTCGATGGCCTTTCCTTGAGCAACAAAAACATAGGCAAATCCACGAGCTTCTGCATCCCTGATTAAAAAATCGACTAGCGGAATAAATCCCATTTTAGCAACTTCTTCGCTGATGATAATCACTTTATTGTGGGAGAAAAATAAACGCCGATCGGCTTGTAGGGAAGCATTGCGGACAGCATCAAAAATCGTTTCTCCTTTGCTTGTTGTGACCCAGACACTTTTTTCGCCTCCGCTTTTCATTTCGCCGGGTTTGAGAATTTGGGTGGAAAGGCTGATTTGTCCCTCCTCCGTCAAATCGATTCCTATAGCCTGAACTACGGCCAGGGTATTTAGCTCCCTCCTGTCCCAACACCCTGTTAATAGAAGGAAACAAAGGAAGAAGAAGAAGTGTTTTTTCACGGAGAACGGACTCCTTTCTTTCGAATAATAGCAATAAGGAGAAGGATGAAGGGGAAGAGATAGATGAAAAAAATGTTATATAAAAATTTGGCTACTGAAGCGTGAAAAGATAATAACTCCACAAGGCTAGGCGCAACAAGGAGGCTCAAAGAAGCCAGGATGGACCCTGTAGGCAGGATAAGAGGCTTATAACTTCTTAAATTCAAAACCTGACTTAAGCCCAAGACAATGATGTAATACTCTATAGAAAATTTGAGGAAGCTACCTAGAATCCAGATGGCAAAGTGGATGGATTCAACACGCTCAATAAAATTCCCCACATTTAGCAGCCGAATGACAGAAAAAAATGGAAAGTTGCGTGAAGCTGCTCCTGTTCCGAGGATGGCGAGGATAGAAATTGCTAGCATTGCATAAATGGGAGCAATTGTAAAAAAGGTGCTTATGTAAACGGTTTTAGCCTTTGAGCGTTGGTTTAAATAAGGCACAAGCATGGCGAACTCTATAAGTTCGTAGGTTATGTTGACTATCAGAAAACTCCCCCCCAATACAGGAAAAATTCCTCGTTCAAGGAAAGGCTGAAGGAATTTGAATTGCATATCTCTTGCTAAGAGTAAAACAATCGTGGCGATAGCAACTAGAATAATGGGTACGAATAATTCGCTTAAACGGCCGATGACTTCTATTCCTTGGTAAGCAGCATAGGCACAAGCAAGGAGGAGAGACAAAGCCAAGAAAAGAATTGGCGTAGTAGGCATCGATACACTGGTAATAAATAGGCTGAACAGAGCTAAACTAATGGCCGTTTGATGAATGAAGTAACTGAGGAGGAAAACTCCCGCAACTCTTCCCCCCTTTCCTGCAATGGTTTGGCTGTACTGAATAATGGTTTGGTGGGGAAATCTCTTTGCAAGAAAGTAGACGGGGGCCCCTAAAAGGATATGGAGGGGAAAGGATAAGAGCATAGCCAGCCATATATCTTGGGTTGGCGACATTTCCCTTAATACAGGGAAGTAAGTCAGTCCAATAAGAAGACGATTATTGACCAGTAGAAGAATAAGTTGCCTGGAGGTTATTCGACCTGATTCCAACATGCTACTTCTTTCCTTTCTGATCATCTGGCGGAGTTGGCTCGAGATTTGATTTTTGCCGTTGAGGATTGTTTCCGCCAAAGACTCGGGGGCGAGTGCGTAAAGACCATAGAGGAGCCCGAATCAGGACATCTTTAAGATCGGAAAGGGTCGAGGGGGCCAAGGGTGACATGTAAGGAGACCCCAAGGAGCGGAGAGAGACTTGGTGAGTTAATACCCCCACGAAAGCCAACATCACTCCATATAACCCTGAGACCCCGGCGGCAAGAATAAATAAGAATCGTGAAAGAGTCCCGACATCCGTTAATGCGGGAGTGACAAAGGACGAAATGGCAGTTAAGGCGGTAATGACGACCATGGGAGCTCCCACAAGCCCTGCGGATATTGCCGCATCTCCGATCACGAGTGCTCCAACGATACTTACTGCCGAACCTACGGGTCGGGGTAAACGGACACCAGCCTCCCGTAAAATCTCAAATAGTATTAGCATGAGGAGAGCTTCAACCATCGTGGGAAAGGGAGTCCCTTCTTGGGCTGAGGCGATACTAACCAGCAGTGCGGGAGGTAAGAACTCTTGATGAAAGGTGGTAATGGCCACATAAAGGGCCGGTGCGAAGGTAGAAAAGAAAAACGCCAACCAACGCAACCAACGGATGAAGGTCGCGTAAAAGGGTCGTGTATAATAATCTTCGCTGCTCTGAAAGGCTTCGATAAATAGATAAGGTGCTGTGAGTACAAAAGGGGTGCCATCCACTAGAATGGCCACGCGTCCCTCGAGAAGTTTGGCACTGACAATGTCGGGCTTTTCAGAATTGCCAACAGTTGGAAATATGGAGATGGGTGCATCCTCGATAAAGGATTCAATATAGCCAGACTCCAAGATGGCATCGGTGTCAATCCTCTTCAGTCGCAGTTTAACTTCTTTCACCACTTCATCCTTGGCTATGCCCTTGATATAAGCTACGCAGACTTCCGTCTGGGTCTCTCTGCCGATTTTTATAGTAGAAAACTTCAATGCGGAGTTTTTCATTTTTCTTCTTAACAGGGAAATATTGGTGCCAAGATTCTCCACAAAGCCCTCCCGTGGTCCGCGGACAACGGTTTCGGTCTTCGGTTCCTCGACACTCCTTTTTTCCGATTTTCGCAAGGAGGAGATCAGAGCGATCTTTGAGCTATCTATGAATAGGACAGTATCACCTGATAATATGGCATTCACCACATCAGCAAAAGAATAGCTTGTTTTGACATTGGCTACAGAAAGAGCACTTTCCTTAATTAAGGCAATAGTGTTTTTATCATCTAACTCACGTTCCATAGTCATGAGTGGATTAATCAGGCTGGAGTTAACAGATGTCTCATTGACCAGATCGCTGATAAAGACTATGAAGGCATCGAGGTGGTCTTTAGTGCCAATTTTAAATTCGCGAGTAACGACGTCGTTGGATTCAGAAAAGATAGCTTGGATGCGCTGGAGATTTTGTTTTAAGGACATATCAAGGGAATCCTGATCATCTTGAACAACAGGATTTTCGGGGCTAGGCTGAGATTCACTCTCTGAAGGCGGGTTTATTTTAGATCTATTTTCCATAAGTGGTCGTGGCTGTCTGGTCTTATCTAACAACTTACGCATGTGTATTTAGTCCCCATCAATCTTAAACTACATAATTAGGTTTTGACAGAAGAGCTGCTTTTATACTACCCCCTAGCCACCACAGAAAATCCAGTAATTATCTAAAGAATCTGGAGTGTCTTTGTCCGTAGTCGGGAAGTCTTAAGCAATAATTGTGTAAATATGCTATTAAAGTTGGTTTTATGTAAAATTTCGGCAGGAAATTCTCAATTTCACCGCGAAATAATGATTGGCTGAAATGCGATACTGAAATACGATAAAGAGGAGAAAAATATGGAGATATCTACACTAATTGGGCTGTTTTTGGGATTTTTTGCCATTGGCCTTGGTATGGTTCTCAAGGGAACAAGTCTTTCGGCCCTTCTCAATCCAGCAGCTATATTGATCATTATCGTGGGGACCATAGCCACGATTTTCATCGGATTTACCATGGAAGATCTCAAAAGGATACCCAAGCTCTTTAAAATTATGTTTACCAAACCAAAGACTATTTCCAAGAAAGAGCTTGTAAAGCAATTTGCTGAGTGGACGACCGTGAGTCGTCGAGAAGGGATCCTGTCTTTAGAAAATCGTGTTGAAGAGATTGATAACGAATTTTTAAGAAAAGGCATGGGCATGGCTATCGACGGCAATGATTCCGAGTTTATTCGGGATGTGCTTTTCGAGGACATCTCTGCTATGGAAGAAAGACATCGTGATGGTGCGCTTATTTTTTCCCAAATGGGAACCTACGCCCCAACCCTAGGTGTATTGGGAGCAGTGGTCGGTCTCATTGCTGCTTTGAGTAACTTAAACGAGGTTGAAGCGTTAGGTCACTTAATCTCTGCAGCCTTTGTAGCGACCTTATTGGGGATCTTTACGGGTTATGTGCTATGGCATCCGATGGCCAATAAGTTAAAGCTCCTATCAAGAAGAGAGGCAGAACTAAAACGAATGATGCTGGAGGGGATTTTGTCCATCCAAGCAGGAGATAACGTCAATGCCATCCATAACAAACTTTTCGTCTATCTCTCCTCCACTGAGCGTAAAGAACTAACTGAGGAGATCGGCAATGAAAAAACATAAGAAAGAGCATCATGAAGAGCACATGGACGAAACTTGGCTCGTCCCGTATTCGGATATTTTAACTTTGTTGCTCGCTCTATTCATCATTCTATTTGCTGCAAGTCAAATAGATCAGAAGAAATATGAGAGTATAATGGCTGGATTCAATAGTGCCTTTACTGGAGGGCAAAGTGTTTTTGAATCGACAAGCGAGATGAATATTAATATCACGGATGACAACGCTGGGAAGAACAATGAGCAAATTACCACTGAAACCGAAAAGCTTGCTCAGGGTAGACTTAGAGAAGAACAAGATATGATGGCTATAAAAGCAAAGATAGATCAATACATAGGTAACAATAATCTAACTGCCCAGCTCGAGACAAAGATTACCGAGGAAAGGTTGATCATCAGCATTCGTGATTATGCTTTGTTTGACTCGGGCTCTGCAATGGTCAAGCCTGAAGCACAAAAGATGGCGTTCATCATTTCTGATATCTTAAGGGAATACCCCAACTATAATATTGAGGTTGCAGGCCATACGGACAACCTTCCGATTAATACTCCGGCGTTCCCGACGAATTGGGACCTTAGTGTCCAAAGGTCCTTGAATTTCATGAAGTATCTACTGCAATCCGGGAATCTAGATCAATCAAGGTTTAGTTCCATTGGTTATGCGGAGTATAGACCGATAGCTTCTAATGACACTGAGGCAGGCCGAGCAGCGAATCGTCGTGTGGAAGTTAATATTATTCGAAATTTCGGCGGGTCCACCATTACTTTAAACAGTACACAGTAAATTACTGTGTACTGTTTCTTTTTCTTGACCAATTACAGTGCTATACCTTGGCAAATTCATGACGTTATCGTAGCCTTTGTAAGATAATAGATTTTGTCGAAATTGATGTTGACACTGGCAAAATCAAATGATAAGCTAATTAAGCATCACAGGAGCGGGGACGCTCCGTTGTTGTCCTAAGATCTCAAGATCGAGACCTTAGAAAATAGTAGTTGACAGTCAAACGTCAATCTGCTAAGATAAAATTCCATCACCGCAGAGTGATGGAAAAAAACAATGGTTTTAATGGTCTTTGAAAACTAAACAACAAGGAACAGCCAATGACTCGTCAAATGAGTAAAGACAATTTGAGCAATCAAATTTTCTTCATAAATTTTATGGAGAGTTTGATCCTGGCTCAGGACGAACGCTGGCGGCGTGCCTAACACATGCAAGTCGAACGGACTAGCGTTTAGCA
>JBFWMF010000041.1:0-14024 GCA_050251735.1 Desulfitobacterium sp.
GCGGTAACATCTTTTCAATGATAGAGTTTTTTAACTCCTTGGGATATCTCATATTGTTTTCTCCTCCTGTGTTCTCTTCAAGGATACTTTTCTTTGATCCCTACGTCAACTATCCTAACACAGGGGGCTTCTTGAAAGTGATATTCCTGCCTGTAAAAGTATTTTGCCATTAGGAGCTATCAAAGGTCTGGCAAGCACAGCACCTTCATCGACAAACGCGATATTTACTAAACGCATTTATATTACCCCTATTCGATTATAATAATTACAAATAATGATAAAATTAATTATATTTAGAAATTCACCAAGAAATTCCCAAATCCTCTTCTTACATGCTAAATTGATTCTATAATTTTAGAATATTTTTTTTAAAAAGATAAAGTGCTACTTGCTAGTGAAGTAGAGAAGAGCAAAATTCTTGATAAAGCGGATATCCCTAGGATCCTTGCTAATCAATATCTGTACAAGCTCCTTCAAGTCACCGTTAATTTCTTGATTATCAGAGAGCATAAGGGCACCCGTCAAATCCAAAACCTCAGATATTTTGGCTATCATTGACACAGAGGGAGTTTTAAGACCGTTTTCCAATTGGCTGATATAACCGACACTGACCAATAACTCTTCGGCTAATTTTTCCTGAGTATATCCTCTGAGCTGCCGGTATCTTTTTAAATTATTTCCTATCCCTTGGGCTAAATGCTCCATTTGCAAAAATCTCCTTTTTGTCAGATAGGTAATTTATATGTTTTTTTTTAGTATAAACTACTAGTTATAGTTTGTTAAGTAAAATCTTACTTATAGTTTATGTCCAATTAGAAAAAAATGGTGTATATTAATTGATATTGACGAGTGAGCTCGAACTTTTCGCAAATACTACGAAACGTTTGACTTTTTTTTTAGCCTTTCTAAGCGAATCTCTGTATGACACTGTTAAAATCGTTATTATTTAATAAGGGGTAAAAGCATGGTTAGCAATAAATTTCCTGAAAATAGTAATGACGAACAAAACCTATTTTTTATCTTTAATAGAGATAGCTTCATTTTGATTGTCAATATTATTTCCATTGGCTTAATGTTTGGTAGTGTCCTCAATCTCGTAGGGTATTTTTTTTGGGAAGATACTTTAGCTAGCGTACTGATTATAAGTGGCATACTATTATTTCTTGGCTGTTCTTTACAAGTTCTTATCCTGTTCAAGGTGAGGGATGAGATAATAGTAACTTCTTTGATCTTAATCAGTACCCTAGTTATCCCGCTTTTTTCCTTAAAGTACATAGATGTAGGAAGTTTAACAGTGTGGGCGATTCCTTTCATCCTGATTATAATTTCACTTGTTTTTATCTCACCTACGATGCTTTTTTGGGTAGGCCTATCGGCACTTTTCACCCAAATTTTTGTTTGGGTATTTGCGCCCCCGACTCCGGTTGTGGTAGTTGATGATTCTGATTACATACTCAGGATAGGTTTTTTGGTTATTGCGCTTGTTGCTGCTTATTATATCAACAGACTATATGTTGATAAGCTGAAGGAAAATGCCTATTATACCAAAAGAATACATGAGCTAGCCTATCATGATTATTTAACAGATTTGCCAAACCGGTTATTATTTAGTGATCGTCTTAACCAAGCGATCTTATCTGCCAGACGCACGAATGAGAATTTAGCCGTGATATTTTTGGACCTGGATGATTTTAAAAAGGTTAATGACACCCTGGGACATGACCAGGGAGATCTACTCTTAAAGGAAATTGCTAAGAAATTGACTGAGACCCTGAGGGAGGAAGATACCGTTTCCCGCTATGGCGGGGATGAGTTTCTTGTTTTAGCTCAGAATATCTCTGCTGAGGCAATTGAAGAGCTCCTCCGAAGGATTATCGAAAGCCTAGAACGCCCCTTCGACCTCGAGGAACAAAGTATTTATATTACTGCTAGTCTGGGGGTTTCAGTTTACCCAGTCGACGGGGAGACAGTGGATCAGTTAATAAAAAGCGCGGATATGGCTATGTATAAAGCTAAGAAGAATGGAAAAAGTCAATATGTAATTCTTTCACAAGTATAGCAGGATATTTTTTCGTTCCTCCATAATTCTCTACTTGGCATCGGCAACGCCGGAAGAAATCATTGCTACTGTGGATAAGTGCCCCACAGATGCCCTAAAATATAAATTGCCGGAAGGATTATATGATTACACCCAGGTGACAACTTCAAAAATATAAGAGTGTGGTAGTAAATATAAGGATATGCGACTATTTGCTAGGAATTCTCCCGTCATTTCGTGGAGATGACCAATAATCGCTAATTAGCCTTTTTGACCTCAGAAACCCAAAGTGATAAACTAATGAAGTGACAACTTATGAAATATACAAAGTTGCTACGTTGAAGTTTCGCTAAGGGGGGATATATTCCTATGATTAAATTTGAAAACGTCAGCAAGAAGTACGAAGATGGCACAGAAGCCGTAAAATCGCTTAATTTTGAGATAAATGATGGTGAATTGCTGGTACTCATTGGTCCCAGCGGGTGTGGCAAGACAACAACAATGAAAATGATCAATCGCCTAATTCCGCATACCGGAGGCAGAATTACCATCGACGGTAAGGACATCGATGCTATTGACCCGGTACCTCTCCGTCGTAATATCGGTTATGTTATTCAGCAAGCAGGCTTGTTTCCTCACTATACCATCGAAGATAATATAGCGCTTATACCAAGGCTTAAAAAATGGAATGAATCTGAGATCAAGGAACGCGTCAATTATTTGATGGAAGTGGTCGGGTTGGACCCCGCTGTATTTGCTGGACGATATCCAAGGGAGCTTTCCGGTGGTCAGCAACAGCGGGTTGGGGTAGCCCGAGCCTTGGCATCCAATCCAGATATTATTTTAATGGATGAGCCTTTTGGCGCACTGGACCCCATTACCCGCGAACAACTTCAGGATGAATTAGTGCGTATTCAGTCGGAAATGCATAAAACCATTGTTTTCGTCACTCATGACATGGATGAAGCGCTCAAGCTTGGGGACAGAATTGCCGTGATGAGGGATGGCGAGCTGTTGCAATTGGATACACCGGACCAATTGCTGAGCAATCCTTCCCACGGTTTTGTCGAAGAGTTTATAGGAAAACAACGGATCTATCAAAATCCGGAGTACATTCCCGTTACTGATATCATGCGGGAGAATCCGGCCATAGTCCTACCGACTAGAACACCTACAGTGGCTATCAGCTTTATGCGTCAACGTAAAACCGACACCTTGATTGTTTGCGACGAAAAAGGCAAATTACTGGGGATCATACCCAGTTATGATTTACATGCTAAAAAGGAAAATATCCATACCATAGCAGAAATCGTGCAGCCTATAGAAACGATTCTTGAGAGTACAGCCACAGCCAAGGATGCCTTACAAATGATCAACAAGGCCATCTATGGGATTCTTCCGGTTGTCAATGAGGCTCGTAAAGTAATCGGTGTTGTTACCCGTGGCTCGCTGTTAAGCTTTTTTGCCAATCAGTGGTCCGGGGAAGGAGTGGATTCAGATGAGAAATGAGTCATTATGGACACAAATTATGCTTCAGTTGGAAATGCGTTGGCCGGATTTAATACAGGCATTGGGTCAGCATATTCAGCTAGTTCTCTTTTCCATGCTGATCGCTATCGCCATCGGCATCCCTCTCGGAATTTTGATTACCCGCATTAAATCCCTGGAAGGGCCTGTTCTGGGAGCAGCGGGAATCTTACAGACTATTCCTAGTCTCGCCTTGCTGGGCTTTATGATTCCCTTGTTTGGCATCGGTATCAAAACTGCTGTGTCGGCGCTGTTTCTCTATTCTTTGTTGCCGATTATCCGCAACACCTATACAGGGATCAAGGATGTGGATAAAGCAACCATCGAGGCGGCTAGAGGGATGGGGATGACAGATTTCCAGATTCTCTTCAAAGTTCAATTGCCCCTTGCCCTGTCTGTTATGATGGCGGGAATCCGAACGGCTACAGTTATTAACGTCGGTACGGCTACCCTAGCGGCTTTCATTGGCGCCGGCGGTCTGGGGGATTTCATCTTCCTTGGCATCTCGAGAAACTTAGATGCTCTGGTGTTAATCGGAGCTTTCCCGGCTGCGCTCCTGGCACTGCTGCTTGATTGGTTGCTGGGCAAGCTGGAAAAAGCTACAACACCAAGAGGATTAAAGGTTTAACATAGAAAACCCGGCTTCGCCTAGCTTTTTTTCTAACATTCAAGAAGCGAAGACGTTGGTTGCACTTGTGCAGAAGGAAAGTATGCAACAAAGTTATACTTTCTGACAGTATAAAAAGGTAAAAGGAGTTATATCATGAAAAAGAAAATTCTAATACTGGGTTTGGTAGCTGCGTTAACACTTGCCTTATTTGGCTGTACTGGAGATGGAGCTAAGAGTGGCGAAACCATCACCGTTGGCTCGAAAAACTTTACTGAGAACATCATCATTGCGCATATGATGGCTGATCTAGTGGAAGCTCATACGGATCTAAAAGTGGATAGAAAAGTTAACCTCGGCGGCTCTAATGTTGCATGGACAGCACTAGAGAACAACGACATCCAGATGTACCCTGATTATACCGGAACCATCGTGGCCAACTATTATCAGGAAAAGACAGGAACAAGTGAGGAAACCCTTGCTAAGACTAAGGAATTAACTGCTGAAGATAATCTAAAAGCATTAGAATCTATTGGTTTCAACAACACCTACACCCTTGCAGTGACACAAGAAACAGCTGAAAAATATAATCTGAACACATACAGTGATTTGGTTAAAGTAGCAAATGACTTAATCATTGGCTGCGAGTTTGAATTTATTGATCGACCGGATGGATATCCGGGGCTTCAAAAAACTTACAACATGAATTTTAAGGAAGTCAAGGGTATGGACCATGGGATCATGTTCCGCGCTTTAAATGAAAATGAGGTTGATGTGATTGATGCTTATAGTACCGATGGGCAGATTAAAGTATTCAATTTAAAAATACTTGAGGATGATCGAGAATTCTTCCCACCCTACGATATTTTGCCTTTGGTTCGTCAGGATACTCTAGACAAATATCCTGAAATAGAAGGAATTCTTAATAAACTTGCAGGAAAAATAGATGAACAGACCATGCAGGAACTAAATGCTATGGTAGATGATCAGGGCATGAAAGAAGAAGTTGTCGCCCATGATTTTCTGGTAAATACAGGCCTGATCGAGAAATAGTAATCCTTTAGTTAAGAAGACCCAGTAGCTTATCGTCTAGATAAGTTGCTGGGTCTTCTTTTATGGTGTCGGGGTCACTTTCTTTTCTGCTTTCTTTTTCTGCTTCGCAATATTCTTCGGACTTTTATCTCCCATGTCAAATACCTCCAAGGCGTCATTACCCCTAGTATAGTATTTATGTGGGAAATTTATACACTTCTTTACTGCTGAATTTGCCTGTTCAGGCCGTTCAAGAGGGAGTAAATGCCTGTATTTGGTTTTGCGATTATGAATGATTTCAAAAAAGTTTACATAGCTTACACTAGATACTCGTCAATACCTTCTGATCTATATTAAATGGGGTGAGCTACTATTGAAATTGAAGAGATTTTGGGTGGGCATTATTTTGGGTTTGGGGATAGTTGCAATCATCGCTGGGGTTTATGACTGGAACCGGCAGACAATCCATCACCCGAAGGTAGTGTATCAACCTGAGGTAGCACCAAAAGAAAATACAGCAGTAGGGCATGATAAAGCTGATATGTCGCCCTTGCCAGAGGCAAAAAGGAGAGTCAATCTCCTTGCTCTAGGTATCGATAACGAAGGAGACGAGCCAGGAAGAGCGGATTCTATCATCGTCGTTTCAGCAAATCTGGACAGTCATCAGGTCTCGATTATTTCTATCCCCCGGGATACACGTGTTAGCCTTTCCGGGGTTGGGTTAACCAAAATTACACATGCCAATGCTGTGGGTGAGGTACGGGGTGGTGTTCACGAAGGAACCATGGAAAGCGTGAAAGCTGTTGGCGATTTATTAGGCATAAATATCAACTATTATGCAAAAGTAAATTTTTGTGGTTTTCAAAAAATAGTTGATGCACTTGGGGGTGTGCAGGTTAATCTTCCGAATGCTGTAGATGACGCTTCATCAAACCTCCATTTATCAGCGGGTGCGCATTATCTCTCGGGTGAGGAGGCCCTAGTGCTAGCACAGGTACGTCATGATTTGCCAGGGGGAGATTTTGACCGTCAGCAAAATCAGTTTTATATCCTTCGAGGTCTAGCTGGTCAATTGCTTAAGCCCTCGACCATCTCCGACTTACCCCAGTTATTATCGGTTATGCGGGAGGATTTAGTAGATACCAATATGTCAATTTCTGAAATGGTAATGCTGGGGCTCGAATTCAAAGGGATAGATAAAGAAACTATTAAGTACTATCAGTTACCAGGACAAGGAATCTCTGCGTCTGATCCGTTAGTGGGAGCAAGTGTTTACTATTATGAGCCCAATAAGGAAGGCATTAATAAAATTGTACAAGAAGTCTTGACTAGATAATTTCCCGGGGACGTAGTAGCCGTCATTTTGCACTTATAGATGCTGGGAGTTTTGCGATCGTGAAAATTGGATAAATCAGGAATAATTTTTGAAAGATTATTATATTGTTTAGAAGGAAACTGTTTTGACAGCCTATCTCTAGTAGAAAGATAGTGTTATCAGGAGAGCGGGGAGGCAGTCATGGAAGAAGGAATAGATCTAAGGCAGTATTTGAAAATACTACGCAAACGCTGGAAGATCGTCCTAGCGTTACCGCTTATCGCCGCAATCATCAGTGGCGCAATAAGCTTCTATGTCTTAATACCGGTGTATCAGGCTTCTACTACGCTGATTGTTGGGGAAAAAACTACAGGCATGATGCAAGATGAAGGACGGAATATTGATTATGACGTCCTTCTGGCGAATCAGCAGCTTACCAAAACCTATAGCGCGATTGCCCAAAGTCGAACTGTTAAGCAAAATGCCCTAACAGAATTGAATTTGCCTTTGGGTGTTGAAGAACTTGGCACGATGATTTCGGTTAAACCAGTACCGAATACAGAGATATTGGAGATTCAAGTAAAGCATTCTAGTCCTGAACTGGCTGCTTCAATCGCTAATACGGTAGCTCGGGAGTTTTCCAAAACGGTTATAGAAATAAAAAAAGTAGATAGTGTTAGTATAGTGGATCGGGCGGTGATCCCAGAAAGACCCATTGCGCCACGAAAATCACTGAATGTTTTAATTGCTTTTGTTGTGGGCTTGATGGCTTCGCTGGGACTCGCTCTCTTGCTTGAAGCTATGGATAATACCATTATGAGTACTGAGGATGTGGAGAAGTTTTTAGGAATCCCAGTGTTGGGGAGTATTCCACAAGGGTAAGGGGGGATGTCTGTAATGCCAAATTCATTAATGAACTTAGAAAATTCTAAATCCCCAATCTCTGAAGCTTATCGAACAGTTAGAACAAATATTCAGTTTGTGAGTGCAAATTCGGGCGTCAAGAAAATAATGATCACAAGTGCCTGCCCTGAGGAGGGGAAATCATTCGTGGTCGCAAATTTGGCAGTTTGCATGGCGCAGTCAGGAAAGTCCGTTCTTGTGGTAGATGCTGATTTGCGCAAACCCACTCAGCACAAACTCTTCGAGGTGGAAAATGGGGAAGGGCTTTCCCTTGCTTTAATGGAGGTAGCAACCCAGAATCCTGACTTTAAAGACTATATTCGTGAAACCGCAGTTCCAGGTGTTCGGGTTATTACAGCTGGACCCATCCCCCCGAATCCTGCAGAACTTCTCAGCTCTAAGTCGCTAAAGTACTTAATAGAGGTACTTAGTGAACAGTTTGACGTGATTCTCTTTGATACCCCTCCCACCCTTGCAGTTACTGACGCGGCAATTCTTGCCCAAGAAGTTGATAGGGTCGTCTTAGTTCTTGCTTCAGGCAAAGTGACTAAGGAACAGGCAAAACGGGCCAAGGAATTGCTAGATCAAGTCGGAGCCAAGATTCTCGGAGCTGTCCTAAATAAAGTGAAGATGAAAGCCAATGAATATCACTACGATTATCATTGAAGGCTCAACGAAGAGGTATCAGTTCGATGATGGATATTCATAGTCACATTCTTCCTGGAATAGATGACGGTGCGAGCAGCATGGATGAGACCCTAGGAATAGTCCGTCAGTTGCAGGAAGCAGGATTTAATACCCTTATTGCTACCCCTCATGTCATGGATGGAAATAGTTATGCGAAACCGGCGGAAATCCTGGCTGCGACAGAACGGGTAAAAAAGAGTATTTTTGAGGCTGGCATCCATGTGGATATTTTACCGGGCGCAGAGAATTATATATTCCCAGATATGGCGAACTGGGTTCTTGAGGGAAAGCTACTCACCTTAGGGAATACAAAGAAGTATTTACTTGTTGAGCTACCCATGCTAGAAATACCCCTCTATACGGATCATGTATTTTTCAACCTACAAGTTAATGGAATAACCCCGGTTCTTGCCCATCCGGAGCGCTATAAAGCTTTAAGTGAAAAGCCGGAGCGTCTACTTGAATGGGCAAAGAAAGGTATCCTCTTTCAATTGAACTTAAGAAGCCTAAGTGGAAAATACGGTCCACAACCCTTGCGTCTGGCTAAACTTCTGCTTCAAAATCATTTGATTCATTTTATTGGATCTGATGCTCACCGGGTATCCCGAAATCCATTTGCATATAAGGAAGCTCTCCGGCATCTCCATGAAATTTCCGGAGAAAAGCTGTGTCATGAGTTCTATGTCCCAAGATCCGCAATACAAGAGCCTCAATAATAGAGGAGTATATAAAGGTAAGGTGTGAGCGTGTGAAAGTTCTCGTTACGGGTGGAGCCGGTTTTATCGGATCTCATATTGTGGATTGTTTAATAAGGGATAAGTATGAAGTGTTGGTTGTCGATAACCTATCCACAGGTAAAGAAGAAAATATCAATACTTCTTCGGTCTTTTACAGGGTCGATATATTAGACTATGCGAGCCTAGAAGCAGTTTTTCAGCTGGAACATCCGAATTATGTAATTCATCAGGCTGCTCAAATCAATGTTCACAATTCAATCCTTAATCCCTCTTCAGATGCGGCAACCAATATTTTAGGAACAATTAACCTTCTACGTTGCTGCGTAAAGTTTCATGTTGAAAAAATAGTCTATGCATCCTCAGCAGCTGTTTATGGTAATCCAGCTTATCTAGGGATTGATGAAGAACATCCTTTAAGACCACTTTCCTTTTATGGAGTTTCTAAACTGACACCAGAGCAATACTTGAAGAGCTTCTCTGATTTATTTCAATTGAAATATACCATCCTTCGTTATGCTAACGTTTATGGTATACGCCAAGACCCGAAAGGGGAGGGGGGAGTTGTTTCGATTTTCACGGATAGGCTTCTCCAGCGTAAGCAACCGGTTATCTTTGGAGATGGTACTCAAACTCGGGATTTTATCTATGTAGAGGATGTAGCTTTAGCGAACTTGGCTGCTTTGCACCTAGGAGATGGTCAGATATTTAATATCAGTACGAACCAAGCCACAGAAGTGATAAAGCTGTTAGAGAGAATGAACGAGATTTGTGGTACCGAAATCAAGCCCGTATATTTGGAAGCAAAGCCTGGAGAGATTAAAACTTGTTATTTAAATAACAATAAGGCCCGACAGTTGCTCTCTTGGAAACCAGATTTCTCTCTGACAGAGGGATTGGAATTGACTCTGGATTATTATAGTCAAATGTATTCGGTTAAGAAAGGTGATCTCCATGCTTGAAGTTTCAATTATTATTCCAACCTATAATGAAGAGAGGTTTATTAAAACATGCTTAGATTCTATTTATGGACAGAGTTTCCCTGTTAATAAAATGGAGATCCTCGTTATTGACGGTAAGTCAAGCGATCAAACGAGTCAGGTCGTGAAGCAAGAAATAGAAGCCGGGAGGAGTAACCTTAGATTGCTTGAAAATCCTAAGCGTATTCAAGCCAGTGCGCTTAATTTGGGTATCCGGGCCTCCACTGGAAAATACATAGTAAGGATGGATGCCCACTCTACGTATGATAGTGACTATGTGAAAAAATGCGTAGAGATTGCCAGGGACACTGGAGCAGATAATGTCGGAGGGATTGCCATTGCAACTGGTAAAACTCGAATCGGGAAGGTCATATCTCTTGCTCTTTCTTGCTCCTTTGGAGTGGGGAATGCTGTCTTTCGTTTGGGCGGAATCGACGGGGAAGTAAAAACAGTTCCTTTTGGAACCTTTCCCCGCGAGACTTTTGAGAAGTTTGGTTTGTTCAATGAGTCATTGGCTCGCTGTGAGGATAAGGAATTTAACTACCGCATACGCAAGGGAGGCGGCAGGGTTTTTATGTCCAAGGACCTTAAGGCTTTTTATAATAACCGGGAAACGATTCGTGGTCTTGCGAAACAATGTCACGATAATGGACTTTGGAATATGTTTACTTTAGTCCTAAGTCCAGGTTCATTATCCATTCGGCACTTCGTACCGTTTGTTTTCGTCAGTTCATTGATTGGTATCGGTGCGGCAGCGCTCGTGGGATTATTGACAGCGTCTTGGTTACAGACTCTTGCTTGGGTGTTAGTGATAGAGCTGGGGCTCTATTTTATTCTTAATACTATATTCGCCATGAGATTAGCCCAGAAGGACAGGTATCATAAGCTTCCATTACTGATGCTGATCTTTTTTGTGATGCATACAAGCTATGGCTTGGGATCGATTGTAGGGGCCTTTAAAACTCCTTGGTTCAGGAATAAGGTGCATAAGGCTACCCAAGCCAGAGTTAGTGTTTGAAGTCTCGTTCAAAGAAAAAACCAGAAGCTTTGAGGAAGTGCTGCAGTATTATGGGAAAACAAGCCATGGTGACCTTGTCTTTTGATGACGGTCGAGAAGATACCTATCGAGTAGCGTTTAACATTATGAAGGAATACGGTCTTGTTGGCACAATTAACGTCACCACAGGCTGGGTAGATGGCTCTTGGTCAGTTACAAATTGGCCCTCGGCCGTTGACGGAGCCATGACGATCGAACAGGTTAAAGAATGCTTTAACTACGGCTTCGAGATAGCTTCCCATGGGGATACACACATCACAGAGGTTAATGATCTAAGAGTTAGTTTGCAAAAGTTAAGAGAATGGGGAGTTGTAGATACTGACTATCTAGGGTTTGCCAGTCCTTATTCAGAGCTAACGGCTCAAAACCTAACAAAGAATGCACCGATTTTTATGGAGAACAACATTAAGTATGTAAGAACGGGCCATTCTTGCATATGCAAACAATGGCCGATGCGAATCCTATTTATTTTACAGTGGCTTACAGGATCAAGTTTGCTTTTCCAAACATTCTTCAAGCATAACAGTGTTCTATTACCAATGAACTTGCCCTTTATGCTACCGGCTAGTGAGATTAAAAGGTCTCATTCAGCAAATCAAGTCATAAGATTGTTGCAAAGAAGTATTAGCAGTAAGTCCTGGAATATATTGATGCTGCATAGCATTCTAGAATCTAAGGACAAAGGCTATGGCCAAGATGTCTGGTATTGGGATGCTGATGAATTTCGGAAACTGTGTCAATGGCTAAGAAAGCAAGATAAACAAGATATTGCTGTAGTCACCATGAAAGTAGGTCTGAAAAATCTCTTGGAAAACTGGGAGGAGTCAAGGGATGTGGTCAATAGAAGTGTTGGTTGCCGCTATGCATCAAAAAGATGCGGGGCTTTATTATAAATTGGGGTTAAGGACCAATGCGGTGATTGCTAATCAGACGGATAACTACGAGTATAAGGAGTACAGCATTGATGGCAATACGTTGAAGGTTGTATCAACCAAGGATAGAGGGGTCGGTAGAAATAGAAATATAGCTTTGCTTCATGCTACTGCTGATCTTTGTGTAATAGGTGATGAAGATCTGATTTACAATCCCGATTATCCCCAAGTGGTAAGTCGTGCATTTAACGAGTTATCAGATGCTGATATTATAATTTTTCATCTTAATTACCTGGCTACTTCCGGTGGTTCAATAGTTGACAAACGAAGTATTGGCAAGATAAGGAGGGTTCGTTTATTTAATTTTGCTAGATATGGTGCACCAAGGATTGTCTTTAAACGAGAGAGCTTAGTCAAGGCAAATATTTGGTTTTCCTTATTGTATGGGGGAGGGGCGAGGTATTCGGCGGGCGAAGACACGTTGTTTTTACGGGAAGCTCTACGGAAGGGGCTGAAAATTTATACTTATCCTCAAAAAATCGCCGATGTAAGACAAGAAGGCTCCACCTGGTTTATGGGATATACTGAGAAATACTTCTTTGACAAAGGTGTCGTCATGGCCAACGTGTTTCCAAGGGTAAAGTGTTTGGCAGGTTTATATCTAGCCATGCGTTTTAAAGCGAGGACGGAATTTTCCTATCGACAACTAATTAGGCAAATTTATGCGGGAATCAAGGCATTTAGAGATGGGGTTTCCTATGACGAATGGAAAGAAAGAGAAATTGGGGGAAGGGGGAAGGATGATGGGGAAGAACCTCTTCTGGAAGCGAACGGCCGAAAATAAGGAAGTATTATGTGTTGGCAATTCAGCTTCAGAAACGAGGTTATTGAAGGGAGAGATGAAGATCATCAACGCCTGCTTAGAGAGGGGGGAGGAGGTTCTTCTCGTCCCGGACCTAATGGAAATATTAGTCTATGGTGCTGAACTTCAGTATGTAGATGATAGCTTAATGTTCAAGCTTAAACCGCTAGGATTAACTCCCACACAACGTTTTATAAAAAGAGCTTTTGACTTGATCGTCGCCCTGATTCTCTTGGTTATAATAAGCCCGCTCATGATATTTTTGAACTTATTGATCCCTATTCTATCACCAGGATCTCCGATCTTTAGCCAAGAGAGGCTAGGTAGGAGTAACCTTGTGTTTAAGATGAAGAAATTTCGGTCCATGGTAGACAATGCCGAAGCGAAGACCGGTCCGGTGTTGGCTATAGAAAAGGATCCTCGAATTACTGAGTTTGGGTCCTTTCTTCGGGGAACACGATTGGACGAGTTGCCACAATTATTTAATGTCCTTAAGGGGGAAATGAGCCTCGTAGGACCTCGGCCGGAGAGGGAATTTTTTGCTGATCAATTTACTAAGACCATACCGTATTACAGCTATCGCACGATTGTAAAACCAGGAATTACGGGATTGGCTCAAGTCAAAGGAAAGTACACGACGAGTCCGGAGGATAAATGGCGGTTAGATTTAATGTATATAGGCAATTATTCCTTCGGGTTAGATATAAAGATTCTACTGCAAACGGTGAAGGTGGTGTTACAGAGGGAAAAGGCAGCGGGGGTGAGAGTTAGGAGAGAAGGTAATGAAGCCAAAGATATCGATAGTTGTTCCTATTTACAACGTTGAAAGGCATTTGGACCAGTGCGTCGGGAGTATAAGGGATCAGACCTATTCGCACCTAGAAATAATCTTGGTGGATGACGGGAGCCCAGATGGTTGCCCGGAAATGTGTGATGACTATGCTAAGCAGGATTCACGAGTTAAAGTGATCCATCAAACAAATGGCGGGTTGTCTGAGGCTAGGAACAGTGGTCTGAGTGTCGCAACGGGAGAATATATTCTATTTGTCGACGCAGATGATTATATTGATCTTAATGCCTGTGAACGTTTGATTGATATCATGAACAATCAAAAGCCTGATATTGTGGTGGGCAATGTCAGAAGAATCGAAGGTAGCAAGGTATTCGAAATGAGCCATGCCTTAGATACCCAAGCAAAGACGATAGCAGGAGCGGATTTTTTAAAGAACGAGCTCAAAACCAAAACGATGCATAGGGTTGTCTGCCCTAATCTATTTAAAAGGGAATTTCTTTTAGCGAATCAATTAGAATTTAAAGTTGGAATTCTTCATGAAGATGCTCAATTCACGCCCAGAGCTTTCCTGAGGGCCAAAGAAGTAATGGGTACGAATCTAACTTTCTATAATTATT
>JBFWMF010000042.1:0-13319 GCA_050251735.1 Desulfitobacterium sp.
AGTATTATGTCGACTTTACTCCAGCGCAATAGTTATTGCGCAATATTATTTTGAACTACTCGAAAATGCCTTGAAACCCTTGATAATAGCGGTTTCTGGATATAATCGAGAAATGACCCATCTTGCGTAGCATCACAACGCCACAGAGGGCGTTATTTTTATGCCCTAGAATCTACAGCCGAAAAGCCGTAGGAGGTGGCGGCGAAGTAGGCTCCCTAGGGCCAATACATATGAAAGAGGGAGGACGGTGAGGCCATGGAAATTGAAGAGTTCGCAATCAAATACTGGTTAGAGGTACTGTTCGGGGTGATTGTAGGCATCTTGGGATGGGCTTACAAACGCTTATCTCAAAAGGTATCTAAGGAGCTAAGCGAACAACGGAGCCTGCACAATGGCACAAAAGCCCTGCTGCGTAACGAGATCATCCGGTCGTATGACAAATACTTGGCACAGGGCTGGATACCGATTTACGCGCGGGAAAATGTCTTAGATATGTATACGGCCTATCATGCACTTGGCGGGAATGGTACCGTCACAAAAATCATGGATGAGCTGGCGACACTGCCGTCATCGGGAACGGGGGCGTGAGTAAATATGTACATCGTAGACATATCTGAGCATCAAGCCCCATCAGCGATTAACTACGACATCTTTGCCAAGCAGATCAGCCTTGCCATCGTAAGAGTGCAGTACGGCTTTGGGTATCAAGACAAACACTTCAAGACGCATATCAAGGAACTGCAAAAGCGTGGCGTCCCTGTGGCCGTCTACGCATGGGTGCGAGGTAAAACCATAGCAGAGATGGGAAGCGAAGCAAAGCTTTTCTATGATCGGGCCAAGGAGTTCAATCCAGTTTTTTGGTGGCTCGACGTAGAAGAGAAAAGCATGACAGATATGCGTGGCGGTGTATCTGCGTACCAGCGAAAACTCCGCTCTCTTGGGGCCAAGAAAGTCGGAGTGTATATCGCCAACCACTTCTACAAGCAGTTCAATCTTAATTTTGCTGAGTTTGACGCTGTTTGGGTTCCCCACTATGGCAAAAACGATGGCACACATAACTCTAGACCATCTTATCCATGCGATCTCCAGCAGTACACAGACACCGGCAGACTGCCCGGGTATGCTTGGAATCTTGACCTAAATGCCATTATCTCAAGTAAGGATATTACGTTTTTTACAAAGGGGGTGGAAGCCGTGGCAGAAGAAAATAAGCCGAAGGTGGACAATGATCCGGATGTATACCTATCCGTCCGGGTACGGACCAGCAAGGCAGACAACCTAGTCAAAGAAATCATCAAAATGGGCTTTGCCTGCAAAAAGCTAGATTTAGCATAGGAGGTCCCAAATGAGAGCAAGGCTTATGTCATACAAAGTCGGCGAAAAAATCCGTAATGAGGTTTATTTGTGGTGTCCAGGGTGTGACGGGTATCATTCTATTTGTGTGGATCATGGAGGATGGACATGGAACGGGAATGAAGAAAACCCGACGATTAGCCCGTCGATTCTTGTTCGTGGCGTTCGTGGGGATGATGACCAGCTTAAAACCTTATGCCATAGTTTCGTAAGGGACGGTAAGATTCAGTTTCTAAGTGACTCTGCCCACGCGTTAGCAGGGCAGACAGTTGAATTGCCGGATATTGAAGATTAAAGGAGGAATGAACCATGGAAACTGCATTAGGATATGTCCATGAGTTCTGGGGGCTGCTACTCGTTGTGGTGGCCTTTGTGATTTACCTGATCAGTCAGGGGCGAGCGAAGGCAGGGAAGATTCTGCTCTCGTTGATGCTCAGGCTTGAAAAGCAAGCCGAAGAGTACGCCTTGAGTACTGGTGAAGAAAAATTTGCCTTTGTGGTGGAGCGTGGTTATCAGCTCCTGCCCCGATATGTACGGTTGATTATTAGTTATAAGATGTTCGTTGAGTTAGCCGATAAATTATATAGCGAAGCAAAGAATTATTTATTGAGTTTAGATCAGAAACCTATTCCAGCGCCGGTTAAGGAGCGTAAGGAAACAGATCCCGGATAATAGTATCTATAGTGCCCTCTGCTCAGGCAGGGGGCTTTTTTATTTTATTGAGAAAGATCAAATATATGTGAAGGCCAGCCATGCACGGCTAGCTCGTAGCGGGATCCCGCGACCTCCCCGGCTGGGTGCCGGTTCATCGGTTTCGACCTGTTCCCTCAGGTCATCGTCAGGCGGTGTTAGTCATCTAAGCTGCATGGTCTATTACTTCATAGGTATATCCATCTGGCAGCGGATACTCTGTAAGGAAGGATTCCAGCTCCTTAAGACTGTTGTATTCGCTGATGCAGTCCAATTTGCCGTTCAATCGAAACAGTACCTCGTAGCGTTTTTGAAATACCATCATCTATATCTTCCTTTCTCTCTGCCGGGTTTAGCCGCCCGGCTTTCAGCTTAGGTGTTATGATATCCTTCATCGGATAAGCCACGTTGTCTTAATTCGGCACGTAATAACTCGATGTCTGCATAAGGCCCTTTAATACTCATACCGCTTGATAGTTGCCATATAGCATTACGCAATTCGTTTTCACTCCAAGAACCGTAATAATCCGTCATCAATATCGCCCTCCCTTAATAATCATAGTTCTGATTGTTTTAATCACCCTTATAATCATAATATACACTATAATGACTATAGTGTCAACTATTTTAATCAGACTATTGATGTTTTTTATTAGATTTGGTATTATCTTTTTAGGAGGCGATATTGTGATAGAGAACAAGCTGAGCGAAATAATGGGCCGTAAGAGACTAAAGATTTCAGATGTTATTGAGGGTACCGGACTTGCAAGGAACACTGTAGCAGAACTATACCATGGAAGAGCCAAGGGTGTTCAATTTGAGACGGTGGATAAGCTCTGCACCTACTTGGAAGTTGGAGTAGGGGAGCTGCTGGAGCATGTAAGAGACAGCGAGGAGGGCGCAGAGTGAAAGTCATAATGTCCCCAGTCGAGATGGTAGCTCGCTTTGATCTGCACGGCAATCCTGAGCCGGCACGCTTTGTCTATCTGGGCAAGGTTATCGATGTGGAGCAGATCGTCGAGATGCGCGAGGAAAAGCTCGTCGGGAACAGGATGAAGATTTTCTCCTGCCAGAGCGAGATCGGCGGGGAGCTGACGCGGTACGAAATAAAGTTTGAGCTACAGACATGCAAGTGGTTCCTCTACAAAATGTGAAGCCCCATGGACTAAATTTCCATGGGGCTTTTTGTGTTTATTTAACTATTTTATATTCGGCGTCTGGAGTGAGAAGTGAATCTCTTGGTATGTCGTTCTTAAAGTTTATTTCAGCATCTTGGATTGCCTTCACGTACTCAGGTGACGCGTAGTATTTTCCGTTGTGATATATGACCGAGCCATCATTTAAGAGTATTGATAGATTTTTAATATCATCGGTATGATACTCTACCCAGCCAGTCAGGCCTCTTTGCTGTGGCTGCTGTGTTACCGGTGTCGGTTCTGTCTTGACCGGTTGAGTCGGTGTTACTGGCTTAGCTACTGGTTTAGATTGCACTGGCTCAGGCTGTTTCGGTTGCTCTGTAGCTGGCTGAACGGTCTGTGCAGATTCTCCTATTACTGGCTCACTAATCGGCTCTACGGCCTTGCTGGGCTC
Organism: Desulfitobacterium sp.; assembly: GCA_050251735.1. Taxonomy (GTDB): domain Bacteria; phylum Bacillota; class Desulfitobacteriia; order Desulfitobacteriales; family Desulfitobacteriaceae; genus Desulfitobacterium. The sequence continues at coordinate 3,634 of JBFWMF010000042.1, forward strand.
TTCTGGCACAGGCTTTACGGCATCCTTTGCCACTTCTCCATTTGATAGGTTACTCTCTACAGCGGGTGGTGACACAGGCTCCTCTTTGGCCTGAGCAGCTGAGCATCCCGTTAAGGTTAACATAAGTAGCGCTATAATAATCTTTTTCATTCTTTACCTCCATTATCACTGTATTTATCTTTGACCAATGCAAAAAGCAGATCTTTTATTCCTTGGAGTTGTGCCTCTTGGTTCTCTATAGCTTCTTTTACCCCGTTCTTCACAGCTGTCTTAATAATCATGTATAAAGCGAAGCATACCATTCCAAAGAGGAAAGCAATAAACATATACATGCCTATGATAAATCCTTCTGCACCGCTAATGGTAATCGCCCCCAATCTATTAGGAAAATTTCAACAAAAGGGAGTTTATTCCTGCTTTTCGACAATATTCTATGAAATTGGAGCGGGTAGATGAGTTATAAATGTGCTGTACCCATCGTTACACTTTATTAGATTAAGACTGTGATATCGTTTAAGATTCAACAGATCCTCTTCTTCATAGGGGTACAGCTCACTCTTAAGCTCGCTATAATTTTGTTTATCACACCCAGCAATAAGCATATAACTTGCATTCGCACTCCGGAACTCTTCCCGGATGACTTTAAGCTGGTTGAGGTAGTGGCAACTAATAACTGGCTTGATATTGAACTTGGGCAGCTGGCTGAGCTTTTCCTTAAGGAACTTCTCAGCATTATTCACCTGGTAGAGTTCATCAATAATAAGATTAACTTTAACCATCTTGGAGCGGTCACTATTAAGCATCTCATCTCGTATCTGCAGAGCTAACCATATCTTTGTCATCCAATAAGTCACATAGACATCTTTTTCATTGTCGGTCAAGAACATTCGCTGGGGCATCTTTATCACGATGAGTTGGTTCTTTTGAAACTCTTCTACGAGATCGATATTCCCAGTGCTCTCTTTTTTGAGCATGGTCTCAATATAAGCGTTCACTTTAAGGCGCTGCAGCCGGTCAATGGCTCCAGTGATTAGATGCCCACGTGTACCCACGACTTGACCTTTTTTATCCGTTTCATCAAGCTCGTTCAGGTATTCGATATACTCATCCATATTTTCCAGCTGTTCATCAGTGATCCGGTCAATGTACTGTTTGCGAGTTTTATGATTCATCAATACCGCGAACACGTCTTTAATTGGTCCGTTGGCAAGGAATACCACAAGTGCTGCACTCTCGAAATATCGCCCCATGCGAGCTGTGAAGCTTGCGTTATCTAGGTTAATGCTATCCACGAGGGTCATGAGCAAGGATGTCTGTTCTTTAGCATTCTTGTACTGCATGAATGAGTCTTTGCTTTTCGGCACCTCGTTATACCCCATCCCTTGGAGAGTATCGTATTGGTCGCAGGTGATGGTCAAGACCTTATCCGGAGGGAACACTGAGGCTATCTCTGCGCTGAGCTGGCACGTGCTGATGAAGTCAGGGATGATCACGCATTCACCGTTCGATATTGCATCTCTAGCCAAGTTGGCAAGTAGCTTAGACTTCCCTGATCGATTAGGGCCCATGATGACCAAGGATAAGTATTTATAGTTGAAATCCGTGGAAAGAAACGACTTAGTAGCATTTCCCTTGCAGGTGCTTTCCCCGATGCACATCACACCAGATTTAAGTTCCTCGGGAACCTCAGTTTCTTGGGTCTGGACCTTTTCAATGCACTTATACCTTTCAAGTAATTCACGACCGGGCAGAGCGATAAGATTGGAAGTCTCCTTCGTGCCCATCTTATTCGTAGTGCTTCCCAAAGAGTAGGATAGTGGGTCGAACTTCTTGGTGTAGCTTTTTGCCGATAAGAAGTTATCTCCAGCTATGGAGTTAAAACTCTGGGATAGACTCTTTGCATTGTTTATCTGCCGAATTCTATTTTCGCTTTCGCTTTCGCTTAGGACTAGGATCTGGGTATTAAGGATGGTGTCACGGCCTTTGTCGAGCGTTGCCTCGGAGACCATCCTTGGGTTCATGATGTTCATTAGAGTTTGCTCAAGGGCCGTTGCGTTGCGGTCATATTTCACAAGATTCCTTTCCGGCTTTCCACTTATGAAAGCTGCCACATCATTTGTGAGGTCATGGACCATTGAGAAGACAAACTTCAGAATATACCCAACGCCAGCTTTATTCTTATCAACCGGCTGATTCATCCGTACTTTGTTTATAGTACTTTTATACTCATTGAACCAAGAATGCTGGGATATCGGTATGAAGTTGTAGAATAGGCCCATCTTATCTCCGTCTTCTAACACATCCACGATATTCAGGTTGCTCTCTAAGAGTTCATTTGTACGGTTATCAGCCTTTAGACTTAGGCCATCTTCTTTGGTATATACCATTTGGTACTTAGTAGCCGTTTCGCTAAAATGGGGAATTTCCTTAACTTCTGAAATTGTAACTTTTTGCCAAGATTCCGAAAGTCTCTCTTTGACAATGCTTATACAAAATTCAGGAATAATGAAGTAGAACTCGATGCGCTTTCTCTCGATGTAGATAAAATAGGAAACCTTGGGGCGTGGTTCAATAGCGTACTTGGTACCGAATACGAATTCTTTCCCAAAGAGACGAATGAGTTTAGATTCCTCAGCTTTAATGTATCGGATGGCATTCTTATAGAGGGATGCTATAGATTTTGCTATGTTTTGAGTTGTATTGTTCCGGATACTGTTATTCGGAGTGAGCTTCAGAAAAATGTACTTCGGCTTGATGACTCTCACATAATCACTTATCTTTATCACTCGGCCACACCTCCAAAATAGACATACTTTTCTGGATCAACTGCTTTGCCGTTCTTGCGGACCTCAAAGTGAACGTGCGGCCCTGAGGACTTCCCAGTGTTACCAGATAGGGAGAGAGGGGAACCGGTTGGGATACTATCTCCCAGCATAGCTAACACCTTGCTATTGTGAGCATATAGGGTCTGCATTCCTTCCTCATGGTCCACCATTATCGCTAGGCCGTAGATAGGATCTTCCCAGACTTTGCTCACGATACCGCCACGGGAGGCAATGACTTCTGTGCCTTCTGGGACCGCGATATCAACCCCATGGTGCCCGAGCAGGCCAAAGTCTTGCGTCATAGGTCCAGTGACTGGAGCAGCCCAGAATAGACCGCCGAGCAGTACTCGGATGATGATGTTAGCCGCGAAAAGCATACCGATATACCTAAGACCGCTTTTGAGACCGGCAACGTACATGATGATCAGAATGGCACTGCCAACGAGAGTCGCGGTGTGGGCATTTTGGATTGCCAGATCAGGACGGCTCTTGAAAAAGAGGACCACAGCAACAACCCCGCCAGCTTTTAGCAATGTAAGAATCAATGCAATCACCCCCCGTATCCAAAAGCATCCTCGATTTCAGTGAGGCCATAAGGTAAAGCGAGTAATAAGGCGAAGCAGAGCAAGTATCCCATGAATTGTTGTTTAGCGTTTTGATAGTCTCCATTCATGGCGGATTGGATTACATCGATGGCGCCTTTGATCACGATGGCCCATTTGCCTATACGAGCAAGCTTTTTGTAAATCCTCATACCTCCATCTTCAACGCTTGCAAAGACCGGGATAGGGGATAGGAGCATCGAGATAAAAACAATCAGGACCAGATGAAAAATGGGATTGCTTAAAAATTTCTTCATATAAAATCCTCCTTTTTGGCATATTTGAGGAAACGTCTGCATAAAGTTTTGTAACACAAAACTTACATGGGTTATCTATAACCCTAGAAGAACTGATCCAGCTCCAACTGAATATCTTGGATTTTTACCTCGCTGGCTGGGATTACTAGGCCAGCTAATTTTGTTTCCAGCAGTGATTCAACAAGGAGCGAAATCTCTACCGGATCCAGTGCTGGCTTTTCTTCCTCAGGGGAGTTCATATCCTCATATAGTTTTTTCTTTACCCAGTCAGAGAAATTGATAGAGTCAGCATATTGGCAAAGCGCCGATTCTTCCGGAAGACTAAGGTTAAACCAAGCGCCTTTTATCTTGACGTCTTTCGCCATCTCATCATCCCCATTCTTCGATACCCTATTGCGTTAGCGAATACCGGATTGTTCACAATAATCGATATCGGGAAGTAGGTCTTTAAGTAATCTCCTAGTACTAGAGATCCACCCCCAGAAAGCAATACTACGTCTTTGGCAGGCCTATAGCTCTGTAGCCTCTTGTTAATGTCTCCAGCAAGCTTTCTGGCGAACTCTTCGAGATCTTCTTTGCTTGGATTCTTGCCTGCAGCGTTATCGAGCTCTAAGCAGCCATAATGTAAGGTGTCGCTGTCTCTATCTAGGTAGCGGTTATTCTCATCTATGGTGCAGATGTTGACTGTCCTAGAGCCGATATCGATTACTCTTTTTAGCTGCTTAGATAACCACTCATTTTTTATGATGCCGTTATCATCTAATAGCTCCGAGAAGTAGGCTCCTGCTCCCTCAGGTACGATTCCAATATTAGTTATCTTGATTAGCTTAGGACTGCCATTATTGATTCTTACGCTATGCTCACCAGTAAGCAGCTCGGTGAGCTTTTGTTTTGTCTCAGGGGTGTGCTGGTTGATGGGCAAGCCTGTTGTGACTACGAGTTCACTAGCTGGCTCTGCAGCCAAGGCAAGGGATGTGAGAAATAGAATCTTGGTGTCCTCGTGGATTTTGCTCTCGGTGGCCATCTGCCGAATAAAAAAGCTTTCTCTGGCCAGATCTCCGACAAACCACTGCCGACTATCGATCTCGACTAAATAATCTCTGTCCTCGACTAGGTTTCTGCTCCGAGCTTTGCCGACTATGCTTTTTACTGATAGCTGCTTGCCTGTGCTTGAGTCTACCTTGTGCGAATCTCTACCGCCATCATGGCCAATGAATTGAATCATGCCATCGTCCTCCTCTTCGAAGCGCTATTGAGTGCTTTGTAGTAATAAATATGGGGCGTTCACTCCATTTATGACTTAAAAAAATATTTTTTAGACAAAAAAATATCTGACCTAATCCGGCCAGATATGATCCATCCCCCAGCCCAGCGCCTTAGATATCCGTTTCATCACTGGGAGAGTGACTGTTTTCTTTTCTAGTATAATCTTGCTCAACTCGCTAGGGTCTATCCCCGTCTTCTCTGCTAGTTCCTTTTGTGTTAGCCCCTGCCTCTGTAGGATTTCTTTTATCCTGTTTGCCATAGTTGAATCACCCGAAACACTACTTCGGCATGACTAGGACAAATCCTTTTATTGGTAATTTTGGGTAAATGGAGTGAAAGCACCATTATAATTGTATTTCGACAGTATATTTAGGATTTCGACTTGGTAAATAGTGTATGGTTTAAACACACTTAACATTGACAAGAAAGGGAGAGATCAAAAGTGGAGGAAACATTACTAGATAAATTAGTTGATAGTTTAATAGAAGAGAAAATTCAATCGGCACATCGGCAAACGAAAAACTATAGCAAATGTACTAAAGAAATTATCGATATCAATAATAGTATTTTGACAAGGCTGGGGGATGAGAAACATCTACTTTTGAGATCCGAAGAACTATCGGCGCAGTGCCTAAGCTCAGAACTCAGATATATTTACAAACAAGGTTTATTAGATGGCATCAAACTCATCTTGGAAGTACATAAGAATAGATAAGCAAAGCCCCAGAGAGCTATTTACTCTGGGGCTTTCTAATGCTCTAGTTGGTTAACGGGATAAAGCCCAACAATATCAAACCCAGGTAAGCCATTGGACACATCCACTTCCACACGAATCAAGTGGGCCTGAATCCCGGAAACCGCCATACCATGCACAGAAGCAAACAAGCTAATCCCTCCCATAAGAGGGAGAATTCGACAGTAGTCTGCATTTTCCTTCCAGCATAATTTGTGGATTAATGTCGATTAATTCATGTTGCTTTATCAAATGAAGATATCAACAAATATCCAAAAATTGTACCACATAAAGAAACTATTGAGCTATCAGAACCCATTATTAGGTTAAAAATAGTAGGTATATAAAAGAATTTAACTGGGGTATATGTTATCAAAATGAGAGATAAATTTATCAATAAGGTTGGTATGCCTATTGCCGATAGCTTAATGAAATCGATTGACCATTTTCCAGGTTTTTTTACTGTATTAAAGAATCTAGGAAAACCTAGGATTATTCCAATGACGATAGGAAACAGGGCGGAAAATAAAAGATAATAAAATGGATTTAAACTTTTTGCAACTAGAAATTTTAAGGTAAACTTGTACCAGAATCCTAAATATAGAATTATCAAAAATAAAATTGTAAACAAAAAATGCGTAAGAAATCTTTTCAAATCAATGTTCATCCTCCTAGTAATACTAATTAATTAGTAACTGTGATTTGTTATTACTTCAAAATACGGCTTGATAAAGAATGTCAAAATTCAGGGAAAGCCTGATTTGGCAAGGGTTAGAACATTTTTGTTGAATCCTTAGTGCATGGAAATATGAATTATGGTTATAAAAACCGTGCACTTGGAGGTGAAAAGATGTACCGTAAACCGAACCCACAGCTTACTATAGATCATTACATCCTGACATTTTTGGGAAAACTGAATCCCAATAACCGCGGGGTTGACTTGCTAATATCATAGAGAATCCTTACTTTAATGGTTCGTCGGTCTTAAATAGTTTCACAATTGACGCGCCCAAGTAACAACCGAGAATGTGAAATAAAATTGAGCTTTAAGTCGGCTAGTGCTCACATAAGGCTTTCGTAAATTTATGCTCTATACATACACAGACTTTGTCTAAATTTTGGGGAGCAGTTCAGCACAGTGGCTCAATTTTAGATTGACGAACGCACCGAGAACGTACCTTCAAAAAGCTAGAAAAGCCTATCTAAGCATATCAAAGCAGCGGAATCCAAGAAAGAACCAACTGTGAAAAGGCATCGATCAACAATTACAGTATTGCAAAAGAAATCTCCGTCAACGTTGATCATATGCTTTGACATGAACTTGGAGCGCAGACTCAGGGTTCTTTTGTCCATTTTCTGAAACATCAGCATAATCGTTTAAGCGACCGAAAATGAGGGTTTGGTTGGCAAGCCCCAAATAGAATATCAACAAATCACCCGATAGCATCCCGTTAGAGGGTCAATTATCGGGTGATTTTTAATTGTAGCTTTCGTGACTTTATTTATGGAGGCTTTAGTATCTTACAACTTCATGATCCCAGCTAAAAATCCAATTACTACTAGCATGTTTTAGGCCCGCCTGCATATTTGCTCGTAAAACAAGAAGGAACGCTCCGCCAGGTACATAATAAACATATCTGTCCGCAATATAATAAGTACTAGTAAAGGACTGAGCAGCAGGGTCAATAATAGTGGTACCATAATTGATTGCATCTGGAGTTACAGTATCTATGGCACTGCCATGTGCACTAGTAGATAGCCTCTTATAACCAGTAAAACTAACTTTTGGATCATTTATAATCCATCCGCCACTTACTTGATTAATTTTAAATCTATACTTTGCTGGTGATATAAGCACCTCATATACAATTGTACTATAAGCAAGACAAGAAATAGAGTTGTCAAATTCGTCATCATAATCACCAACTACGCTCATAGGAGAAATATCACTATTTGTTGCTGCTTCCAGTTCATCTGTATCTTTGACATCCAGCTCAGCAAAAGAAGTCTTGGTGTAAGTATTGATGACCTCGTTATCAGATGTCATCTCCTTTTTTACTAATTGCGCTGTTTCTACAGTAACCAACTCTTTACTTGAAAGGTAATCTGTGTTTTTAAGATGAGCCTTGCCCTTAGAGGCGGGTAAATCTGAAATGCCCTTTTTGGCTCTTTCATAAAGCTTTCCAATATCCTTTTCTACATTATAATTAGTAGTCTTTACAATTCTATTAAGATTTACCTGTTCAGGTGAGACAAGAACTTGGGCAGATGCTACTACCGTATTAGATAATAGTAACAACATTGTTATTAGAGAAACAAATATTCGCTTTCTCATAAATTAATACCTCCTGCTAAAGTATTGACAGTAGCTTACTATTATTCCCATAACCCTCCCTTCCGTTTTAATTACTGTCCTTATATATTAGAGGGAGTTACAGGCTAAAAAGGTACAGAAAATGAAAAAATAACAATTGTACCATATATAATAAAAATAGTAAAAGCCCAAGAATTTGTGCATCCAGGGGCTTAAGCCTTAGAAAGATATTCTCTATATCAATCTTAATTTCAACATCTAAAAAATGATTTTCTGAAGTATAAGAAGTAATTTTCTCATCAATAGGTACAACTTTTTCTTTCACCTGTTTGTTGTATATTCGTTTAGCTTCATTAATGGCAATTACAGTAACCCAGGAAGCAAATTTTTCCTTGTCAGAAAGATTTTCAATTTTTTTAAAAGCTTGAATAAAAGCGAGCTGAACTGCCTCTTCTGAAACATATTTATTTTGTGTGTAAAAATAAACAGTTCTAAAGATTTTCTCATAATTGTCTCTATATAATATTCCGAAGATAGTGAGAACACTAATAATCGGACACATCCTTTCTGTATAATTATGCAGTCATTAATAACAAATAAAACTTATTTATCCTAATTATAACATAATTGTAACCTTTAAGGGTAGTTCTCTACTCTATTTAGTGTAGGGAAAAATCTTAAGGGGGGAGAAGAAATATGATTTATAGAATTTTGGGAAATGAATTAAGATGATAAAGGAGGAGACAAATTATAGAGAAAAAATATATCCGTTATACTTAGTAACTTTTCAATCCCTACGGTTGTAATAGCAGATACAGCAACAAATAAATTCTTATGTCTAAAAAACTGGTCCTCAGCAACACTCTCAAGTTATTTTAATATAGATATGGCAGTTGACCATACTCTATATTTTAAATAATGGGAAAATATACTTTGAAAATTGGGGGGATTAAGTATGAAAAAGGTATTTTTTACTTTATTCGTATGTTTAGTTTTAATGATGACCGGTTGCCAAGCAAATGAACCTATTGGGGAAAGTAATATTAAGTGTTTCCTTTTAGCGTTATATCAAGTTGAAAATAACTCTGAATATGAAGAATTTACTCAAAACTTAAAAATAAATTTACAAGAAGCTAGTAATGTCGATAAAAGTGAAATAGACATGGAAGAAATCTACAAAAGTTACATTTCGAAATATAAGACTTTTTGTACCGAATCTGCTTTAGAAGAACTAAAATCAAGTGGGTTTATTATTAAATACGCTCAGCAAGCATATGAAGAAGATTGTCTATTTCTTGTAAAAGATATAACTTTGAAAAAAGATAAACAAAATGATAAGCAGTTTTATTTTATTGTCAAGGTTGATAAAAAAATGAAAGATGGTACGCTAATTTTGGAAACCGGCGAGGGGATTGTTCTTATAAATAATGAAGGATATGTAGATAAATTTAAAATTACAAAGCAATTAAAATAATTATCGTTATAATAAACCTTCAGTGGTAGGTTTAATTTATCATAATTTGAAGGTTTTAAAATTAAAGGGGGTGATACATATAATCAATTTCAGTAGCGTTGCATAAAAGCAGCCGCAAAAAAGTCAAATCCAAGATTGCCTCAAAATCAGCGAAATAGCCTCAAAATAAGCCAATATTCCTAATTGTCCCTGTAAAATCAACAAAAAAATCCTTA
>JBFWMF010000043.1:0-13131 GCA_050251735.1 Desulfitobacterium sp.
CTGCTACCACACCTGCGGGTGTAGCTCAATGGTAGAGCGCTAGCCTTCCAAGCTAGTTACGTGAGTTCGATTCTCATCACCCGCTCCATAGGAAAAGTTAACCGCACTGTATATCAGTGCGGTTTTTATTATCTTGGTTGAGCTTGAACCAAAACACATTCGTTTGCGACGAGCTTTAGGCCTTTTTCCCGTCCCTTACGGAGGGCCTCTTGACATTCAGCACCGGGCTGCATCCACACTCTTTTGATGCCAAGTTGAGCACAATCCTCAATTATTTGCTCAGTTACTGAGGGTGGGACGATGATACTGACGACGTCGGGAAGGAAAGGTAATGCACTTAATGTGGGGTAGCAAGGATCTCCATCTATTTCACTAAGCTTTGGATTAACGGGGTAGACCGTGTAGCCGCATCGTTTTAGTTTTTTGTAGACCTTATGACCAAATTTGGCTGGATTCGTTGAAACTCCGACTACCGCCCAAATCTCTTGATTTAGACATTCCTGAATATTACTTGGCAATGTCATGCACCTCAACCTTCATATTTTACTCTGAGATCATATTGCTATTATATGGAACTTATTCTTATTATAGCAACTGCATGGTCAACTTGCGATGGATCGCATAAAATGCTAATAATATTATTGATAAGATTTTTCATGGTTATGTACATTTCATATTGAAACTTGCTATAATGTTCTTATAATTGAAACGAGGATGAGTTTGATTTTTCGCAAGAAAGATCTTAAGGGAAGTCAGCCGATCTGACGCGGTGCCCGCCACTGTAAGAGGGAGTTAGCCCACACTGATGTCACTGGAGTTTATCTGGGAAGACGTGGGTTAATGAGGAACTTAAGCCAGGAAACCTGCTCGCCTCCATAGTTCAAAGCAACCTACGGGATGTTAGGGAGGTAGATATCATGTTCGAGATATTCGTATCAAGTTCAGGATAATGGACCCTTTCCGTTGGCAAAGGGTTTTTTTGTGTTATTTTACTTTGCTATTAAGAATGCGGGGAGTGAAAATTATGTCCAAACGCCTACAGCTCTTTATTGGCTTATTTTTGATGATGCTTTTTGTTCCATACAAAGCATCTGCCATGCATATCATGGAAGGTTTTTTGCAACCTGGCTGGGCAATTGCCTGGGGCGCATTAACCATTCCTTTTGTTGTGTTAGGTATATTTTCTATTAAGAAAACCATTTCGCTAAATCCTCGTTTAAAAATACTCTTAGCCATGGCAGGAGCGTTCGCTTTTGTCCTATCGGCTTTGAAGTTACCTTCGGTTACAGGGAGTAGCTCACATCCAACAGGGGTAGGTTTTGGAGCGATTCTTTTTGGCCCTACAGCGATGACTGTCATCGGGGTAATTGTGCTTTTGTTTCAAGCTCTGCTTTTGGCCCACGGAGGTCTGACGACTTTAGGGGCAAATGCGTTTTCAATGGCGGTAGTTGGTCCCTTTGTAGCCTATGGCGTTTTTAAGCTTGTGCAAATGCTCAAGGGCCCTCAATGGCTGGGCGTATTTTTGGCTGCGTCTTTAGCTGATTTAGCTACCTATATGATGACTTCAGTGCAACTTGCTTTAGCTTTTCCGGCAGAGGTCGGAGGTTTTGCAGTTTCTCTAACGAAGTTTATGGGGATTTTTGCCGTGACACAGATTCCTTTAGCAATCAGCGAGGGAATTTTAACTGTTATAATCTTCAATGCCTTGGCTAGTTATGGGAAAGAAGAAATGAAAGAACTTAATCTTTTCGCTAAGGAGGCATAGATATGGCTAATTCTGGTGTTGAAAAACCAAAGAAAATTAATGCAAAAGTGAATATATTGTTACTAGTACTTGTTGTCATAATTACTGTTGCTCCTTTGCTTCTCCTCAAGAATGCTGAATTTAATGGAGCAGATGGACTGGCTGAGGAAGAAATCATGAAGATACAAGCCGACTACGAGCCCTGGTTTTCACCGCTCTTTGAACCGGCTAGCGGGGAGATAGAAAGCTTGCTTTTTGCGCTTCAAGCTGCTCTTGGCGCTGGGGTGCTTGGCTTTGGATTGGGATATCTTAAAGGACGCAGTAAAAAATAGAACAAGAATTCGGTGATTGTTGAAGATGGCGCGAAAGGAGCTCTGTGAAAAATGCTTAATACAGATACATATGCATATGCTTCTCGGCTCAAGGCCATCGATCCGATGCAGAAAGTTATCATCGCTATCCTGACGATGGGGGTGTGTCTTTGGGCGGATAATCGTCTTATCTCCATAACCATAATTATGATTATGAGTGGCATTACTATTATCCGCGGAGGTACACCCATAACTTTTTTTCTGAAGCTAATGTCGATACCTATGGTTTTTTTTATAATAGGCGCCTTAACCATTGCGATTGGGTTCTCTGATCAGCAACAGAGTTTTATTTTTGCCATACCTTTAGCAGATTTTTGGTTAGGCGTTACTCAAACCGGACTTCAGCAAAGCATAGATCTATTTTTTAGAGCATTAGGTTCTGTATCATGCTTATATTTTCTTGCTCTGAGCACCCCAATGGTGGATTTGTTTTCCGTACTTCGAAAACTTCGGCTCCCCAAGTTGATGATCGAGATGATGGGGCTGATCTATCGTTTCATTTTTGTGCTTTTGGAGACTGCAGGGACCATTTTTACCGCCCAAAGCTCTCGACTGGGCTATGTCAACCTAGCTTCAGGGTATCGTTCTATGGGGAGCCTAGTTTCGACCTTGTTTATACGCGCTTACAAACGTTCCAATGAGCTATATACATCCTTGGAGGCTCGGGGATATGATGGAGAAATTCGAGTTCTGGAAGAACCATATGTTGGCAATAAGTCACTACTCGCCATAGCTGTAGGGATGAACGGGATATTAATCTTTCTAGCTATGGCCCTAAGGTAAGTAGAGATAGGTTAGATGAGGATGAAGCTGAAGAATGAATGAAACTATCTTGGAATTAAAAGATCTCCATTATTACTATCCTGATGGGACGCATGCTCTCAAAGAAATAAACCTAAAGATCCGGAAAGGGGAAGTAACTGCATTGTTGGGCAGCAATGGTGCGGGCAAGTCCACTCTGTTTCACCACCTCAATGGGATTGTAAAGCCTTCTTCGGGTGTCGTCTTCTTTAATAATCAACCGGTGAACTATTCTCGAAAGGGACTCCTTGATCTGAGGCAATCGGTGGGGATGGTTTTCCAAGATCCGGATAGTCAGCTTTTCTCGGCTAGTGTTTATCAGGATGTTTCCTTTGGAGCACTCAATCTTCAGTTGCCAGAGGAAGAAGTGCGAAGCAGGGTGGAGCGCGCTCTGGAGAGAACAGGAATTGCTCACTTGCGCAATAAACCTACCCATGCACTAAGCTTTGGGCAAAAAAAACGTGCAGCTATCGCTGGAGTGTTGGCTATGGAACCCCAGATCTTGGTTTTGGATGAACCAACGGCTGGGTTAGATCCTAAGGGAATATCAGAAATTCTCAAGCTCTTAAAAGAAACTCAGCAAGAAATGGATCTAACCATACTTATTGCTACTCATGACATCGATATTGTTCCGCTCTTTTGTAATTATGTGTTTGTTATGGATGAAGGTAAAATATGCTTAGAAGGAACCTGTGAAGAAGTATTTGCCCAAAAAGAAGCCCTGCGCAGGGTCAACCTTAGGCTACCAAGAGTCGGGCATCTCATGGAGATATTAGCGAATAAAGATGACTTTGAGCTAGACCGTATTCCCATGACGATCTCCGGAGCCCGCCGGGAGTTAAAAAAGTGGCGAGGGTGTAATAATACTTGACTGTTCGGTATTTTTTGCTATAATATTTATTGTCACGCGGAAGTGGCTCAGCGGTAGAGCATTGGCTTCCCAAGCCGAGGATCGCGGGTTCGAATCCCGTCTTCCGCTCCATAAGGATTGTTGGCACTGCAAGGGGTTGTAGTGCTTTTTTCATGCCTATTTTCAGGGTTTGGACAGATTTTGGACAGATTTATATTTTGGACATAAAAAGAGTTGGTTACTTGCCAACTCTTTTTATGTCTATAAGGAACGTCCTACTCTTGTTGCGCCTCTTTTTGTTTTGCTTTTCTAGCACGCTCTTTAGCTTTCCTATAGGCATTATCATGTTTTTCACAACAGCAGTTTCTATCTATAACAATCTTATCGCATTTTGAGTATTTGCAAACATGGACGTCCGATCCTAATTTTCCTGTAAGGTTCATGAAATACATTATTGATAAAGCGCCTACTAAGCTTTTAAAGTTCCAACTTAAATCCCATTTATTGGTTTCTATATCGTATCCAAAAGTAAACCCAATGTTATCAATGGGATAGGCGAGCCAATGTCTCCATTCAAAGCTCATATTAGGCACTTTATCAGTAGGATCAGCATTTTTAGCATAATACTCATTCATTTTTTCTATATGCCAGGTTAAATATCGAATGTTTTTGTTGATGTAGATATCATTTACCCTTTCGGAATAACTTTCTAAAAATTGGTTAGTATTAAGATTTGGATACGGAGCCTGAAGAGATGGCAGAAAATATGAGAAAAAATCATCATATTTCATTATGGGTGAAAAGCTAAAGATCCCTTCATCCGTATAGGACTGAAGTATTTTTCCTCCACTTGGGTAATCACTAAATGCAGACTTATTTAATAATACGATCATGTTTTCGTAATCATCCAAACGATTTTCCATTCTAATAGGTTCTATGCTTTCTTTGAATTCATCCATCAATCCAAAAAGCCCATACTTATTCACAAATTGTAACAATTGTTCGGCACAATCGCTTTCTCTCTTTTTAAACAATTTTTGAAGATGTGAAGTTGAGGTAATATGATCAAATTTTTTGGGCAATTTAGCCATGCTTATCAACAAAGACATAAAATCGGATAGTATTTGGGGAAATTTCTCAAATGGTTTATAGGATTCGCGAGTTGCGCCTGGGCAGGGACTGATATACAGTCTTTCATTTATCTCTTTAATTTCATAACTACTATATTTGTACCAAAGTTGAGATTTTGAAAATAATCCAGGAGATTCAGGCAAGGGATTTTCTAACAACCAAAGACGATCCTCTTCGTTAGCATGATAAGAGTCACTATTCATTTAATATCACCCCACAAAATAATAAAATGTCACAAATGTCACATTGAATATGACATTATTGTATACTAAACTTTAAATGTAATCAAGAGTATACAAAAAGAAAGGGCGATGTAAAAAAATGGCTGAAACTAAAACAAAAATGCTGCCAGAACAGGCAGCTCAGCACTTAGGTTGCGGATATGACAAACTTATGCAGATGGTGAGGCTTAAGCAGATCCCGCACTACAGGATTGGGCGTCGTGTATTTTTTGTTCAGGAGACGCTAGATCTATGGATTGAAAACCAAGAGCACCAATCAATTCATACCGATACAGGAATAAGAATGGTCCGGTGAGGATATGGCACAACAGCAAGGCTATACCCGAATTGATAACGATAAATTAGAGGCTTTGGCCAAGCTTAAGCTAAATGGAACCCAAAGAAGGATTATCGATGTGATTTTTCGCTATACATCGGGCTTTAATAGAGAATCACACATCTTTTCAATTTCTTTCATATGCGTTGCAATGGGTTTGGATAAAAAGAATGATAAGCAGATAAGGAGAGAACTAGAAAAGCTTATCAGGATGAACATATTAACGGAGGTTAAGTCACCAACTAAGAATTCAGCCAGAGCTAGACATTAACTCATATAAGAAGCCACCAGGACGGAGGCCCTTGTATTCACCATGACTCAAGGGCCTCTCTCGAAAAGAAGGGGGATTAAACAATGAAAACAGTAAGCGAGGTAAAGGCTGTAAACGTTAAAGCGGATTGGGAAGTTAAGCACGATCAGAAGTTAGACCAGGCAGCCCACGTACTTTCTGATGAGATATGGCCAATCAAGGCCAAGCTGGACAGGGCTTTCTTAATGCTTCAATACCTCACAGATGGTTATTTTAGAAAGTACCACCAGGACAACACTAATGATCACCAGTGGATAACGTATGAGTTTTCAAAAAACGAAACAATTGCAGAGATTATTGATGATTATGTTTACCAAACCAAGGAAGCACTAGGGGAGCTAGAAGCCAGAGCAAAGAGGGCAAGGGAAGTTAATGAGAGTGCTTAAGCAAGGAGTTGGTTAATTGTGGCAGGTAACATAACGAAGCTAAAGGACGGGAGTTACAGGCTAAGGTATAGGGATTGCTCAACGAATGTTCAGGCTAAGACTGACAGAGCAGCGGAGAAGCTTCTAGCTAAGTTCATTACTGAAGTCGACGCTGGGGACTTCACTCAGCCGTCTAAAGTAACATTTGAAGAGTTCACTAAGAAGTGGCTAGAGAAATTTGTTGAGCTTGAGCTAGCCCCTAAGACCGTATTCAGGTATAAGCAAATACTTAATGCCAGGATACTGCCCCGGTTCGGCAAGATGAGGTTAGAGAAAATTAAGCCCCTTGACCTTGTGGAATTCTATAAAAGCCTTAAGACAAGTCATAAGTACCTTGGGATATCACGAAAAGATGGAACTCTACAAGAGGCTACCTGTGAGGGCTTATCAGATAAGTCTATTAGACACCACCATGCGATTATATGTGCGATATTCGAGAAGGCCATTAAGTGGGGAGTCTTCAAAGGAGAGAATCCGGGGCACCATGTAGACGCTCCCAAGGTGGCTAGGAAGCAAGAAAAGCATTATGACCTTGACGAAGTTAGGACCATGATAAAGGCTCTGGAGAAGGAGGAGTTACATCACCAAGTGGCCGTAATGATTGCCCTTAATTGTGGAATGCGTTTAGGCGAAGTATGCGGCCTAGAATGGCAAGATATCTGGTTTGATAAGGGAATCATAGAAGTAAGGCAAACAAGCCAGTATTTGCCCGGACAAGGAGTATTCACCAAGGCCCCAAAGACTGAGTCGAGTAAACGGAGAATAAGCGCAAACAAGGCTCTGCTAGGCCTTCTGAGGGTCTATCAGAAAGACCAGCAGGAGAAAGGCTTTCTCTGTGCCGATAACAACCGGCTTTTCGTCACATGGGACGGGAAACCAGCATTTCCGAATGCAATATCGAAGTGGTTCACGTACTTTATCAGAAGAAACAATCTACCGCCTTTAAACTTCCACGGGCTCAGGCACACTAGCGCGACATTCTTAATAAGCCAAGGCATGGATGTTCAAACTGTAGCTGGGTGCCTTGGTCATAGTACTTCAGCCACTACCCATAATATTTATAGTCACTTCTTGGAGAGCAAGGATAAACAGGCGGCCGATCTCATGGAGTCTGCTTTCGGAGCATTGCCGAAAGATAATAGCAAAAAAGCATAAATCCGCAAGCGCTTGCGGATTTAAGAGAAAGTTTGCCCTCTCTCGCTTAGTGCGGAAGAGGGCTTTGTTGTTTCTATTATAGCTGCGTTTTTTTGCATTTTCGTTAATTAATTTGTATTTTAGTTAACTTTTTTGCGTATTTTCATAAGTTTTGATTGACATAATGTGATGACCCAACTTATTATAATAGTAACAGAACCCGCCACGCCTCTTAACAATGCGTACCACGGCGGGACATTTTTTATATTGAGGTCAGCCATGGAAAAAACGGTAAAAGACCCAACAACGTATCAGGAGCAGATAAGCATACTAAGGTCGAGGAATATGAGCATTTCAGACGATAGCCAAGCAGAGAATGTGCTAAAAAGAATAAATTACTATCGGCTAAGCGCTTATATGCTTACTTTGAAAGAAAATAATAAATTCTATGATGGGGTTACTTTTGAGGATGTATATCACATCTATGAGTTTGACAAAAGGCTTAGGAACATGATCGTTGAGATAATGGAAGGAATAGAGATTGCCTTCCGTACTCATATCGCTTATGAGCTTGCTCATAAATATGGTCCTCTAAGCTATCTGGATAGCGTGAATTTCAAGAACTCTATATACCACCAAGATATGGTGAGGTACATTCAGGACGATATTAACCAAAGGCAAGACGAACTGTTTATTAGGCATCATGTAGATAAATATGACGGTAATTTCCCTATCTGGGTTGTAATTGAAGTAATGTCTTTTGGGCAATTATCCAAAATGTTTAAGAACTTAAAGAACGAAGACCAAAAGCTAATAGCCGACAAATACTACAGCATACCATATACCTTTATTCAAAACTGGCTTTATGTATTTTCTGGTTTAAGAAATATTTGTGCACATTATGGTCGCTTATACGATCGTAACTTAAAGATTAAGCCTAAATTGTATAAATCCTTTGCAGATAAATTTCCCGACAACAGGATTTTTAGCGTTCTGTATGTTATGGGGAAATTATGTTTAAACAAAGTAGAGTGGCGGTCGTTTGTTGACAACTTGGTAGGGTTGGTAGAACAATACAATGGCGTTGACATAGAGAGACTTGGTTTTCCAAAAGATTGGTATAACGAGTTGAGATTAATTACATAGCTTTGCTCTCTCTGCTCAGGCAGGGGGCTTTTTTATTTTATTGAGAAAGACCAAATAATATATGTAAAGGCAGCCTTTGCAAAGCCAGCTCGAAGCGGAATCCCTCGACCTCCCCGACGGGGTTCCGGTAGTGATTTCTTTATCATGGCCAAGCGGTAACCTCTTGTCGCCTTCGAGATTAAACGAAGAGCTAAGTCGTCAAGATGGGCATTTGTGGAATTCATAATACTATTAAATAATGGTATGGCCAGTCTGCACCAAGTAACAAAATCTGACAAAACTTCCTATAGATTTGACGGACAACCTTGCAGTAAAATATTCATTGTGAGTCTACAGTCTAGGAAGGATGTCGATTAGTGGTGAATTGTCAATTGCTCAAGCCTATTGAGGATATGCGTAAGAAGCTTAACCAATTAGGCGCGAATAAGCCCCTTACGGATCCTGAGGTAGTAGAGCTAAGTCAGAAATTAGATAAATTATTAAATGAATATTATCTAGCTGCAAAGTGATGATGTTGGTGAGGATAAGGTAAAGCCCCAAGGAGTGATCCCCGGGGCTCGGTTTTTATTAGTGAATTTATAATAAGCGTTTTGCTGATTCTTGTATTTGCGAAGCGATTTTGTAAACGTCGTCAATTGATGCGATAGATATCTTCAACTGTTTTTTATTCTCATCAGGTAAGGCAATGCTTTTGCTGACGGATCCGAGGTAAACCCGACAAATCCACTTTAGCTTGTTGTCGTCTAGAAGAATACCAAGATAGGATTCAGTATCTCGATAATATATTCTTGAAGGGTCAACAGTTTCCGAAAGAACACTTTTAATTGCATAGAAATATTCAATCTCTTCAAAAGTGGTTACAATTTTTGATTCAGTAGAAGAGTGGTCGGGGCTAGAGTGTTCACCGGTAGAAGCGATTTCGGTTTGCGCGCTTTCTGTTTGTCCAATCGCGGCCTTTATTCGATCATTCATTGTCTCATTTAAAAATTGGTTGTATGATTTTTTGACAACATCTTTAAACTTATCAACAGCGGCCTTAGTTCTCTTTCCTTCATAAACTTGGCTGAGGATATAATTAATAAAATGCTCATCTGGTTCTTGTAGTTGCTTCAAGAGCAGAGCTTTAATAAGCCTGGAATATTTTAATTCAGAAGCAGTATTGAATACAGCGTCTATATCTAAGGCAGTTTTGTGGAATTTCTTGAGTTCTGGGATAAGCCCCTCTTTAATATCTAGAAGGTTAATTTCCATAAACGGTTTTTCATCCATCTTGTTTGGTTCTTCAAGATCTGTATAAAAATTATAAATTATTCCGTTTGTTAAAATGCCG
This sequence comes from Desulfitobacterium sp., assembly GCA_050251735.1. Classification (GTDB taxonomy): domain Bacteria; phylum Bacillota; class Desulfitobacteriia; order Desulfitobacteriales; family Desulfitobacteriaceae; genus Desulfitobacterium. The sequence goes on from JBFWMF010000043.1 coordinate 9,801, forward strand.
AACTTTGCTTTAGTTGTTCCAAAATAACGGAATAGTTGTGATCCGTGCTTATCAAGAGATTCTCCGCACCATTTTGCTTCAATTAGAATTATAGGGTTCCCGTTTTGAAATATTGCATAGTCGACCTTTTCGCCTTTTTTAATTCCTACGTCCGCGGTAAACTCAGGAACAAATTCAGTTGGGTCAAAAACGTCATAACCAAGTAATTGGAAAAAAGGCAGTATGAGTGATGTCTTTGTTGCTTCTTCCGTCCCTATCTGGTCTTTTAGTTTTTCTACCCTATGAGCGAATTGCTTAAGCTGGTCGATGAAGTCCATTAGAAGCTCTACCCCCTTTGATTATTATGTAATTTATTTCCTTCAACGAGGATAATAGTATTCCTGCTTTTCGACAAACATTTCTCTATTTTGCTATTTTCCTGCAAGGTCGCTGGATTAGTCGCTTACTTGATAGTTCACTTGATTACCAATACTACAGATATACAGGCTATAAGACAGGGTCATGGGGAGCTGAGGGGACAGGAGAAATTCAATTAAGCTATCCCATTGGTATATTTCCCGATCGGGTGCAGGATCATTGGTTTCAACTGTTTCAGTAGGTCACCATAACGGAGTTGAATTATGCGGATTGGTCTTAACCAGATTTGTTTAAGCACTAATGCCCTCCTATTCTTTTCTAAGTGAAAGCAGTGTGATAAAATGATTTGAGAACTTACAAATTGTTTGAATTTAGCGTTAGCTTGGACAGATTCTTGGACAGATTTTTAACAAAAAGCGTTTTATTGCGACCAATTAGAACCAAATGGAGTTAAAACAAATCCAGATGTAGCAAGGGATACACGTTTCTATACAAATATATAAAAACGCTCCCTGCCAATTCGAATCCCGTCTTCCGCTCCATAAGTAGTCGAGACGTCGCAAGGGTTTGCGGCGTTTTTTGTTTTTGGGGGTTATCATGGATAGAAGCGATTTTATGAGCAAAGAAGAATATATGAATATCAATGATGTATGTGCTTATTTATCTATATCTAAGGCTACAGCGAAAAATTGGGTTAGGAGCAATAAGCTTAAACCCATTGAGAAACTCGGGCAGAAAAGTATTTTTCTTCGTGGTGAAGTTGAAGCGCTTATAATGCAGATAAAGAGTGGAGCTTTACCTAATCTAAAAACCCGACGAAATAAAACCTTTGTTTCTGGAGTAGTGATACCAAAAAACTATATTCAAAGCAAAGTAGGTATCGATATTGTCGAGAAGATTATAGCACAGACAAATTCTATCGATTTACCGGAAGATTACGCGCGCGTGATATTGGCAGAATATGCGTTGAAATTATTGAACAGTCTTAGCATGAATTCGCGTGAATTAGGGAAAGGAGGAGCGCTTTTTGCTAGAAATCTTGCGAATCCCCAGAATTGTATGTTGGCAGATTATCAAAAAAACAGAGAGATTGCCGGCTGTTATTACCCTTTGATTAGTGATCTTCTTGAGGGTGTCAAGGATCTTGAAATGAAAATCAGCCTCTTGTCTCCGACACTATGCTTTCCTTTAACATATATTGATGATCAAGATATATTAGGCCTCCTGTATATGTCCTTGCAGAATATAGGAGAACGCAAGTCTCAGGGTGCATATTATACTCCCTCGACTATCGTAAGGGATGCCATCGATCAGCTCATGCCCCATCTTAATAAAAATTGTAAACTTCTTGATCCCTGCTGTGGGACAGGGAATTTTTTAATCTATGCCTATAAGTATATAAAAAACTTGGCTGAAATGTACGGTTATGATATTGATCCCTTAAGTGTATCTTTGACCCGTATCAACATGGCATTAGCGACCAAGACGGTTAATATTGAGCTGCTCTATAGTAATTTCATTTGCCAGAATGCTTTACTTTGCGAATCGCATTCAGAGTTTGACGTCATTCTCGGTAATCCTCCTTGGGGTTTCAACTATAATGCAGAGGAACAAAAAAGATTAAAGGAAGTCTATTGTTCTGCTCAAACAAAGACCGTCGAGTCATTTTGTGTTTTCACTGAATTTGCTTTGAAAAATGTAATTGATGGAGGCAAGGTTGCATTCGTTTTGCCGCAGTCTCTTCTCAACGTGAAAATTCATCAGCCTTTGCGTGATTATCTATGGAGTAGCACCATAATTAAACGCATTCGTTACTGGGATGATGCCTTTGACGGGGTACAATGTCCGGCAATAATCTTAACTCTGGAAAAGGGTCAAGATGAGTCGTGGCTTAAGGGGATGGAAATTGTGACAAACTATAGTGCGTTTAAAATTGATAATGAAAGAGTTCTTGATCAAACCAATTGGAATTTTAAGCTGACTGATGAAGAATACACCTTGCTCCAAAAAATAGAATCTGCAGATAAAATTATCCATTTAAAAGGGAAGGCTGATTTTGCTTTAGGGATTGTAACTGGAAATAATAAGAAGTTTCTTTCTAATATAAAGGATGAGTTTTCTGAACCAATTTATAGAGGAAATGACGTATTTAAATATAAATGTCGACCTGCTGAAAATTTCTTAAGGTTCGAGCCTAGTGCATATCAACAAATAGCGCCTATTAATCTCTATAGAGCAAAGGAGAAGTTGATCTATCGCTTCATCGGGGGGAAATTGGTTTTTGCTTACGATTCTACTCAAGCGCTCACCTTAAATAGCGCGAATATCGTTATTCCTAAAATTGAGGATGTATCTATTAAATATATCCTTGCTATTTTAAACTCTAGGGTTGTTCAATACTATTTCAATAAACGCTTTGATTCTGTGAAAATCTTACGTTCCCAAATCGAAGAATTACCTATACCTCTCTTGACTACGGAGCAACAATTTAATATTGTTCGAAAAGTGGATGGCATTTTGGGGTGCCATGATCCTAATAGAGTCCAATCCCTCTACGAAGCTATCGATGTAGAAGTGAAAGCATTATATGGCTTAGAGGACTCAGAATATCATAATATTAAGAGGGAACTCGGAAGAAGAGCATGATTTCCTTTTGTCAAGAATTGTCGCTTAAGAATTAATCAGGTGCAAGAAATGTATAAGAAGATTGAAAGAAGGAACAATATTATAGTATTTTTGGCATTGACAACTGAGTTGTCATTATGATAATATAATCAAGCGCTCGGTTGTGGGAACGAGATTTTTCAAGTCCCATCACCGAGAATACGCAACAAAACAATGGTCTTTAATGGTCTTTGGTCGCTTCTCACCATCCATGGTTTCAGCGACACCCAGACCGTCCATGGTCTTTGAAAACTAAACAACAAGGAACAGCCAATGAATCGTTAAATGAGTAAAGACAATTTGAGCAATC
>JBFWMF010000044.1:0-9101 GCA_050251735.1 Desulfitobacterium sp.
AAGGATTTTTTTGTTGATTTTACAGGGACAATTAGGAATATTGGCTTATTTTGAGGCTATTTCGCTGATTTTGAGGCAATCTTGGATTTGACTTTTTTGCGGCTGCTTTTATGCAACGCTACTGAATTTAACTATTAATTGTATGGAAGGTGTTGGTAAAATGATGGAGGATATTATAATTTAAGGGCGAAACAATTAGATAAATATTTCATTTGCGGCGGTTCATTATGCAGAGCTTAAAAGTACAAGGATATGGATTTTATGTTCAGGTCCCCGGCCATGGTACTGCTTCACAGTACCTGATAAATAGTGCTATACAAAAGATTCGTGAGTTAGAGGACGAACAAGTCATTGCATATCGAGGAAAAGGATACACGCAACAAAAAATCTGTGAGGTTACCAGGCTTTCCGAACGTAGATTTAGGCAAGTTTTAGCTGAAGCTAAAGAGGGCGGTACGCTTAATGTCAAATATCAGTCATAACTCCGAAAGAAGATGATAGCATTTGAAGAAAGATACTCGTAAAGGCGATCAACACAAACTTTCTGGGAAAAGGAAAAAAGATAGACATCGTCCTGGTTATATAAGGCCAGATCGTCGAGAAAAATATACTGGAAAACCTGGGAGGCCACGCAAGGAATCGGTTGAACCCAAAGTCCCTACTCACGTTTCTAAAGAAACTATGTTTACCTCATGGGAAGACTTTTTAGAACGAACCACTGAAAAGGAAAGAATGGATTGGTGCAAAACCAAGGCGAATAAGGCAAATCGCAAACGCCTACTCTCAGAAGAACCCAAAATTAGAGTTACAGGGGAAGACGTTTGGAGAGTCCTTGAATCTTATCAAGGCCATTGCCGATATTGTGGAAGTCTTGCATTAGAGAATCGACCCAGTAAACCAAATGGAGCTCCCCTTCCATGGGGTCACATGGGACGTAGAATCGGGAGCTTGGAACACATGAGGAGCCGTTTTGAGGGTGGAGAAAACGGCCATGAGAATCTAGCGTGGGCTTGTTTATGGTGCAACACTTGGGAAGATGAACGAAAGAAGTGTGCTGATAATCATGGCGGTTTATATATGTTTGAAATGCCTCATTGGGAAAAAGAAAAAAATATGTGGTACTATAAAATTAACGGAACTGTATTTGGCACCATACGAGTAACCCCTAAAAAAGTTACGGGACAAAACACTTTACCATTGGAATGTTAATGGTGGAGAATACACAGAAACAACCAGCACCTCTATGGCAAAATATTTCGTGGATAGGTATGTAGATAAATTGGACATCAGAAAGATACTAGCTGTGAATCGAAACTGTGACACTTAATGATGAGGAGAACGCGTTATTAAGGTGCTATATTTTCTCCAGTCAAAGTATGCAATTCATCTATTGCAATTTCTTTTGTATCTGTGAATGAGAGAGTTTGGTTTACGACTTCTGCGTTATATTGTTTACACGGCGTAATGATTCCCTAATAACCTCCACTAATGTAATCCTTCTTAAATTGAGTCAGTTACGTATAATCCATAGCAAATTATCCGAAGTTAGGGGTAAAAAAAGAACTCCTAAGGGAGCTTAAGTATATTTTAAGTATTATGCCAATCTAATTAGAGTTCCTAACTTTGGATAATTTAGATAGCACGAAACCGCGACGGTTAAAGAAATTTCTATGGGGATTGAATTCTCAATCTCTTGGTAGTTTTAAAGAACATTATTCAAAACCATTGTACAATATGTATTTGAAACCTTCAAATTTACTGATTTTGGACATAGCTTCCCCCTCCCCATTACAGGGCAACTTTAAAATACATGCAGTTTACATAGTTACAGGAGGAGATTTGCCTAGACTTGTAAACTTTCGGGGCTTTTCTGACCCACAATTAGGGCATTTAGTCAAATCTTTACCTATAAGTTTCTGAATAAGTTCAAGAGTTGAAGCCTTCTCTTTGATTAATAAAGGTGTATGGGTAAGTTGTTTACATAGCTTTAGTTTAGTTGTCTTATTACGATTGCCAAGTAAACCATAGTGCCTAATTTTCATAAAGCCATTCGGCAAGATATGAATTAGAAATCTGCGAATAAATTCTTCCGCAGGAAGAGTCATTGTCTTCTGTTTACAGTTATCCTTGTAATCCCGCCATCTAAAGGAAACCATATCTTTTTCATTGTTAATGATACGTTTATTAGATATAGCCACTCGGTGAGTATAACGACCCAGATATTCAACAACACAAGCTGCGTTTTTAAACGGCGGTTTGCAATAAACGACCCACTCTTTGTTATAGAGAGAGGAAAGAAGTTCATTGAATTCCTTATTGTCAGCAAGATAAGTTTGACTACCGTGGAATTCAATCTTATTTAGATCATAGAGTTGTTTAAGGTAATAGAGAAATTTGCCTCTGAACTTTCGGGATAGTACCTTAACGGGGATGAAGAACTTCTTTCTGCTGTTCACCCATTTTCCGATGGAAGATAATCCGCCACCAGGGACAATGCAATGGATATGCGGGTGGTGCATAAGGTTTTGTCCCCAAGTATGAAGAACCGATGTAAAGCCGATCTTTGCACAGAGATATTTTTTGTCAGAGGCTAATTCGGTAAGAGTTTCAGCAACGGCCTTAAACAAAAGAGTATAAAGAGCTTTTTGGTTTTGATAGATCATCAAATTAAGAGTATCCGGGACCGTGAATACCACATGGAAGTACCCAATGTTAAGCAAATTGCTTTTCTGGTTTTCAATCCAACGTTCTTTGGCAAGAGCTTGGCATTTGGGGCAATGTCTATTACGACAAGAGTTGTAAGAAATTTGCGTATGCCCACAAGCGTCACAACTCTCCTTATGACCACCTAGCTGTGAAGTTCTGCATTTTTGAATGGCTGACATCGCTTTATGCTGATCTAGTGTGAGCTTATGATGGATTCGATAGTTTTTACCATATCGTTGAAAGATATCTTGTACTTCAGCCATTAGCTTTTTCCCTGTTCAGTCATCTGGTCAAGAGGACTTATTACGTTGAGTGATTCAATCTTTACTAAGTGTAAATAAAAGCAGGTTGAAGTTATATCTGTATGTCCGAGCATTTGCTTAATACGAAAAACATCTGTCCCAGACTCCAGCAAATGGGTAGCGAAGCTATGGCGCAGTGATTGAACCGTAACGGGTTTGGTAATTTTAGCTTTACCAACATATTTAGCAAATAACTGTTGGATTGCTCTGGGGGTAATGTGGGTTTGCGTATGATTCCTGCCATAAAAAAGCCAATCTTTGGGGCGGTAAGCTTTCCAATAAGTTCTGAGAATATCAAGGTTACTTTGAGAAAGCAAGGCGTAGCGATCTTTGCCACCTTTGCCATTACGAATAAATAGCTGCATTTTTTCACTATCTATATCTGAAACTTTAAGAGAAGCGACTTCGCTGACGCGAAGTCCCGCACCATAGAGAGTCATAAGAATACACTTGTCTCTTAAGTTATCACAGGCATTAAAAAGGGATTGGAGTTCTTCTTGGGTAAAGATAGCAGGAAGTTTACGATTTTTGCGATGACGGGGGATTTTCCTTACTTCTAAATTAATATCCAATACTTTGCCATACAAAAAACGCAACCCACTGTTATAGGTGTTAACTGATCCAGAAGCGAGCTTTTTTTCAGTGGTGAGATAGTAGAGAAATTCTCTAATATGTTCTAACCCTAGTTCAGTGTAAGCGTCTAGTAAGACGGTGTATAGAAACTTCCCTAAAACTATGGGACAATCCTTCTAAACTAAAGTATATAAAGTTTTTCAAGTTAAGTTGAAAAACTTTAAGGGAGGTTTAGAGTTGGATACTAGGGAAGTGACTAGTCAGTATCGTTTAAACAAGTGGACCGAGATTGTGCGTCAATGTCGTAGTAGTGGGCAAACCGTTGCTGTATGGTGTTCCGAGAATAACATTAATACAACAAGTTATTACTACTGGCTAAGACGCATCCGCAAAGCTGCTTGTGAAGCTCTTCCATCATTGAGTGGAAATAGTGTAATCGTTCCGGTAAACATCCCTGTCCATACGGTCGAGACAGACTCTCCTGATCAGGCCTCATCCTCGGATATTGTTGTGCGAATGGGTACTGTAACATTGGAGATTTCTAATAATGCATCTGCAACGCTAATCGAGAATACTCTGAGGGCACTCCACCATGTTCGGTGACATCTCCAAGGCTGAGAAAATTTACATTGCCTGCGGCTATACCGACATGCGCAAGTCCATTGATGGACTGGCAGCCCTCGTTCAGCAAAACCTTCAACTCAACCCCTTTCAGAACAGCTTGTTTCTCTTTTGCGGTCGCCGTCATGATCGACTGAAGGCACTCTATTGGGAAGGAGATGGCTTTGTTCTTCTGTATAAACGACTGGAGAAGAGCAAATTCCAATGGCCCAAGAATGCTGAGGCGGTCCGCGGGATTACCCGCCAGGAGTTTCGCTGGCTTATGGAAGGACTATCTATCGATCAACCCAAGGCCGTAAAAAAGTGGGATTCTGCCGGCTGCCTTTCGGTGTAAATATAGGCTAGAACCCGCATGAATACTGGACTTAACAGCGTTTTTATGCTATACTAAAAGCAGTGAAAAACGCAAAGGATTTAGGGCTGATGAGTGAAGTAAAATCTGTAAGAACTCTTGAAAATCGCATCTCTGAATTGGAGAAAGAAAACAAACTTCTTCATGAAACCATTCATCATCTGACCCGTAAACTCTTTGGTCGAAGCTCTGAGAAGACATCCGTCCTTTCTGCGGGACAGATGTCTCTTTTTGATGAAGCAGAAACGGAATCTAATCCTAAAGCCGTGGAACCGGATCTCAAGCAAGTCGAGAGTTACCGGCGAAAGAAATTCAATGGGCAGCGCAAGGAACTTTTGAAAGATCTTCCCCATGAGAAACGGCTATGTACTCTATTAGAGGATGACCGATTTTGCGAAGAATGCCAGACGACATTGGTCTCCGTGGGAGAAGAGTTCGTGCGCACCGAAATTGAATTTATCCCTGCAAAAGTCAGGGTGATCGATATTTACCGCGAAACCTTTGAGTGTCGTAGCTGTCGCAAGAACGACTTGCCCTATATGGAGAAAGCACCTGTACCATCGCCGGTCATTCAGCACTCTATGGCATCTCCCTCCACAGTAGCCTGGGTGATGCATCAGAAGTTTGTCAACGCCCTTCCTCTTTACCGTCAGGAAAAAGAGTGGAAGACACTAGGAGTTGAGTTAAGTCGTGCGACCATGGCCAATTGGATCATGGTCGCAGCTCGGGATTGGCTTACTCCGCTTTTGCAGAGGATGCATCAGAAGCTCTTGGCGGAGAGCTACTTGCATGCTGACGAGACTCCGGTCCAAGTCCTCAACGAAGAGGGACGAAAGAATACCACTGATTCCTACATGTGGGTCTACAGCACGAGCAAACACGCGAAACATCCCATTAGGATCTTCGAGTACCAACCGGGCAGGAGTGGCAAATACCCTAAAGCATTTCTAAAAGGGTTTAAGGGGTACCTCCACTCGGATTATACCGATAAAAAAGTTATTTCGATATTTTTCAAGTTTGATTTGTTCAATTGCGGTTTATCGGCATAAAAATCGGCATTTCTTGTTATGATTTGATCATCAAGTCATAAGGAGGAATTGCAATGTCACAACCAATTGTAAACGTAGTTGATGGAATGGTTCAGCAGATGCGGGAATACGGGCTCCAAGAAAGCACTGTGAGTCAATACTATCGGAAGTTTTGTAAACCCCTAGTCAGATTTGTTAACGAAAGGAATGGCGGATTATACTCTGAATCTCTTCTCGTAGAATATCAGGAATCAGCTAGGCAACGTTTTGAAGCTGGACAGTTTAAGGAACACCACTTTAATTCCATTAAGAGGTGTGTTCGACTTTTAACTACATTTGCAAAAACTGGCCATGCCGATTTTTCACTTCTGAAAGAACACAAAAAATACAAGCCTTCTGCTGAAAACTCCATAATAATTGAACAGATATTGGCGACAACAGCCTATGAAAGTGGTTTTAAGTATAGACTCCATTGCTGTATGCGTCATTTCTTTTGTTCCATCGAGCAGGCAGGGCTTACAGCAGATGAAGTATCGGATAGTACTTTTTTTGAGTTTCTCAACGAAGTATCAGAGACTAATAAGGGGAGTATGGATTACATTCTTATTGCAATAAAGCTTATTTCAGGTTTTATGAAAACGGAACGAAAAGTAAGTATTAAAACCGATTTTTCAAAACTTCGTTTGAAACATGCTCCACAAAGGCATATCTCTCCATATACAGAAGAAGAAATAAAAAAGGTTTTATCGGTCATTGATAACACTTCTGCTATAGGTAAAAGGGATACAGCTATTTTAATGCTGGCATTCAATACAGGACTAAGGGCAATCGATATTACAAGATTGTGTTTGGAGGATATTGATTGGCTGTCAGGTGAGATACACATAGTTCAGAGTAAAACAAAACGCCCTCTGTCATTACCACTTCACGCTTCCGTAATGAATGCCGTTGCTGATTACATTCTAGAAGCAAGACCGAAAAGCAATTCAAAAGAAGTCTTCTTAAGAACACTGTCACCATACAAGCCTCTGAATGGTGCAAATACTTTAGATGGTGTAATTGAAAAATACAGCAAATGCGCAGGTATTAATAAAAAACCTTACAGATCATTTCACAGCTTACGGCGTGCTTTTGCAACAGAATTATCCGCAGCAGAAGTACCCCTACCAACCATCTCACAAATGCTGGGGCACACATGCATAAACTCAGATTACCCATATCTAAGCTACAACAAGCAGCAAACCTCCCAGTGTATGATAGGATTTGAAAAGATCCCTATTGTATCTGGATTTTATTCGGATTCTTACATCCCACTGCTTAAAAACCGATCTGCTATTAACCTGCAGCTGAAAACAGCGATAAAAAAGCTTCCTGCTCTGGACTTTCGTGAAGTACCTTTGGAAGGAGGTGCTTACGCATGAGCATGAAGGAAATATTGTCGGTTGATCTACCCAGATTCATTCAGGCTCGAAAGGCACTGGGTTATGAGACTGATAACAGCATCTATTATTTGAAACCTTTTCTTGAGTATTGTTCTGAACGCTATCCTCTTGCTGAGACTATTACAAAAGAGATGGTAGATAAATGGCTGTTACAGCGGCCATTTAGAACCAATGCGACAAAATCCCACGCCATTGCGGATTTGAGAGTATTTGCAAGATTTCAAAATGCCATTGGAAAACATATCTACATACCAGATGAGGAATACAGCGTTAATGTTGAAAGATATAGGCCATATATTTTTACAGATGAAGAATTGCAAACATTATTTCATGCCATTGATTCTATTCCGGCAAATTTCGAGGCCCCGAATAAAGAATTAGTGGTTCCGGTGCTCTTTCGAATGATGTTCTGCTGCGGTATGCGCCCGGCTGAACCTTTGAATCTGAAAAGAGGAGATGTAGACCTTAGCTCAGGCGATATTTTCATCCGTGAATCAAAACGTAAAAAAGACAGGCATATCACGATGTCAGATGATCTCCTGCATTTATGTAGGAAGTATGATTCACTTCTCGGAGCACGTGACTGGTTCTTTCAAAAATGGGATGGTGAATTATTTCCAACTTACTGGATGACAAACCAGTTCCGTATCTGTTGGAGAAACAGCGGTCTATTAAAAAGAGGCAATCCAAGACCTTATGACCTTCGCCATAATTTCGCTACCCGTACCCTGATGCGGTGGGTGGATGAAGAAAAGGATGTGATGGCCCTTCTGCCCTATCTTTCTGCCTACATGGGCCATAAGCACTTTACGCACACGTTGTATTATGTCCACCTGCTTCCGGAACGACTGCGTTCAACCGCCGGCATTGACTGGGAAAGGCTAGATTCCATTTACGGGGAGGCTGAAACGGATGAAGACAATTAAGGATCCGAATCTCTTCCAAAAAATCCGAGAGTTTTTAACGGAATATCTGCCAATCATACGCTCCAAGAGCGCGAATACAGTTTCTGCCTATAAAGCAACAATTAACCTATATCTTCTTTTTCTTCAAACCTCTCAAAGGATACGGCTCTCCGATATTGAAAAGAAAGACTTTAGCCAGAAATATATCATTGCGTTTTTAGAATGGCTAAAAGAAGAAAGAGGAAATGGCACTGCAACACGCAATCAACGTCTGGTGCATATACGAAAGTTCTGCAAATACCTGATGTCCTCTAACATGGTAGTATATACAGAATACTGCTTGATCCAGCAAATTGCAAAGGAAGCAGATCCGAGAAAAGATGAATTGGATTATCTATCGGTTGAGGAAATGAAACTTGTATTGGAGCAGCCGAATATTAAAAAGAAATCCGGCATACGTGATAAATTTTATTTGGCGCTACTCTATGACAGTGGATGTAGAAACCAGGAAGTTTTGGATTTGAAATTAAAGGATTTTGTCATTACAGGTGCCTGTGCCGAATTGCATATAGTTGGAAAAGGGCGAAAGTATAGAGTGACACCGATCTCAAAAGATGTAATAAAACTGTTTCATGGATACTGTGACATCTATCATCCTGATAAAAAAGTGGATGATTGGATTTTTTCGACAAGAAGGAATGGCATTATAACACAGATGTCGCCTGATAACACCGCACGTTTCTTGAACAAATATGAACGACAGATAACAAAAACGACTCCAGATTTTCTTCATTTACACCCTCATTTGTTCCGTCATACGAGGGCAATGCATTTGTATATGGCTGGAATGCCCCTCCCATTGATTTCTGAATGGTTGGGACATTCACAAATAGAAACCACGACAATCTATGCCCGGGCAACTACTGACATGAAAAGAAAAGCCGCCGAAAAGATTACGACCAAAGAAAATTCTGTGTTTAAGGAGGAAACTTTCAAGTACGCAAATAATGATGACATAATTAAGCAGTTGTATGGACTGGCATAAAACGTAAATTCCGCAGGGATTTACCATATACAAAAAAGCAAAAAGACACCAAGGGCATGAGATTCCGGCCTAACCAATCTCAAACCCTGGTGTCTTCATTTTTCGCCATTGAGTCATATCGGTAAAA
>JBFWMF010000045.1:0-3430 GCA_050251735.1 Desulfitobacterium sp.
CTGTTAGGCGGGCAGTTTGACTGGGGCGGTCGCCTCCAAAAAGGTAACGGAGGCGCTCAAAGGTTCGTTCAGCACGGACGGAAATCGTGCATTGAGTGTAAACGCATAAACGAGCCTAACTGCGAGAGCGACGGTTCGAGCAGTAACGAAAGTTGGAGTTAGTGATCCGGTGGTATGTGAGTGGAAATGCCATCGCTCAACGGATAAAAGCTACCCTGGGGATAACAGGCTGATCTCCCCCAAGCGTCCACAGCGACGGGGAGGTTTGGCACCTCGATGTCGGCTCGTCACATCCTGGGGCTGTATTCGGTCCCAAGGGTTCGGCTGTTCGCCGATTAAAGTGGCACGCGAGCTGGGTTCAGAACGTCGTGAGACAGTTCGGTCCCTATCTGTTGCGGGCGTAAGAGATTTGAAGGGAGCTGTCCTTAGTACGAGAGGACCGGGATGGACAGACCTCTGGTGCACCAGTTGTCCTGCCAAGGGCACAGCTGGGTAGCTACGTCTGGAAGAGATAAACGCTGAAAGCATCTAAGCGTGAAACTCACCCTAAGATAAGATCTCTCATCCTTAATGGAGTAAGGCTCGATGTAGACTACATCGTAGATAGGCCGGAGGTGGAAGCGCAGTAATGTGTGTAGCTGACCGGTACTAATAAGCCGAGGGCTTGACCTAAAAGGTTAAGAAACATGCAGGCACGTTTGCAAATCATATGGAAAGCATATTGTTCGGTTTTGAAGGTGTGCGAGTGCGCGACCAAGAGAATGAGCACCTTTAGCTCAGATGGTAGAGCACCTGACTCTTAATCAGGGTGTCCAGGGTTCGAGTCCCTGAAGGTGTACCACCCCGTCGGGTGTGGGAAACACCCGATGGGGAGAAAAAGAAACGGCCCGTTGGTCAAGCGGTTAAGACGGCGGCCTCTCACGCCGCAAACAGGAGTTCGATTCTCCTACGGGTCACCAAATTTGATTCTAATTAAATTTGGAACCGATTTTTCCAAAGTGAGAATTCAAAATTTCATATTGATTTTGGCTGAGAAATCAGTTAAAATAGATGAGTAGTTGGTGCTGATTGCAACGAGGGTCCACCCGTTCCCATTCCGAACACGGAAGTTAAGCTCGTTTGCGCTCAAGATACTTGGCTGGAGACGGCCCGGGAAAATAAGTAGTGCCAACACAAAGAGAAACCCACCGAAATAAACTTCGGTGGGCTTTTTTGTACTGCTGCTATAAGTAATATTAATTTTATCAGAATTATGATGAAGGGTTGTGAAGGATTTGGGAATGACACAAAATGTTGCAATCATTGGTGCAGGAACACAGGGGAGCATGTTGGCCTTTCGAAGTTTAGCATTTGGAAGAAGAGTCTTTCTCTATAGTCGAACAACAGAATCCTGCCAAAAAGCTGAACTGAACATCATGAAGTGGTTAGATGAGTGGATCATAGCAGGAAAACTAGATTCCGATTATGCAACGCATGCCAAAAATAACTTGATTGTAGCGTCTTCCTTGAAAGAGGCAGTCCAAGATGCCGATATTATAATCGAAAACTTGCCGGAAATTTTAGACTTAAAACAACAAATTTGGGCTGATATAGATGCTCTTGCTCCGGAACATACATTGCTAACGACAAATAGTTCATCATTAAAGTCGTCAGAAATTGGAAAATTTGTTAAAAGAAAGGACAAGACTTTTAACTTGAATTTTATGACTCCAACCAAAGATGATTTGGTTGAAGTTATGTGGAATGATTTTACCAGTGATGAAACTAAGGATCTGGCATTATATTTCTTGCGAGAGCAAAACCATGTACCAGTGATAACCCACAAGGAAATAAAAGGTTTTTCACTGAATCGAGTCTGGCGAGCAATCAAGAAGGAATCTTTGAAGCTATGGTCAGAGGGCTACACCACCTATGAAGAATTGGATCGTGCATGGATGCTGGAATGGGGAACAGCCTATGGACCATTTGGTCTTATGGATAGAGTTGGATTAGATATTGTTGAGCAGATAGAGTATAGTTATTACGCGGAAAGTTTGAATGAAGATGATTTACCTCCAAAAGCCTTGCAGGAAATGGTTAAAAATGGATACTTGGGTGAGAAGAGCGGAAGAGGGTTTTATCGTTACCCAAATCCCGCTTACTTGCGAGAAGGCTGGCTCCGAGATGAGCACCATATCTAGTCTTTTGTCTAGCTGTTTATATTTGGAAAACATTTTGACAGATATCAGCAGGAGGGGTATAATAGCCAAAGGCTGGAATATGCTTTCTTAGATGGATGACAAGGGGATTTGTTATGTCAAAGTATTTTGGAACGGATGGGTTTCGCGGAGAAGCGAATGTGGATCTTACTGTGGAACATGCCTATCAGATAGGACGTTTTTTAGGATATTATTACGGACAAGCAAGAAAAGCCAGGGTTGTGATTGGTAAAGATACCCGTCGATCCAGTTATATGTTTGAGTGTGCGCTCAGTGCAGGGTTCACTGCATCGGGGGCTGATGTTCATTTAATGCATGTGACCACGACGCCAAGCGTTTCCTATATTACAAAAATTGATGAATTTGATTGTGGCATCATGATTTCTGCCAGTCACAATCCTTACTATGATAATGGAATTAAACTGCTCAATTCACAAGGAGAAAAGATGGAGGATGAAATTATCCTTAAAATTGAGCAGTATTTAGATGGCCAAATTGGAAAGCTACCATTTGCTACCGGAGATGAAATTGGGCAAGTAATTGACTATGCCTCTGGAAGAAATCGTTACATAGGATATCTCATCAGCCTTGCAACACATTCTTACAAAGATAAAAAGGTTGCACTAGACTGTGCTAATGGTAGTACTTGGATGATTGCGAAAAGCGTCTTTGATGCATTAGGTGCTGAAACACATGTGATCGGAAATACACCGAACGGGATTAATATCAATGATGGTGTTGGCTCAACGCATATGGACTATCTTCAGGCCTATGTGAAAGATCATCATATGGATGTTGGGTTCGCGTTCGATGGTGACGCAGATCGATGCCTTGCTGTGGATGAAAATGGAAATTTAGTTGACGGAGATAAAATTTTATATTTGTACAGTTGCTATATGAAGGAACGCGATAAACTGGATAATAACACAGTTGTTACGACAGTTATGTCAAATTTTGGACTTTATAAAGCATTAGATCAAGCTGGAATTCAGTATGAGAAGACGAACGTAGGGGATAAGTATGTCTATGAAAATATGCGTGAAAATGGACATATGATTGGAGGCGAGCAATCCGGTCATATCATCTTTGCTAAGTATGCCACGACAGGAGATGGCATGTTAACTGCCATTAAAATCATGCAGGCGATGCTCAGTAAAAAGCTGCCTCTGTCTGAATTGGTACGAGATGTTACCGTTTATCCTCAAGTTCTTAAAAACGTTAAAGTCACTAAT